>CAMTIM010000082.1 GCA_947072565.1 uncultured Peptostreptococcaceae bacterium | reverse complement strand
TATAATAACATAGTGTCCTTTTATAAAAGTACTTTTTAAAGTTATATATTTTTCTATATTATTATCATCTATTTTATTGCAAGCTTCTATTGCATTATCAATTAAATTTGAAAATATACTACTTATGTCAATCATCTCTACAAATTCACATTTACTAAAATCTATTCCTATTTTAAAATCTATATTATTTTCCATGCAAGCTTTGCTTTT
The DNA here is from genome assembly GCA_947072565.1 of uncultured Peptostreptococcaceae bacterium. Lineage (GTDB taxonomy): Bacteria > Bacillota > Clostridia > Peptostreptococcales > Peptostreptococcaceae > Romboutsia_D. The sequence goes on along the minus strand of CAMTIM010000082.1, from coordinate 65,209 downwards.
TTCATGAAATATAATATCTAATAATACATTTCCTGTATTATAAATATTTTTAGTACTTTTTATTTCATCTTCTATATTGTCGATGTATTTATCTACATCTTCACTACTGTTTTTTAACAATTTTATATTACTCATATGATTATTCATATCATGATATACTTGTTTCATTTTTTCTTGTGACTCTTTTACCATTAAATAGTATTTATATTGCATGTCTAACTTTTCATTTACAAATTCTTCTTTAGCTTTATCTTTTTCTAGTTTTATAGAATTAGTAAATATAGATATTAATATTACATTTACTATAAATAAAAGATAAGGAAATGTATCTTTAATAGTAGTTGAGAATATAAGCATGTCTGAAACATCATAAAAATGAACATTATTTTTAAGTGACATATCATATAAATTACCTAAATCTGTATGTGATTTATTTATAAGTGCTATTGTTAATAAATTAATTATAGTAGTTAATATTATATATAAATAATATTTTTTATTTTTATAAATGTTTTGAAGCATATAAAAAAAAGATATACTTACAAAAAAAATAATAAAATTAATTACAAGAGTAATCTCAAATATATAATCTACGCTATTACGTGAAACTTGTAAAAACCAAAAAATAATACTCTCTAGCAAAATATAAATCAAACTATATATGCCGGAGATAATAATAGATTTTCTTGTATTAATTTTGTAAAAAATTTTACAAATTAAATATATTGCCAAAAACATTCTCAGTATTTCTTCTAACGATATTGTTCCAAAACGTAGAGCTCTTGTAATTATAAAAATTAAAGCTATACTCGTCAGTACATATTTGACCTCAAATTTATATTCATAAACATAATCGGTTCTATTCATTAACATAAAAAATAAACCTATAAACATTGCCATATTTAAAACAACTAAATAATAGATATCAATTAACATAATTTTTCCTCTATCAAATCAAAAAACTTCTCTTTTGTTTCCTTAAATCTATACCTACTAACAGGTACTTCCTCACTGTTTTCAAGTGTTACAACATACTGTTTTATACTCTTTACATGTTCTAGGTTAACTAAAAAACTCTTATGGCATCTACAAAATCTACTACAGTTTATATCTTTTTCAATATTATTCATAGTCCCTTTTATTTCATAAATCTGATTTAAAGTATGTATCGTTATGTTTTCTTTTTGTACTTCTATGTAAGTTATTTCATTTATATCCAATTTAATTTGATTGCCTTGTGCTTTTACAATAATGTATTTATTTTTTATATCTACTTCTTTTATGCAGTTGATAATATTTTCTTTTAAATCATCATATTTTACTGGTTTTATTAAATATCTATAAGCCCTTACTTCATAACCTTCTAGTGCATATTCTATTAGTGATGTAATAAAAATGATTTCCACTTTATTATCTAAAATCCTAATCTTTCTAGCTGTATCCATTCCATTAATTTCATTTAATTGTATATCTAATAAAAATATATCAATGTCTTTAGGATAATTTTCAAATAATTCTTCCCCTGAGTTAAATACATATAAACTATATTCAACAGATATCCCTTTAAATATCTGCTCAATGTAATCTTTTAACAACTCTTGTTGCTCTTTTTCATCCTCACAGATTGCTATTTTAATCATAAGCCCCCCTTATGTAGTGTCTTTTCTTATGCCTTATTAAAATTTATTTTATTGATAAATTCAAACATTATTATACCATATTTGAATTTAAGTGAGTTTCATAAAAAAAGAATATACTTCAAAATAAATACTTATTACTGCCATATTATCTTTTACACATAAATAAGAGATAGCTTAACTGCTATCTCTTTATCATATACTGATATTAGATTAATTTTTAGTTGTTGCCCAAAATGTATTAGTAATTTTGTGAAATTACCCCTGTTATCGATGTTCCTTCAATTTTATCTTTAGATACATATACAGAAATAAATCCCATAACAATAAAAATTGCAAATAGTATAAGTATTTGAGTCAAAGGAATACTGTAGTCTACCGTCCTAGTATATCCAGCTGCAAAAACAAGTTTGTTAAGCTTTACTATGTTGTAATTATAATCAGCTGTTGCAATCACAGACCCTATTATGGAAGCTACCATTCCATATAGTTGACTTTCAATAATTAGGATTTTTTTTATACTTTTCGTGCTCATTCCAATTGCTCTTAATGTTGCCAATTCTTTTCTTCTTGTAATAATATTACTTCTCATAATAAAAACAATATTCACTGAAAGTATTAATATAGTCAAAAACTGATATATTACAGAAAGCTTCTCTTCTAAACTTTGTTGCGCTCCCATAAATTTTAGTTCTTCTCCTTTTCCATTAATCTCTGTAGAACCATAATTCTTAGTTAATTCTTTTAATTCTTTTTCTACAGAATATAACTGTCCTTTTTCAGCTATGACGAAAAGCTTATTATACTCTTTTTGACCTGTTAATTCTTTATAGTCATTTTCCCTAAATATTACTTGAACTCCTCTAGCTTGTGTATTACCATCCTGACCTGCTGCGTATGATTCTTTCATTATAGCTCCAACCTCTACTTTGAAGTTTTCATATTTTTCAACGCTATCTCTATATACAGGGAGTTTTATTTCTACAATATCTCCTATTTTCGCATCGTTAATTACCTTTGTATCAAAAGAATTTGTAACTTTCGAGTATGTATTGTTAACTAAGATTATTTTCTTGTGCTCATTAGATGTAGGGCTTAGTATTTTTTCCCCTTTTTCAATAAATCCTTTTCTTTGCTTCAACATATCGTCACTATATCCTCTTATTAAAAGTGGATACTCATTGTTATATTTAACTTGATAAAGTGACTCCATTCTATCTAATTCATCTTGATAAGCTTTTGACAACTTATCTTTAGAAAGTAAAATATTAGCATTAGGATTATAAAAATGTGGTTCTATATACCTTACTCCTTCTATGTTCTTAACTTTTTGTATTAAATTATTGTGCAGATTATAAAACAAAGGTTCTGAACTTACAATATCACCCTCAACAGTTTTATCTACACTTCCATATGACATCGATGCTGAACCACTCATTATTCCTTCTGCCATATTATTTTTTACCAAACTATTTCTACCTAAATTTAATATAAACATTGTCCCAACCAAAGTAATTGCTACTATTGTCAATATTGTTCTAGGTTTATTTCTCCATAGATTTCTAGTTGCTATATTTATAAGTAAATTTTTACTTATCTCATCTTTCTTTTTATTGTTGTTCTTTGATTTTCTCTCATACTTATCGCTTTCACTTATAGCCTCGATTATAGGTATTTTAGTAGATTTTTTAATTATTATAAAGTTAGAAAGAGATACTGATATAATTGAAACTAAAAAAGAGCATATTATACTAAGTTTTTGTATAGTTAACACAGAACTATATCCATACACTACCCTTAAACCAACATATGAAAAAATAATTCCAAATACTATCCCTATTAGGGTTCCTAAAATTATATAAATAAAGCTCATAATAATAAATATGCTATTTATTTTTTTATTTGACATCCCAATAGATCTCATAAGACCTATTTGCCTAATCATATCTTGAAAAATAATATTGAAGATGTTGTATATTACAATAGTTGATACAACGACTAAAAGCACTAATCTTATAATATTTTCTTTGCTTAATGTTGAAGCTTGTTTGAATCGCTTTGCTGAGTAAACCTCAATATTTTCCTGTAGATTTATTGAATTAGTATCTAATTTTTTTATCATTTTAGTTATAAATTGAGACACATTTTCCTCTGACTTAAGGTATATTGTTCCCGTATATGTATCTTTTACTTTTATCGGCAACTTAGAATCCTTATGAACAAAAGCTCTAAGTATCTTACCAAAGCCCGATGTATCATAATACTTATCTGGTTTTTCTATTAAACCAACTATTTTGAATGTTTTATTAGCACTATCTATCTGGTTAATTCCATTGTTATCAAGATACTGATTTAAAAGCATCAAGTCTATATTTTTATTTAACGGGTTAGATATTCCCATCTGACTTGCAGCTTCTTTTTCTATTACTATTTCTCCGTTCTTTATTGGTTCTCTTCCCTCTGTCTTGTATCCAAAAGAACTTATAAACCCTTTGTCAAATGAATTTAAATCAAGCCTAACACCACTTTTTTTGTCGACTGTTTCACATAGTTCTTTTGAAGTGTTTAACTTTGATATATCTTTTTCATCTGTAAGACCTTGTACTTTATCCTTATCAATACCCCCAAACTCTACATGATAGTCGCCATGTACATCTTTAGCCTCTTTTATTTGGCAATCATATCCAGAATCCCTAATTACAATCATAGAAAAAATAAGCATCACCGAAAGTACAATACACGATAATAGTGCTAGTGTTTTTCCTCTTTGTTTTTTCATATACGATATTGCTAGTTTAAATGTAGTCAAAACTTTGCCTCCCCCTTCTTGTATAAAAAAATGCTACCTTATTATTATAAAAAGTAGCATTTTAGAAGTTTTTGTTCAATATAAGTAAGACAACTAGTATGTTTTTGCCGACAACTAGCATACTAAGTCAACCTCAAGAATTTATTGAATTAATAACCGTATTAAATTTTTATCTATATCTAGAACAGCTCTTAGAAATTCTATAAAATTTCATAAACGGTACTTAATTTTTATATTTTAAATTTTTCACAGTTTAATACATCACTTACAATATCCTTATAAAAATCACGTTCATGGCATACTAAAATTAAACTTCCGCTATATTCTTTTAATGCTCTTTTCAATTCATTTTTTGCATCTATATCTAAGTGATTTGTTGGTTCATCTAAAATCAATATATTACTAGGTATATTCATAACCTTGCATAACCTAATCTTTGATTGTTCTCCACCACTTAGCATACTCACTTTGCTATCTATATGCTCATTAGTTAGCCCACATCTAGCTAGCATGCTTCTAATTTCATATCTATTACATTTATAAAATTCACTCCAGATTTCTTCTAAAGCAGTATTATCATTTTCCATTTTTATTTCTTGTTCAAAATATTGAATTTCTTGATGTTCTCCAAGTTTTATAGTTCCACTTATAGGTTTATTAATTCCTATTAAGCTTTTTAAAAGGGTCGTCTTTCCTATTCCATTTGAACCAATTATAGCTATCTTTGCTCCCTTTTCCATTTTTATATTAATAGGTTTAGTTAAAGGCTTATCATATCCTATAATTAAGTCTTTTGTCTCAAATATAATCCTGCCTGATTGTTTAGACTCCATAAATTTAAATTTTGGTTTTGGCTTATGTTTTGATATTTCTATTCTATCAATTTTATCTAGTTTTTTCTGTCTCGATTTTGCCATACCACTTGTTGATGCTCTCGATTTATTTTTTGCAATATAGTCTTCTAACTTAGAAATTTCTACTTGCTGTCTATTATAATCCGCTCTTAATTGAAGCTTGTTGGCTTCATATACCTTTGTGAAATTTTCATAATTCCCGACATATCTAGTTAGTGATTTATTTTCAAGATGGCATACTATATCTACAACACTATTTAGAAAATCTAAATCATGAGATATTAATATAAATGCTTCTTCATAAGTTTGTAAATATTTTTTTAACCATTGTATATGTTCTTCATCTAAATAGTTAGTAGGCTCATCTAATAGTAATACATCTGGCGTCTCTAAAAGTAGTTTTGCTAATAATACTTTAGTTCTTTGACCTCCACTTAATTTTGAAACATCTTTATCTAATCCAATATCTCTAAGACCTAAACCAAGTGCTACTGATTCTACTTTGGAATCTATGATATAAAATTCATTATTAATTAAAATTTCTTGTAAGTCAGTAGTTTTTTCAATGGCTTTTGTAATTTCTTCTATATCCATTGAAGACATTTTATTATATATATTATTAAGTTCACTTTCCATATCAAATAGACTCTTAAATGCTTCTTTTAAAGTATCTCTTATAGTTTTTCCTTCTTTAAGATTGGTGTGTTGGTCTAAATATCCAACACTTATTTTACTGTTCCAATTTATATTTCCACTGTCAGGTATTATTTTATCTGTGATTAAATTCATAAAAGTTGATTTACCTTCACCATTTGCTCCCACAAGTCCTACATGTTCTCCTTTTAATAATCTAAATGATATATTTTTAAATATATCTCTATCTCCAAACCCGTGGCTCATATTTTCAACTGTTAAAATGCTCATTTTAATTCCTCTTTTCTTGCTTTAATTTCATATTAAAATCATAGCATTTAAAAATACAATAACCAAGTTTACAAATGTTTCTGTAGTAATGTGGATTTTAACTAATATAAACAAAGTGCCTTAAATAATTATAATTATCTAAGGCACTTTGTTTATACTATTTGTTTTTCTTGTCTAATAATTCTTCTAATACTATTTTCAGTAAGGTAGTAGTAGTTAGTAAGTTCTTTAACAGATATCCCGTTTTTGTATTTGTTAAAAATCTCTACATTTCTTTTCTTTAAATCGTGCTTAGTTCCACTATCCTCGCCCCAAGATTTTTTATTACTAGACTTTCTAGGTATATATAAATATCCACCATCTATATATTCTTGAATTAATTCAACAACATCTTGTGGTAATATATTTTGTGCTTTTTCATATTTCATGACTCTCGCTCCTATCTACTTTTTTGTTCGTAAATAATGAAGCAAAGACTGCACAAAACCACTTAACCAAAGTTTAGTTTTGGCTCCAAACAAAGTTTAGTTCTGTATGTGTATTACAGTCTTTGCTTAGAGCCTGGAACAATAACTAGTACTAATTTATTTTGCATAAATAACACCCCTTATTTTAATAATTTATATTATTATATAGAATATATCACATAAATTATATCATCTATAGCTGTAGTATTCAAAGGTCATAAATAATTATGTATTAAACTTGACCTTTGAATAACTAATTATTTTAATTCTTATTTATTTTTTTACTTTTCTAAGAATAAATTTAAGCGTTTCATTTAATATAAGTACCATTGATGAAAGTAGTATTATCTTCATCCACATAAATCCACTTAAAGCTACTGAGTTAAAGAAGCTTTTAAAAACTTGTGTAAATACAACTTGTACTATACCAGTTATAAAAATGACATATAAAGCTAGTTTATTTTTAAAGAAATTTGGTATTATACTATTAAGTCCAAACTCCCTACAACTCAAAGCATTGAACAATGCACTAAAAGCGAAAACTGAAAATACTACAGTTCCTTGTTCTTTTGAAGTAGCATCTAACACATTAAAAAATGATTGAAGATTTACTATTGATATTATAAGCGCTGCATTTATAATTATATTTACTAACATACTTCTTGCTATAATACCTGCTTTTCTTTTAATTGGTTTTCTTTTAAGAACATAATCTCTAACAGGTTCTAACCCTAAAGCTAATGCAGGTGGTCCATCCATTATTATATTTACCCATAATAGTTGTATTGTAGTAAATGGCATCTCCCTACCCATAACTTGAGACATTACAGCTATCATAAAAGCTACTATATTAACAGTAAGTTGAAATTGTATAAATCGTTGGAAGTTCTCATATATACCCCTTCCCCACTTTATACCGTCAACTATAGTACTAAAACTATCATCTGTAAGTATTATATCTGATGCATTTTTTGAAACCTCAGTTCCTGATATTCCCATTGAAATTCCAACATCTGCTTTACTTAAAGCTGGGGCATCATTTATACCATCTCCAGTAACTGCTACTACCTCTGAGTTAGCTTGGAGTGCTTGTACTATCCTCATTTTCGTATCTGGCTTAGATCTTGCTACAATAGAGATATCATTTATTTCTTTTCTTAATTCTTCATCTGACAATAAATCTATATAAGTTGCTTCTACTGCTTTTTTACCATCATATAAAAGACCTATTTCTTCTCCTATAGCCTTTGCTGTGTTTATATTATCTCCTGTAAGCATCTTAACTTTTACACCTGCATCGTAAGCCACTTGGATAGATTCTTTTACACCTTCTCTTAGAGGGTCTACTATACCAACAAAGCCCGAAAATACTAAATCTTTATATCTTTCATAAGTGTCTAAATTAAAACTACTAGAAATTTCTCCTTCATAAGTTGCCGCAACTTGCATTGATGATTTATCTATTTTTTTATAAGCAAATCCTAAAGTTCTCATGGACTTAACTTGAAGTTTTCTAATTTCACTAAGTATTTCTCTTTTAATCTGAGGTGTCATAGGTACTACAGTTTTACCCTTTTGCATATATACACATTTATCTAGTAAAACTTCTGGAGCTCCTTTACTTAAAAATACTCCATTTTCATCTGTATCTATCAAAGATGACATTCTCTTTTTGTCTGAACTAAAAGGAACTTGTGATACTAAGTTAATTTCTTTTCTAAATTTGTTATAATCTCTATTTCTATGATATAAAAGCAATGCACATTCAGTTGCACTACCTATGTATTTATAGTCTTTGTCCTCTTTTTCAATGTCAGCTGTTGAGTTGACTATACAGTTTTCTTCAAAGTAACTACTACTATTATACTTACTACTATCAACATATTCTCCATCTATATAAGCAACTTCTACCATCATTTTATTTTGAGTTAATGTTCCAGTTTTATCAGAACAAATTACTGATACGCACCCTATAGTTTCGCAAGCTTCTTTTTTAGTTACTAAAGCATTTATCTTAGCCATCTTTTGCATAGTTATAGCTAATGTTATGTTTACCATAGTTGGCAAACCTTCTGGTACAGTTGCTACAATTAATGCTATACAAACCATATACGCATCTTTTGCTGGTTCTAGTGATTTTAAAAATGGTATTATCCCTGAAGTATTTAACTTTATAGTTCCATTTAAATTCATTTTTACAATCATATGGACACAAAGTAAAAATGCTATAATTCCTGAAATAATAGCTATCTTTGCTCCTAATTTACCAAGCTTTAATTGAAGAGGAGTTTGAATATCATTGTCTCCTATATGTTGTGCTATTTGCCCCATTTCTGTTTTATCTCCAGTGCTTGTTACAACCATAATTCCTCTTCCGTAAGCTACAAGAGTTCCTCCAAATACCATATTAATTTGTTCTGCTGGTATATGTTCTTGTTTTATTACCTTGTCTGCATTTTTTAAAACATCCGCAGATTCACCTGTAAGCATGTCCTCTCTTAGCTTCAAGTTAATAGACTGAATAAGTCTACCATCTGAAGGTATCATATTCCCACTTTCTATATAAACAATATCGCCAGGTACTAAATCTCTTTTGGATATTTGATGTATTTTTCCATTTCTCAATACTTTTACTTCTATATTATCTGTTAATTTTGATAAGGCCTGGGCTGCTTTTTTGGATTTACTTTCTGTTGCAGCACCTATAGATAGTCCTAAAATTACCGCTCCTAAAATTCCAAAAGCGTCATGAACTTCACCTACAAATGCACTTATCACTGCTGCACCTAATAAAATTAATATCATAGGTTCCATAACACTGTCACTTATTGATTCTATTAACGGTTTTCCTTTCTTGATTTCAAATTCATTGTAACCATATTCTTGTCTTCTTTTTTCTACATCACTAGTACTTAATCCAACTTCAGGATTTACTTTTAGATATTTTAAGGTTTCATTAGTAGTTTTACTGTAATACCCCACACACTCATCCCCTTCGTAAATTTGCTTTAAAACTTATATATATCTATATGTTTTTATGCTTGTATATATTCCAAATTTATTATAATTATAAAAAAAGCACTGATTTGATAGCCTAGGCCTTCAAATTCAGTGCTTTTATAAATTTAATATATTAATTTATATATCAAATTTAAAATCACAATCATTTACTTCATTAATTTCTCTTACAGCTGTAGACAATTCATATAAACAATCCCTATTTAAAATAATAAGTGATGTTTTGTCTTTTCTTATATAATCCTTTTCTATAAAACTATTTATCACATTATATAGCTGTTTTCTACTAACAGACATTACTTTGCAAAGATTATACATACTTACAAATTTAAAAACATCGTTTTCAGAGTTTTCTAAGATATGAAAAGCAAATGTTTCTTCAAGTCTAAACAAATCCTTCATCATTAACTTCTTGTACATATAATATATTCTCTTACTAGTTTTGAATAAAAACAGTTTCAAAAACTCTGGATTCTTTTCCAATTTCTTAAAAGTACTTTTACTTATCCTTAGTATTGTAGAATCACTTGTAGCAACAATATCACAAAATAGATTTTGCTCATACATATAACTAATTTTACCTACAAACTCATTTTCACAAAGTTCATCTACTAAAAAACTCTTCCCAGACTTAGTTATGCATTCTACTTTAGCATTTCCATCCACTACATAAAAGATTTCTTCAAGCTTTTCACTAGAACGAGTTATGTATTGCCCCTTTTTTACATTTAAAATAGATATTTCATTCAAGTAATCCTTTATATAGTCATATATAAGAATGTCCTTTATTTCATTTATGTCCATATGCAAATCATCCTTTTTTATAATATATATTTCTATTATAAACTGAAAGCTAGTAATTCTAAAGTAGAATTACTAGCTTTTTTAATTCACACATAAAGTTTTTAATTACATACAACAATCTATAATGAAAAAGCTAAATTTAAAAAGGAGTATTGTCTCCTATATAACAAGCTATATTGTTGTCTAAATAAAGCTTTTGAAGATGTTGCATTTTTTCATATGTAATATCGCCATGATCATGATACTCATATACTTTTCCTAATTGATTCCATTTTGTTTCACCTAGCCTGTGAAATTTCAAAAGGTTAATTTCATATAGTGAGTTTTTTTTCATAAATTCAATTAATTTGTATGCATTTTCATCACTGTCATTATATCCACCTATAGTTGGCTGTCTTAGAACAAGTCTTCCCTGCCAACCAGATTTTTTAAGTAATTCAATATTTGAAAGTATCAAATCATTATAAACTCCAGTTCCATCTTTATGTTTTTCATTATCCATATTCTTAACATCAATAAATGCAAATTGAATGTATTTAAATACTTCAAGGAAAATTTCTGATTTTGCATATGCACTAGTTTCAATTGCATTATGAATCTGCCACTTATGACATTTTTTTAAAACTTCAATTAAAAACTCATGATGCATCAAAGGCTCTCCTCCTGAGAATGTTACTCCGCCCTCAGGACCCCAGTTATTAAAATCACGTCTAAGAATTTTTATAATTTCATCAACACTATATTCCTTAACACACTGTTTTAGTGAATTATTTGGACATATGCTAACACACTCAAAAGTCTCACACCTCTTACATATATCCCTTGTTATGCTTGGCTTTTTATTTTCATAAAATTTAATTGAGCCATAAGGACATATATTTTTACACGCTCTACAACCCTTATCATATTTACATAAATTTTCTGAGAGCATAAGATGTTTTTTCTTAATCCAACTTTCTGGATTGGCACACCATTTGCACTTTAGTGGACAGCCTGTAAAAAATATGTTTGTTCTGCATCCCGGTCCATCATGTACAGAAAAACTCTGTATATCAAATATTAAGCCTTTTTCATTCATAATATTATCCTATCTTGCTTCATAACCTGAACATGTGCAGGCATTCATAGTAGAATATGACCAGTTCTCTTTTTCTAAACCTGTGCATGTTCCAATTCCGTGATTATCTGGATTAGAAAAGTTTTTACAGTTACCACATTTATCAGCAGCCTTAAAATTAGCACACGCTTCACTGTTTTGTCCACTAATAGGTACAACTGCCTTACATAGTGCACATAGTCCTTTTTCACAATCTAAATTAATATAATTTTTACAATCGTAATGTCTCATATAGTTACCCCCATTCATTTTTTAATTATGCTCTATACTTCATATTCCGTTCTATATATAACTTCATCTTGAATAGGTTTACCAATTTCACACCAATATTGTGTAAACCCAGCAACACGAACCATAAGGTCTCTATAGTTATCTGGTTTTGCTTGTGCATCTCTTAGAACTTCTGAATTTACAACGTTAAACTGAACGTGGAATCCACCTTTTCTCATATAAGCACGCACAATATCAAGAAGTTTTCTTGTTCCATTTAAACCTTTTACAGCTGTTGGATGAAGTTTTAAGTTCATTTGTGAATTTTGATGCATTGAATGATCATAAACAGTTGCAGATTCAAATATAGCATAAATACCATTCTTGTCAGTTCCAGATTCTGCAGATAAAGATCCATCTGAATAAGTTGTACCTGCAAGTCTTCCATCAGCTGAAGCTAATGTTATAAATCCTTGAGGGCCATGTGTTGAAACTGATATTTGACATAAATATTCAGGCTTACCATAATATGATTTAAACTTGCTAGTCATATCATGCATATAATATTGATAATCTCTTAAAATACTATCTACATACATATCTGCATTTCCATACTTTGGTGCATTTATGCATGCTGCGAATATTTCTTCGTATTTTTCACTATTTTCAGTGCTAACTCTTGAATCCGGTGAAAATACTCCAGTTTGGTATGCAGTCTCAAATCCAAAGTTATTAATCATTGCATCTGCCATCTCTTCAATTGTAAACTTCTTATCATCAAATACATTTTTCTTAATTGAAGCTAATGAATTTACAAATGTAATTGTACCACAAGATTCAAAGTTAATAGTTGCATTATATCTTGCTCCCATAACACCAAGGTCTCTACCTTTTGTGAAGCAATCTGGTTTAAGAAGTGAATTTACAACTGGCATATTCTTCTTTCTCCAAAGGTCCATTTGAATATTATTAACCTTGTTAAGAACATCTGTAGTAAGTTCTATATATTTCTCCCACTGATTTATCATAGTCTCATAAGAATCAATTTTCCTATTATGAGGTGGATATATTTGTTTTCCAGTTCTCTTATCTAGTCCATTTGATAAAACAAGTTCAAGTATTTTAGGTAGTGCTACAAAGTGAACACCTGTACCGCATGTAGGTGATGCACCACCTGGAATCATTGTTATCTTCCCATTGTAATTAAGCGGCATAAAACATCCTGGTGAAGATTCAAGACATCCTCCAAGGCACCATGCCCTTGCATCAATAATATCCATACCCTCTGGACCGTAATGTCTTAGCATAAAGTTCATACCTGTTTGATTGTTCATCCATGCAGGATATCCAAGTCCAAGTTTTGTACAAGAAGCAGCTTTCATAAGGAAGTCTTCAGGTGTTTTTTCATCATATAATATACTTAGTGTAGGTTGAGGAGTTTGATTTCTCATACCTGCTTCAATAATTAAGTATTCTAAATCAGTAACAGCTGATAGACCATCATAATTTTGTCCACCTAAAGAAAGGTTGTTAAATGTATTACCAGAAAGAACTCCCCCAGATACTCCAGCTGATGCAAAACATTCTATACAAGTAATTTTAATTCTATGTAATTCAAGAAGTTCAATTACATCTTCCTCTGTCATTGTCCCATCTTTTATATCTTTTTCATAAAATGGTTGTAATACTTGACCAAGTCTACCAATTGACATACCAGACTGTGGATCTTCATTAACAACACCTAAGTGACAACAAATTGTCATTTGAATTGCTTCCCAGAAGTTTGCAGGCTTTTTGTGAGCAATATTTCCCATAACTTCTTCGATTTTTTCATAATTGGCTTTTAATTCTTTATCTGTCTCAATTGAAGCTAAATATTTTGCTTGTTTTGAATAGTTCTCACACCAAGTACTTAACCCTTTAGTGATTTCTTTCATTGCTATATAATAATAACCCCTACTCATACCAAGTATTCCATCATCGCCTGCTTCACCCATAAACTCAGCAATTTTTTCATCACATAATTCTATAATTCTATCAAAACCATACTCTAAAGGCATGTAATAGTTTATTACTTCACGCCCTTGAGGAATTGCCCAAGAGTCAAACATAGATATTACAGAATCCATAATACGTTGTTCTTGGTCATAGCCTGGAGTATATTTTGCATACTTATCACTTAAATCTTCAATTGAAATTCCATCCCAAGGCTTAGATGTTTTAACTAAAACCGGAATTTCTTCTTTTCTCATACCAAATTTCTTAGCAAGACTTATAACATCTCCGTAACTTTGTGTAACATTACCGCCCCCAGCACCAACTACACTAACTGAATCAGCTTCACTCTCACAAGGAGCATCAACTTCATTCATTAAAGCTTCTGCTTGAGCATTAAAGAAGCTTGCACAAACCCAAGGAAATGGAAATGCCCCTCTAACATTTTTTGTCTTGTTCATAACAAGTTTTTCATAAGGTAGGATAGTAGGTGTAATGTGAGATAAGCACGAAGCCATAGCTTTTGCTCTTCTTACTATAGTTACATCCCCATCATTTTCCCACCAAGTTCTGTTATACCAATATGGAGCTTCCATATCAGCAGTAACTTTTAAGTTATAGTAGATTTCCATAAGCCTTTTAGTACTATCTTTTGCCTCTGGAATTTCATACTCATTAGCATCAACTACATCTGACATTTCAATACCATGCATTTTTAAGACATCTTCAAGTTTAGTTCCATTTGAATTCATTTAAAATACCCTCTCCCCTTATATAATGTGTTGGTACATTAATATTTCTTTCATCTAAGTATATTATAATATGTATTTTTAGTTATGTAGTAGTGTAACTTACACTACTACATAACTAAAAATACATTAAATTCTAGGATAGTAATTTTTATAAAAAAAGTGTCTCAAAATGATTTTTAAAATTCATTAAATGAGACACTTTTTATTAATATTTCATAAAAGTTATAAAAAATCTACTTCCTTGCCCAGAGACACTTTTTACATCAATATATCCATTATGAGATTCGATAATTGATTTTGAAATAGCTAATCCTATACCAACCGAATCTTTTTTAGTTGAATTTTTAGACTTATAAAATCGCTTAAAAATATTTGCTATATCTTCTTGTACTATACCTTCTCCACTGTCTTCAATAGTTATTCTTGAATATGCAGGATTATCAGACAAATAAACTTTCACATTTTTATTTTTAGGGGTATGTTCAATGCAGTTTTTTATAATATTGCTAAACGCCTCTTGTACCCAAAATTTATCATGCAATAAGTTAATCTGCTCTTTATAGCAGATACTCAAATTAACATTAGCATCATGTGCAAATTCTTCGAGGCTATGTACTACTTCTTCTATAGTTTTATTTAAATTATCTTCTTTTTTATAAAACTCAATTGCATTTGCATCTAACCTTGCCAATTTCAATATATTTTGTACCATCAAATTCATCTTATTAAGCTGAATACTATTACTCTCAAGAAATTTTACTCTTTGTTCTTCTGTCAGTTTTCTATTTAGTAATATATCATTGTATAATATCATAGTAGCTATCTTTGTTTTTATCTGATGTGACATATTTTGTAGAAGCTCTACTAAATACTGTTTTTCCTTTTGTGTGGTGCTTACATTATTTTTAATAATACTTCTAATATTAGAAAATGCTAAAGCTAACTTAGAAAAATCCCCTTCTTTATCTTCATTAACTAAAGTACTATAATCATCATCTAATATCTTATTAGCTGCTAAAGTCACATTTCTTACTTTTAAGAAAAAGTATTTATACTGTATATAGTTTAGTATTAATAATAACAATGAAAAAACTATGCTCACAATAAATATTTTATTGTTATTTTTAAAATTTGGAAATAAGCTATTATTAAGCTTACTTGTTATTCCGTATTCTTTTGCAATGATGCGCCCAGCTTCTTTGTCTTTTTGGCTAATATCTTTAGTTATTAGTGGTATTAATTCTTTTTCTAATTCTGGATTAAGCGTTATTGCTTTTGATACCATACTTCCAACTATATCTATATAATCTTGCTTTTGATTGTTAGTATATGCTACATACAGTAATCCTTGAATCATTATAAAAATAGTAAGAAGTGATGTTAATATAAGAGTACTTCTTTTTACTTCGTTGTTAATAAAAACCTTATTCAACTTTACTCACTCCCTACTTCAATATCCCACTTATAACCTAACCCACGCTTAGTTATAATATATTTTGGATTTTTATAATCATCTTCAATTTTTTCTCTAAGTCGCTTTATATATACAGATAATGTATTCTCATCAAAGAAAGTATCATCTTCACCTGTAATACTTTCAAGAATACTCTCTCGTTTTATTATCTTATTAGGATTATTCATAAATAATATTAATAGTTTATATTCTAATGCTGTTAAATTTAAAAGTTCATTCTTTTTATATACATGACTTGTAGATATATCAATAGTTATGTCTTTACTTATTAATTTATCTTTTATTTCATTTGATTTGTTTGAACGTAACTGTACCTTAATTCTTGCTAATAATTCTCTAACTCCAAATGGTTTAGTTAAATAATCATTTGCACCTATTTCTAACCCCATAACAACATTGACTTCATCATCTAGTGCTGTTAGAAATATTATTGGTACACTTGATTTTTCTCTAATATATTTGCAAAAATCATATCCATTTCCATCTGGTAAATTTACATCTAATAATATTAACTTAAATTCATCATTATTAAAGCAATTTTTAGCATCCTCAATAGTACACGTTCTTATTATGTTGTATCCTTCATCAATTAAAGAAAATTCTAAAGCATAACCTAAAGCATCATCATCTTCAACAAATAATATTTTTTTCATAAATAACCTCCTTAATACTTCTACCCCTCTCTAATAGCCTCTATTACATTATCCTTTTCAATTTTTCTCATCGGTATTAATGTTGATAAGAAACTAATTACTATTGATACTAAAATAGTAATTATACATAACATCCAAGGTAATTTCCATGTAATCCCTACAATATCTGATAAAACATCATATATAGCATAAGTAAAACCACATCCAGCTATAGATCCTATCACTCCTCCAACTAAACCATAAAATAAACCTTCATACATTATCATTTTCTTTAAGTCTTTTTGTGACATACCTATAGATTTTAGTACAGATAGTTCTTTTCTTCTTAAAGTTATATTCATTGTAATTGTGTTTATAATATTTATACTACTTATTAATGTGATTACAAATATAAATCCATATACTAATACTTTAATTAATATAATATAACTTTTTTCCATATCATTTGCATCAACATAATCTACTATACTATAAGATGGATAATCTTGTAGAATGTTATTTATTTTTTCATAAGTATTTAAGTGTAGTGATGAGTCTTTTAAATCAACTCCAATACTTGCTATATCTGAATTTATCTTAGTTAAATTTTCTTTTACTTTATCTGTTGTTATTAAAGACATAGTGTTATTTTGCGTTTCTCTTTCAAAGATATTATTTTCTATAATCGCCATTATCTTTACTTTATAATCTTTGCCAGAATCATCAATTAAACTAATCTCATCATTTACTTTGTAATTGGTTAATTTACCCATATATCTCTTTTTAGTATTGTTATCTCTTGCTTTTGAATTAGAAACTAAAATTACACCGTTTTGAGAATTTATTTTATCAATATTAATGTCTCCACTAATCACATATTTTTTAGCTTCATCTAATGCAGTTTTATCGTATACATTAATTTGAGTATATATGAATTCTTTAGTTTGTCCATTAATGTCTTCTCTTTCGTATATATCTCCTGCTTCATCTACTTTTTTGTTTGGTGCAATTTCAGAATTACCCCCAATTAATGGATATTTAAGATATACTTTTTCAACATTGTCTAAGCTTTTAATTTTATCTAATAGATTAGAATCATTTGTATTATTATCATTTGTATCATTATCTTGAGAGGCTGTATTAACTTCTAAATCAATATTTTGATATTCTGCATTTGTGCCTTTTAGCATTATAGCTTCTTTTACTAATGTAGTAAATGTAATAAATAAAGTCGAACTTACAACAATAGATAATATCATAACACGACATCTTTTAGGATTACGTCCTATATTTTTAATAGCCATTAAAGCTTTAAAATTAAATACTTTTTTTAATAATACATTTTTTCTTTTCTTAATAGATTCTTTTTTTATAGCTACCCTGCTACTAATTGCAACTAAAGGTGATATATTACCTACATAATTAGCAGGCAATAAACTAGATACATAAACAGCTAATGTTGTTATTGCAGAACTTATTAATAATATATTTATATCAATATTTACAATTGAAAGTGGTGTATTTTCATTTAATAGTGAATTTAAAACTCCTTGTAGGGCATATATCGTACCTACACTTATTAACAAACCAATAGGAATGGCTATCATTAGTAGTATAGTTGCTTCTCTAAAAACAATATATTTTATCTGCTTCTTTGTTGCTCCTATACTTCTAAGTAATCCAAACTGCTTCATTCTCTCTGCTACATTAATTTGGAAAGAATTATATATAACAATAATTGTTGAACTTATTACAATTGCAATTACAATAGCAACAATAGTAAGCATTGATTTATCTGAACCCATTTGATGTAGGCGTGTTAATGAATAGTTCTCTACTATATTATCTTTGCTACTTAAAGATTTTAATGTTTCAAGGGTTTGGTCAAATTCTCCTTTTGGATTTATTTCTACCATCAATTGACCATCTTTAGGAGCTTTATCAAATATAATTGCTCTACTAGTTTTTTGACGTTGCATAGAATCCTGTGTTTTTAAAAAACCTACAACCTTATATTCTTTTTTATCAAAAGTTATGTTGTCTCCAATTGTTAAATTAGAATTGATGTGTGCTTTTGTCCATTCGTCTATACATATTTCGTTATTTTTAGTAGGCATCCTACCATCTTTAAGACTGTATTTTAATATTTCATTTGATCCATTATCAGCGTAATATTTTTGGAAAGTAATATCATTATATTTAATTTCCTCGCCTCTAGACATAATTCCATAGCGTGCTATATTAGGATTATTTGATACTTTGCTTAATATATCATCTGTATAAGTTTCATACATTATATGAAATGACATACCTCCACTTTGCTTAGTTTGCTCAATTTGAGATTGTTCAGTCCCTTTCATAAATAGCCCAATAGTTGAAATAAGTGCTAATGATAAAACAATACCTATAAGAGTCATAATAGTACGTTTTTTGTTTTGTTTAATATATCTATTACTTAGCGTTTTATAACTTTTTATCAATTAGATTCACCTCCCTGTGTCTTAGTTGTCTATCTTTGTGTCTTTTATTATTTGACCATCTTCTATAGTAATAACTCTATCTGCCATAGTAGCTATATTTGTATCATGTGTTATTAGTATAAGTGTTTGATTAAACTTCTTTGCAGTAATTTTAAGTAATTCAATAACATCTCTTGTGTTTTTTGAATCCAAATTCCCTGTTGGTTCATCAGCAAGCACAATACTTGGTTTATTTACAAGTGCTCGTCCAATTGATACTCTTTGTTGTTGTCCTCCTGATAGTTCAGATGGTAGATGATTTCTTCTTTCATTAAGATTAAGAATATTTATTATTTCATCTAAGTAATTTTTGTCTACTTTTTCATTGTCTAATATAACTGGTAGTTCAATATTTTCTTCTACATCTAGTACAGGTATTAGATTGAAAAATTGAAATATAAATCCAACCTTTCTTCTTCTAAATATAGATAGTTCATTATCGTTATAATCATATATACTTTTTTCATCAATAATAACTTTTCCTGTACTAGGTCTATCTAATCCCCCAAGTAAGTGCAATAATGTACTTTTCCCCGAACCTGACGCACCTATTATCGCTACAAATTCTCCTTTGTTTATTGATAAATTTATATTTTTTAATGCTTCAACTTTATTTTCACCCTCACCATAAGTTTTTGTTAAATTTTCAACTCTTAGAATCTCCATAACTTATCTCCTTTAGTTTTTTATATTTGCGTAGTTTATCTCTATATTTTGTATTTTTGCTAAATTTTTATTAACTTCTATTTTGTCTTTAGAATCTCTTAAATCTTTAGTTCCTTTTTTGAATTTAATTAAACTAATAACTTTTTCTTCATTTTCTATAGATTTATAAGTGTTATCATCAGTTATTATTAATGAACCTTCATTTGATGGATAATATCCTATCCATGAATAACTTCCGTATTCTAGAGGTATATTTTTATTGTTTATCTCTAATTTTTCATCTTCATTTGGATACCCAAAGTATATACTCTTCTCTGTATTAATATTTGGTATGCTCTCAAGCAATACTGTCTCTAAGCTTCCATTTGATGCGTCTTTATCTTTCTTTTTACGAAGTACTTTATCTTTTAGCATTTCTTTTGCTGTACTTTTTGTAATTATTAAATGTTTGTTTTCATATGTTTGCTCTTTTTTATTTTCATCTACTGTTTTTTCTATATTTGTAACTGTTTTATATTTATAGTCTTTTGTATATTCTGTGTTATCTTTGTAAATTTCTTTTGCTTTATTTGAACTTTCTTTATTTCCACTTACTAAAATTGAATTAAATGGTCTAGCAGGTCCCTGTAAGTAATTTTTTATAGCTATTTGTGCACCTACAACTACTAATGATACTGCTACAACTCCTAAAATTATTTTGCTTATTTTTTTCATAAATAAAATCTCCTTTTTTATATTTCTTATATATACTTTACTTTAAATGAAGTTTTAAAACCATAACGCCAAGCTTACAATATATAAACTAATCTTACTAATTAGTAAGATTAAAGATTTACAAGATATTAATTAAAAAATCTGGACAATACATTTGTATATTATCCAGACTTTTATATTAATATAATATTTTTTATTTTACTTATACGCCTTTAAAAAACATCTCTATTTCATCATCTTCATTTGATTCTACTGATACTTTTTCTAAATCTACTGATACTGTTTCTAAAGATTCGCTATCTATTTTTGTTGTACTTTTAGCATCAACTAAACAAACATTATTTTTAATAATGTAACTTAGTGCAGCTAAGCATATTCCATAAAATACATATGGAGTTACAGCAGTTAAATAATAATTTATAACTTCAGTTACTTGGGTACTTGGATTAAATCCCTTTTCAACTAAGCTTAATATATACATATGTGATGTATATATATTAAATAGTGCAAAGATACCCATAACTATTGCTATTATATTTAATAAAAGCGTAACCTTTTGAACTTTTTCCATCTTTTTTAATTTCATAATACACTCCTATTTTTTCAAGAATCTAATTAGTCTCTTTGTGTTCCTTTATAAATATAAGTTGTCCCTTTGTAAGTCCCCAAGTCTCATCTGCAAACTGAGCTACTTTTGTAGAATGAGTTACTATAATTATGCATTTGTCTTCTTTGTGTGCTAATTGCTCTAATATAGTAAGTATTTCACTTTCAGTTTCATTATCTAGATTACCTGTTGGTTCATCTGCTATAATTATATCCGGATTATGTGATATAGCTCTAGCAATTGCCACACGTTGTTGTTCTCCCCCTGATAACTTTAAAACCTTTCTCTTTGCAGTTTCATTATCTATTCCAACTTTGTTTAATAACTCAAGTGCATAGGCCTTTTTATCATCAACTGCTACTCCACTAATATTCATTGATAGTAATATATTTTCAAGTGCTGATGTGTTAGTTAAAAGGTTATATCCTTGAAATATAACTCCAATATCTTTTGCTCTATAATTATCCTTATCTATACTATTTAACGATTTATCATTATATAATATATTCCCCTCCTTACAATTGTCTAAGCCTGCTATTAACGATAATAAACTAGTTTTTCCTGCACCAGATTTTCCTATTATCGAATAAATTTTACCTTTTTCAAAATCTACATTTACATTTTCAAAAATTAATTTTTTTGTACCTTCATATGAATACGAAACATTTGCTACACTTAATATTGACATGATTTTTTATCCTCTCTCTGTAAGTATTTTTCTTGGTTCATACTTTGTTATGTATCTTACACCAACACCGCTACTTACTAAAACTATTAATAGTGCGACCCCTGTTACCTCTAGTAGTGCCTTTTTGTTTAAACTTACATCAATTTCAGATATTGCATCCTCATCGGTTGCACCTGCTATATTTCCTGCTATTACACTAAATCCTTGATCTTTATTGCTTTGTACTTGTTTTTGAGATTCAATTTGTTTTTGTAGTAGTGAATTTGACACGGGTTGTGATACTACACTACCAACACCTATACCAATTCCCAAACATATTACCGTTATCATTAAAGATTCTGTTATTAATCCTAATGCTACTTTACCTTTTTTCATACCTATTGCACGCAATACACCAATTTCATATTTTCTCTCTCTTATTGATAAAGTGTTTAATAATATTAGTATTACAGAACCTAATCCTAACACTACTAATATAAACATTGTTGTTGTAGACCCTAACCCTTCTACTGGTCCAACTATTTTGTTATAGCTAGCTTCGTCAGTAGATACGATATAATTGTCTGATAGTCCTTTATCTCTTATTTCTTTTTCAAAATCCTTAATCATCTCTGGATTTTTTAAGTAGTACTTAGCTTGAAGGTATAAGTCTTCATTACCTACTATTGATTGTGATGTTTCTAAATCAGTTAATATTTCATTTCTCTTATTCATAGACGCTTGCTTAAAAGGCATTCCACCATATTCATCTACAGAGTCAAAATATATACCCGATACCTTTAGTTTGTATGGCTTACCATCTTTATTACCAACTCTATTAATTTCTATAAAGTCTCCAACCTTAATATTATTTAACTTAGCAAGTTCTTCACTTACAATACATTCATTTTTTTCTTTATACATTTTTCCATCTATTATTTTTCTTTTACCATCTTTAAATTCTTGTAGAGATTCTAAAGTTGAATTACCTATTATTGTGAAATTAGGATTTTCTACCTGTACTGGCTTACCATCTTCTCCAATTGATCCAACTGTCATCATACCATTTTGGCTATCATTAGCATCTTCATCAATTGCCTTTAATGTTTTTGATATAGCTCCCATTTGAGATGAGAAAATACTTTCTTTTAAATATTTTGATTTTGCAAAATCAAAATACTGATTAGGCGTTATAGGTTTTTCACCTTTCCTTTGCTCTTTGGTTTGACTCATCATCTTTTCCATGTCTGGGGCTATTGTAACTTCACTTCCAAACCTATTTTTGTAATTGTTTATAATTTCATCTGTTGTTGTGTTAATACTAAAAGCAACCACAGTTGAAACTATTATTCCTAGCGTTATTATACCTATGGTGATATTTCTACCTTTGTTTCGCCATATATTTTTCATAGCATTTTTCAAAATATACATTTCAAAACCTCCTCTTGTGTTATGTGACTATATTATCAAAGGCTATGTTAATCTAATGTTAATTCATTAAATGCCATATAAAATTTTGTTCCTTTTCCTTCTTCACTTTCTACAAAGGTTATTCCATCACAAAGACTAGTTATATGATGAACTAAACTTAATCCTATTCCATACCCATCTTTTTTTAGGTTTTCGCCTCTATACTTATGATTAAATATATTATCTAAAATTTCTTTTTTGATACCTGTCCCATAATCTTGTACTGATATAATAGAACTGCCATTTTTATTATAAGTCTTAACTAAAATATCACTTCCATTACTATACTTAATAGCATTTTCTATTAAGTTGCAAACCGCTCTATAAATCCAAAGGCTTCGTCCTTTTATTTGCACTATATTTTCTTCATCTATATCTAAATAAATATTATTGTATTCTTTTTTATAAGTATCTACTGCCTCTGCACAAATCAATGTTAAATCTACAGCTTCAAAATATTTAACATCTTCAGTAGCATTTATTGCTAATATATCGTCTAAACTAGAACTCATCTTATCTATTATTTTAAAAAGATCTTCTCTTTCTCCCATTTGAATTTTTGATCTTAATACTGCTAATGAATTTTTTTGTTCATGGGTTATATATGAATTTATATTGTTTGCTTCTTTTAATAAATTCTTTATCTTTTTTGTAGACTCATCTAAAGCAACCTTAAATCCTTCTAACTCTCCACTTAATATATTCTTATCATCTATTTCTATATTTTCATTATTTATAATCTGCGGTAAATTAGCTGCAATTTCTTCTATAGGTCTTAAAATTTTTTTACTTATAATTTTAGAAATAATAAAAGAAATAACCATAACAAATAAAAACACCCCTGACATTACAGTAATTGCTTGTTTTAAAATGTCATTGCTATGAGCAACTCTAAAATCATTAACTGAAATAACCCTCCGTGTAATATCCGAGGCTTTTATACTAATGCCTGAAGTTATACCTTTGTTTATCTCTTGATTTGAATAAGGTATAACATAACTTTGAGCGTATTCTACTTGATTTTTCTCAACCCTATTTAATAGTGAAAAACCCAATATTAACACTACTAATGTTATTACTGCTGAATAGCTAAGAATTAAAATATTTATCTTATTTTTATAGCTAAGCTTTATCTTCATAGCTTATACCCCTTTCCTTTTAAGGTTATTAAAAGTTCTTCACCTGATGATAGCTTAAGCTTTTTCTTTAAATTAGATATATGTACCCTAAGAACTGAAGAAAACGGATCAAAGAATTCATCATAAACATGTTCAGCAATATCTTCACTAGACACAACTTCCGGATGTCTATTTGCTATATACTCTAATATGTCAAATTCCTTTGCTGATAGTGATATCTCATTTGACTCATAACTAACTATCCTTGTTTTAGGATTTATAATCAATTTATTAACTTTAATCTCTGGATTTACTCTTCCATAAAACCTACGTATTGTAGCATTAACTCTTGCTCTTAATTCAATCAAATCAAAGGGCTTGACTAAATAATCATCAGCTCCTAAATCAAGACCTAATGCTCTTTCCTTTATTTCATCCCTTGCTGTTATAATTATTATTGGTACTAAAATATCTTCTTCTCTAAGATGTTTTAATACATCTATTCCATCCTTATCAGGTAAATTAAGGTCAAGTAAAATACAATCATATTTATTGATTTGTGCTTTTTCCTGTCCATCTTCACCTAATGTAGATAAATCAACATAAAATTTATTGTTAGTTAAAAACTTTTTTAAACTTTCACCAAGCTCTATATCATCTTCTATAATTAGAATTCTCATAATGCACCTCTCTATCTAAAACATTCTATAAATTATATCATACCCAATGTTAATTAAAAGTTAAGGCAAATTTACCTTCATTGTATTTAAATATAAAGCTACGTTTTAATATAATGTCGATTTTATAAAATATTTTAACAACAAAAAAAGTAGGAACATTCGCTCCTACCTTAAAGTTTTAATTATATTAAAATAGTATCACTCTTAACTTACTTGTTTTTCTTCTTTGATACTTTGTATTTTTGGTAAAGAATATCCTTTAAAATCAATACTGTATCCTGATCATCTAAATTAAGTTCATCCATACATTCATCATATAACTTCGATATCTTTTCACAATAAGTATTTATTCCTTCTATGCCTTTATATGAAGCTAAAATCGGATATTTCTTACTCCATGCACTAGTCCAGTCAATTTCATCAACTATCATCTCTATACTAGTAACATCACCGCTTGTGCTACACCCACTTATAAGATAATCATAACTTACACTATATAATTGACTTAGAAGTTTCACTTTATTTAACTCAGGAACTGTTTGGTTAGCTTCCCACTTACTTACACTTTGTCTAGATACCCCTAATTTATATGCAACATCTTCTTGAGATAAGCCAGCTTTTTTACGCAAATCTAATAATTTTTCTCCTAATGACATAATAATCCCCAGCCTTTCATTTATTTTAAGTTGATTTATATCTATAGTATACATAAAGTATAAATTATTTTCTATAAAGTAGAATTGGAAATCTGTCAACCAAACTTAACATTTATTTAGATATAAAATAACTTGCTAAATATATAGCCATTATGTGAGATATATAATATACATAGAAGAAGTATTTAAGTGATTTACCTTTTTCTCCATTGTATAAATATATAGGTATTATAGAAGATACAGCCATCCATTGATAATTTGATGTAAATATATTTCCTGTTGATAAACCTGACACTAAAAATAGTGTACAGAACAATAATATTACAAGCATTTGAGCCTTCTTATTGTCTATAAATATGTAAAATAATAAAGCCATTACTATATATACAACCCCACCTTCTACAAATAATGGTGTTGGTATTATATTGAAAATTAATGCTCCTAAAGTTAAATTAACACTCATTAATGTTGGTATCATAAAACTTAGCGCAAATAAACCTACTACAAATAATATTACTAATATTATATTTTTATATGTCTTGTTATTTATACTGTTTTTAACTATATCATATAGATACATAGCTAAAACACCTAAAAAGATTGACCCGAATATATTGGCATATAATTCAACACCTTCTACAGGTAAAAATTTAGAAAACATAAAGTTAAATAAATTCATTATCCAAAAACCTATTAATAGTCTTAATAAATACTTCTTTTTATTTTTAGTATAATGATACCCTTGTGCACTGGTAAATAAAAATATAGTGGCAACAGGTCTTCCAAGCCACCCAAACCATACTGGTGTTTGTAATACTAAAAACGCACCTAAATGATCAAATGTCATAAGTATAATACCTAAAATCTTTAATTCAAAACTTGTTATTCCATTCTTTAATGATAATTTCATGTAAACCCCTCCTCGTTATATTTAATTTAACATTCATAACTTAACTGGAGTTGTATACAAACTTAAATTAACCTTAAATCTTTTGAAATATAAAAAAAGCACTGACTTGATAGCCTAAGCTTTCAAATTCAGTGCTTTTTCAAGGAGTAACGTTAATTATATCCTTATCCTCTTTAACTTTTATTAAATTAGTTTATAATTATAGTAGTTTTATCTAATATATTATCATAAATCCATTGAGCATTTTTTACAGCTAATCGAATACATCCATGGCTCAAGGCCATTCCAAGTCTATCATCAATTATCTCAGTTCCTTCTGCGTTAAATAAAATTGAATGATAATAGTAGCTACCTCGAATTCTAGTAGCATATTTTACTCTATAACTATCAGAGCCAAAGTAAGGCTTTCTACCGTTAACATAAAAAGTTCCTTTAATAGTCGGTGTACTTGGTTTACCTATTGTGCATGACCACTTATGCAGTAATTTCCATGAATTATCATAATTTTTTTCATATATATAAGTAATCTTATTTACTAAATCTGTTGTAATTAAATTTATAGTTGGGCTTTTGATTTTATTATCATATATAAACTTTGTCATATCTGTATAAAAATATTTAAAATCATATTCTTTAGGTGGATTTCCATCATCAGAAAGGAAATAATTAAATATATATCCTTCTTGATTATCATACATAGCATGACTCCAGTCTCCATTTGTAGATAACACTTGTACTGTAGATTTGGGAGGAATTATAGTTACTGGATTTGACTCACTAGATGGATAAGACCTTAAAGTAACATCTGTCCATGTATATTTTGTTTTAGATAGATAATCACTATATACGTACCCTCTTTGTCCATTGTATAATACTTCATACCAATCTTCTTCAGCTTCGATAACTTGAACCTTCGACCCTACCGGTATTACAGTGAGTACATTTGAAGAAGTAGATTTTTCTTTTCTTAGATTAGTATTAGCTAATGTGTATTTATATGAATTTTGTTGCTGTCTTTTATATTTTTTCATCCTTCACCTCTAAATTTACTTTTTATAGTATCTTATGATATTCTTTTTTATTTAGCACCCTTGTACTCAATATATATCAAAAATATCATTGATATTATGCTAGGTTTAAATGTGTAAGATAAAGTTATAATTTGGGTAAATATAAAAAAGCACTGATTTGATAGCCTAAGCCTTCAAATTCAGTGCTTTTTCAAGGAGTAACGTTAATTACATCCTTATCCTCTTTGACCTTTATTAAATATAGTTTGCAAGTTAGCTACAACTCTAACCTTTGGGTATTAGACTAAGGCTAATTGCACTCTAGTAGAGCGAGGAAATCTAGTAGATTCATTATATTTAAATATGATATTTTCTCAAATATCTAGCCACCTTCACTTCCAAAGATACTACCAAAAGGTAAAATAGCTTCTAACTTTTATAGTAGTAAGTGCTGGCTGATAATTAATTTGCATTAACTATCTGATTATATATTAACCATTCTAAAAAAGAATATGCATCTGATTTTTAATTACTTAATTTCTTTTTCAAATATAAGTTTATAATTTAAACCATATCTTGAATTGCACCTCTATAAATTTATAGTTTAGGAAATATAAAAAAAGCACTGACTTGATAGCCTAAGCTTTCAAATTCAGTGCTTTTTCAAGGAGTAACGTTAATTACATCCTTATCCTCTTTGACCTTTATTAAATATAACTTGTAAATTAGCTACAACTCTAACCTTTGGGTATTAGACTAAGGCTAATTACTATATTAAACCGAGGAGATTTAGTAAATTCATTATATTTAATATGATATTTTCTCAAATATCTAGCCACCTTCACTTCCAAAGATACTACCAAAAGGTAAAATAGCTTCTAACTTTATAGTAGTAAGTGCTGGCTGATAATTAATTTGCATTAACTATCTGATTATATATTAACCATTCTAAAAAAGAATATGCATATGATTTTAAATTTTTTTAATCTAATAATATATATATTGACTTAAATACTTTTTTTCATTACAATATTATTACGGTTAACGATATATCGCTTACCGTAATAACATAAAGGAGGTTAAATTTTTGAAAGAGAATGTAAAGAATATAGCTCTAACAGAAGTAACATTATATATATTATTATCACTATACACTCCTAACCATGGCTATGGGGTAATGCAATTTGTTGAGGAAGAAACCAATGGTCGACTATCTTTAGGAGCAGGAACCCTATACGGAGCTATAACTACATTAAGCAAAAAAGGTTGGATAGAACTTATCAAAGAAGAAGGTAACAAAAAAAAGAAGATTTATCTTATAACCGATTTAGGCAAATCAGTAGTTGAAAGTGAATTAAAACGTCTAAACGATGTATTAAGTACTGCTAATAAAATAATTGAAATGGGGTAATAACTTTGACTAAAAGCAGAATTTTTTTTAATATTGAAAAAGAAATAAAATGGTTAAATGAAATGTCATCTAATGGATACAGGCTAACAAATAAAAACTGTTTTTCATATGTATTTGAGGTATGTGAACCTAATAAGTATATTTATCAGGTAGAAAAAAGAAGTTTTATTTCAAAAGCAGAAGATGAAGATTACATAGATTTTTTAAATAACCTTAATATTAGATTAATTAATTCTCAATTTGGATGGTTTTATTTTGAAAAAGATAATGATGGTAAAAAATTCGAGATTTTTACTGACCCATCTTCAAAAATTAAACAATATAAAAAACTTATAGGTGCTTTAATCATAATATCTATTTTTAGTACTGTCATGATAACAAATTGTCTTACTTCGCCACCTGGCTCTAGAGGTCCATATATTTTTAATTTGTCATTTCCACTTATATGTAATCCTTTAGCAATCCTTGCTTGTATTGTTACTTGCACTAAATATGCTATTCAAATAAAAAAATTATTTCAAGAGAAATCTAGTAGAATAGCACTTGCTATTTTACTAGATTTCTCTTGAAATAATTTAACCATTAAATAATAGTTGCTACACTTTATATATCTAAAACTATTTACTTTATTCAATTATTTTGTAATAACTCCACAAGCCCATCTATGACCTGCATTTCCTGAAGGCTGTGAAGTAAAATCATCATACCCTTCATGAAGTATAAAAGCTTTACCAATAACCTCATCTACCGTAAATCTATTAGTAAATGTAGTGAGCATAGCTACTCCATTAGCAGACAATATCGGTGGTAAATCACCTGCATGCATAGGATGTTTAGTATTAGTAGGATTATAATGAGATTTTGCAGAAGTAAATGGATCCTTTTCATCTCCTACAGAACAGTCCCCAACTTCATGAATATGTAGTCCATGAAATGAGCTAGCTTGGTTATTTATGTTAGGAATTCCTGTTATAACTGCCGTTACATATACCCCACCGTTTAGTTGATATAGATATATAGATCCTTTTATACAAGGTGCTAGTGGACCTCCTCTTAATCTTGCACGAGCATCTGGTACGGATTGGTTGTATCCAGCAAATATTGTTTTAACATCATACTGTGGACAAGAATTAGCCATAATGTTCCTCCTTATATTTTAATAGGTACATATTGCTATATATATTATGATATGTATTTTAAGAATGTTAATATTTGCTTAAACGTTTATATTTATTTTACATAATTAACTGTATTTTCTTTTCTTGCTGGTGCTTTTATATTGTTGTTTTTCTTTTTACCTAAAGCAACTGCATGTAATGGTTTATATCCTTGTGGTATTCCTAATCTTTTTTCATATTCTATAGATTTTTTGGGATCCATGCTAAATAATAATGATATAAATCCTATCCAACATGAACCTATATCTAATGATTCAGCTGCTAATAACATATTTTGAATAGCTGCTGCACAGTCTACTTTTCCTTCAAATGCATCTTCTTTTACTGAGACTACTATCGCTACTGGGGCATTGTAGAATATGTGAAATTTTTCATTATGTGCTAATTTGTTAATGTATTCATTGTCAGATTTTTTTGCTGTTTCTTTTGATTCAAAACTTAATTCATCAAGTAATTCTGTATTTTGTATAACTGAAAAATGCCATGGTTGTTGGTTCATTGAACTTGGTGAATATATGCCTGCTTGTACTATTGTTTTTATATCCTCTTCATTTAACTTTCCTTTTTCAAATACTCTTGTACTTCTTCTGTTTAATATTATTTTCATAGTTTCATTCATTTTTGATTCCTCCATAAATATAATTTTATTATCTAGTAATCTCTCAATTAATTATTATATTATAAAATTTATTACAGTTATTTTAACCATAAACTTTTCTAATATAATGCACCTTTGGTTAATTCAACATATATAGATTGTTTATCATTTGTACAACTATATTTAGTTGCTAATATGATTCTTTAAAGGTGTACACTAAAACGGATATTTTTTGAATACTAAAAAAGGGTATCTAATCTTTCACTAGATACCCTACTTATTAAAATCACAATGCTGTTTATCAAAGTGCATTGCTAATCCTTCTCTTATTAATAATTGTGAATATATTGACTTTTTAATCAATACCTTTTGGTGAATTTATATAATTTTAATCATTCTCATCTAACCATTTAGTTAGAACTTCTATATATTTATCATTTTCTTCAACAAATGGCATATGTCTTGAATATTCAAATAGTTCCCATTTACTATTAGAAATTCTGTCATACATAGTTTTTGCAATATATGGCGAGCATAAATCTCTCGCTCCACTAGTTATTAAACAAGGTTCCTGTATTTCATGTAGCCTGTCTGTAAACTCATATCCAGCAAGAGTACCTGTAGGAGAAAATTCATTCTGTCCCCATCCTACAATATATGCTTCAGAACCTACTTTTTTAGGTCTTCTTAAGCATTGTGCAGAATCTTCAGTCACCTTACCCGCACAGTGCATTTCCATAAACTTTTCTAACGCATCATTATACTCTTTACTAGAATAATCTCCAGTATTTACTGCATCAAGTAAAGCCTTTTGATTTTCTTCGCTCATATATGATATTCTTCTTTTTTGCTCTTTTTCCCAAAGCTTTGCAGAAGAAAGAGTAGATGAAAGAATATATGACTTAATCCCCTTTGGCTTATACTCAATAGCGTACCAAATAGCCTGCATACCTCCCCAAGACTGACCTAGTAGATGAATTTCTTCAAGTCCTAGATGCCTTCTTAGTTCAATAAGCTCTTTTATCCACGTATCAGCATTAAATAACTCAGGATGACCTTCCACAAATGAATTTCCACAGCCAATTTGATCATACATTATTACTTGTCTACCACTTTCGGCTATCTTGTCTAATACCTCAAAATAATTATGTGTAGAGCCTGGTCCTCCGTGAAGTAATACTAACGGTTTCTTTCCTTCTGTTGCTTCACCTACTATGCGGTAATAGGTCTTAAAACCTTCAAAAGGCATATATCCTTCAGTTATTTTCATGTTTACCCCCTCCAATTCTTCCCTAAGAACAATATTTAGCTACTTAATAAGATTGTTTAAAACATAGCTATAATTAAATATATCATCTCTTCCTATTTCTTTAATATTGTTATTCATATATATCTGAAAATTCAATGTTAATTTTTTCTATATTACTTTTTTCAGAAAAATCATTTACTATATATACATCATCTTCTTCAACAATAGTTCTAATAGGTAATTCAATAATAAACGCTGTTCCTTTTTTATATTCACTCTTAACAGAAATTTTACCATCATGCATTTCAATTAAAGATTTAACAAGAGACAAACCTATTCCACTTCCCTCATGTCTTCTATGTAATAAATAGTCAACTTGCCTAAATCTTTCAAAAATCATTTTCTGTTTTTCCTTTGGTATTCCTATACCTGTATCTTGTACAGAAATTATAATATTATCTAATCCATCACAAATTTTAACTTGTATTTCATCATTAGGTTTTGTAAATTTAATAGCATTCGAAATAAGATTTAAAATAACCCTTTCCATTTGTTCTGGATCGAAAGCTATAATTTTTTCTTCTACATCTGTATCAAATATAATTGTTCTTGACTTACTTTTTGCATATTCAACAGTAGATAAAGTTATATTTTCAATAATTTCTACAATATTTTTATTTTTCAAATTCAGTTCTGTAAATCCAGAATCTATTTTGGTAATGTCAATTAAATTATTAACTAATCTTAATAGTCTATAACAATTTTGCTTCATTATATTTATGTGTTTATTAATTTTTGTAACTTCAAAGTTTTCATTGTCATTTTTAGTATATAAAGGTAATAATTGTGTTGTAGAAAAAATTATATTTAGTGGTGTTTTTAACTCATGAGATATATTAGAGAAAAATTCAGTCTTTAACCTATCATATTCAATTGTTTCTTCTAATAGTTTTTTATTTTCTTTTATCAATTTATTAAAACTTTGTGAAAGTATACCTATTTCATCTTCGTTATGTATATCACATTCAACTGATAAATCTCCTTTAGTAGCTATTTCCATATGTCTTTTTAGCTTATTAATAGGTTTAACTAAGTTATCCGTAAGATAATTTAATAATACTAAAATTAAAATCATAGTACCAATTCCTATTAATAACATATAATTTCTTAATATCAATATACTGTTAGTTTCATCATCATAATTAGCACTCATTCCTATAGACCATCCTGTGGATTTTATAGGCATATAAGAATCTATTTTTTTTATACCATTATCTTCATAATATTTTATTCCTACTTCTCCATTTATCATTTTTTTACCCACATCAACAACATCTTTATTTTTATCATTTAATATATTATGTTTATATATAAAATTCTTATTTGGATGAGAAATTATTAAACCATCTTTGCTAATCATGTATGCATAACCACTAGTTCCTAGTTTTTCCTCATTAATCATATCTGTAATAGCAGATAGATTTACATCTACTCCAACCAAACCTATAATCTTTCCATTATCATCTTTAATAGGTGAAGCAATAACAATAATACGATTTCCGGTAATTCTTGATATTATAGGTTCTGAAACAATTGTATTTCCACTATCTATAGCTTCATGGAAATATTTTCTATCTGCAACATTACCTTTAGCCCCATTAAGAGATACATAGTCACCTTTTATATCATTGATAAAAAACAACTCACATTGTTTATCATACAATTCTTCATAATTATAAAGATATTCTTTAAATCCTTCATAATCCATATTTTTTGCTGCGTCCAGTGAAGCAAGCATATTTACTTTTGACTTCCATTTTTCTAGATTATCTTCAACATGAGATGCTAATTTTTCAGCCTTACTTTGAGTTAACTGTTCAACGTAATTAATTATTATATCTTTAGATTTATTATATACGAAAAAAGACAATATCAAAGTACCTATTATGGATAATAAAGATACAGGTATCATTATTTTTTTCTTTAAGCTTTTCATTTATTTATTCCTTCCTTCAACATACAAATCATAATACTTATATATTTTAATAGATACATAAATTAGACACGAAAACAGAAAACCTTTTTTCTATATACAAAATAAGTTTTTATGTAAAAATATGTTATATTATATTATAATAGAAAAATTAAGGATTTGTTATATTATATTTTAAAATTAGTAAAAATAGTAAAAAAAATGAAGATCTGTTGTAATCGTATACAAATTGAAAATGGCATGAGTCTGGTTGAATGGCTAACTCATCATAAACTTCTGCTTCAAAATCACTATCATGATCTCTTCTTAAGCTATCACTCTTTATAGAAGTATCAAGTAAAACATTTAGTATAAATCTTTGTTCTTCTTTATTATCATTTGAAACAGCTCCTACATATTGCTTTGTTCTCGTTTTGTAAGTTTGTTTTTCATAATTGCACCTACTTTTAATATCTTTTTATTAATTTTATTTCATTATTAGCACTTATGACAATCAAAACTTTTATTTTTATAATACTTATATATGTTGGTATTGCTTATATTTAAATATATATTATTATTTAAAATCTAATTTCGTGGCATAAAATTAAAGCTAGTCATGTTGGCTAGCTTTTTATTTGTGATAGTATAACTATTTAATATATGTACTTCTAAACACTTAACTATATTTTCTATTTTATCTATTTATCTAATTTCAGAATATAAAGTATCTAAGTTTTCATCATTAATTTTAGATATATACATAGGGCTATTACACTCAGTACAATATGCCTGTTTGCGAGTATATTTTATTTCTTTACCTCTCGCATAATCTGTTTTTTCTTCTTCTTTAACAAGATAATATTTATCATCTAAACATACTTCACAAAAATCAATATCTATTATGATATCTTGCTCCTTATTTTTCATATTTATAAACTCCATTTTTTTATTTTCCCCAAGTTATATTTGTCCAAAGAAACTATAATAAACAAAATTTAAAAGACATATAATAAACCAGTTAAATTTTGCATCTCCTAGATACAATATCTATTAAGATTCAGTTAATCCTAATAATAGGCATGTACATAATATCCCTTTTTTATTTTTCATAATATTCCCCTTTAACTTTTAGTAATGCTTTATAACCAATATGTAAAAATTTCCATTGTAATTATATCATAAAATTTATATTTAATAGGTTGAGTAAATACGATTCTTTAAAGTTGTATAGTTTTTTGAATACTAAAAAGAGCATCTAATCTTCACTAGATGCGCTAATTATTAAAATCACATTAATTTTTCTAATAAAACAAATATTTCAAATCATAAGCTATTTATTTTATCCAAATATATCTTCCTTTATAAAATCTATCAAACTCGGAAATTTCTTTAATTCATCTTTATAATAATCAAAGTCACTTTCTTCATAAAGATAATTAAGTTCTATTGAAAGTGATCTTCTTGCATCGCTCAATTTTCTATAATTTAAATTAAGTAAATCTATAGTATACATAGCCATTTCATAGTACTCTCCTTCACTATGAATAGGAACTATATCTCCACTTGATAAATCATATTCTAAATACTCTTTAGGATTTTTGATAACGGGATTTATAAAATTCTCATCATACTTATTTGCCTTTGACCCTCCACATGTATTAGGACTCATACAACAAGCCATTAAGTTATCATGATTATCAAATACTTTAGGAAATATGTCCTTTGGTCTTATATGCTCTATATGACTTTTATCATCTTTTATATAAACCTCACAATAAGGACAGTATCTATCTTGTTCATTCTCAAGCATAAACTCCTTTAACTTTGGCTTAATATCAGCTTGATTATAATCATCCCAGGCACTTGGCTTATTCCTTTTCTTAAAATCAGTAAGAAAAGATGGCTCTGATTTCTTATCTACCTTTAGCATCTTCTCTTTCCTTCTTTCTTTTTCTTCTAGCTTTTTCCATATCTATAGCAATAAGATCTTTATCAAATTCACCTAAGTAACTTTTTAGATAGTTATATATATCTATAAATTCTTCATTATCATATAAATCTTGTTTTAGTAAAGTTTTTAATTTATTAAACTTTTCTTGCCCTTCATCACTTCTCGTATTTTCTAAGCCCATAGTATATTTAA
This sequence comes from uncultured Peptostreptococcaceae bacterium, assembly GCA_947072565.1. GTDB lineage: Bacteria > Bacillota > Clostridia > Peptostreptococcales > Peptostreptococcaceae > Romboutsia_D. The sequence goes on along the minus strand of CAMTIM010000082.1, from coordinate 28,945 downwards.
GTATAGATTCAGATGTTTGAAAATATGTTTCTTCTATTTGTTCATTAGGAACTATGCTTACTCCATTTTCATCTTTTCTTATAACTCTTAGTTGCTCTGATTTTATATCTGCAACAACATGAGGAGAATGAGTAGCTATTATTAGTTGATTGTCTTGTCCTATATTTTCATATACTTTTATTATCTTTCTTTGCCACTGTGGATGTAGTGATATTTCAGGCTCGTCTATAAGTATTATAGAGTTGCTAGCATTTAAAAATTTTAGAGATAATGCTCTTATGAATAATTGTTTTTCTCCAGATGATAAACCTTCTATATCAAATTCGTTTCCTATACTATCTTTGAATAAAGGTTTTGTATCTTCATCTTTAGATAATCCAATAAATTTTACACCTATATTCATACATTCAAATATAGAGTTTATATCATTACATATCTTTTTAATACTATCTTTTGGTGGTAAATCTTCATTTTTAAATACCTCAGTATTTATAGCATTGGCTATAGCTGATGGTAAATCACTTGCTATGTTTTGATTTATTTCATTTAAAAAACTATATCCGTACTTAAAAGTTCTATCTACTCTATTTAAGTTATTAAAATTTATTTCTGTTGGCATATAAATAACTTTTGATTTATTTTCATCTTCAAAACTAAGGCTATTTCCACATTTAACATCATCTAGAAATTCATTAACATATAATTTGTTTTTTGTGTCATTCCACATTGACTCGCTACTCATACACTTAGTTTCTGCTATTAGTTTTACTTCTTCTTTACTTGCTTGTATATCTATTTTGAGATCTATTTTTTGATTTTTTTTAAGATCCCAATCCATTTGTTCATATATACTTCTTAATAAAGTTGTTTTACCTGCTCCATTTTCACCAATTATAACTACTGTATTTAAAATTTGTTTATCTTTATTAAAAAAACCAACTTCAAGATTTCCTAGAATCTTATGATTGTTGAATTTTATACTTTTTAATTTCAATAATCTACACATCCTTTGTATACATTTTATATCTTGATTATATCATAAAAGCCCTCATATATTGAGAGCTTTGTACTTTGATTTTATTCTTATTTAGCTAGTTACATATACTCTTAATTAACTTATCAATTTTATCAATTTCACACTTAGGATTTCTCCACCAATTCCTACTACAAATCCTGCATATCATCCATCCTCTATCTCTAAATACTGCTGTCTAATTATCCAATGTAGCTTTAGTATTTGCTATAAACTCATCTAGCCTAACCTCTGCACATATTAATATCAAATACTGGGCAACCACCATGACATATTTCATAATAATCACAACTATTACACTTACTAATAGGATAACTTTGTATTCCTGGTAACATTAGTTTTTCTCGTATACTTTTAAATTCGTTACCTTCTTGCCAACCATATTGCAACCTATGTTTACTTAAATCTATTCCTTCTACAGTAGTATCATTATAAAATGAGCATGGATACAACATTAAGTCTTCTGATATAAATGCCGAAAATCTAGCAGCTTCACAATACTCCATTGTTTCTAGTAGGATATTTTTTTCAATCAATGTTAAATATGAAATCATACAACTGTCAAAGCCAATCTTACATTCTTTTACATTTCTTATAAAATTTAATAATTCTATTATTTCAGGAGACTCCTTCAAACTTATTTCTTTAGATGTATGTATAGGTTTATAATTTAAAAATACAGTAGCATTAATTTTCTTTAAAATAGCTTTTTCATTTTCTAAAAAATTTCTAGCTTCTTTTATTGTATTTTCATTAAGCATAAAATGAATATTTACCTTAATACCATATTCATTACAACAATCTATAACATTTTCAACTTCATCATATGAATCATACAAACTAACTGCTATAGCTCCACAATAATTTTTAGTAGCTTGATATACACTATCAGTCATACCTTGTCCATTTGTTGTATATGAAGGAATAATACCATACTTACGTGTTATCTTTAATATTTCTTCAAATTGAGGATGTTGATTAGGATTTCCCCCTCCTAAAGCTATCTGCAATACTCCTATATCTTTAGCTTGAGAAATAATCTTTTCATAATTATCTAACGATATATGCTTTCCTTCCTTATTAGATGCTCTGTAACAAAATTCACACTCACGTTCACAATAATTAGTGATAGAAATATCTAATAGTTCTGGCCCTTTAACATTCCAAAAAGGTGATTTCCCATCCATTCCCTCTCTTATAAAAGTACCTTCATCTTTATCAAAGCATAATATATATTTACTTTCTACGCACTTCCTAATTAAGCATCTGCCCATTACCAGCCTCCTATCTGTCCATCAAAATAAATATCTTCTTCACAAACTACAAAGCTCTCCATACAAAAATAGGCTTCTGCTGCAGAATATCCATCAGAACTTAATTTTCCATAATATACTTTTCTTCCATCATCCACTAATTTTTCAACAATATCAATAGTTTCATCATCAAAACCTTCATTGCTTAGAAATTGTCTAATATCCTTACAGTCGTTACTATAACTTTTAATATATTCTTCTATCTCGCACTTCTTTTTGTTTATTGTCTCAAATAAATCCTCAAATATTTTATTTATGGGTGTTTTGCCCTCTATTCCTATATTTTTCATAAAGTTATTCTTATTTAAATCATCTTTCATTGAAATAATAAAAGAAGTAGATGAGCTATTTGTCACAAAATCATTCCTTAGTTTCATTATTAATGCCCTCCAAAAATTGATTTAATGTATCTACTATACCTTCTTCGTACTCTAGAAGAGTTATCGTATTATAATTGCTTAAATCTACACGCAATTTTAATAATGTTTCCCATTCTTTGATATTCAAATTTTTAATAATATCAGATTCTAATAACTCTTTGTGGTATAAATAAGTTTCAAAATCATCATATTCTTGATAGTAGTACTTTAGATAATCTTGTTTTAAATCTAGTGAGTGTTTAAATAATTCTTCAAGTATTTTTATAGTAGATTTAAATGCGAAAGAATTCTTTTTCATTGGAATATTATCATAGAAAATACCATTAAATTTTTCATCCGTAATACAATAAAATTCTTCATTTATTTTAATAATTTTCATAGTTTATCTCCATAAATAAGGTTTAAATTTTTTTGAAAACTTAATACTTCCGTTTCGCTTAATTCTTCACTTTTGCAAAATTCATTTGTACTATATAATTTATTAATTTCATCATCGTACTCATCATCTCTACTACAGTTAACAAGATTAAATAATATCTCTTTAACATTTCCATTTATCTGGCTACTCTTATGATTATTTATTCCTGAAATTATATTTATTACAATTTTGGGGTATTTTTCATATAAAGTTTCCCACAATATCTTTGTATCATAATAACTTAACTTTAATAAATATATTGTTAATCGGTACAATAAAGTATTTGCTTCAATTTTTTCTTCTGCCTCCAAACATCTTTCTAAATATTTAAGCATGTAATTGTAGGGCCAAACACTTGGCAAATTATCATTTGTATAACAATAACTTTCCTCATACACATCAAACATTTTTTCTATAAAATAGTTATATTTCGTTATATCAAAAGAAATTTCATCTAATACATCCATTAGTAAGCTTATATTAATGTTTTTAAAATAAGCACAATCACACTTACTTAATAAATCATTAACTATTAATTTATCATATCTTCCTTCTATCAAAAGTTGATTTTTCCATTTTATTTTATCTTCTTGGGTTAAATATTTATCTTCTAACCCCCAAATATGCTTCCAGTACATTTCTTCATATTCTGGAACTTCTTTTATTATTGGTAATAATTTATCAGTTGACATTGTTCTAGATAAGTAAAAAATATATTTTTGGACTCCCTCTCTAATTGTAAAGTTATTGCTATTCATCTTTTTCCAAAATAAAAGTAGTTCTTCTTCTTCAAAATATGCAAGAATATAGTTTGTTATACAAAAATCCCTAAATTCATCAAACGTGAAACTTATTACCATACAATTACGTTTTAACATCCCTTGCTCTATAATTTGTTCATCTTTAAGTATCACCTCATTTTGTAACATTTTTGTTAATGATTTATTTTCTTTCTCATTAAAAATAGATGATGGTACCTGGAAAAACTGTTCTTTTTCAATCATATATAAAGATATTTTGTCTAGCAAAGAATAAATATTATCTTTTATGGTTAAAGTTAAATTGTTACGGTACTCTAAACTTTTTTTATCCAAGTATTGATTAAAAACATCATATTTATATACGTCATATAAATATATTTGTTTTTTACCTTCATTAACTTCACAAAAAAATCTTAATAGTAATATATCATCTGTTAATTTTTCATACGAATTTTTAGTTAGTGTATTCTTCTTAATTTTAACTTTAAAGAAATCTAAGTATCCCCAAAATATTCTTTCTTTAAATTCATCACTTCTATAATTCATATTAATATGTTCATATTTTTCTTGATAATCGCCCTCATTAATTATAGAAAATCTCTCCTCTAAAAATTCATTTCTAGTAGTCATAATAATTTTAAAAAAAGGATACTTATCGCACTCTTCTAAAAAATCTTTAATGTATCCGCCAAAATCATTTAAAGTTATATTTTCATTTAATCCATCAATAACTATTAAAAATGGTTTTTTTGTCTTTTCCCAATCTTTGTTTAATACTTTATATATATACTTTAATGAATATAATTCTGAGATTTGAAGTTTCTTCTTCAATAGTTCAAATATAGGTTCTCTAAAATCATAAGCATTAAAATATAATGTAAAATAATTTTTCCTAATTAAAAAATTCGTAGTGAAATCACATAGAAAATTAGTTTTGCCTTGACCCGCTTCATTTGTCAATAAAATAAAATATTTAGATATATACTTTAAATCAACTTTTATCGAATATAGATAATTTTTTATTGAATTATTAAAATTATTTTGTTTTATACTGTAAAAACTAGATAAGCTCCTTTTTTCTTCTGTATAAGCTTCTTTTTCTAGTGCTTCTATTTTTTTTTCTGCATAAGTTACTTCTTTATAAAAATCATCATAAATTTCTTCTAATTTTTCTACATTGAAATCTTCATCGAACTTATCAAAATCAATTATTTTTTCATTATGATCTAAAATAAATTTATTATATTTATCAAAATTTATTTTTTTAACTTCTGAAATTGATTTTTTTAAAAATAGATACGGATCTGCAAAATACCTCATATTTTCTTTATATTTTCCTTCTTCTACAAATACATTAGGTATATATTTTTTACTTTTAATATTTTTTTCTATCTGTCTGTTTGTAAAGTTTAGACATTTTTCTTTTAGCAGAGATTTATACTCATTTGTCTTAATATTCTTATCTTCTAATAATTCTCTAAACATACTTACAGATGATAGTCTAACCCCAAGTGTTCCATTAATATTCGTAGATTGCATCTGCAATATTCCAATTATTCTATTATTACAAATTACAGGTGAACCTGATAGACCTGCATAATCTTTAGATTTACCAGTTGTAATATGCTCTAAGTAACTATTCCAATGTACATCCTCTGTAGATGAGTAAGTAATTCCGCATCCACTCATTGAGTGCTTTATTAATTTATTGGTTATAAAACCGTTTACAATCCAATCAGATTCACTGTCAAGTACTTCATCAGTTGTGAAATTAGCTGCATACGCAAGTTCAATCTTCTCATCTATTTCTAAAATAGCTACAGCATCATTTTCATCTGATATCTTAGCATCTATATCTCTATCGTTTATTACTACTTTATTTCTATCTCCACATACAGTATGTAAAGAAGTTAAAATTTTATTATTTCCTATTAAAATGCCTGTCCCATTCTCAATACAGTCATTATACTCATCATAAGACTTTATTCTAACAATATACGCTTCCATAATTCACCTCATTTTATCTCTATTTCTCGTTTGCAAAATATACTATGAAATTTATACTTTTCTTTGCACTCTAATATCGTCTCCTTTTGTCTAATATCATAATTAAAATATAAATTCTTATTTCCATTTAAAATTAATCGTGCTAAAAAGTCATTTTCAGGATGGTTTCTTCTACCATTAGTAGACACTAATGCATGATTGCACTTTGATTTTTCTATAAGTTTTATATTTGGCTTTGTAGTTCCATGATGAGAGAACTTTATCAAATCATAATTATTGTTTAAATAAGATTCCCAATGATCGCTATCTGAATCTCCTGTAAATAAAAACCTTAGTTTTTTATACTTAATCTCTAATACAATAGATGCATTATTTATATCATTCATTTTAGCTAATGTAGATGTATCTAACCACCGCTCTATATTCTTTCCATTTGCAGATATATTGCTAGAGAAATCTTCATTATCAAAATGTAGCTCCATAAGCAATTCAAATATATCAGAAAAATCTTTACTATCAGATAATGAGTAATCTTTACCAAACGTTTTTATCATCTTTTTATTAAATTCCTTAGCTAGTTTATCAAGTAATATTTGATTTGGAGATAATATACTAAAAAAACAATCCCCTATTTTTATTCTATTATCTATTACTTCTTCTAAAGCCTCTGAAGTTCGCATTACTGTACGATTAGAAAACTGTTTATTAACTGCATAACCATATTCTACACATAACTCCTCAAGTCTCTGACTATCCTTAGCTGATATATTTCCTGATTCACTAGTTATTTGCATATTTAATTCTGCTTTTACTATTCTCATCTTTTCTTTTTGTTTCTCTTCTATTATCTTCTTTCTACGATTTATAAATATATCACTCATAAATAATGTATTAAAAAATCCATTGAACCATATGTTTTGTATTTCTATAATTTGTGGATTAATAGATTCTCCATTTTCTCTTATTAATTCTACAACTCCTTCTATATGATCTTGATCTATATGTGTAACAATTAATAAAATAACTTTACATCCTTTTTCATTTAACGTTGTTAATAAAGGCTTTAGTTCATTCCTATATGTAGCTTGGTATCCACCATCAATTATTATGCAGTCTTTATTACCAAATTCTAAAACTAAGCAATCTCCAGCTTCTGCTGGAATAAAATGAACTGTACAATTATCCATTTGCCTCACCCACATTTCTATAATTAATAGGTATATATTTTTTGCATATTCAATTATATGTTATTTTTTTCCTATATACAATGCATAAACAAATATTCACTACACTATAAAGTATCATTCCTCTATAATCAACTAATTTTATAATTCTATATAAATTACCTTAATTAAATTTTCATGCTATATATTAACTTCCTTTGGTTTGGTTTGCAATTACTCTAATATATTCTTTATCTAAACATTTTTAATAGTTATTACTTATTTATCATACTTTTTATAAATTATCACTATCTTACTTAATACTATTTATTAGTTCTTCCCAGATAAACAATTTATTTCTGAAATTCTTGTTGTATAATAAAATAAATATCTCAAAATAAAAATATAGTTCCACAATAAAAAAAACTATTAAGCTATATAAAATAAATATATTAGACTTGGAAAAAATTATCTTAGCAAAAAACTATTTACAGATGAATTTAATAGCTGAGCTTTTATACACTCTGACCAAGGGTCACACTATACAAGTCCTCCTTTTCAGAAACAGGTGAAAAAATTAGGTTTAGGTCAATCTATGTATAGACGTACAAACTGTTGGAATAATGCTCTGCAGGAGTCTTTCTATGGTCACTTTAAAGATGAAGTTAATTTTAAGAATTGTTATAGTATACATGATGTTAGGGCAGAAATAGATAATTATATGAATTATTATAATAACTATAGATATCAATGGAATTTAAATAAGATGACTCCTGTTAAATACAGAAACCATCTTATTACTAGCTAGTTCTTTTTTTTAAACGTCCTTGACAAAGGGTACATTTTAAATAAACTTAGTAGCTTTTTTATACTCATTTTCGTGGATTTAAATGGTGGATACGATTTACAACAATCATACCCACCATTACAACCTTAGTTAAATGTCTCATTTATAAATTATTAGATTTAATATTGTAACAGTACATTGTTTTAATCTATATTTTTAATTTATCCTTCTTTAAAAATTCAACTTATAATCCTGTGTACAAATAATTACACTTAAAAACAGATCCTATTATCAACTCTATTCCACTATCATCTATTTCTGCTCTTTTTAAAAGCATACTGTATGCTAATATTTCTAAAAATCTTATATTTTCTATCTGATCACTAGTTAATTCTTCATAGTAATTATTATGAGCTATTTTAACTCTTAAAGTTGTTAGTTCTTTAGCTATAGCCTTTACATCTTTATTACCATAAATTAAATATGGTGTGTTACAAAATATATTCTCCATTTTATAATACGCATTAGTTATCTTTTTCACTTGTCCAAATTGCGTTCCTAACTGGGAAATTCTGTCTTTTGATTGATTCAAAAAACTCTTTTCAGCTCCATTTAAAATTTTTTTATCTATATTATCTATTCTATCTAAAATATCTATTCTAATATTCTCAACCGTCTCATCCTCTGTTTGATTAAATAATTTTGGCTTAGAAGTGCATTCATACTCAAAAGCAGCAAAGCAAGATAAATATCGATGAACATCATAATAAAATAATTCATTTTCATATCTGGGTAAATGCCTTAAATGTAAGTCTTTGTCCTCAGCAATTAATTGAAGTATCTTATTTATATGAGGCTTAAAATTAGTATAGTTAATATCGCTTGTTTTACTATAGTATTTAACTTTATATTCTTTTTCAAATAAACTTCCTATTTTAGATTTTTTACCATCATTTATATATATATCTATCGGCATTAAATTTAGTTCAGATTTATAACATATAAATCTCAGAAATTTTTTAATAATATTATAAATTTCGTATACAAATTCAATATCGTTAGTTGGTTCAAATCGTACTTCTAATTTAGGATGTATTATTAAATCACTACTAATTCCTTTTGATAGTATGTCTCCGAAATATAAATCAATGTAAATATCTTTTTTTGTAATATGTAAACTTAAATGTATCTATTATATCTTTACTATATAATAAATCTCTAACAACATATTGGCTATCCTTCTTACAATTAAAGTAATAATCAATTGGACTAAAAAATACATCTATTTCATCACCTTGAATAGTAAAACTATCAAATCTATCATTTGATAATAAATTCGCTTGATATTTAATATTAAGGCCTATGCTATTATCTGTTCTATGCTTAACTTCTTTAACAAATAAATATGATTTCTTATATATAAATTCTTGATATTCTAAAAGTAAATTTTTTTTTAGTATGTTTTTATTTAATTCCTTAATGTCGTTATCATTCTTGGGTATAACGATTATTAAATTTTCATCTTGTACATAGTTACACTTTACATCAAAGAAAGTTGATGATCCTGTATTCATTTTATTTTACCTCCCCAGAGCTAACATTTATAGCTTTTAGTGTGTTTGATAGGGATCTTAAGGAATAAAATCCACAATTAATTCATTACTCACTTATATGCATAAAACTATTATATATTTAGGTGATACTTTTCTTCAATCATTCCAATAGCTTCTGTTAGGAACCATGTTGAGTTTAATAATGCATTATACATACAAGCTTCCCACGAATTTAAATCAATATATTTACAAGATTCCTCTGCTTCTTGTAAATATTCTTTAACCAAGTTTATTCCTCCAACTTTGTAATTATTAATTATACTCTTTATACGATATCTGAATGATCTATTTGCTTTATTGCTGAGTATATTGTATAAATCTAACATATTATGTTGATTACAAATCCTTTGATATAATATTTCATTACTATCATCAAAAACTTCTATTTCATATCTAAAATTTATTGGCCAAGATTCTTCTACAACAGTACATTTTAACCATATAAAGTTCCCTATATCTTCAAAATATGGATGTATAAACATCCTTGACTGTAAACCTGTAAATTTATCTCCTTTAGCCGAATTGCAGTCTCTACAACAAGGAACTAAGTTTACAGGAGCAACTGCAAATTTAGGAAATTTAGATTTAGGAAGATAATGATCTATCGTGTTAACTTTTGTTACAGAGCAATAAGGGCATGTTTCATCTAAAGCAAGGGACTTTAAATAATCATAAATTTCGCGGCCTACTTTTCCAGAATATGGACTACTTACAAAATCTTGCTCATATAAAGATTCCATTTCATCCTTTATAACTACTTCACTGGTTCCATTAATTTCTATAATTGAATGTTCTCTAAACGTAAATAAAGTGCTATTTGTAGCGGATTCAATATACTTTTTTTCCTCTAATACTAATAAATCTTTAACACCTGTAAGGCGATCTTTTAAAAAATTATTTTTCTTATTATTCCTTTTACTTTTAATTAAATCTATATAAAAATCTTTTATTGATTTTGATGGTTTAGTCAATTTATCCAAGTATTAATCTCCCCCCCCTTTAAATTATAACTCATTTAAATACACTCTAATAATAGATTTAGCCTCAATGCTAAGTTCATTATTAAAAGCATCCAGTATATCTTCATAATCATAATCTTTTTCTTTATAGCATTTTGTTCTTTCTTTCAGTAATGTATAAAACCCTGTATTCTTTATTTCTAATCCGAATATTTCCTCTGTTAATACTCCTACATTTTCTCCAAAAGTTTCTATTTTGGGTCTAAATATACTCGTATATTCACCACTTTTCCTTAAAACTGATATACAACTCTTAGGTATTTCTTGCAATACTACAGGAGAATGTGTTGCCATTAATGCAACTGCATTAGTATAAATAACTAAGTCAGATATACTTCTAATAAACGCGGATAATAAAGGCGGATGTAAGTGTGTTTCTGGCTCATCTATAATAATTAAAGTTTTTTCAACTATAAGTTCAACTAATCTTACCAATGTTAAAAGCGTTATTTGGTGACCAGAGCTGCAGTGTGAGAATATTTTTAATAATTTTGCCTTAAAAACTGTAGCTCTATCTTTTGATTGACTACTATTTATAAATTTATATACAATTGTTTTAATCCCATAATCAGATAAATTATTATCGCCATCTAATTTACCTAAAGCATCATAAAAAGTATCTAATTTTTTATTTCTTATTAATGTGTCTATAGAACTACTAAATTCATCTCTAATTTCAGCATGAGACTTATTACTACCATCAACCTTACAGGAACCTATATAAGAAAATCTAATATCTTCGCTATTGATATTTTTAAATAGTTCATTGCTTTGGTCAAATAAACTAAAAGATACAAATATAGCATTTGAAAATTCAACATTTAGACTATTGCTTCCACTAATATATTCATTTAGTATAGATTTTAAGGTAGTTGTCTTTCCTGTTCCATTACTCCCTATTATTGCATGAATATTAGTTGGGGGTAAGGAGTTTGGTTTTACTGAAAATTCTAATATATTTTTGTCACTCTTAGAATTTTTCATTTTATAGGAAAAATCATATGGAGTTAGTATAGCTCCACCTTCTGCTACTCTTTTAAATTGACTTTTTACTACTTTTATATTAGTATCCCTCATTAAAGATTTCTTAGTAACATCTTCTTCTTCTGCAATTTGATAAGCTATATCTGAATAAGCGATATCATTTAGTGCTGATAGTATATACTCACGTTTTTCTCTACCTAATTTTTTTATATTTTTATAGTACTCTATATCGTTACCTAGAGAAAAATAATCTTTACTCAAGCTATCAAATTCATGTTCTAAATCTGGCCTTCCATACTCTAATTTTTTTTGTCCAATCCTAATATAACCTATCTCTATTTCATCTGATTGAGAATCAACATAGTACATCTTGTATAGTGTGTTAAATCCAAAGTCATCCCAATTGTCTGAAACTAAATATATACCTTCCTTATTTTTTCTTGCTCCAAATGCGGTTAAAAAAAATTTCATTAAAACATCTCCTCTTATTTTAATTGTAGTTATATATTTTAACTACACACAAGTTAAGTATAATATTTAAACTTAGATAATATTAAACTTTTCCCATATTTATATTCTACTATTCATATTTTACTTTTATTTCCAAATTATATTTTTGCATAAAATACCACGATATAAATATATTGGCCACGAATCAATCCGAACCCCTCCCTAAAAGTATTCCTAATTATATCCACTTTCATATCTATCTCATACTGATATATTTCATTTATACAGTTTTGTTTTTTCATTCTTGCGTATTATAAAATCCATCCTTTCTACATAATATGATAGCATTCTTATTAATTCTACACAAGTAATCAATTTCCATTAATTGGAATGTTTTTTGCAACATTCATCACCTACATCTCACTAATTCCAAACCTTGCATCAAACTCACTCCTAATAGCCCGATTCCTCGCACTCCTTATAACATATCTCCACACACCTATACAGTATTTTTATAAACTACTTTCAAATATCTATTTAACATAAATTTAAAAGACATATAAGACATTACACTAACCAACACATTGGTAAATCTAAATTTCATGCATATCCATAGGTGTGCCTATACATATATCCAATAGCTTCTAAAAAAAACATATAGACATACTTTTTTAATCTTTCACATCAACTAACTTAATTCATCTCAATCACATATATCTTTAAAACACATTTCTTTACACTTTAAAGGCATATTTAAACTCTAAATAGACATACTTTATCTAACTATAGACATCACTTTTTAACATCTCTATCTTCCTCCTTATACTTTGACATTAAAAAAGAGATGTTAGTATTTCTACCAACATCTCCTTTTCTTAATTTATATTTTTATATTATTTAATCTATTTCAAATTCAGTATTATTTTTATCTATAAATCCTACCTTTATATTACAAGAGAATATATCTTTTAATAAACTTGCTAATTCATCTCTTGTAGAAATAACACTCTCATAATTTTTATCTGTAAATCCATCTATAGGTAAGAATATATTCTTACTTTCATTAGTAATCTTTCCTTGCTCACTTTGTCTCCATATCCATCTTCTTGTTCTTACATTATCTCCCGCAGAATAAATTAATTCACCATCTTCTAAAGTTTCTATTTCCTCAGATCCTAAAGGAATAAAAGTATCTCCTTCTTTAGAAAATCTAACCTCAATATCTCCATTTAATGTGTCAATATCATGCGCTCCTAATGGAACCATATATTTTAAAGATACTGAGTTTCCTAAGTCTACAATAGGACTTATACTAGGTAACCCCTTACCTTTTGATGTTCTAGTAAGCATTGCTTCAATAGAACTCATAAATTTATTTGGATTAATTTCTAGTTTTTTAAATGCATCTCTATAATATAGTATATCCTCTAATTCTTTAACCTTAGTATCTTTAAATTTTTCTTCACAGTCTTGTATTGCTTGATTTAATTTTTCTATAATCTCGCTTTTTTCTAAGGTATTATCAATTCCTTTTGCTACTATAACTCCGAAACAAACATTATCTAACTTTTCAAAGACTTCTCTTGATACACTAAATTTCATATTCATCCTCCAAAATTTTGTGCTATATTTTTTAATAAAATATATAACACAGAGTTTACTACTTACGTTTATTATAAACCTTCTAGTTACTGGAAGGTCAATATCTTTTAACTAGTATTTGTATTTCTGTTACAAATTCTGTCTTCTATTCTTGAATCTCACTTACCACAAAAGCCCTTTGATATCCATAAATACTACCAAATCTAAGCTTACCAGTACCCTTATCATAAGGTTTCCATCCTTCAATATTTCTCAAAATATCATTAATCTCACGAGCACTAAAAGGAGTAAGTGCCTTAGCATCACCACTAAACAGTTCAACCCAAATCTCCATAGCACAAACTCTCTCCCTCTTTACACTACCTTCTTCAAAAGAAGTAAATTCTCCACCTTGAACATACATCCTCCTAGCAGCAATATCCATCTTATCCCAACTTTTTGGCAGTAACATCTCCAAGTACTCCCTAATCATACCTTCCTTAGGACTTACCTCTAGATGTTGTTCTTGGCATCTAATAGCCATACTAGCTTCTTGTTCATCAAGTATCAAACTTTCTCCATTTTTATAAATCTTAACAACTTCTGCCCATATATTATCTATTTCATAATCATTTAGCATTTTAAATATAGATTTTTCTATCTTATTTACTCCAATTTTCACAGGCCAAAACCTTCTATTACCTGTTTTATCTTTTAAAAACTCATCGTCATTAGTAGTACCAAAGAACACACATTGTCTTTTGAACTTTTCAACTCTTCTTCCATAAGCAACTCTATATACATCTTCTCTTTTAGATATGAAGTGTTTGACACTTTCTGCTTCTGCTTTTTTAGTTGCTGATAGTTCTGCCATCTCAACTATCCACGCTTCTTGCAATTGTTCATAAGCTTCTTTTCCTACTACGGTATTTATAGAGTCTGAGTACCAGTCCTTACCTATCAAATCAAGAAAGTGACTTTTTCCAAGTCCTTGCTTTCCTACAAATACGACCATATTATCAAATTTAACTCCTGGATTAAATATACGACTAACAGCAGCTACTAAAATTTTTCTAGTTACTGCTGTTGTGTATTTACTTTTTTTAGCTCCCAAATAATCTACAAATAGATTATCAACTCTTTTTATACCGTCCCATTTTACAGATTTTAGATATTCTTTTATAGGGTGATATGAATTTTTATTAGCTACTACACTTATGCCATCATATACAGCTTGTTGAGATTTTATCTTATATACTCTTTCTATATAGTGTCTAAGATTACTATCGTCATTATCACACCAACTATCTCCAGATTGTTGGTTTTTAATTATTCTCCAAGGTAAGTTCTTTTTTATTACTATTTGGTGAGAGAATTCATTTAAGGCTATTTTTCCTTTTAAGTTTTCATCATTTTCCATTATCAAAACTATGTTATCTATAGTGCTTGTATATATACCTTTTTTATTTACTTCAAGTTTTGTTACCCATATATTCGTTTCGTTTTGTTTATCAACATCTGTAACAGTGTTTTTAGATTCATTTTCAGGTATGCTAAATTCAGATACAGCAATTTTAAGACTTTCTACTCCTAAGGTTTTTATTACGTTTGTATCTTTTGATACTATCTCTACCATATTTTCAAAGGCTTTTTCTTCTTCTAATTCTTTAAATTTGTGATTTTTAACCAAGTCAAAGGCATTACATAATTTATTACAACAAGGATCAGTACTATGATGTGAGTATGCAAACAAGCAATCTTCGTATACTATAAGTCCTCCATAAGATGAGCCTTCTTTATATGTATATCTATTTTTATCTATTGTAGGGGAATATATTTCCCCTAGGTATTTTTCTATTACTTCATGGATGTTATATGTCTTACAAAACGCTCCTATTATTCCTTGCTTTTGTAGTGGGTTTTGTTGTTTTTGATTATCTGTATTTTGTATTTTTCTTATTCTTGATGATTTTGCCCACAGAGTTTTATCTTTGTAGTTTATATATTTATTTAAATACTCATCGACTTTAAGATATTTTTCATCTATATGTATAAATCTAAACTCTCCATCTTTACTAGTTGATGGAAAATACATAAGTCTACATGGCTCATAAGTAGTATCGTCAAAATAGTCTATGCCAATTTGATTTGCTACAATTCTACCTATTGCTTCATATTCTATACTGCCAACTTTCCTATTTAGTGGTATTACTATTCTAAATCTTTCATTTTCGCTATTATGCTTATGAGTTGTATACATAGCACAAGTAAATTCTGCACTCATTTCTATAAAGTCCATCATGCCTTTATATCCATAGTCTATATCTAGTGTTAATAAGCTTCTATTTTGAACTGTTTTTTTGCTTCTTTTCCCATCTATTAGGTATCCCCCCACAAATCCACCTACATCTTTTATATTATCTTGGTGTT
The DNA here is from genome assembly GCA_947072565.1 of uncultured Peptostreptococcaceae bacterium. Taxonomy (GTDB): domain Bacteria; phylum Bacillota; class Clostridia; order Peptostreptococcales; family Peptostreptococcaceae; genus Romboutsia_D. The sequence goes on along the minus strand of CAMTIM010000082.1, from coordinate 13,006 downwards.
CTTTTGGGAGATTTAAGTATTCTTTATAAGTTTCTTTTGTATATGTTGTTGTTTTTAGTTTTTCTATAAGATTTTCAAATGATATTTCCTGATTTTTATATACTTTATCTTTCCTATTTTTACAAATTGCTATATTTAGCATCCTTATCCCCCGTTTTATTTTTAAATTTTCTTAATATTTTGTTTTATTCCCCGGGAAAACCTTTTAGAATTTGATTTTATTTCTTGTAATAATAACTTATTTGTGTATCTGCTTTTAAATTAAGTCCTTTTAGGTATGGTATTTCCCTCTCCATTATTTCATCTATATCCTCTATATTTATACTTTCATCAACTTCTAGTACAACTTCATCGTGTATGTGCATTATGATGTCAAAGCCTTTTTCGTCTAGTTCTAGCATTTTTGTGGCTAATATATCCCGTGCTATTGCTTGTACTATATTTTCTGTGAGCTTACCCCCGTAAGTGTAATTTTTTTCAAATTTCTTTGTTGTTTGGTTTATACTTTTACATGTGATTATTTCCTTATTGAAATTTTTATCTATTTCTATTTGTGGTTTGTAATATGCAAGAGATCTATTTGATGGCAATTTTATAAACAAGTAGTTTGGGTCATATATAAATTCTACAAAGCCTAGTTTTATGTTCTTTTTATGCTTTATGGCGTTTATGCTTACCATGTCTATATTTTTCCAAAAGTTCACTATATTAGTATTAGAGCTTCTAAAGTTTCTAACTAAGTTTTGCATTTCAGTATTATTTAGTCCCATCTTGTCTGCACCCATAGACAAAAGTGCATTTACACTTCCTTGATATCCAAGTGCTAGTTCTGCTATTTTACCTTTTTGCCTTAGTGGGCTATCTTTAGTTATTTTATCTATATCTACTTTAAACATTTTAGCTGCACTAGCTTCATAGATTTTTCCGTGTGAGTTAAATACATTGATTCTCCATTTTTCATTTGCAATATATGCTAGTACCCTCGCTTCTATTGCACTAAAGTCTGATATTATTAGCTTTTTATTTTGTTTTGGTACAAATGATGTCCTTATAAGATTTGAAAGTATATTTCCTGTGTTATCATATAATATTTCCAATAATTCATGTGCATCTTCTGTTTTATATTGCTTTAGTATATTTCTTGGTAAATCAATATTACTTAAATTTGTTTGTGGTAGATTTTGAACTTGAACAAGTCTACCTGACCATCTTCCCGTTTTGTTTGCTCCATAGTATTGGAACAATCCTTTTATGGTTTTATCTTTTGTTATAGTTCTTTTCATAGCTTCATATTTTTTTATGGATGTTTTGTTTAATGATTGTCTTAAGATTAGTATTTCTTTTAGTTGTTGGTTTGTGCTTGATTTTATGAGTTTTTCTACATTTTCTTTAGATAAGCTATTTAGTTGTATATCGTGTTTATCTTTTAGATACTTTTTTACTTGAGCTGGGCTTTTTATATTATCTATATTGGTTAAATCTTTTAGTTTATCTTTTAATATTTTTTCGTTATATAAATTTAGATCTATTGCTTTGTCTATTAAATCAGTATCTATAAAAACTCCTCTATCATTTATCTTTTGGTCTAGTGTATATAGTTGTTTTTCAAAGTTTGTTATTTCATATTTATCTAGCTTTTTTCTTATATCTCTTTCTACTATAACGTCTGTTTTGCAGTAGTTTTTAAATTGCTCCCATTTAACTAAGTCATCACTTGGCTTATTAATATTAAAATATTTTATCAATGATTTGCCTACTTTATCTTTTTTAATTTCTAAATCTAGTATTTCACCTACATTTTGCAGCCCATGTGCTAGTCCAAGTCTAAGTGCCATCGCTTGACTACATCTAAAGCTTTTTATGTCTAATTTAGTATTAAGATATTTACTTAAACATACTCTTTCAAAGTTTGCATTAAAGGCATATTTTATTATGTTTGGATTTAAAATAGCGTCCTTTACTCTACTCGGTAATGGATGATTATTTGCTAAGTCTACTACACTTACTTCTTCATCATCAAACGCATAAGCCAGAAGTAGTATTTCAAAGTCTTTGTCCTCACTATAAGCATAGACCCCACATTTGGTAAGGTCTATACTACTTTTAGTTTCTATATCTATACTCATTATCATGATAATATATCCTCATCTAATATTATGCTAAAATCATCTTCTGGTCTTGAGTTTGTTATTATTAAGTCCCCATCACTTATCTTTTGTACATTGTTTATACCGCATCCTATTCCACATATTCCATTTTTATAAAACGGATAGAAGTTTATACTAACTCTTCCATAACATCCTGCATAAATTTCTGATTGGTTTTTTACTTCATTTAATGATTTATCAACTATTCCTGGTTTGTATTTGCTAGTTGCATTTAAGAAGTAGTGATTTTTGTATATTTGATTATCACCTTTTTCTAAATCCCCATCCCTTAGAGGTGTTTTTATTTCATCTGATACTTCTTTCCATATAGTTAATCCTTTTTGCTTTGCATTAAATATTGATTCATTAATCTTTTCTATTGTTTCTATATCATGTTTTGGTATTAGTATGGATAGTGAGTATCTTAGTTCGTCGCTTTCTTCTAATTTTTTTGGTGTAAATAAGTTTGTATAGTTCATTCTAATTTTTCCTGTTATAACTTTCATAGTCTCCCCCTTTGATTTTATTTAAGTTAGTTGCTTAATTCGTAGTTTAGCTCATTGTATATTTTTTCATAGTCTTGATCGTTTATCTGTGATACTTTAGTCGCGTTGTATTTTGATAGTATTTCTTTTGCTTTTGATACTTTCCCTATTTGAGATAAACTTGATATTTTATTTCTTATATCATCAATGCTTAAATTTTCTATATTTTTATTATTTAAAGATTTAAAATCAGATTTATCCTCTATTGATGTGTTTGGTATGTTTTTGTTGATTAGGCCTGATAGCTTATCTATTATCTGATTTATATTTTGTATATTTAAGTTTATATCTATTTTTATTTCCATATTACTACCCCCTTTTACTATAATGATATTATTTAACGTTCGATAAGTCAATATCTTTTTAGAAACATATGTTCTTTTTTATTTTATAATTTTAATTTTTGAAACTAAAAAAAGACTATGATTTAGTAATCATAGTCTGAAAGTTTATATCTTTTCACAATTATTTGATTTTTTCTTTATCTTATCTAAGTACATTAATTCATCAACTTCTTTTATATACTCACTTAAATCCAAATAATCATCGTTAAATTTTTTACATCCTACACTAATTTTTAATTTATAGGATTTGTCTCTTTTTTCATTTAGCTTCTCTAATTCTAAGTATATATTATTTATTCTATCCTCTAGTTTTGTTTCGCAACAAATATCTGCAACTATTATAAATTCATCTCCACCTATACGTGCAACTTTTCCTACTCCCTCAAAACTCTTTCTTAAAGCTTTAGATATGTTTATAAGGGCTATATCACCTTCGTTGTGTCCATAAGTATCATTAATAATTTTAAAATCATTAATATCAACATATACAAGGCAAAATTCTTTGTTTTTGTTCATAAATTTATTGTAAAAGTATGATTCAAAGCTCATTCTATTCCATGCACCAGTTAAAGCGTCATACTTAAGTAAATTCTCTTGTAAGTATATATAATTTGTTATTATAGCAATTCCAACTGATCCCCATATTAACAAAAGGTTATCGAAAAACACTTCAATAAAAGCCATTATCATAGGAATTAGTTCAAACAGCATCAAAATTATATATTCTGTTTTGCTAATTTTGTCTCTATTTTTATATATAATAATTAAACTTATAATAAAAAATATATATGTTATAACCATTGGCATAAAAAATAGTGTGCCTCGTTTGTATATATTAAAATCTGTAACTGAAAATATATATCCATACTTATAGGTCATTAAGCTTACAATTAAGTTTATTATTATCGGTATTTTTAGTATTTTTAAATTTAGTTTTATCCCAAAATCTTCAGATAAATATTTTATCCACAAATACGGTACTATTGGTGACATAGCAAAGCCTAAAGCGTTAATAATTTTAGTTATAGGTATTACTGAGTTACTATGATTTAATAAAATAAGTTTGTCTAAAATCTCTAATAATATAACAATTGTAGTAGTAATTATAATAGAAACATATACTTTATTCTTTTTATCATTCATATTAAATTTTCTTTTGTACATAAATAATATTATTATTAAAATTACAGCAACTATAATATCTAAATCTATTACTGGCAATATCTCTTTATACATTTTAGCTCCTTTACTACAATAATAATTTTAGCATATTTGACCTCAAATTTCATTTGTTTTCCAGTTATTATTATAGTATGTTGCCTTTTTTACAATACTTTCATCTATAAATAAAAAGACTATGATAATATCAATCATAATCTTTTTATTTATAGTCATTTAATTTAATTTATTTAAATTTTTCATGCTTAGATCTAGTACTTTAAAGGAATGAGTTATCGCTCCAACAGAAACATAATCTACACCTATTTGTGCTATTTCTTTTATATTTTGTAATGATACATTTCCAGAAAACTCTGTTATAGCTTTTTTATTTATAATTTTTACAGCTTCCCTTGCTGTATCTAAGTCCATATTATCAAGCATTATAATATCAACCTTAGCTTTTATAGCTTCTTTTACCATATCTAAATTTTCGGTTTCTACTTCAATTTTCCTAACAAAAGATATATTTTTCCTTGCAATATCTACTGCTTTTTCTATTGTACCACATGCACTTATATGATTGTCTTTTAGCATTACACCATCAGATAAGTTAAATCTATGGTTGTTGCCTCCACCTACTTTTACTGCATATTTTTCTAATATTCTTAAATTTGGTGTTGTTTTTCTAGTATCTAATAATTTTGTATTACTATTTTCTAACTCACATACAAACAAATTTGTCAAAGTAGCTATTCCACTCATTCTTTGTATTAAATTAAGGGATACTCTCTCACCTAATAAAATATTTCTTGTGCTACCTTTTAAGAAAGCTATTTTATCTTTTGGATATATTTTATCACCATCTTTTTTGTATAAAATCACTTCAACATTTCCAAGTATTTCATATACCCTTTTAAAAACATTTAGTCCAGCTATTATGCCTTCTTCTTTACACAACAACTCTATACTAGATAAGCTATCTTCACTTATTATAGAATTTGTACTTATATCTTCATTTGGTACATCTTCTATTAAAGCTTCTTTTATTATTTTATCTACAATCAAGTAGTTCATCGTAATAATCCCCACACTTTTCTTTTATAATATTTATAACAATCTCTCTATTTTTATTTATTAGGGTTTGTAAATTTGTTGTTATTGTCTTTGTGTCTATAATTTTAATATCTATATTATTAATAAAATCATTTATGTTATTTGCACATCTCTTTGAAAACACTAATCCCTCTAATAGCGAATTACTTGCCAATCTATTTTCACCATGCACTCCAGTACAGCTAGTTTCACCTACTGCATATAAATTTTCCATAGAAGTTTTTGAATACAAATCTACTTTTATTCCTCCCATAAAATAGTGTTGAGCAGGAGATACTTTTATATATTCTTTGCTAATATCAATGCCTCTTTTTAAACATTCTTCATATATAAATGGGAATCTCTTCATTATGTAGTCTTTTTTCATAAAAGTTATATCCAAATTTACATAAGGCACTTTACTTTTTTTTATTTGTTCATATATAGCTTTTGAAACTATATCTCTTGGTAATAATTCATCTACAAATCTTTTATTATCTGAATTTAAAAGTATCCCACCTTCACCTCTTACAGCTTCTGATATTAGAAGTCTTTTTTCGTTTGAGTTTTGTTCATAAAAAGCTGTTGGATGTATTTGTATGTAATTTAGATTTTCTAGTTTTATATTATTTTTTAAAGATACTGCTATTGAATCTCCATTTAATATCTTTTGATTTGTAGAATTTTTAAATACTCCACCTATCCCTCCACTTGCTAATACTACACATTTAGCATATACATTTATTTGCTTATTGTCTTTTATAATTATTGCTCCAATGCACTTATTATTTTCGCTTATTATATCTGCAAAATAAGTATCTTCATAAACAGTTATATTTTTTCTTTGTTTTAATTCATTGATAAGTGCCTTTTGAACACTTTCGCCTGTATTATCTTTTGTATGTACTATTCTATTTATGCTGTGAGCACCTTCTCTAGTGTATATTAATTCATCATCACATTTATCAAAATTAACGCCTAGTTTTATAAGGTTTTTTATATTGTCTATAGATTCTTTTGTTAGTATTTTTACTGCGTTTAAATCATTTTTATATTTTCCTGCTTTTAAAGTGTCCTCTATAAACAATTTTATATCTTCTTCATTTCTTGCTGTTGCTATTCCACCTTGAGCTAAATTTGTATTAGTGTCATGTAATTTCCCTTTACTTATTAATAAAACATCTATATCATCTTTTAAATTTAAGCTAGTGTATATACCAGATACCCCCGACCCTATAATTAATACATCTACTATTTTGTTCATATCTCTACTTTGCTAAAGAGTGCATATTATCTAAGCAAGTTAAAGCACCTTTGGCTACTTTTTCATCTACTATTACTTCATTTTCCATATTTAATAGGGTATCATATAAACTTTGTAGTGTTGTTTTTTTCATGTCTGTACAAGAAATTTTGCCACCTGGTATAAAGAAGTTTTTGTTTGGATTTCTTTTGTTTAATTCATATAATACGCCTTCTTCTGTACATATTATAAAGTCTTTATCTTCACTTTCTGTAGCGTAATTTATTATTCCAGTTGTACTTCCTATGTAATCACCAAGACTTCTTATTTCTTTAGTACACTCTGGATGTACTAATATTTTTGCATCTTTGTGTTCTTGTTTTAATTTTAATACATCTTCTTTTTTTATATCATTGTGATACTTGCAATATCCTTCCCAAAGTATAAACTCTTTTTCTTTGAAAAATTCTGATATGTAGCTTCCTAAATTCTTATCAGGTAAAAATATTATTTGATTACTTTCTATGTTTTTTAATATATCTATTGCACTTGATGAAGTTACTGCTACATCACAGTGCGATTTTACTTTTGCAGTTGAATTTATATAACATACAGTGTATGCATCTTTGTATTTTTCTTTTAATTTTATTATTCCTTCTTCATCTACCATATCAGCCATTTTACATCCTGAATTTAATATTGGCATTAGTATAGTCTTTTGAGGAGATAATATCTTGGCACTCTCTGCCATAAACTTTACTCCACACATTACTACAACATCTTCTTTGCTATCTCTTGCTATTTCACTTAAATAATAAGAGTCCCCTACAAAGTCAGCTATTTGTTGTATATTTGCTGGTTGATAATAATGAGCCAGTATTATTGCATTTTTTTCTTTTTTTAATTTTTGTATTTTGTTTATTAAGTTTTGATCCATAATTACACCACTTTCTTTATTGTAAAGTTTGTTTTATACAGGTGTCTTTACATCTGTAATGATATTGTAGCATTTTTAATAAAAAAATGCACCTAGTAGTTTTATCTACTAAGTGCATATTCTAATATTATTAATTTTAAGCAAAGAATTTAAGAAGTATACCAGCAACTACTGCTGAACCTATAACTCCTGCTACGTTTGGCCCCATTGCATGCATAAGCAAGAAGTTACTTGGGTTTTCTTCTCTACCAACCTTTTGGACAACTCTCGCTGCCATTGGAACTGCCGATACTCCAGCAGCACCTATCATTGGATTTACTTTTCCTCCAGTTAACTTACACATTAATTTACCAAATAAAACTCCTGATGCAGTCCCTACTGAGAATGCTACAAGTCCCATTGCAGTTATACCTAAAGTTTGTACTGTTAAGAAAGTATCTGCATTAGCTGTAGCCCCTACTGTAAGTCCTAACATTATTGTAATTATGTACATCAATGAATTTTGTGCTGTTTCTACTAACTTAGGAACAGCTTTTGATTCTTTTAATAAGTTACCAAACATAAGCATTCCTATAAGAGGAGCTGCTGTTGGTAATAATCCTATAACAATTATCATTGAAACTATTGGGAATATTATCTTTTCTTTTTGTGAAACTGGTCTTAATTGTTCCATCTTTATATTACGTTCTTCTTTAGTTGTTAATAATCTTATTATTGGTGGTTGAATAACTGGAACTAACGCCATATAAGAATATGCTGCTAGTGCTATAGTTCCTAATAAATGCGGTGCTAATTTACCTGTTAATTGTATTGCTGTTGGTCCATCTGCTCCACCTATTATTCCGATTGATGCAGCTTCAGGTCCGCTAAATCCTAAGAATATTGCTCCTAAGAATGCAAAGAATATTCCAAACTGAGCAGCAGCCCCAAGTAACATAGTTTTTGGGTTTGCAATCATTGGTCCAAAGTCAGTACTCGCTCCTATGCATAAGAAAATTAAAGGTGGGAATATCCCAAGCTTAACTCCTTGATATAAATAATATAAAAGTCCTCCAGTAACTTGTCCATTTTCTGGTTTCATCAAGTCTGCACCTGGCATGTTTGCAAGTAGCATTCCTACTGATATTGGTATTAATAAGTACGGTTCGTATCCTTTTTTTATAGCTAAATATAAAAATATACAAGCTATAGCTATCATTATAGCTTCTTTATAAGTCATCATTGCAAATCCTGATTCTGTGATAAATTGAATTATCGTTTCTCCCATGTTAAATTCCCCCTAAAACTTTCGTTTGGCTATTTTTTATGCTATCTCTAATAAATCATCTCCAAGATTTACATTTTGACCCTTATCTACGCTTATAGCTTCAACTACTCCATCAACTGGTGCAACTATCTCATTTTCCATTTTCATAGCTTCAAGTATTGCAACTACTTGTCCTTTTTTAACAGTTTCTCCTTTTTTAACTAATACATTTATTATAGTTCCAGGCATTGGTGCTGTTATGCTTTCACTATTTTGGCTAGGTGCTTGCTTTATTTCTTGTTTTGTTTCTTGTTTTATTGCTTGATCTGTATTTGATACTTCTTCTATTTCTACTTCATATACTTTTCCATTTAATGTTATATGGTATTTTTTAGCGTTCATTTTAAATCCCCTTTTCATATACTATATTTTTATATATTTTTTAACTTATATCTACTTTATTCTAGTTATACTTTTTATTCTAAGGTTTGGATTTAGTATTCCTTCCCCTGCCATTATTGATGCTGCTAGTGCTACTACTACTTTTTCTTCTTCATCTTCTTCATGAGTTAATGCTAATTCTTTATCTCCACTTTTTTTAAGTTCATTTTCTGGTTTTTCCTTAAAGATAGTTTTAAACGAACTCAATACAAGTGAAATTGCAAATAAAGTTAAAAATACAATACTCATACTTATTACAGTTATAGATAAAGCTTCACCTATTGTTATTTCATTTCCCATAATATTATCACCTATTTTCTACATAGTTACGTTTATATATTTTATTTTGTTTTCTGATTTTTTTTCTATTATATTTGTTTTAGCGTCGTCTTTAATTTTATGTTTATTATATTTTTCTTCTAAAAACTTTGGAGCTACTTGTGGGAAAAGTGCATATGTTAATACATCTTCATCACATTTTGCTAAGTTCCCTGCTTCTTTTTTCATATCTTCAAATTCAGGTGCTATTAAATCTGCTGGTCTAACTGTTATTACTTTTTCATCTCCAATTATTTTTTTTCTTATTTTCTCGCTTATTACAGCTGGAGATTTTCCATAATTACCTCTTACATAGTCTTTTATTTCTTTTGGTATTAATTTGTATCTTTCTCCACTTAATACATTAAATAGTGCTTGTGTTCCAACCATCTGACTCATAGGTGTTACAAGTGGTGGATATCCTAAGTCACTTCTAACTCTAGGCACTTCTTTTAAAACTTCTTCGTATTTATCAGATGCATTTTGTTGTTTTAGTTGAGATAATAAGTTTGAAAGCATTCCGCCTGGGACTAGGTATTTTAATGTTTGTGGATCTGTTAATAATACTTTTGGATTTAATATCCCCTCATTCATATATTTATCTCTTATTGGTTTAAAATAATCTGCTACTTCTAATAGTTTATCCATATTTAATCCTGGATTTCTATCCATTCCTGCAAAAGTTACAGCTAATGATTCAGTTGGTGGTTGAGAAGTCCCTCCACTAAATGGTGAAATTGCAGTATCTATTATGTCAACTCCAGCTTCTACAGCTTTCATATATATCATATCGGCTATACCACTTGTACAGTGAGTATGTAACTCTATTGGTAAGCTTGTTATTTCTTTTATACTCTTAACTAAGTCATATGCATTGTATGGTGTTAAAACCCCTGCCATATCTTTTATACATATAGAATCAGCACCCATACTTTCCATAGTTTTTATTAAATTCAAATAATACTCTGTAGTATGAACATCACTAGTTGTGTATGAGATTGCACACTGACAGTGACCATTATATTTCTTAATAGCCTTCATTGAAGCTTCTAGGTTTCTAACATCATTTAAAGCGTCAAATACTCTTATTATATCAATACCATTTTTTATAGATAACTCTATAAATTTATCAACAGTATCATCTGCATAGTTTCTATAGCCAAGTAAGTTTTGACCTCTTAAAAGCATTTGAAGTTTAGTATTTTTGACGTTTTTTCTCATAAGTCTTAATCTTTCCCAAGGATCTTCATTAAGAAAACGTATGCACGAATCAAATGTAGCTCCCCCCCATACCTCTAATGAATAGTACCCCACTTCATCCATAGTTTTAAGTATAGGTATTATTTCATCTGTAGTTAACCTAGTTGCAATTAAAGATTGATGACCATCTCTTAGTGCAGTTTCAGTTATTTTCAATTTGTTCATCTAAATCTCACTCCCCTTTTGAAATTAACTTTTCTTATTCGACAATAAACATAGCTAGTATAAATTAGTTAATTGATAATTTATTGTCTACAATCATGCTTATTTAACACTTGTAATTGATTCACCTAAAAAATTAATCTATTTTTACCTTTTTCATTTAATTAATTCTATAAATCATTTAAATACCCTTCTAATTTTTTTAGTATTTTTTATATTTATTTCATTTTGTCGTATTTTTAGTCACATTTATTTATATTTGTATAAAATATAACATCTAGATATTACAAATATCTTCAATATAAATAAAAAAATGCTATAGTCTGTAATATCTACTATAGCAGTTTTTTATTTGTATATTTCAAAGAACTCTATTTTGAATTTTTCTATATTTCCACCATATTCTATTATCTCTTCATCTTCTTCAATAACTTCTTTTATAGGGAACTCTATAGTAACCTCTGTCCCTACGTTTACTTTACTTTTTATATCTATAGTTCCATCTTGAATTTTAACCAACGACTTTGACAAATAAAGACCAATACCACTTCCAAATTCATTATTGATTTTTCCATTTTCTATTTGTTTAAATCTATCAAATATGTCCATTAATTTATCTTCTTCTATTCCTACACCATTGTCTGAGACTTTTATTTGAACTTTATTTTTTATTTTATATACCCCTACCAATATCTTACCTTTATTCTCAGTAAATTTTATGGCATTTGATAATAGGTTAAGTACTATTCGCTCTATTGCCTCAGGGTCTAGCCCTACTAATAAATATTCTTCATTAGTATCAAACGTTAAATTTAAATTTCTTGACTGTGCATAAGAATTTATTGACATAACTATTTCTTCTACCAAATACACAATATCAAAATTTACTGATTTTAATTTATATACTTCCGATTTAACTTGCGCTATATTTATTATATTGTCAATTAACCTCATCAATCTAAACATGTTCTGTTTTACTATTTTTACATGATAACTAACTTCCCCATTGGTATCTTTTATTTTATTATTTTTATTAAAATTCTCAATAAGTTGTGTAGAACTATATATGTTGTTTAAAGGTGTTTTTAGTTCATGGGATATATTAGCGTAAAATTCCATCTTAATCTTGTCATATTTTCTTTGTTCCATTAACATGGTTTTAATTTTTTCATATTTTCTTTGTTGTGCTAAATCTTCAATTATTTTAACTCTAAACTTTGAATTTTCTATTTTCCATGTATAAGCTCTAACTTTTAATTCTTTTATTACTTTTTCTTCATTTACCATATATATAGTTTTGTTTAAATCATTATTACTTAGGTTATATAAATATTTAGTTTCTAATCTATTATTGTATTTTCGTATTAAAGTTTTCTTTACTCTATCCTGTATTTTAAATATTTCTTTAAATTTTTTATTAGCATATACAATCCCATCATTATCATATGAGTTTACTATTATACCTTCTGGTATAGAGTTTAATATTTTGCGATATACTTGATTTTGCTTTTGTATTTGTTGATATATACTTGCTTCTTCTGTCTTATCTGTAAAAGTTAATAATTTTAATTTATTTGAATTTGAATCTTCTTGGTAATTTTCTATGTTTACCTCTAAATTATGTTTATTTTGGTTTTTATCTGTCATTATACAGTTCATAATATAGTTGCTATCACTTTTGTTATCTACAAGGCTTATTTTTTCTTCAACAGGCATATCTAATTTTTTATACCTTTTACCGTCAAAGAAATCTATATTAAATTTTGCATAATATTCTCTTGAATTTATATTTTCTATTTCCTGTGCACTATATCCAAATAAGTTTTCAAATGCTTTATTTATACTTTTTATTTTAGCTTGATTTAAATCTTCTTCAACATTTCTTATCATTATTGGACATGGTATATTGTTTACTATGCTTTCATATTCATCCTTTTTGTCTTTAAGTTCTTTTTCCATATTAAATTCATTTTCAATATCATTTAGACTTATCAAATAAGTATCATCAAAATCATTATATTTTATATTAAGCAAATAAGGAATTTCACTTAAAAACACTATCTTATCATTAATATTTTTTTTATCTTCTAAGCACTCTAAATAATATAAT
>CAMTIM010000081.1 GCA_947072565.1 uncultured Peptostreptococcaceae bacterium | reverse complement strand
TTATAGCAAAGAGGATACACCTGTTCCCATTCCGAACACAGAAGTTAAGCTCTTTAGCGCTGATGGTACTTGGTGGGCAACTGCCTGGGAGAGTAAGACGTAGCCACGTAATCTTTTTTTTGCGTTCAAAAATATATTATTAGTTCTAAATTTACAAAATTTAGATGTAGATGTATACTATAAATGTAAACATAAAAAACTTAATATAGTTTGGAGGATATCAATGAATATAGGGGTTGTAGGCGTAAATCATAATTTAGCTCCAATAAGTGTAAGAGAAGGAGTTTCTTTTACGGATTTACAAAAAATAGAGGCTATAAATTATTTATTAGACAAAGAGATAGAAGAGGTTGTTATATTATCGACTTGTAATAGAAGTGAGATTTATATTCAATCCAAAAATATCAAAGAAAAAATAAAAATGATAGAACAATTCTATGAAAGCTTCTTTGAATGCCCAGATGTAAGTAACTATTTATTTACAAAATCAGGGAGAGAGGCTATAGAGCATATTTATAATGTGACATCAGGATTAGATTCTATAGTATTAGGAGAAGACCAAATACTAGGACAAGTAAAAGATGCTCATGTTTTTTCTATGCAATTAGGTGCTAGTAAAAAGATATTTAATAAATTATTTAGAGAAGCAATAACTACAGCAAAAAACATGAAAAGTACAACAAAAATATCACAACAACCGCTATCTATAAGCTATATAGGGGTAAGGTTTTTAGAAAAGAGGTTAGGTGATTTAGAAGGAAAAAATGCTTTAGTTATAGGTGTAGGAAAAATGAGTAAGTTAACCATGAAACACTTAGAAGAAGAAAAGGTTAACACAATTTATGTGTCAAATAGAAGTCATGGTAAGATAAAAGAAATACAACATGAATATAAAAATATTGTTCCAATTGAATATAAAGACAGATATAAAGTACTTAATGATGTAGATATGGTAATAAGTGCTACAGCGTCTCCTCATATGGTAATTAAATATGAAGAAATGCCTAAACTTCAAAAACAAGTTTATATGATGGATATAGCTCTTCCAAGAGATATAGATCCAAAAATAAATGATATAGAAAATGCAGAAGTTTATGATATAGATGACTTAAAAAAAATTCATGATGAAAACAATGAAAAGAGAAAAGAATTAGCTAACATAGGGTATGAGATGATAAGCGAAAGCATTAATGAATTTTTAGAATGGGTAGATTCAACACATATAGATCCTACTATTGAGTCATTAAATGATAAGTGTTTAGAGATAAGAGAAGATACTTTAGAGTACATATTTAGAAAATTAAACTTAGACACTAGAGAGAAAAAAATTATAGATAAGATGATGGCATCTGCACTTAAAAGGCTTATAAGAGAGCCTATAATTAATTTAAAGCAAACAAAAGATAAAGGTAAGCGCGAAGAATACATGAAATTAGTTGAAGAGTTATTTGAACTTTAGACCTTAGGAGGTATACATATGAAAAATGAAAAATCACTAAAGATATATGAAGAAGCAGTAAAGTATATACCAGGAGGGGTTAACAGTCCTGTTAGAGCGTTTAAATCAGTAGGTTTAGATCCTATATTTATAGATAGAGCTCATGGAAGTAGAATATATGATGTAGATGGAAATGAATACATAGATTATATTTGTTCTTGGGGTCCACTTATGTTAGGACACAGTCCAAAAGAAATAGTACAAGGTATTGAAGAAGTAGTAGCTAAAGGAACAAGTTATGGAGTGCCTACAGAAATAGAAGTAGATATGGCGAAAATAATAGTAGAGGCTTATCCTGCAATAGATCAAGTTCGTATGGTTAACTCTGGAACAGAAGCAACAATGAGTGCTTTAAGAGTAGCTAGAGCGTACACAAATAGAAATAAAATATTAAAATTTGAAGGATGTTACCACGGACATTCAGATGCCCTATTAGTTAAATCAGGATCTGGAACAATTACATACGGAGTACCTACAAGTCCAGGAGTACCAGATGATGTTGTTAAAGATACTTTAGTATGTAGATATAATGATTTAGATGCAGTAAGAGAAATATTCAAAAACCAAGGTCATGAAATAGCTGCAATAATAGTAGAAACAGTAGCAGGTAACATGGGTGTAGTTTCTGGGACACAAGAGTTTTTACAATTATTAAGAGATATAACTAAAGAGTACAACACTGTTTTAATATTTGATGAAGTAATAACTGGATTTAGATTAAATTACAGCAGTTCAATTGGATACTTTGGAATAAAGCCAGACATGGTTTGTTTTGGAAAAATAATAGGAGCAGGACTTCCAGTTGGAGCTTATGGTGGAACTAAAGAAATAATGAGTATGGTATCTCCTGTAGGACCTGTTTATCAAGCGGGAACATTATCAGGTAATCCATTAGCTATGTATATGGGTAAAAAGAACTTAGAAATACTAAGAGACAATCCTCAAATATATTTAGAATTAGAAGAAAAAGCTAAAAGATTAGAAGCAGGACTAAGAAACAATATAGACAAATTAGGATTAAATTATACTATAAATAGAGCTGGTTCATTAGTTTGTTTATTCTTTGCAAAAGGTCCTATAAATAATTATGATGATGTAACTAAATGTGATGTTGATAAATTTAATAAATACTTTAAAGAATTAATAAATAGAGGAATTCTTTTAGCTCCAACTCAATTTGAAGCAATGTTTTTATCAAATGCTCACACAAATGAAGATATTGATTATACTATAAACGCTAGTTACGAAGCATTAAAAGAAGCACACAATCTTTAAGAATGTTAATGAGAGGGAAATTACATGAATTTACTAGAAAATATATCAAAAAATATATATTCATTAGATGAAAAATATATTAATAAAGCAAAAGAAAGATTAGACAAACTTATAAAGCCTGTTGGCAGCCTTGGTAAGATAGAAGACATTTGTATGCAATTAGCAGGAATATATGGAAGTGAGAAATTCGATACGTCTAAAAAAGCAATAATAGCTTTTGCAGGAGATCATGGAGTTTATGAGGAAGGTGTAGCACCAGACCCTCAAAATATAACATATCTTCAATTTCCTAATTTTGCAAAAGGATTATGTGGAGTAGGAACATTAAGTAAATTTGTAGGTGCTGATGTAGTAGCAGTAGATGTAGGTATAAATTGTGACCATAAATTAGATGGTGTTCTAGATTATAAAATTAGAAAAGGAACATCAAATATGGCTAAAGGACCTGCTATGAGTAGAGAAGAAGCCATAAAATGTTTAGAAATTGGTATAGAAGTAGCAGAAAATTGCATAGAAAAAGGATATAAAGTTATAGGTATTGGAGAAATGGGAATATGTAATACTACTCCAAGTAGTGCTATAATATCAGTAATAGGAGATTGTGATCCTTTAGAAGTAACTGGAATAGGTGCAGGATTAAAGAAAGAAAGAGTAGCACATAAAGCTAGTGTAATAAGAAAGTCTATAGAATTAAACAAACCAAATCCAAATGATGCGATAGATATATTATCTAAAGTTGGAGGATTTGAAATAGGTGCTATGGCAGGTGTTGTATTGGGATGTAGTGCAAACAGAATACCTGTAGTTTTAGATGGATTTATATCTTATGCAGCAGCATTATTAGCATATAAGATAAACCCTAAATGTAGAGAGTATATGATAGCATCTCACTTATCAGCAGAGCCAGGAACTCAAAAATCTTTAGAAATAATAAATCTAAGTCCTGTACTTAATATGGATATGAGACTAGGTGAAGGTAGTGGAGCAGCTTTAGCATTTAATATAATAGAAGCATCTAACTATACATATCAAAATATGGCTACATACGATGAAGTAGATCTAGGAAGATAGGTATCTAAGATAGGAGAAATAAAATGAGCAAAGTTATATTGGTAACAGGTGGGGCAAGATCTGGTAAAAGTAATTTTGCAGAACAATTATGTATAAACAGAAATAATGAGACTGCATATATAGCAACATCAGTACCTTTTGATGATGAATTAAAAGATAGAGTAAAAAAACATAAAGAAAGTAGACCTCAAAATTGGAATACTTACGAAATATATAAAGATATTTATTCTATAATTGAAGAAATATCTAAAAAACACAAAACAGTAATATTAGATTGTGTAACATTGTTGGTTAATAATTTGATGTTTACACATGAAATAGATATAGATAAAGCAAATCAAGATCAAATAAATAGTGTAGAAATTTATATAAAAGAACAAGTTAATAAATTGATTGAAGAAATAAAAAAAACAGATTTATATTTTGTTGTAGTGACTAATGAACTAGGAATGGCAGTTGTTCCTGACAATAAACTAAGCAGAGTATATACAGATATTGTAGGTAGAATAAATCAATGCATAGCATCACAAAGTGATGAAGTATATTTTGTAGTAAGTGGTATACCTATGAAGATAAAGGGGTAGATTATGAAAAGATTTATAGCAATACTTCAATTTATGACTAGGATACCTATAAATGTAGATGTAGGAATTGATGATGATTTTCATAAATCATTAACTTATTTTCCATTAGTTGGACTTGTATTAGGTGCATTATTGTTCTTAGTTGGAACAATATCAATGATAATATTTGATCCATTTATAACATCTATAATTATTACGTTAGCATCAGTATTACTTACAGGAGGTCTTCATATTGATGGGCTGGGAGATACTTTTGATGCTATATACAGCTATAGAGATAAAGAAAAAATGCTAGAGATAATGAAAGATTCTAGATTAGGAACAAATTCACTGTTAGCTATAACATTTGCAATACTACTTAAAATTGGGTTTATATACAGTATTGTAAATGCAGGATGTATGTGGATGATAATATTTATGCCGGTTATAGCTAGATTGGGAGTACTAAGATTAACTTATAAAACAGTATCACCAAGAGCTAAAGGTATGGGCAATATGTTCATAGGAAAATGTAGCACAAACATGTTTATAAGTGCTATATTATACACAATAGCAATGATATTATTAATAGCTAAATTTATATTTTTAAGTGAATTTGAGATTATAATAAAAATACTTGGATCTATAATAGTTGTTATTTTATTTAATCAGATATTTAAAAATCATATATATAAAAAAATTGATGGAGTAACAGGAGATATACTAGGATGTAGTATAGAACTTGGAGAAGTTATATATTTACTTTACATATACTTTATAATAGGTTAATCTTAAAGAGGTGAGACTATGACAAAATTAATTTTAATAAGACATGCATTAACTACTGATAATCAAGATAACAAATTATCTGGACATATAGATAGTGTTGTAAGTGAGATAGGCAAAAAACAAATTGATAAGCTTACAACTTATTTGGAAAAAGTAGATATAGATAAGATTTATACTACTACGTCATCAAGAACTAAAGATACAGTACAAAAGATAGCAAATTTAAAAAAAATAGATATAATACAAAAAGAAGCATTAAAAGAAATTAGCTTTGGAGATTTTGAAGGTATAACCTTTGAAAAAATAAAAAAAAATCACCCAAAAGAGTTTCAAGATATGATAGATAAAGGATATGAATATAAATACCCTAATGGAGAAAGTTTGATAGACTCCTATAACAGGGTGGCAAATGAAATAAGTGAAATAATTATTGATAATAAAGATAAGACAATACTTATATGTTCTCATGGAGGAACCATAAGAAATATAATAACTTACCTTATATCAAATAGTTATGAGTACCACTGGAATTTTAAGATTGATAATGCATCAATAACAATTTTAGAGGTAGAAAATGGTTTTACTGTTGTAGATACTATGAATAACACTAGTTTTATTTAGCCTTTAAAAATCGAATATTAGATTAAAATAGGTTCTTATAGATTAAAAGGGAAAAAGGTTAAATGCCTTTGCAGCCCCCGCTACTGTAAAACTGACGAAACTATAAACGCCACTGTCTCTTGACGGGAAGGTATAGGAGTAGGATGAAGTTGAGCCAGGATACCTGCCTAATTTAATTGATTAATGAGATCTTCGGGGTGAAGGTTTTTATTTGATACATTATAAAATAAAAGACCTAACTCTAGATAGAGTTGGGTCTTTTTTAATATTAGAAAAAATAAATAAAGGGTGTGAAATTATGGGTAAAAAAATAATGTTACAAGGTACTGCATCTAATGTTGGAAAAAGTGTTTTAACAGCTGGTTTATGTAGAGTATTTAAACAAGATGGTTATAGCGTTGCACCATTTAAATCTCAAAATATGGCACTAAATTCTTTTATAACAAAAGAAGGTCTTGAAATGGGGAGAGCACAAGTATTTCAAGCTGAAGCAGCAGGAATAGAGCCAGTAGCAGATATGAATCCTATATTATTAAAACCATCTGGGAATCATAGATGCCAAGTAATAGTAAGGGGAAAAGTAAGAGAAGATATGTCTTCATCAGACTATCATACATATAAGCCTGAGTTATCAAAAGAATTAAAAACTATATTTGAAAAGTTTAGTAATAATCACGATATCGTAGTTATGGAAGGTGCTGGAAGTAGTGCTGAAATAAATTTAAGAGAACATGATATTGCTAATATGGGAATGGCAGAAATAGCAGATGCACCTGTAATAATAGTAGGGGATATAGATAGAGGAGGAGTATTTGCTTCTTTAGCAGGTACGATGCTTTTACTAAGTGAAGAAGAAAGAAAAAGAGTAAAGGGTGTAATAATAAATAAATTTAGAGGAAGAAAAGAACTTTTATATGATGGAGTCAAGATGCTTGAAGAAATAATAAAAGTTCCTGTACTTGGGGTTATTCCTTATAGCGATATAAAAATAGAAGATGAAGATAGTGTAACAACTAAATTCAAAACTAAAATGGATAAAAATGATATACATATTGAAATAGTTAGAACGCCACATATGTCTAACTTTACAGATTTTAATATATTTGAAACACAAGAAGACGTAAGCATAAGATATGTTGATTATGGAGAAGCGTTAGGAAATCCAGATATGGTAATAATACCGGGAAGTAAAAGTACAATAGACGACTTAAAATATATAAGAGAAAATGGGTTAGAAGAGCAAATAAAAGAATTACAAAAAAGAGGTAAATTAATATTTGGTATCTGCGGGGGTTATCAAATGTTAGGTAATAAACTTAAAGACCCATATCATGTAGAAGGTGAAGTAGAGGAATTTGATGGAATTGGGCTTTTAGATAATGAAACTACTTTTGAAAAAGAAAAAGTAACAACTCAAGTAGAAGCTACAATACATGATGGGCTTAGCGGATATATGGCTAATCTTGGAGGTAAAAAAGTAAAAGGTTATGAAATACATATGGGGAAAAGCAAAATCGGTGAAAATGTAAATGATTTAAACATGATTAATAAGAAGCTAGAAGAGAGTGTTAATTATGCAGAAGGAAGTGTAAGCAAAGAAGGTAATGTAGTAGGAACTTATCTTCACGGTATATTTGATGATATTGATTTTACAAGAGGATTGTTAAACAATATAAGAACTCAAAAAGGATTAGAAAAGATACAAAGTAGGGTAACTTCATTTGATGAATTTAAACAAAAAGAATACGATAAGTTAGCAGATTTGCTAAGAGAACATTTAGATATAGAAAAAATTTATAAGATAATGGAAGATCATGAAAATACAAAAAAATAAATTTAAATAGTAGGGGATATTTATGAGAAAAATTTTGATTGCAGGAACTAATAGTGGTGTAGGAAAGACAACTATATCCTTAGGAATTATGCAGGCTCTTACAAAAAGAAATATGAAAGTACAACCTTATAAAGTTGGACCTGACTATATAGATCCTTCATATCACACATTTATAACTAATAGACACTCAAGAAATTTAGATTCATATATGTTAGATGATGAAAAAATAAAATATGTATTTAATAAATCATCACAAGATGCAGATATATCAATAGTTGAAGGTGTAATGGGATTATATGATGGTATAGGAATAGATTTAGATAATTGTACTAGTTCTCACACATCTAAAATTTTAAAAGCACCAGTTATATTAGTTATAAACGGTAAAGCTATGGCAGCGTCTAGTGCAGCTATGGTACTTGGATATAAACAAATTGATAAAGATGTAGATATAAAAGGAGTGATAGTTAATAATGTTAAAACTAAAACTCATTATGAAATAATAAAACAATCAATAGAAACATATTGTAATGTAGAGGTTTTGGGATATTTTCCTCCTAATGATGAATTTTCTCTAGACTCAAGACATTTAGGACTAGTACCTAGTGTAGAAATAGATTGTTTAAAAAATAAATTCAATAATTTAGCAGATGAAATAGAAAAGTATATAGACATAGATAGAATACTAGAAATATCACAAACTGAGGAAGTTGAAAGTAACTTTGATTTAGCACCTTTTATAAAGATAAATGAAATTAAAAACAAAACAATAGCTATAGCATATGACAAAGCTTTTAATTTTTACTATAGAGAAAATATAGAGTTACTACAAGAGTTAGGACTAAATGTAGCATATTTTAGCCCATTAAAAGATAAGGAAATACCAAATTGTGATTACATATATATTGGTGGAGGTTTCCCAGAAATATTTGCTAAAGAACTAGAGCTTAATGAAAGTATGAGAAATTCTATAAAAAAGGCTCATGAAAATAATATGCCTATATACGCTGAATGTGGTGGGTTAATGTATTTAGGAGAAAAACTTATAGACCAAGAAAATAAAGAATGTAATATGGTAGGGATATTTAAAGGATATAGCGAGATGACATCTTCTTTAAAAAGATTTGGGTATTGTTATGGAATATCTAAAGTAGAAACTATTTTATCTAAAAAAGGTGAAATGATAAAAGGTCATGAGTTTCATCACTCAGTTTTTCAAACTAAAGAAGAATGCGCTTATACAATGAGAAAAGAAAGAGATAAAAAAATAGTTGATGAGTGGGAAGGTGGATATAGCAAAAATAATACTTTAGCCACTTATCTACATACACATTTTTACAATAACTTAGATTGTATAAAGAATTTTTTAGAAAAAGGAAATAAGTAATATGAATATACTATCTATTTACATAGGTTACGTAATGGACTTAATTATAGGTGATCCATATTCTTTTCCTCATCCAGTTAGATATATTGGAAAACTTATAAAAATAACTGAAAATAAAATAAGAAAAATAGCTAAAACTGATAAAGGCTTAAAAATAGGTGGATTTGTATTATGGTTTGTTACAGTAGGAATAACTTACTTAGTTACATATTTAATAGTTAAATTAAGCAGTTTTGTTCCAGGTGGTTTTTTAATAGCAAATTCAATTTTAATATATACAACACTTGCTACTAAATGTTTAAAAGATGAGGCTGTAAAAATATATAAAGTTTTAAAAAGCAAAGATATAGAAAAATCTAGAATTCAACTATCTTACATAGTAGGAAGAGATACTGCAAGTTTAGATGAAGGTGAAATAATTAGAGCAACAGTAGAAACCGTAGCAGAAAATACTGTAGATGGAATAATTGCACCAATGTTTTATGCTTTTATAGGTGGAGCACCACTTGCAATGGCTTATAAAGCTATAAACACACTAGATTCTACTGTAGGATATAAAAACGAAAAGTATATGAATTTGGGATTTGCATCAGCTAAAATTGATGATATTGCAAATTATATACCTGCTAGAATTTCTGTTTTATTAATGACAATAGGAAGTTTAATATTAGGATATGATTATAAAAGTTGTTTTAAGATTTCAATTAGAGATAGAAAAAATCACAAAAGTCCAAACTGTGCATATCCAGAAGGTGCAGTTGCAGGAGCATTAGGAGTACAGTTAGGTGGAACTAATATATACTTTGGGAAAGAAGTTTATAAGCCAACTATAGGAGATAAAATTAGAGAAATTGAGATAGAAGATATAGTTAAAACAAATAAAATAATGTATGCTACTTCAATTACTTCGATATTAATATTCACAGCATTGTTTATGGTTTTATAAAATTTACATTGGCATATTCACGATATAGTGAATTTATTTGAGGGGTGAGATATATGAAAGATTTAGGACATGGCGCTAATGTAGAACATATAGCAAAATTGTACGATAAAAATCCAAAAGATATAATAGATTTTAGTTCAAATATAAATCCAAAAGTAATACCAAATTTAGAAAAATACATATTAGAAGGATTAGAAGAGTGTAGAAGCTATCCAGATATAAATTACACTAATTTAAAAAATAATATATCAAAATACATAAATGTAAAATCAGATTTTATAATACCTGGAAATGGAGCTACAGAGATAATTTATTTATTAATGAAAAGCATAGGGAAAAAAATAGCTATATTAAATCCTACTTTTTCAGAATATGAAAGAAGTGCTAAATTAAGTGGACTAGAAGTTATAAATTTAAAATTAGATGAAAAAAATCAATTTTGTATAGACTTAGATTACATAAAATCAAATATAGAAAAATTTGATAGTTTATTTGTATGTAATCCTAATAATCCAAATGGTAAAGTTAAATATTTAGAAGAATTACTAGAGTTAATGAAAGCAAACAACAAATTACTTATAGTAGATGAAACTTTTATGGAATTTGTGGGAGATGAAGAAAAATATAGTTTAGTAAAGTTTATAGATAAATATGAGAATTTATTTATACTAAAAGCTGTTACAAAATTTTTCGGAATGCCAGGATTAAGACTTGGATACGGATTAACTAGCAATAAAGAAATAATAGAGAAAATTTATAACTATAAAGAACCATGGACAATAAATTCTTTTGCAGATAATTTATCTAACTATATTTTTGAAGATAAAAAATACATAAAAAACAGCAAAGATTACTACATAAGTGAACGAAAATATATGTTACAAGAGTTAAGAAACATAAAGAATATAGTAGTATACGATAGCGATACGAATTTTTTATTAATTAGACTTAAGACTAAGAGGGCAAATGAAATGAAAGTCGAATTATTAATAAAAGGGAATATTCTTGTAAGAGATGCATCGAATTTTATAGGTTTAGATGATAGTTATATAAGAGTAGCTATAAAATCTCATGAAGAAAATAAAATCCTTATAAAAAATATGAAAGATTTATTAGGAGATTAAATATGAAATATTATGGCATTTGTCCAGGTTCTTGCGGAGAATTTGTTCAAGGAATGGTGGACAATGATGAATACTTGAGTTCATATACAATAGATATGTATTCAACGGCAATAGTTGAAGAAAGATTAAAAAATATACAAAGAGGGCCAAATAAATCTAGAAAAGCAGTAGAAGCTGTTTTTAATAGATTTAATATACCTGTTAATGAAAGTAAAAATATTTCATTAAATATTAAAAGTGAAATACCAGTGGGAAAAGGTATGGCGAGTTCAACAGCAGATATAGGGGCTACTATAGTTGCTACACTAGGGCTATTAAAACAAAGTTTAAGCAGTGAAGAAATATCTAAACTAGCGTCTACAATAGAACCGACAGATTCTATATATATAGAAAAAAATAGTATTTTTAATCCTTTAAATGGTGATGTAATAAAGTATTTAGGTAATATTAAAAATTCTAGAGTTGTAATTTTAGAACCTAAAAAAACATTAAATACAATGAAGATTAGAAGCTTAACAAATTACAAAGAAATTAAAATACAAAATAAAGAAATTATAAAAAATGCATTTCAACTTTTAGAAGAAGGAATTCAAAACAATGATTTATATAGTATTGGAAAAGCTTGCACTCTTAGTAGTTTAGCCAATGAAAATATAGATAAAAAAGAAGGCTTAAAAGAAATTATAGAAATATCACAAAATTATGGTGCATACGGGGTTAATATTGCTCATAGTGGTACAGTTGTCGGAATTTTAATAGACAAGTGTATGAATGATACTAGATTGATAGAACTATTAAAACAAGCTAATTTAGATACAGTTTACAATAAAATATACGCCTTAGATATTATAGATGGTGGAATCAGGAGGGAATTACAATGCAATACATCAAAAATCCTATGATGATAGAAGAAACAAGTTTTGTAATGATACAAGAGATAATAGATGAGATAAGACCAGATTATAAATTTAAAAATTTAGTAGAAGAAAAGATAATAAAGCGCTGTATACATACAACTGCAGATTTTGAATACTTAGATATACTTAAAATATCAGATACTGTAGTAGAAAATATAGTAGATGCACTTAAAAATAATGCAACTATATATACAGATACAAATATGGCTTTAAGCGGAATAAATAAAAAAAGATTAGAAGCTTTAGGATGTAAGTATAAATGTTTAGTAGCAGATGAAGAAACTGCAAAACTAGCTAAAGAAAAAGCCATAACTCGTTCAATGGCAGCAGTTGAAATAGCGTCTAAAGAACCTGGAAGAAAAATATTTGTACTTGGAAATGCTCCAACAGCACTATATAAAGTTATAGAAATGAGAAATTCTAAAGAACTTAGTGTAGATGCAATAGTAGGAGTTCCAGTTGGATTTGTAGGAGCAGCAGAATCTAAAGACGAATTAGAAAAAACTGATATACCTTACATAATATCAAAAGGAAGAAAAGGTGGGAGTAACTTAGCAGCAGCCATAGTTAATGCTATTTTATACACTATGTAGGTAATGATATGGAAGAGTATGTATATATAGACGGGAAAAAATATAGAAGAGGCTATACTACTGGTTCTTGTGCTACGGGTGCAGCAAAAGCAGCAACTCATATGCTATTAACTAAAAGTAAAATAGATACTATAAATATAGACACTCCTAAAGGTATACCTCTAACGTTAAAAGTTGAAAACATAAATATTAATGATGATTATGTAGAATGCTCAATACAAAAAGATGGTGGAGATGATATTGATGCTACTCATACTATGCACATATATGCTAGAGCAGAACTTGTAAAAAAGCAAGAATCTGAAGATATATTAGTTTGTGGTGGGGATGGTATAGGAGTTGTAACTAGAAAAGGATTAAGTGTAGAAGTTGGAAAGCATGCTATAAACCCAGTTCCTATGAAAATGATAAAAAGTGAAGTAAATAAAGTTATAGGCAGTGATATAGAATTAATTTTAGGAAAAGGTATTTCACTAAAAATAACTATATTTGCTCCAAGAGGAAGTAAAATAGCTAAAAAAACTTTTAATCCAAGACTTGGTATAGTTGGTGGAATATCTATTTTAGGAACTACTGGAATAGTTGAGCCTATGAGTGATGAGGGATGGAAAAAATCTTTATCAATAGAACTTCAAATGAAAAAAGAACAAGGTCTAGATAAAATAATTTTAGTACCAGGAAATCATGGGGAACAATTTATAAGAGAAAATTTAAAATTAGATATGAAATATGTTATAAGAACTAGCAATTTTATAGGATACATGTTAAAAGAAGCTCAACGAATGGGATATAAAAAAATACTTATGGCAGGTCACATAGGTAAATTTATAAAAATATCAGCAGGAATATTTAATACTCATAGCAAGATTGCAGATGCTAGGAGCGAAATATTAGTATCTAATTTAGCAATGATGAAAGCTCCTTACGAGTTTTTAGAAAAAATAAGTGAATGCTTAACTGCAGAAGAAGCAGTTGAAATAATAGATAATAGTGATTATAAAGAATTCTATGATTTAGTGAGCAATAAATGTAAATTCAAAGTTGATCAGTATTTATGTGATGATGAAATAGAAGTAGAAGTTATGATGTTTTCTATGGACAAAACTTTATTGGGCAAATCAGATAACACAGATCATTTAGTGGAGGTGTTTAGATGATAAATGTCATAGGATTAGGTCCAGGAAATAGCGATTATATAACTAAGTTAGGTGAGACTTTAATAAAGTCTTCTGATGTATTAATCGGAGGGAAAAGAAATTTAGAGTCTATAAAAGATTTTGAAGGTGAAAAGATAGAGCTAGCATCTAATTTAAAAGAGATAGTGAGCTATATAAATAATAATAAAGAAAAGCAAATATCTGTAATAGCTTCAGGTGACCCGTTTATATATGGAATAGGAAAGTATTTGTCACAAAATATTGAACCTGAAAATCTAAATGTAGTATGTGGGATTAGTTCTTTGCAATATATATTTTCAAAAGTACATGTTGACATGAATGATTTATATATAACAAGTAGTCATGGAAAAACTCCTGATTTTGATTATGTATTATCTCACAAAAAAGTGTGCATGGTTACAGATAAAAATATAGGACCAAAAGAAATTTGCAAAGAAATTATAAAACGTAATTTAAACAAAACTGTTATTGTGGGAGAAAATCTATCTTACCACAATGAAAAAATAAGTATAGGAAAACCACAAGATATATTAAAAATAGATAATTTTGATATGTGTGTAGTAGTATTGCTAGAAGATTATTAAAAGTCATAACAATTGATGGGGATTACATATGAAAAATAGTGAATTCATAACAGGAAAGGTACCTATAACAAAAGAAGAAGTGAGAGCTATATCTATAATGAAATTAGATTTAGCAAATGCTAAAAAATTAGTAGATGTAGGTGCAGGTACAGGTAGTGTAAGTATAGAAGCGGCTTACAATTATCCAAATTTAGAAGTTGTTTCTATAGAAAGAAATGATGATGCACTAGATTTAATAAATAAAAATGTTGAAAAATTCAACTTAAACAATGTAGACGTAATAAAAGGATATGCACCGATAGAATTAAATGGAAACGTTGATGCAGTATTTCTTGGAGGTACAGGTAATAATTTAGATGAAATATTACTTTGGTCAAAAGGTATGCTTGTTGAAGGTGGAAGGTTAGTAGCAAACTTTATAATAGTAGAAACTTTTAATGAAACTTTAAAATTACTAAGAGAATATGGATTTAATAATATAGATGTTTCAGTGTTAAATGTATCTAAGTTAGAAAAGCTGGGAAGAGGCGAATATTTTAAACCGCTAAACCCAATTTATATAATATCTTGTGAAAAAGGGGAAAATTAATATGATGAATAAAGTACATTTTGTAGGAGCAGGACCAGGAGACAAAGAATTAATAACTCTTAAAGGATATAAACTTTTAAGTGATGCTGATGTAGTTATATATGCAGGGTCATTAGTTAACCCAGAGCTTTTAGAATACTGTAAAGAAGGATGTGAAATACACAATAGTGCACATATGGATTTACAAGAAATAATAGAAGTAATGGAAAAAGGAATAAAAGAAAATAAATCTGTTGTGAGATTACAAACAGGAGATTTCTCTATATATGGTTCAATAAGAGAACAAGTTGAAGATTTACATAAATTAGATATAGGTTATGATTGTACACCGGGGGTTAGTTCATTCTTAGGAGCTGCATCATCATTAGGTGTAGAATACACAGTGCCAGAAATATCTCAAAGTGTAATAATAACAAGAATGGAAGGAAGAACTCCAGTGCCATCTAAAGAATCGATAGAGTCATATGCAGCTCATCAAACTTCAATGGCAATATTCTTATCAGTACAAGATATACAAAAGGTTGTAGAGAGACTTAATGAAGGTGGCTATCCAATGAATACGCCAATAGCTGTTGTATATAAAGCTACTTGGGCTGATGAAAAAATAGTAAAAGGTACATTAGAAGATATAGCAGTAAAAGTAAAAGAAAATGGTATAACAAAAACAGCTTTAATATTAGTTGGTCAATTCTTAGGAAAAGAATATAATAATTCGAAGTTATACGATAAGGACTTCAAGCATGAATACAGAAGCTAAGATTTGTTTAGTTTGTATAACTGAAAATGGTAAAAAACTAGCATTAAAGATAAATAATCTCATAGAAAATAGTCATGTTTACATAGTAAGTAATAAAAAAAATAACTTAAAGACAGATAACGAAAAAGAAAATGTGTTTTTAGTTAAAGATAAATTGAGTGTAGTAGTAGAGAATTTATTTAAAGAATATCAATATATTATTTTTATAATGGCAACTGGAATTGTAGTTAGAGTTATAGCACCATATATAAATAGTAAATTTAGTGATCCAGCAATACTTGTTACTGATGAAAAAGGAATCAATATGATTAGTTTGTTAAGTGGTCATATGGGTGGAGCTAACGAAATGACATTACATATAAGTAAATTAATAAATTCAAATCCAGTTATAACTACTGCAACAGATGTAAATAAAAAATCTTCATTGGACATGATAGCTAAAAAACTAGATGCTCATATAGATGATTTTAGAGAAAATGTAAAAGATGTAAATGCAATGCTTGTCAACAATCAAGAAGTTGGAATATACATAGATGGTGATTACGATATAGATACTAGAGGGTTTAAAGTTTTAAATAATCTTACAAACATAGATGATTTAGAAAAAGTAGTTATAGTAACTAATAAAAAAGAAATTACTAAAAACAGCTCGTTTATAAAAGTGATTCCAAGAAATTTAGTAGTAGGCATAGGATGCAAAAGAAACACTGATAGCTTATTGTTACAAGAGTCTTTAAACGATTTGCTACATCAATATAACATAGATATTAAAAGTATTAAGAAAATTGGAAGCATAGATATAAAGCATGATGAAAAAGCAATTATAGATTTAGCATCATACTTAGATGTAGAATTTATAACTGTTTGTGCTAAGGATATATCTAAAGTCGATTGTCTGTTTGATAAATCAGAATTTGTAAAGAAAAATGTAGGTGTGTATTGTGTTGCAGAACCTGTAGCTCATATACTTAGCAATGGAAATTTAATAATAGAAAAGCATAAATATAAAGGAATAACAATTTCGGTGGGGAGAGTGTCAAAATGATATACGTTATAGGTATAGGACCTGGAAGCAAAGAGTTAATGACGATTCAATCAATAAAAGCTATGGAAGATGCTGAAGTTATCGTAGGATATAAAACTTATATAAACTTAGTAACTGAGTTTATTAAAGACAAAGAAGTAGTTCAAAATGGAATGAGACAAGAAATAGATAGATGTAAGGAAGCTGTCGAGATAGCTAAAACTGGTAAAAAAGTTGCAGTTATAAGTAGTGGAGATGCTGGAATTTATGGAATGGCAGGGCTAATATTAGAGCTTACTTCTAAAGAAGAACAAAATATAGAAGTTAAAGTTGTTCCAGGAGTTACAGCAAGTATAGGTGCAGCAGCAATATTAGGTGCTCCAATAATGCATGATTTTTGTCATATAAGTTTAAGTGATTTATTAACTCCTTGGGATGTTATAGAAAAAAGATTAAGATTAGCAGCAGAGGCTGACTTTGTTATTTGTTTATATAATCCAAGAAGTAAAGGAAGAAGTGAACATTTAGCTAAGGCTTTTGAAATAATGGGTCAATTTAAAGACAAAAGTACACCTGTTGGAATAGTTAAAGATGTAGGAAGAGAAAAAGAAGAAAAATTTGTATGTACTTTTGATACTATGGATTTTGAAAGAGTTGATATGACTACTATGGTTATAATAGGAAACAAATCTACATTCATACATGATGACTTAATGATAACACCAAGAGGATATACTGTATGATTTTAGTTTTAGGTGGAACATCTGACAGTTTAGAGATATGTGACAAAATAAATAAATATAAAAATTTATCATATATACTTTCCGTAACAACGAGTTACGGAGAGAACCTTGCGACTAAACATGCGAAAAAAGTCATAAATGGTAGATTATCTGAAACTGAAATGATGGACTTTATAGATGAAAACAATATAAAACAAATTATAGATGCTACTCACCCTTATGCGATAGAAGTATCTAAAAATGCTATAGAGTGTGCAAAGCAAAAGAATATAGATTACTTAAGATATGAAAGAAAATCTTTAATTGAACAAATAACTTATAAAAATAAATATATCGTAAGTGATATAAAAGAGGCTTGTAAAATTGCAAGGCAAAAAGGGAAAAATATATTCATAGGAACCGGAAGTAAAAACTTACCACAAATAGTAGAGTGTATACCTGATAGAAATTTAATTGCAAGAGTTTTACCAACAAGTGAAGTTATATTAAGTTGTGAAAAATTAGGATTAAATGCAGATAACATAATAGCTATGAAAGGCCCCTTTAGTCAAAGTATAAATGAAGAATTTTATAAGCATTACAATATTGATATTGTGATAACTAAAGAGAGTGGCATTGCAGGTGGTTTTTTGGAAAAAGTAGATGCTTGTGAGGCTCTAGATATACCAGTGATAATTATAAGCAGAGAAAAAATAAATTATCCTAAAGTTATAAACGATATAGATGAGATAGAAAAAATATTATAATTTAAATAAGGCGGATAGAGTATGAAAAAAGCAATTTTAGTAGTAAGTTTTGGGACGAGCTATAAAGAAACTAGAGAAAAGACAATAGAAGCTTGCGAGAAAAAAATAAATAATGGGTTAGAAGGTTATGATTTTCATAGAGCTTACACTTCTAATATGATAATAAGAAAATTGAAAAATAGAGATGGAATAAATATAGAAAATCCAATAGAAGCTTTAGATAGGTTATATAAAGAAGGTTATGAAGAAGTTGTAGTTCAAACACTTCATATAATATGCGGAGAAGAATTCAATAAATTAAAAGAACAAGTGGATTCTTATAAAGATAAATTTGAAACTATTATATTAGGTAGACCATTATTAACATATATAGATGATTATAAAGAAGCAGTAGAAGCTATACAACATCAGATTCCTACTATGGAAAGTGATGAAGCGGTTGTATTTATGGGTCATGGAACATTCCATGAATCACATTCTGCATACCCAACGCTAGAATATATGCTAAGAGATAGTGGTATAAATGCTTATGTTGGAACAGTTGAAGGTTATCCAGAATTAGATAATGTAATAAAAAAACTAAAAGCAGATAATATAAAAACAGTAAATTTAATGCCTTTTATGTTAGTAGCAGGTGATCATGCCATAAATGATATGGCAGGAGACGAAGAAGATTCATGGAAAACTATCTTAGAGGAAGAGGGATTCAATACTAAGATACATCTAAAAGGTCTAGGGGAAAATCATCATATACAAAATAAGTTTATGAATCATGCTTATGATTGCATACAAAAATTAAATAAAATATAATTTTTTTGATAAATAGGAGGAGATTAAAATGGCAAAATTTTATGGAATAGGGACAGGTCCTGGAGATAGTTCATTATTAACAATAAAGGCAGTGGAAACACTACAAAATTTAGATATATTATATACACCAGAAGCTAAAAAAGGTGGGGAAAGCTTAGCTTTATCTATAGTAAACAAGTATTTACCAGATAGATTAGAAATAAAATCAAGACATTTTCCAATGAGCTTTAATGATGGAGAAAAAATAGTAGCTTGGAATAAAGTAGCAGATGAAATAGTAGCAGATGTAAAAGAAGGCAAAAACGTAGGATTTGTAACATTAGGGGATCCTATGATATACAGTACTTATGTTTATATAATGGAAAGACTTATAGGAAGTATAGATGTAGAAACTATACCAGGAATATCTTCGTTTTCTAATATAGCTTCAAATCAAAACTTCCCACTAGTAATGGATAAAGAGCCATTAATAATAATACCTTGTACAATAGCTGAAGAAAAAATAGATTATGCATTAGAAAATTATAGTTCTATAGTATTAATGAAAGTTTATAAAAATTTCAAAGAAATAGTATCAAAATTAGAAAAAAATGATCTTATAGACTATGCAATATTGGTAAGCAACTCGTCTCAAGATGGGGAAGTGGTATATAATGATTTAAGAGATATAAATCTTGAAGATAAGATATCATATTTCTCAACTATATTAGTTAACAAAGAAATAAAAAAGACAGTTAAAGTAGGATAAGCAAACGGAAAGTCTAAAGGAGATTTGAGCCATGAAAATAGTAGTTGGAACTAGGGGGAGTAAATTAGCAGTTACTCAGACAAATTGGGTAATAGATAAACTTAAGAAAAACCATCCTAGCATTGAATTTGAAGTTAAGATTATAAAAACTAAAGGTGATTTAATACAAAACGTAAGTTTAGATAAAATAGGTGACAAAGGCTTATTTGTAAAAGAAATAGAACAACAATTGATAGATGGAAAAATAGATGTGGCAATTCATAGTATGAAAGATATGCCATCATCTCTTCCTGACAATTTGAAATTTGCAGGTGTTCCTAAAAGAGAAGATCCAAGAGATGTTCTTATATTAAGAGATGGATACAATAGCTTAGAAGATTTGCCTCAAGGGGCTATTATAGGAACAGGAAGTAAAAGAAGAAAATATCAATTATTAAATCATAGACCTGATTTAAACATAGTTTCTATAAGGGGAAATGTAGATACTAGAATAAAAAAAATAAAAGATGAGAACTTAGATGGAGTAGTACTAGCAGCAGCAGGTATATTAAGAGTAGGTTTAGAGCATAAAATAAGTTGCTACCTTTCACCTGATGTAATGATACCAGCACCAGCACAAGGAGCGTTAGCAATAGAAATAAGAAAAGACAATATAGAAGTAGAAGAAGTTATAAATTCACTGAGAGATGAAATCACAGAAATTGAAGTTGCTGCTGAAAGAGGATTTTTAGATGGAGTAAATGGAAGTTGCCATATTCCTATGGGGGCATACTGCCAAATAGAAGAAGATAAATTAAATCTTACAGGACTATTTGGAGATGAAGAAGGTAACGTATTGATTATAAAATCAATACAAGGAGACATAAATTTACCAAGAGATTTAGGAATTCGACTAGCAAATATAATATTAAAAGAGTACGATAGCTTTGAAGATCAAATAGCTGCGGATATAGAGCTATTAGACCAAGATAGTAACTATGATGAGATATCATCGAAACTAGTTTTAAAGGAGTATGATAGCTATGAAGGGTAAAGTTTATTTAGTTGGAGCAGGGCCTGGAGATTATAAGTTATTGACGCTAAAAGGGTTAGAATGT
Source organism: uncultured Peptostreptococcaceae bacterium (assembly GCA_947072565.1). Taxonomy (GTDB): domain Bacteria; phylum Bacillota; class Clostridia; order Peptostreptococcales; family Peptostreptococcaceae; genus Romboutsia_D. The sequence goes on along the minus strand of CAMTIM010000081.1, from coordinate 3,392 downwards.
ATAAAGAAAGCTGACGTTATAGTTTATGATAGATTAGCAAATAGTAATTATTTAAAAGAAGCTAAACCTAATTGTGAATTTATATATGTAGGAAAAGCATCTAGCAACCATGTACTTCCTCAAGATGATATAAATAGAGTAATTGCAGATAAAGCAAAACAAGGAAAAATAGTTACAAGACTTAAAGGTGGAGACCCTTATGTATTTGGAAGAGGTGGAGAAGAAGGAGAAGTTTTAGTATCTGAAGGTATAGATTTTGAAGTAGTACCTGGAATAACTTCTGCAATAGGTGGGTTGTGTTATGCAGGGATACCTATAACGCATAGAGATCATGCATCTTCTTTCCATGTAATAACTGGACATCTAAGAGATGATGATAAAGAAAATCCAGAAATAAATTGGAATGCATTAGCTAATACAAAAGGAACTTTGGTATTTTTAATGGGTGTAGCTAATTTACAAAAGATTAGTGAAAACTTAATAGTAGAAGGTAAAAGTAAAGAAACACCAGTAGCGCTTATAAGCTGGGCAACTAGATACAACCAAAGAGTAATAACTTCTACATTAGAAGATGTATATGAAACGGCAATAAGAGAGAATGTAAAACCACCAACACTTATAGCAGTTGGAGATGTAGTAGGATTAAGAGATAAATTAAACTTCTTTGAAAATAAAGCATTATTTGGAAAGAGTATAATGGTTACTAGATCTAGAACTCAAAGTAGTAGTCTAGTAGAAAAAATAATGGATTTAGGTGGGAACCCTATAGAAGTTCCTACTATAAAAATAGATAAAATAGAAAACAATATAGAATTAGAAAATGAGATAAAAAATATAAAAGATTATACATACTTAGTTCTTACTAGTAAAAATGGAGTAGATGTATTCTTTGATAAATTAGATGAAATGAATCTTGATAGTAGATCACTAGCGAACTTAAAGGTATGCGCTATAGGGTCTGCTACAGCTAATGAAATAAAAAATAGAGGAATTAAGGCAGATATAATTCCGCAAAAATTTATAGCAGAGTATTTATTTGAAGAATTAAAACCTATTTTGAAATCAAGTGACAAAGTGTTAATGCCAAGAGCTAAAAATGCGAGAGATTTTTTAGTAGATAAAATAGGAGAAATATGTGAAGTTAAAGAAATACATACATATGAAACTGTAGTAGATCCTACTAGAAAAGAAGAGGTTTTAGATGTTTTAAATCAAGGTGAAACTGACTATATAACTTTTGCAAGTTCATCTACAGTAAGAAACTTTGTAGAAATTATAGGAAAAGAAAACTTAGACAAATTAGAAAATATTAAAGTTATATCTATAGGACCTGTAACAACACAAACAGCAAAAGAACTAAACTTAAACGTTTATAAAGAAGCAGATGTTGCAACTATAGATGGTATGATTAGTACAATTGTAAAAGATAGTTAATTATTAAAAAGATAATATAAATATCTGTTAAATTTATACAAGCTATTATTTAATAGGTACTTATATATACATATGGAGGAAATAAGATGTTAAGAAGACCTAGAAGATTAAGAGCGAATAGTGCAATAAGAAACTTAGTAAGAGAAACAAAGTTAAATGTAGAAGATTTAATATATCCTTTATTCATAGTAGAAGGAGAAAATATAAAAAGTGAAATATCATCTTTACCAGATGTATACCATTTTTCAGTAGATATGTTAGAAGATGAGATAAAAGAATTAGTAGAATTAGGTATAGAACATGTACTACTATTTGGTATTCCTCATGATCATGAAAAAGATCCATTTGGAAGTGAAGGTTATAACGATAATGGTATAGTTCAAAGAGCTATTAGAAAAATAAAAGAAATAGACAGTAACATGAACGTAATTACAGATGTATGTATGTGTGAATACACTAGTCATGGACACTGTGGAATATTAACAGAAAGCGGATACGTAGATAATGACAAAACATTAGAATATTTAGCAAAAATAGCAGTAAGTCATGTAAAAGCTGGAGCAGATATGGTAGCTCCTTCTGATATGATGGATGGAAGAATAAAAGCTATGAGAGAAGCTTTAGATAGTGAAGGATTTGAACATATAGCTATAATGTCATATAGTGTTAAATATGCATCTACTTTCTATGGTCCATTTAGAGAAGCTGCTAATTCAGCGCCATCATTTGGAGATAGAAAAACATATCAAATGGATCCTGCAAATAGCGATGAAGCATTAATAGAATCAGAACTTGATATATTAGAAGGTGCTGACATATTAATGGTAAAACCAGCATTATCTTATTTAGATGTAATAAGAAGAGTAAAAGATAACTATGATTTACCATTAGCAGCATATAGTGTTAGTGGAGAATATGCTATGCTTAAATCTGCGGTTAAAAATGGAATATTAAGTGAAGGCGCTATATATGAATCTACAATGTCTATAAAAAGAGCTGGAGCGGACATAATAATAACTTATTTTGCTAAAGATTTAGCTAAAATGTTAAAAAACAATATGTAATTAAAAGATTTGCAGGGGGAGTAACTGATGTTACTCCCTTTATAGTACACAGAAATATAAAATTCACATTGAAAATGGTATAATAAAGATTACTTATAAAAAAGGGGAAGATAAATAAATGTTATATCCAGTTAATATAGAATTACAAGATTTAGAAATTACAATAATAGGTGGAGGAGAAGTTGCGTATAGAAAATGTATAAATTTCTTACGTTTTGAAAAAACTGTAAAAGTAGTATCAAATAACTTTATAGATAAATTTGATGGGTTAAAAGATAAGATAGAAATTATAAAGGATATATATAAAGAAGAATATATAAAAAATAGCTTTATAGTTGTAGCGGCAACTAATGATAAAGAAGTAAATAAAATTATAGGAATATATTGTAGGGAGAATGGTAAACTAGTTAATGTTGTAGATGATATCAAGCTATCAAATTTTACGGTTCCTTCGTATATAAAAAGAGGAGACTTACTTATTAGTGTGTCTACAGGTGGTAAAAGTCCATCACTATCATCTAAAATAAAAAAAGAACTAGAAGAAACGTATGATGACAGTTATGAAGAATATATAAATCTTTTAGGGCAAATAAGAAGAGAAATTATAAATAATAATGAAGATATATCACTACGAAAAAAGAAGCTTAACGAACTTATAAATTTAAACTTAGAAGAATTAAAATTATTAGTAAAATAATATATATAAAAAATATTATAAAAAAGTTTAAAAAAGTGTTGACGAAATATATTTGGGATGGTATAGTTATACTTGTCCTTAAGAAACGGGGCAAAACGAAATTGAAAATGAACTTTGAAAATTAAACAGTAGGTTAATTTATAGAATTTGAAACAAACGAAACATAAAGCCAGATATATAACAGTATCTGAGCCCTA
>CAMTIM010000080.1 GCA_947072565.1 uncultured Peptostreptococcaceae bacterium | reverse complement strand
ACCGATACCTACACTTTTAACACAGTTTGAAAAAGTTCAAAATTGTATGTCAGGGTGTTCTATTTTAGAAGATGGGTCTATTAGTTTAATATTTGATGTGAATTCCGTTATAAATAAATAAAACATATAAGTTTTATAAATTAATATTAAAATCTAAAGATTAGATAGAAAGTTGGTATATATGAAATTTGAGTGTGATAAATTGAATGTGCTTCGTGAAATTAGTAATATAGGTTCGGGTAATGCATCAAATTCATTAGCTATGATGCTAAATGAGATAGTTGATATAGGCCTTCCTAAAAGTGATATGATTAAATTTTCAGATATAACTAATAGTTATAAATCTCCAGAAGAATTAGTTGTAGGGACTGTTTTACAACTCTCAGGAGATATGGAAGGCTTTATTATGGTTATTATGAAAGTTGATTCAGCGCTTAATTTATTATCAAAACTTACAAAAAAAGAAGTAATGTGTGATAGAAATGATTATGATTCAGTTTGTGAAGAATTAAGTTCAATAGGCGAAATCTGCAATATACTTTGTGGAACATATTTAACGGCAATATCTGATATGACAAACTTAACTATAGATCCTTCTATTCCATATTTTAGTGTAGATATGGTTATGGCAATTATGAATTTACCTATCTCGTTATATGGGCCAGTCTCTGATTCTATTTTATGTATAGAAACAGATTTTTTCACAACAGATTTAGAAGTTGAAGGAAAATATTATTTTATTCCAAAAGTAGAGTCATGTAAAAAATTATTAGAATCTTTAGGAATAGTTGATTTGGAGATTAACTAATGGAAAATGTAACAGTAGGTATAGCAGATTTTAATATTGTAAAGGCACCTGATCAAATTATGACGATTGGGTTGGGATCTTGCTGTGGGGTAGTACTTTATGATGAAGTAAATAAAATAGCTGGGTTAGTTCATATTTTACTTTCGGATTCAAATAACGAAAAAAATATAACAAATAAAGCAAAATATGCAGATACGGGTATTATTTTATTATATGAAAAAATGAAAAAAGTTGGCGCAAACCCTAGATTTATAAGAGCAAAATTAGCTGGTGGTGCACATATGTTTAATTTTAAAAATACGGGTAATAGTATATTCACCATTGGAGAAAAAAATGTAAAGGCGTGTAGAGAAACATTAGCTAAATTAAATATTTCTATTGTATGCGAAGATGTTTTAGGGAGTTGTGGAAGAACTATTGTCTTTGATACTCTTACAAACAAAATGCGTATTAGAAGCACTGGAAAAGGTGAAAAAATTATTTAAAAGGAAGGTGTATTATTTGTGAATACAGATGACAAAATAATCGAAAATAAAATAGACGACTTGTATATGGTGTTTGTTATAAATAATCAAAAATATGCATTATCATCAAAGTATATTATAGAAATTATTGAAATGTTACCTATAACTAAAGTTCCATTCCTTCCTAAGTATATGAAAGGTGTTATCAATTTAAGGAGTACTATTATTCCTGTAATGGATGGTAGGATGAGATTTGATATGGAGCCAATTGATTATAATGAGAGGACATGTATTATTATAATTGAAAATAATACGGATAAAATTGGATTAATAGTTGATGCTGTGAATGAAGTTATTCATATTTCATCTAGTCAAAATATGAAAATAAGTTCAAATAAAGACGAATTTAAGCAAAATTTTATAAATGGTATAAGTGAAATAAATAATGAAATTCAGCTAATCTTAGACTGTGATTCATTAATAGAAATTGTAGAGGATATAAATCATGGAACTAACGACTAAAGATTTTATAAGATTAAAGAATTTTATGTATAACAATTATGGAATAAACCTTGAAAATAAAAGAACGCTTATTGAAACAAGACTATTACTTATGGTAAAACGATTAGGATTTTCTGATTTTAAAACTTATATAGACAGTTTAATGCAAGATAAAAGTGGAGAGCAAGTATCTGCTTTAGTAGAAAAACTAACGACAAATTTTACATATTTTATGCGTGAGGATATGCATTATGAATTTTTAAAAGATGAGGTATTAGTACCTAGTTTAAAAAAAGCACCAATTGGAGGTTTGAAAATCTGGTCTGCTGCATCATCTACAGGAGAAGAATCATATTGTATTGCTATGTTAGCATCATCGATATTTGGAAAAAACTCAAAGTTGAAAGTGTCTATAACTGCATCTGATATTTCTAATAGTGTTTTAAAGCAAGCAAAGGCAGGAATTTATTCACAAGATAAAATATCTAAGTTGCCACCATTGTGGGCAAAAAATTTCTTTCAACAAGTAAATGATAGAAATTATATAATTAATGAAAATATTAAAAACTTAGTTGAATTTAAATATTTCAATTTAAATAATAATATAGGTTGGGAGAAATCTAAATATCATGTTATTTTTTGTAGGAATGTTATGATTTATTTTGATAATGCTACAAATCAGAAGTTAGCTAAGAGGCTATATGAGTCGCTTAAACCAGGAGGATATTTAATAATTGGAATGTCTGAAAGTTTATCTAATTTAACAACAGATTTTGAACGTGTAAAACCATCTGTGTATAGGAAAAAAATATAATTGACAAAATGGAGGAGATGTTATGAAAAGAGTATTAATAGTTGATGATGCAGCATTTATGCGTATGTCTATTAAAAATATGCTTTCAAACTATGAGTTTGAAATAGTTGGAGAGGCAGAAAATGGTTTAATGGCAATTGAAAAATACAAGGAGTTACAACCCGATATTGTAACATTAGACATTACTATGCCAGAGATGGATGGATTACAAGCATTAAGAGTTATTAAAAAACTTGACCCATCGGCATCAGTTGTTATGGTATCTGCATTAGGACAAGAAGCTAGGATGAAGGAAGCAATTATTTATGGAGCAAAGGGATTCATTGTAAAACCTTTTAAAGAAGAAATTATTGTATCAGCTTTATCTAAATTATAATTTGATTTAAAAATAAGTAATTAAAATTAAAGGGCTGTATCAAAATAAAATAAAGATAGCTCGACAAAAAAATGAATTCTAGTGTCTAGAGTTCATTTTTTATATACAGAGTTAATTTATGCTAAAAAGTAAAACTATACATAAAGATTATAACCAAGTTATAAATACTAATAAGCAATTATCAATAAAAATTTTAGAAGAAATAATACCACATAAGGATTCAGTTAGGATACTAAGCCAAATAATGTAGGCATAATTCCCTAAAGGGAAGAAATCCAGTAGTCTCACCGAAGGTATTATTTAAAATTTTAGTATATGTGTATATGAATAACATTTATTCTAGTAGAAAAATAGAAAAGGTTCCAGATTATAATACGATATATAGATTTAGAAGTAAGAGAATTTCAGTATCAGGAGAAAATTTTTTTATCGATTAATTATAAAATTATTAAAACTAAAAGAGATTAAATTTGCAAATATGTTTATAGAGGATAACGCCAATAAATATACTTTTGTATGGAAAAAATCAACCGATAAATCTGAAGTTAAATTACAAGAAAAACTTAGAATGTTAATAAGAACTCTAAATGATGAGTTGAATATAAATTATACAATTCAAGATAAAATTACAGTCCAACAAGTATTTGAAATTCTAACAACTTTAAATAAAATGAAGATTTCTGAAAATATAGAATTTATACATGAAAGAGGTAAAAAAAATTAAAACTACAAAAATTTATAGAATAGTTTGATAAATTAGCTCATAGACAAGGAAAATATTACAATTATAACTCTATATTCGATGATAGAAATAGTTTCTCTAAAACAGACAAAGATGCTACATTTATGCATATTAAATAAAATCATATGAGAAATATTCAACTTAAACCAGGATGTAATGTACAAATTGGAGTTTTAAAAGAGAACCAAGGGTAAAGAGAATGTAAAGTGTGAAATTTTACTTTTATTGAATGTATTTAATATAAATAAATTGCATACTAAAATGAGTTAGGAGTATCTTTTTTTATCAAATAGAAAACAGAAGATACTTCATCTAATGATTTCTAAAAAATATTTTGAGACACCCTTTTAATTTTACAATGAAATATAGTATATAAAATCTAAAGTATCTCTTTATTCATCCGTATAAACAAAATAAGACAAATATTTAAAATAATAAAATGGTTTGTAAAATATAATTGTTTTAAAAAACATAAATAATATCAACATAGATACAGAAAATTTAACAGTAGTTTTAAGTATGTGTTATTAAAAAACATAAAACATTTAGAAATAGTAAAGAGCTAGATATATAATTAAAATGGATTTTTATCTAGGGTTTATAAAGTAAGTAAGAATACAAAGTTGATTATTTAAATAAAAAAAGCATTGTATTATGCATCAAAAATTAAAATAAATTAAATGATAGGGAGAATGTGTATGAAAAATTTAAAAATAGGTAAAAAGCTAAGTATATCTTTTATTGTTTTGTTAATGCTTACGGCATTTGCAAATGTTTATACAATAGCTAAATTAAAACAATCAGAAGGATTAACTCATGAACTATTTAATAGACCTTACAAACAAACAAATGAAACTATGGGTATCCGTAGAGACTTAGTTTCGGTTGGAAGGAATATTAGTAATTCAATGCTTAGGGAGAATCCTGTAGAGTATAGAACTAAGATTTTGAATGATTTTGATAGCATAGACAAGAGGATAGAAATAATTAAGAAATCTTTTAAAGGAGATACGAAGTTAATAAATGATATTGAAAGTTCAGTAGCAGACCTAAAACAAGAATATGAAAAAGTGTATGCAGTTATGCAACAAGGTGATTACAAGAAAGCAAAAGAAATGACAGAACAGAATACTCAATATTGGAAAATATACGATAAATCTGTAGAAGATGCGATAACTATTAATAAACATGCAGATAATTTAGGTGTTGAATTTAATGAAAAAGTAAGTATTACAGCATCGAAGGCAATATTTGTTTGTATATTACTTAGTATAGTTAATATATTATTAGGTATAGCTATATGCTTGTATATTACAAAGAGTTTAAAAAAGCCCATTGAAGAAATAGAAATAGCTGCAAATAAAATGTCTGAAGGTGACTTTGATATTAGTATTGATTATGAATCAGAGGATGAGTTAGGTTCTCTATCAAATAGTATGCGCCAAATGAGTAGTAGAATTATTACAATTATAAATGAGACAGTTAGTGTTTTAGGAGAAGTTGCATCAGGTAATTTTGATGTAGAGCCTAAAGTAGAATATATGGGAGTATTTGAAGATATTGAAAAATCAGTACTTAGAATTACTAATGATTTAAGCGAAACAATGTCACAAATAAATTTAGCTTCAGAGGAAGTTGGGGCTGCATCAAATCAAGTTTCAAGCGGATCGCAAATGTTAGCGCAAGGAGCAACTGAACAAGCAAGCGCAATTCAAGAATTATCTGCAACTATTATAGATATATCCGAAAAAATTAAAGATACTGCAAATAATGCGGGGGAAGCTAATACTTTAATATTAAGTGCAGGCCGTGAAGTTAAAGCGGGTAATGAGCAAATGACACAAATGGTTAAGGCTATGGATGAAATTTCATTTACTTCTAATGAAATTGGTAGAATTATAAAGACAATAGATGATATTGCGTTCCAAACAAATATATTAGCATTAAATGCTGCAGTTGAAGCTGCCAGAGCAGGTTCAGCTGGTAAAGGATTTGCTGTTGTAGCAGATGAGGTAAGAAACCTTGCTGCTAAATCAGCAGAAGCTGCAAAAAATACTGCTACACTTATTGAAAATTCAATAAAAGCAGTTGGTAATGGAAGTCAAATTGTAGATAATACAGCTGAATCACTTCAAAAGATAATTGATACAACTAATCAAACGATTACATTAGTTCATGAAATAGCTAAAGCATCAGAGGAACAATCTAGCGCGATTGGTCAAGTTACATTGGGTGTAGATCAAATATCAGATGTAGTACAAACTAATTCAGCAACATCAGAGGAAAGTGCTGCTGCTAGTGAAGAGTTAAGTGGACAAGCACAAATGTTGAAATCACTTATTGAGAACTTTAAATTAAAAAATAGACATAATTCTAATAAAAAAATTAACTTTAGTATCGATGAATAAATTTGAATAATTCAATAGCGATATATAAAGGTTCATAGTCTGAGAAAAATGGAAGTTTTTATACTTCTATTTTTTTTGATTTAAATAAAGATAAAACCCATTATCTTTATTTATTAAATTAGGAAACTAAAGTATTTATATCTTTATCCGTATAAACAACAATAGAAATCAATTGATGAAATAAAACATAATTAATTGATTTATAATTCACAAACAATATAAAATTATGCTGAATAAGTTGAAATATAAAGATAGTGTAGTTTTATAGGCTATTTAAATATAGATTCATATAGATTTTATAAAGTAAGGCAAAAATAAAGTTGATTATTTAAATTTATTATTTAAATATAGAAATATTGTATTATGTAGGATAAATTACAATAAATCAAATTATGGGAGAGGTATATATGAAAAATTTAAAAATGGGCAAAAAACTAGCGTTATCTTTTATTGTTTTACTGATGATTACAGTATTTGCAAATGGAAACACATTATACAATCTAAAAAAAACAGGCAAATTAAGTCATGATTTATTTGAAGGTCCTTATGAATTAACAAATGAATCTATGGGTATTCGTAGAGATTTAGCTTCAATTGATCAGAATGTCGCTTATGCGCTTCTTGCAGAAAATTCTGAAGATTTAAGTTACAAAACTGCTATTTTAAAAAACTTTGATAGTATTAATGAAAGGATTAAAATACTTAAAGAGGATCCTTCTAAAAATGAAAAACTAATTGATGACATTGAAAGTTCAATAACTCAACTAAAACAACAATACGAAAAAGCTGATGCATTTATAGAGAAAGGCGATTATAAAGGAGCAAAAGAGATTGTAATAAAAGAGGATCTTGAATATTACAAAACATATGATAAATGTATAAAAAATGCAACGAAGTTATATGAAAATGCAGAGGACACTGGTGTTGAATTTGATAATATGGTAAAAAGTGCAGTATCAAAATCATGGGTTATTTCTTTAACAATGAATGTGTTTAGTATACTAGCAGGAATATTGATCTGTATGTATATAACAAAGAGCTTGAAAAAGCCAATTGAAGAAATCGAAATTGCTGCAAATAAAATGGCAGATGGGGACTTTGATATTACTATTGATTATGATTCAAAAGACGAATTAGGAAACTTATCAAATAGCATGCGTGAAATGAGTGATAAAATAAATGAAATTATAAATGATACGGTTTGTGTTTTAGGTGAAGTTTCAGCTGGAAATTTTGATGTAGAGCCAGAAGTAGAATATATAGGGGTATTTGAAAATATTGAAAAATCAGTAATTAGAATTACTAATGACTTAAGTGATACTATGTCACAAATAAATTTGGCATCAGAAGAAGTTGGTGCAGCATCAAATCAAGTTTCAAGTGGGTCACAAATGTTAGCACAAGGCGCGACTGAGCAAGCGAGTGCAATTGAAGAATTATCTGCAACTATTTTAGAAATATCTGATAAAATTAAAGATACTGCAAATAATGCTAAAGAAGCCAATGTTTTATCAATGAGTGCAGGGCGTGAAGTTCAAGATGGAAATGATCAAATGAAGCAAATGGTTAAGGCTATGGATGAAATTTCATTTACATCTAATGAAATCGCTAGAATTATAAAAACAATAGATGATATAGCATTCCAAACAAATATATTAGCATTAAATGCTGCTGTTGAAGCTGCAAGGGCAGGCTCAGCTGGCAAAGGGTTTGCTGTTGTTGCAGATGAAGTAAGAAATCTTGCTGCAAAGTCAGCAGAAGCTGCCAAAAATACAGCTATACTTATTGAAAATTCAATAAAAGCAGTTGATAATGGAAGTAAGATTGTAGATAACACAGCACAATCGCTTCAAAAAATAATTGATACAACAAATCAAACTATTGCTTTAGTTGATGAAATAGCCAAGGCTTCTGAAGAAGAATCTAGTGCCATAGCTCAAGTTACATTAGGGGTAGAACAAATTGCAGAGGTAGTACAAACTAACTCTGCAACATCAGAAGAAAGTGCTGCAGCTAGTGAAGAATTGAGTGGGCAAGCACAGATGTTAAAATCACTTATTGAGAAGTTTAAATTAAAGGATAATAATAGTTTTAATAAAAAAACAAAGCTTAATAAAGATGAAGTTAACTATTTTGCTATGAATGAATTTGAATAATATAATTAAATATATTAAAGATTTTATGAAAAATGGAAGTT
>CAMTIM010000079.1 GCA_947072565.1 uncultured Peptostreptococcaceae bacterium | reverse complement strand
CGCCAGCGTTCATCCTGAGCCAGGATCAAACTCTTAAATAAAAGTTTATCTAGGGCTCAGATACTGTTATATATCTGGCTTTATGTTTCGTTTGTTTCAAATTCTATAAATTAACCTACTGTTTAATTTTCAAAGTTCATTATTTGCTATCCTTTTTCTTAAGGACAAGTAATAATATACCATCTAATTAAAAGTAGGTCAATAGTTTTTTAAAAGTTTTTTTATTTTTTTTAAATATTTTTTTCATATTCTTTTCTAAGCTTCTCTACTATCTTCTTTTCTAGCCTAGAAACAGTCATCTGAGAGATATCTAATTCTTTTGCTATGGTAGCTTGAGTCTTATCTAAGAAGAATCTATCTTTAAATATTTTCACTTCTAATTCATTAAGACATTCCATGAATTTATTTACAAAATCCTTTTGTTCTATATTTGCAAAGCTATTTTCTTCTTGTCCTATTTTATCAATAAGTTTTATTTCTTTATCCTCTGAATCATCGTTACTAGATGAATCTAAAGATATTGGTTTATAACCATAAGAAGCTTCCATAGCTTCTAAAACATCTTCTTCGCTACAACCAATATACTCAGCTATATCTTTTACTTTAGGATGTTTTTTGTTTTGTTGTTCTAAAAATACTTTTGCTTCACTTATTTTTTTACCTAATTCTTGAACACGTCTAGGTACTCTTAGCGTCCATACTTTATCTCTAAAATATTTTTTTATTTCACCTATTATTGTCGGAGTTGCAAAACTCGAAAATTCAAATCCCTTTGTTATATCATATCTGTCTATCGCATATATTAGTGCTAATGAAGCTACCTGGTATATATCTTCAAATTCAACACCTTTATTTATATACTTCTTAGCTAGCAAGTTTACTAAATATAGATGTTTCTCAATAAGTATATTTCTAACTTCTTTATTATCCTTATCGTTACTATATATCTTAAATAGCTCTTTGTTATCCATATTTAGGTAATTTGTAGCATTAGCTACATTCTTCATTAAATATCAACTCCTAAATATTTAGTCATCTTTATTATAGTGCCTTCATTATCTTTTGATTCAATACTCACCTCATCCATTAGGGTTTGTATTATAAACAGACCAAGTCCATTCTCTTTTGGATTACTTAAATCTGGTTTTATTGTAGATTCTATATCGTATCCCTTGCCTTTATCTTGTATCTCTATAGTCAATCCATTTTCTAACATTTCATATTTTATATAAAAAACATTATCATTACTATGCTTTATAGCATTTGTACAAGCTTCTGATACTGCTACTTTCATATCTTCTATATCATCTATAGAAAATCCAATTTTATTAGCAATTCCTGAAGTAGTCAATCTTATAATACCTACATATTCAGGGTTTGAAGTTATCTCCATTTTTATTGTTTCACAAATCAAAGCTTATCCCTCCACTTTAAATATTTTATCTAAACCTGTTATAGTAAATATTTTTTTAACATTACTTTTAGGGTTTATAATATATATTTCTTTATCACTAATTTTTAATTTTTTTAAAATTCCTATCATAACACCTAATCCTGTTGAATCTATATATTCTAGATTAGTAAGATTTATTTTCATATCGATTATTTTTTTATCTGCTAAGCTATGTAAATGTTCCTTTAATTTATCTGCTGTTGAAACATCTAATTCTCCTTGTAATGAAATATTCCAAAAATCATTATCTATATCCATACTTGAAGTTATATTCATTGACATCTATGGACCTCCTTGTAATTATCTTTTTAAAAATTTAAATAGTTTTGTTATACTAGTTATTCTGCTTGCTATATCTACTATTTCATCAGTATTTCTTGTAATTGAAGCTGCATTTTCTATAGTTTCATGTATATGTCTTTCATTATAATCTACTATTTTGTAAGTTTTTTCAACAACTTTAGTTGCACTATTTAATAATTTACTCATGTATATTGCTACAATTAGCGCTGACGCACCGATTAAAACAGCCCCTATTTGCCACCCCATTGTATCCATTAATTATTATCTCCTTCGTCATCGAAGCTTCTACTTATTACTATTTCTTCTTCGCATATATTTATATCTTCATCAGTAAAGTTATCATCTATGATGTTACTTATTTTATCTTTAACTCCATCAAATGTTTCTTGTAGAACTTCTTTAGGATTTTCTTTAACTTCATCTATTTTGTCCTTAGCTTCTTGTCTTAATTCAGAACCTTTCTTTGGTGCTAAAAATAAACCAGCTATAAATCCTAAAAATGCACCTATTAATAAATATTTCCCTTTTTTCTTACTCATATTATACTCTCCTCTAATGTTTAGTTTTTATTTATTAGTTATGCAAAAAGAATAGGATATAATCCTATTCTTCCTCCATATTTATTTTAGCAATAGAAACTACATTAACTTCTTCATTAGTTCTCATTAGCTTAACACCGCTTGTTACTCTTCCAAATATTGAGATTTCATTGACTCTTAATCTAATAAGAACTCCATCTGAGTTTATTATCATCATCTCATCATCTTCGTGTACCATTTCAGCTCCAACAATTTCACCTGTTTTTTCAGCTAAGTTATATGTTTTTATACCTTTTCCAGCTCTAATCTGAACTCTGTATTCTTCTATGTCTGTTCTTTTTCCAAATCCATTTTCACTTACTACTAATACATCTGTACCTTCGTCACAAAGATTCATAGATACAACTTTATCATTTTTTGATAAGCTTATACCTTTTACACCCATAGCCGTTCTACCCATGTGTCTTATGTCATTTTCATCAAATCTGATAGACATTCCACCTTTAGTAACTAAAAGTACTTCTTTGCTTCCATTAGTAAGCTTAACATCTATTAATTCATCATCTTCTCTTAATCCTATAGCTATAAGACCAGACTTATTAATATTTTTAAATTCTTCACGTTTAGTCTTTTTAACTATACCGTTTTTAGTTGCTAATAATAAGTATTGATTATCATCAGTTCCATCTATAGGAATTAATGTTGCAATCTTTTCATCAGGTCCTAATTGAAGTAAGTTTACTATAGCAGTTCCCTTAGCTTGTCTCTTTCCTTCTGGTATATCATAAGCATTTAATTTAAATACTCTACCCTTATTAGTAAAGAATAATAATCTACTATGAGTTGTTGTACTTACAAGGTGTTTTACAAAATCTTCTTCTCTTGTTGTAAGAGCTGCAATTCCTCTTCCACCTCTATTTTGACTCTTATAAGTATCTGCAGGAACTCTTTTGATATATCCAAAGTGAGTAAGAGTTATAGCTATCTCTTCATCACTAATAAGATCTCTCATATCTATTTCGCCTTCTGCATGTGTTATCTCTGTTCTTCTTTCATCAGCATAATTATCTTTTATTGCTGACATTTCTTCTTTTATTACGTTAAGAAGTAGTCTCTCATTAGCTAAGATTTCTCTTAATCCATTGATTTTTTTCATTAACTCATCAAATTCAAGCTCTATTTTATCTCTTTCTAAACCTGTAAGTCTTTGAAGTCTCATATCTAAGATTGCTTGAGCTTGAATATCGCTAAGTTTAAATTGTTCTATTAACTCAACCTTAGCTTGTTGACCAGTTTTTGATCCTCTTATTAAACGTATAACTGCATCTATATTATCAAGAGCAATTTTTAATCCTTCTAATATATGTGCTCTAGCTTCTGCTTTATTTAATTCAAATTTAGTACGTCTAGTTACAACGTCTTTTTGATGATTTACATAGTGATATAGTATTTCCTTAAGATTTAATACTCTAGGTTGTCCATTTACTAATGCAAGCATTATTATACTAAATGTATCTTCCATTTGAGAATGCTTATATAAGTTATTTAATACTATATTAGCATTTGCATCTCTCTTAAGTTCTATAACTATTCTCATACCATTTCTATTACTTTCATCTCTAAGGTCAGATATGCCTTCTAGTTTCTTCTCTTTTACTAATTCAGCTATTCTCTCAACTAATTTAGCTTTATTTACTTGGTATGGTATTTCTGTAATTATTATTTGTTGTCTTCCTTTTGCTAGCTCTTCTATATAAGCTCTTGATCTAACTTTAACTTTTCCTCTACCAGTTCTATAAGCTTCTGCTATATTTTCTTTTCCCATTATTATTGCTGAAGTAGGGAAATCTGGTCCTTTTATAAATTGAGTTAAATCTTCAATAGTACAATCTTCATTGTCTATTAAATGTATAGTTGCATCTATTACTTCACCTAAGTTATGAGGAGGTATTGAAGTTGCCATACCAACTGCTATACCATTAGATCCATTTACTAAAAGGTTAGGATATCTTGCTGGTAATACTGATGGTTCTTTTAAAGACTCATCAAAGTTTGGTGTGTAATCAACTGTTTCTTTATCTATATCTCTTAATAATTCAAGAGATAATTTACTCATTCTAGCCTCAGTATAACGCATTGCAGCTGGTGAATCACCATCTACAGAACCAAAGTTACCATGTCCATCAACTAAAAGTCCTCTAGTTGAGAATTCTTGAGCCATTCTTACCATTGCAAAATAAACTGCAGTATCTCCATGTGGGTGATACTTACCTAAAACGTCCCCAACAATACGGGCAGACTTTCTATATGGTTTATCTGGGCTTAAATTTAATTCACTCATTGAGTATAATATTCTTCTATGAACTGGTTTTAGTCCATCTCTTACATCAGGAAGAGCTCTACCGGCTATAACACTCATTGCATAGTCGATATAAGACTTCTTCATTTCATCTGCTATTTCAATAGGGAGTATTCTATTATTTTCTTCCACTGATACTCATCCCCTTTCTATATATCTAAGTTTCTAACGTATCTTGCATTTTCTTCTATAAACTCTTTTCTTGGGGCAACTTTATCACCCATAAGCATTGAGAATACTTCATCAGCAACAGCTGCATCCTCTACAGTTACTTGAAGTAATGTTCTTGTTTCAGGATTCATAGTAGTATCCCATAACTGCTCTGCGTTCATCTCTCCAAGACCTTTATATCTTTGAAGTTCTACGCCTGTTCTACCTATTTCTTCTAGTAATGTATTTAATTCTTCATCAGAATAAACATAATGTTCTTTCTTTTGTTTTTTAACTTTATATAATGGTGGCTGTGCTGCATACACATATCCATTGTCTATTAATGGTCTCATGTATCTAAAGAAGAACGTTAAAAGTAAAGTTCTTATATGAGCTCCATCGACATCGGCATCGGTCATTATAACAATTTTATGATATCTTGCTTTTTCTATATCAAAATCATTACCAACACCACAACCATATGCAGTTATCATGTTTTTTATCTCATCAGAAGCTAATATCTTATCTAATCTAGATTTTTCAACATTAAGTATTTTACCTCTTAACGGTAATATAGCTTGAGAATGTCTATCTCTACCTTGTTTAGCAGATCCACCGGCAGAATCCCCTTCG
This sequence comes from uncultured Peptostreptococcaceae bacterium, assembly GCA_947072565.1. Classification (GTDB taxonomy): domain Bacteria; phylum Bacillota; class Clostridia; order Peptostreptococcales; family Peptostreptococcaceae; genus Romboutsia_D. The sequence goes on along the minus strand of CAMTIM010000079.1, from coordinate 30,014 downwards.
ACTAAGAATATTTCACTCTTAGAAGGATCTTTCTCTGCACAGTCAGCTAATTTCCCTGGCAATGATGTACTTTCTAAAACACTTTTTCTTCTTGTTAATTCTCTAGCTCTCTTTGCAGCTTCTCTAGCTCTTTGAGCTCTAAGACCCTTGTCAACAACTATTCTAGCTGTAGTTGGATTTTCTTCTAAGAATGAACCCAGTTCCTCTACAGTTATACTATCAACAATTCCTCTCATTTCTGTATTACCTAATTTAGTTTTTGTTTGACCTTCAAATTGAGGTTCAGCAAGCTTAACAGATACTACAGCAGTAAGACCTTCTCTTATATCTTCACCTATTAAATTAGGTTCACTTTCTTTTAATAATTTATTTCTTTTAGCATACTCATTTATTGTTTTTGTAATTGCAGCTTTAAAACCTGCTAAGTGAGTACCACCTTCATGAGTACTTATATTATTTGCAAAAGAATATATGTTCTCTGAATAGCCGTCAGTATACTGCATTGCTAACTCAACAACACAATCCTTTACTTGCTTATCTATATAAATTATATCTTCATGTATTCCAGTTCTAGCTTTATTTAAGTATTTAACATACTCTACTAATCCACCTAGATAATGGAATTCTTTTTTCTTAAGACTTTCTTCTCTCTTGTCTTCAAAAACTATCTTAATTCCTTTATTTAAGAAAGATAACTCTCTTAATCTATGTTCTAAGACTTCATATTTAAAATCTATTTCTTCAAATATTGTTGCATCTGGCATAAAGCTTGTTACTGTTCCTGTATGAGTAGATTCTCCTACCACTTCAAGTTCAGATACAGGTATTCCTTTTTCGTAAGTTTGTCTGTATACTTTTCCATCTCTAGAAATTTCTGCAACTAACCATTTAGATAAAGCATTAACTACAGATACACCAACTCCGTGAAGACCTCCAGATACCTTGTATCCTCCTCCACCGAATTTTCCTCCTGCATGAAGAACTGTTAAAACTGTTTCTAAAGTTGATCTTCCAGTTTGAGGATGTACCTCTACTGGTATACCTCTTCCGTTGTCTTTTACTGTTATACTTCCATCTTCGTTTATAGCCACATATATTTCTGAGCAATACCCTTGTAAAGCCTCATCTATACTATTGTCCACTACTTCATAAACTAAATGGTGTAAACCTCTAGGACCTGTTGAACCTATATACATACCAGGTCTTTTTCTAACGGCTTCTAATCCTTCTAATACTTGTATCTGACTTGCACCGTATTCTTGTTTCATCTAGTTCCCTCCATTCTCTATGTTAATCACGTGTCCTTTATCTATATTGAAAATAGTAGTATTACTTTTATCAAATATATTTTTATGTGAAACTTCAGCCGTAGTTATAAACATTTGAACCACGCTTAAATTATCTACCAATAATTTTTGCCTCGTCTCATCTAATTCACTAAACACGTCATCTAAAATTAAAATTGGATACTCTCCAACTTCATTATTTATTAATTCAATTTCTGATAATTTCAAAGAAATTGAAGCGGTTCTTTGTTGTCCTTGCGATCCATACAACCTCACATCTAAATCATTTATAAAAATATTTAAATCATCTTTATGTAACCCATATTTAGTTGTTCTAGTCTCTATATCATGGTTTCTGTTAGATGTAAGTTTGTCTAAAAATTTATTATACACCGTAGTTGTATTATCTTCATCGCATATATTAATCTGATTTTTATATGTTATTAATAAATTTTCAATACTATCTGTTAATTTTTCATGCATGTTTCTAGATATATCAGCTATTTTCTTTATGAAATCTCTTCTTAGTATATAAATATAGCTTCCATATTTAGCTAAACTTTCATCATACACATCTAGTAAGGCACTATCTATATGCCTACTCTTTAATAACTGATTGCGCTGAAATAATATTTTATTGTAACTTGTAAGGTAGCTGTAATACTTTGGCATAATCTGACTTATTTCTTTATCAATAAATGACCTACGTTCCTTGGGCCCTTCTTTAACAAGTCTTAAATCTTCTGGTGAAAATATTACAACATTTATGTTTCCAAGCAATTCTTGGATTTTTTTGATATGAATTTTATTTACTTTTATACCTTTTTTATTTTTGCCAATAGCTACCTCTACCATACCATTAGTATGTTGTTTTGAATAATTGCCCCCAACATACAGGTTTTCACTTTCAAACTTTATAATTTCTTTGTCTTTATTAGTTCGAAATGACTTTCCAAAAGATAGCATATATATAGATTCTACTATATTAGTCTTTCCTTGACCATTTTTTCCTACAAGAAGATTTATTTTTTTGTCAAATTGTAGGTGTAAATTATCATAATTCCTGAAATTAACTAGTTGTAAACTGTTTAGTCGCATAAAAGGCTCTCCTTTTTACACTACTTTTATTATATTTCCTTCAAGTTCGACTATATCCTGAGGTCTTAATTTTTTACCTCTTCTTATCTCTACTTCACCATTTACTTTCACTAAACCTTCTAATATTAAAAATTTAGCATGTCCACCAGTGGAAGCAAGATCTGCTAATTTAAGAAATTGATCTAATTTTATATATTCTGAATCGATATTTATTTCAATCATAATTATTTCCTCCTATCTATTATTTTACTCTATTACGCTAAAAATATATTATATCACAAATTTACTTACAACGGCACGCATCAAAATAAAAGAGGATTTTACTATTTTTGCACAAAACATACACTTTTTAAGACTATTAAAAGGGGAGTGTTACATATAATGATTTCGAAATCATTTTGCGACACTCCCTTTGTCTGTGTTATATATTTGATGATATTCTAACTGGAAGTAATAAGTATGTATACTTAGCTCCATCAGCAGGTTTTATTATACAAGGATTTACATTTGTCGTAAATTCTATAAAGATTTCTTCACTATCAATATTTTTTAATCCTTCTAAGAAATATCTTGAGTTAAATGCTATATCTAAATAGTCCCCTTCTAATTCCAAAGCTACTTCCTCATATACATTTCCTTTATCTGTATTAGAAGTTATAGCCATAACACTATCTCTTATTGATAATTTTATTAAGTTATTTTTTTCTGATTGAGATAATAATGATGCTCTTTCAATACTGTTTAATAAACTTTTAGTGTTTAGTTTTACTTTTGAATTATGTTCTCTCGGAAGTAGTTTTTTATAATCTATAAATTCTCCTTCTAAAAGTCTTGTTATAATTTTAGTGTCACTAATTATAAAGATTGCATTTTTATCGTCAAACCCAACTTTTACATCATCTTCTTCTAATGATAATAAGCTATTTACATCAGTCAGTGCTTTTCCAGGTATGATTACTTTTGCATCAGTTATCATATTATCTATTTTGCAACTTTTAACTGCTAATCTATATCCATCTATTGCAACTAAGCTTATGTTTCCATTAATTATTTCTAAAAGCTCACCCATTAGTATTGGTTTTGTTTGATCTTGAGATATAGCAAATACAGTTTGTTTTATCATGTTTTTTAATAAGTCTTGAGGTATATTGTATAAATCTTCTTTGCTTACATCTGGTAACTTAGGGAATTCTTTTGCAGAATCTCCTTTTATTTTAAATCTTGAGTTAACACAGTTTATGTAAACATTGTTTTCATCATCAGTTTCTATCTCAACAAATGAATCTGGTAACTTTCTAATTATATCCCCAAAAAGCTTAGCATTTACTACTATTTCACCTTCTTGAATTACTTCTGCTTGTGTATAAGTTTCTATCCCTATTTCTAAATCATATCCAGTTAACTTTAATTGATCACCTTTAGCTGATAATAATATCCCTTTTAGAAGCTCTAAAGTTGTTTTTCCGTTAATAGCTTTTTGAGAAATACCTATCTTATGAGCTAAGACTTTTTGATTACAAATTATTTTCAATGTGGATAACCTCCTCGTGGCATTTATATAAAAAAATAAATAAAAATAATAGTAGTAATAGTAGTAGGTGTTGTTGATAATGTGTATAACTATATCAATCAAAATAGACGCAAAGATATCAACCTGTGTATAAAGTGTTAATATCTTTGTTAGTTAAAATATAATATTTTGTGTATAAAATTAGACATAAAATATTACTAACATTTCATCAACACCATATCCACAGACAATTGTTTATAAATTATCCTTTTAAATCTGATATTATTTTGTCTATTTTTATCTTAATTTCTTCATTTGTTTCTATATTTTTAATAATCTTATCATGAGCATGAATAACAGTTGTATGGTCACGACCTCCAAAAGCTTCCCCGATTTTAGGAAGAGATAAATCTGTAAGTTCACGAGACAAATACATTGCTATTTGTCTTGGATAAGCTATTGATCTAGTTCTTTTCTTTGAATTAAAGTCTTCCATTTTTATATCAAATACAGAAGCTACCTTCTCTTTAATTCTTGTTACGGTAATTTCTTCATTTTTAGAAGAAGTAATTATGTCTTTCAACGCTTCTACTGCAAGTTCAAAAGATATTGTTCTATTAGTAAGAGAAGAATAAGCTATAACTCTAGTAAGTGCTCCTTCTAATTCCCTTATATTAGATTTTATATTTTTAGCTATATAAGTAGTCACTTCATTTGAAACATCAATGTTTTCCATTTGAGCTTTTTTTCTAAGAATTGCTATTCTAGTTTCGAAATCAGGAGCTTGAATGTCTGTTATAAGTCCCATTTCAAATCTAGATCTTAATCTATCCTCTAGTGTAGGTATTTCCTTAGGTGGTCTATCGCTAGAAATTATTATTTGTTTATTAGCTTCATGTAATGAATTAAAAGTATGGAAAAATTCTTCTTGCGTTCTTTCTTTTCCAGCTATAAATTGAATATCATCTATAAGTAATATATCTACATTTCTGTACTTATTTCTAAACTCTTCATTTCGGTCGTCTTTTATAGAGTTTATAAGTTCATTTGTAAATTTTTCAGAAGAGACGTAAACAACTTTAGGATCTTTTTTTTGACTCACTATATGATGTCCTATAGCATGCATTAAATGCGTTTTTCCTAAACCAACACCTCCATATAAGAAAAGAGGGTTATATGCTTTAGCAGGAGATTCAGCAACTGCAACACATGCAGCGTGTGCAAATCTATTACTATTACCTATAACAAATGTATCAAAAGTATATTTAGGATTTAAATTAGGGTGATTTTTTTTATTTGAAGAATTTTGAACCTCTTCTCCTAACCCATCTACATCTTTTTCATTTAAAACAAATTTAACATGATATTTTTTTAATGATAGTTGATTTACAGAGCTTTCTATTAGATTTAAATATCTATCTTCTAATATACCTTTAGTAAAATCATTAGGTGCTAAAAGTATTAAATCGCTCATGTATATTTTTAAAGGTACTATTTGCTTAAAAAAAGCATTAAAACTAGGTGGAGATAACTCACCTTTTATTAATTGCAGTGTTTTGTCCCATAAAGAAACTATATCCATAATATAAACCTCCGAACAGAATAATTAACATTTTCCACAAAGTTATTAACAAAAAAGACAAAAAAATATATTATTTTCATTTAATAACGAAACTTATGGATAATCATGTGGATAAAATACTAAGAATATAAATTATTGCGAAATTGTAAAAAAGATATAAACAATATGTATATAAAATTATAAATAGTATCAAGATATAATAAACGTGCTTAATAACTAAATTATTAGCAGAATAATTATAAGTTATACACATTTATATCCACAGCTTGTGAATAACGTTAATAAGTTGATATCTTTTATGAACATTATCAACAAGTATATTAATAATATCAGAATAAATGTCAAACTTCAAGATTTTATAATTAATTTATCCACAAGAACACAAGCCTGTTGATAAATTAGTACACATTATAAATATCAACAATTAGGAGTGATTTTTAAAATAATATATACACAGAGGAGTAATGTTAGTAATATTAACTATCTCAGTTTGTATACTTTATATATAACTTACAAAATATATATAATATTAATGTAAGTTATTTTGTTGTTTAAGCAGTCCAAAAACACGTTGACAACAAATATAAAAGCATTTATAATTGTATGTGTTATGTTTACTTTGAGGGTAAAGTTATTATTTTTATAAACGGAAAAAATCTGAAAGGCGGTGCAATAGATGAAAAGAACTTATCAGCCAAAGAAAAGACAAAGAAGTAAAGAACATGGTTTCAGAAAGAGAATGAAGACGTCTAACGGAAGAAACGTGTTAAGAAGAAGAAGAGCTAAAGGAAGAAATAGATTAACTCATTAATAATTAAAAAAGGCCGCTGCGAAAGTGGCCTTTTTGTGTATAATTATGAGCTGTGTTTACGGAGGGTTTTAAGATGGACTTTAACAGAACAAAGGGCTTGAAAAAAGACTCTGATTTTAGAAAAGTGTATAAACACGGCAAATCTTTTGCAAATAAGCACTTAGTAATGTATATACTAGATAACAAATCAGATTCTACTCGAGTGGGAATATCAGTTTCTAAAAAGGTAGGAAAAGCTATTACTAGAAATAAGATAAGAAGAAGAATAAAAGAAGCATATAGATTAAATATTGATGAAAAAGTTAAAAATGGATATGATTTAGTTTTTATAGCTAGAGTAGCAATAAAAGATGTAGATTATAAAAACATTGAAAAATCTATGAATCATTTAATGAAAAAAGCAAATATTAAGTTAGATGAACAATAGTTATTTAATTTGGAGGTCTTTAAATTGAAAAAAATAAAATTTATATTAAAGGAAATAAATAGATACTTATCGAAATTATGTATTTGTTTGGTTAGATTTTATCAAAAATTTATATCTCCTTTAAAAGGGCCTACCTGTAGATTTTATCCAACATGTTCACAATATTCAATAGAAGCCTTTAGGAAATATGGATTAATAAAAGGCCTGTATTTAACGATAAGACGAGTATCAAAATGTCATCCTTTTCATCCGGGTGGTTATGATCCTCTAAAATAAAAAGAAAAGATACTGTAGGAGGTATAAACATTGAGCATTATAAGTAATTTATTAGGTGACGTGCTAAGAATAATAGTTGAATTTATTCATAATTATGGACTTTCAATTATACTATTCACAATATTTGTAAAGGTTTTATTATTACCACTTACAATAAAGCAAACTAAGTCAACAAAGGCAATGCAAGACATACAACCTAAGATGAAAGAAATACAAGAAAAATATAAAAATAAGCCAGAAAAACAACAACAAGAGATAATGAATTTATATAAAGAAGCTAAGATTAATCCATTAGCAGGATGTTTACCATTATTAATACAAATGCCAATATTATTTGGACTATATGCAGTATTAAGAGATCCTGTAGCTTATGGAGTTTTTGCAGATAAAGCTGCTTTTGCAAATGCCGATATGGTATTTTTATGGGTACAGAATTTAACTAAGCCAGATTATATATTAGCTATAGTATCAGGGGTAACTACATTTGTAATGCAAATGTTAATGATGCCAAAGGATCAACAACAAGGATCTATGAAGATTATGACATATGTAATGTCTGCAATGATGTTATATTGGGGATTCATGTTCCCAGCAGGTCTTACATTATATTGGACTGCAGGTAACTTATTCTCTATAGCTCAACACTACTTAGTAATGAATCCTTTAAGAGCTAAACTGGCTAATTCTAAGGAGGAAGTAATAGATGAGAGTAAGCCTAGAAATAAAAAGTAAAACTAAAGAAGAAGCTATAAGCAAGGCAATGGCTAAGCTTAATGTGAATTCGAAAGACTTAGAAGTTGAAGTTTTACAACAAGCAACTAAAGGGTTTTTAGGATTTATAGGGGCTAAGGAAGGTTTATACAAATTTACAGTTATTGAAACAGAATCAGATATAGCTAAGAAGTTTGTAGAGACAATACTTAAAAATTCTAAAATAGAAGCAAAGGTAAATGTTAATCAAGAAAACAATTTAATTAAAGTAGACATAGAAGGTAAGGATGCAGCTTCACTAATTGGTAGAAGAGGTGAAACTCTAGATTCTATACAATTTTTAACTGGATTAGCTCTTAACAAAATAAATAAAGATTCTCATATGAGAGTACTTGTAGATATTGAAAATTATAGATCTAAGAGAGAAGAGTCTTTAATAAGATATGCTAATAAAGTAGCTCGAGAAGTTGCTAAGACTAAAAAAACTAAAAAACTAGATTATATGAATCCTTATGAGAGAAGAATAGTTCATTCTGCTCTTCAAAATGATAAATATGTAAGTACATACAGTGAAGGAACTGATCCTTACAGAAGATTAGTAATAGAGTACAAAAGATAAAACCTAACCTCCTATATAATAGGGGGTTTTATTTTTGTCATTTATTTTATATAATGTTAGGATTAAGGAAACAATTAAAAGTAACGAAATTAAATAATAAGAGGTGATATATTTGTTTATAGATGATACTATAGCAGCAATCGCAACAGCACCTGGTGAAGGTGGTATAGGTATAATAAGAATTAGTGGAGAAAAATCACTAGAAGTTGCAGAAAAAGTGTTTAAATCTATGTCTGGAAAAACTATAAAAGAATATAGACAAAGAACGTTAATATACGGGAATATTGTAGATAATGAAAATACTATAGATGAAGTTTTATTAGCTTATATGAAAGGCCCAAACTCATATACAGCTGAGGATGTTATAGAAATAAATTGCCACGGTGGGTTTATTTCTGTGAAAAAAATACTAGAGCTTATATTGTCTAAAGATGTAAGGCTAGCAGATGCAGGGGAGTTTACAAAAAGAGCATTCTTAAACGGAAGAATAGACCTATCTCAGGCTGAAGCCATAATAGATGTAATAAAAGCAAAAACTGATATGGCTCATGAAGTTGCTCAAAATCAATTAGAGGGATCATTATCTAATAAAATAAAAGAGCTAAGAATGAACGTTACAGAAGTATTAGCTCATTTAGAAGTTGCAATAGATTTTTCTGAAGAGGATGTTGAAGAAATAACATATCAAACTCTTAAAGAGAGAGCAGAAGGTCTTAAAACTGAAATTAAAAAACTTTATGACACTGCTGAAAGCGGAAAAATACTTAGAGATGGATTAAAAACAGTTATAGTAGGGAAACCAAATGTAGGTAAATCATCATTACTTAACTCTATACTAGGAGAAAATAGAGCTATAGTTACTGATATACCAGGTACAACTAGAGATGTTATAGAAGAATTTGTAAATATAAAAGGAATACCTTTAAAAATAGTAGATACAGCAGGGATAAGAGAAACTGAAGATGTAGTAGAAAAAATAGGTGTAGAAAAATCAAGAGAATCATTTAATAGTGCTGATTTAGTTATAATGGTATTAGATTCATCAAGAAAACTTTGTGATGAAGATATAGATATACTAGAAAAATTAGAAAATAAAAAGACTATTGTATTATTAAATAAAACAGATTTAGAGCAAAATATTGAAGAAGATAAATTAAATGAATATATTTCAAGTGATAATATAATAAAAATATCTGCACTACAAAATAAGGGAATAGAAGAGTTACATGAAAAGATAGAGTCAATGGTTTACAAAGGAAGTGTTAAAAATACTTCTAGCGTAGTAATTACAAACTCTAGACATAAAGATGCATTATTAAGAGCATACGAATCTATAAATGATGCTATAAAAGCGATAGATCAAAATCTTCCATATGATTTTATAGAGGTTGATTTTAAAAATATATGGGATTACCTTGGATATATAAACGGAGATACTATAAAAGAAGACTTACTAGATACTATATTTAGCAACTTCTGTATAGGGAAATAAATACAAATATAAAAGCCGTTTGAAAGCGGACATTATAAGCATATATAAATAAAAGACTATATAATATATTTAATATTGTATATGTTTTTCGTGAAACATTAATGTTTAACAGAAAGGGCATAAATATGATAAAGTTCGAAGCAGGAAAATATGATGTAATAGTAGTTGGAGCAGGACATGCTGGATGTGAAGCAGCACTTGCTACTGCAAGAATGGGTCAAAAGACATTAGTAGTTACTATGTCTCTAGATTCTATAGCACTAATGCCTTGTAATCCATCTATAGGTGGAACAGGAAAAGGTCAATTAGTAAAAGAAATAGATGCATTAGGTGGACAAATGGGTATAAATGCAGATAAGACATTTATACAAAGTAGAATGTTAAATACAGCTAAAGGTCCAGCAGTACATTCATTAAGAGCGCAAGCAGATAAATTTAAGTACCACACTGAAATGAAAAAAACTATGGAAAATGAGCCTAATATAGATATAGTTATGGACGAAGTTGTAGATATATTACACGAAGGCAATGTTGTTAACGGAGTAGTTACAAAGCTAGGTTGTGTATATGAATCTAAAGCAGTTATATTAGCTACTGGAGTTTACTTAAATTCTAAAATATATATGGGAGAAGTAAACTTCTATGAAGGTCCTAACGCACTAGGATATTCAAAACACTTAACTGAAGGATTAGTTAAGTTAGGATTAAATATGAGAAGATTTAAGACTGGTACACCTGCTAGAATTCATAGAGATAGCATAGATTTCTCTGTTATGTCTATACAAGAAGGTGACGAAAAGATAACACCATTCTCTTTCTTAAGTGGTGACTTAAAAATAAATCAAGAACCATGTTATTTAACAAGAACAAACTTAGGGACTCATGAAATAATAACAAGTAATTTAAATAGATCAGCTATGTATAGCGGAAAAGTAGAAAGTACAGGAGCAAGATATTGCCCATCTATAGAAGATAAGGTTGTGAGATTTAGTGATAAAGAATCACATCAAATATTTATAGAACCAGAAGGTTTAAATACTAAGGAGATGTATATACAAGGTATATCAACTAGTTTACCTTATGAAGTACAATTACAAATGTATAAAAGTGTAGCGGGACTTGAAAATGCTAAAATAATGAGACCTGCATATGCAATAGAGTATGACTGTATAGATCCAACTCAATTAAAGATAACACTTGAAATAAAAGGTGTAGAAAACTTATTTAGTGCTGGTCAGTTTAACGGAACATCAGGTTACGAAGAAGCTGCATCACAAGGTCTTATAGCTGGTATAAATGCAGCATTAAAAATAGATGGAAAAGAGCCTTTTGTTCTTGATAGATCAGAAGCTTATATAGGAGTTCTTATAGATGATTTAGTTACTAAAGGAACTAATGAACCATACAGAATGATGACATCTAGATCAGAATATAGATTATATTTAAGACAAGATAATGCAGATATGAGACTTACTGAAAGAGGTCACGAAATAGGATTAGTTAAAGAAGATAGATATCAAAGATTCTTAAACAAAAAAGAAGCAGTAGAAAAAGAATTAGAGAGATTTAAAACTGATAGAGTAACACCTAAAGAGGTAAATCATTTATTAGTTGAAATGGGAGCATCAGAAATAAAGGTTGGATTATCTTTATATGAATTTATGAAACGTCCAGAAGTTACTTATAGCTTATTAGAGTCTATAGGAAAAGGTGCTGGAGAAGACGTATCTAATGAAGTAAAAGAGCAATGCGTTGTAATGACGAAGTATGAAGGATATATAGATAAACAATTAAAGCAAATAGATCAATTTAAAAAATTAGAAAACAAGAAGCTTTCAGATGATATAAATTATTTATCAATAGAGGGGCTTAGAATAGAAGCTAGACAAAAACTTAATGATATAAAACCTATATCTATAGGTCAAGCATCTCGTATATCAGGGGTATCTCCTGCTGATATTTCAGTACTTCTTATTTATTTAGAGCAAATGAGAAGAACTAGAGGAGGTAAAGATGAATAATAGAGATATATTAAAAAAAGGTCTTGAAGATTTAGGAATAACAGCAAGTGACAAAGTTTTAAATGACTTTAATATTTACAGGGAAATATTAGTCGATTGGAATCAGAAAATGAATCTTACTGGAATAGAAGATGAAAAAGAAGTGTATATAAAACACTTCTTAGATTCTGTTTCATCAGTAACAGATAATTATATAAAAGATGGAGTTTCAATAATAGATGTTGGTACTGGAGCAGGTTTCCCAGGGCTTCCACTAAGAATTTGTTTAGAAAATATAAAATTAACACTTTTAGATTCTTTAAATAAAAGAATAAACTTTTTACAAGAAGTAAGTAATAGTTTAGAATTAGATAATATAGAGTTTATACACGGAAGAGCTGAAGACTTTGGTAAATTAGAAGAGTATAGAGAGCAATATGATATTGCCACAGCGAGAGCAGTTGCAGGATTACCTATATTAATGGAATTTTGTGTACCATTTATAAAAGTTGGAGGGCATTTTGTATGTTTAAAAGGTCCTAACGCAAATTTAGAATTAGAAGAATCTAAAGCAGCTATGGAAGCTTTAGGTATAGAATTTGTAGACAAGATAGACGTAGAGCTTCCAGAAACTGATTTAAATCATAATATATTAGTATTTAAAAAAGTTAAGAATACTCCAGATAAATATCCAAGAAAAGCTGGAAAACCATCAAAAACTCCTATAAAATAAAATTTATTTTTACATAAAATCTAGTATTTTATGAAGAATAACTAAAAATATACTAAAAATCAAACAAAATAGAAGGATTATGTGAGTAAATGCAGAAATATTATACTCATATGTATCTAATACAGTATTAATTTGTATGTAGTTAATGAAATTCAAATATATTTATATCTAATGAGAGAGGGATGTTATGGAAGATAAAAGAGTTATGGAGATACCTATAGAAAATATAGTTCCAAATCCATATCAACCAAGAAAAGTATTTTCACAAGCAGCACTAGAAGAACTAAGCAATTCTATAAAGTTTTATGGAATACTTCAGCCAATAACAGTTAGAATAAAAGATGACAAATATGAATTAATCGCGGGGGAAAGAAGATTAAGAGCTGCTAAATTAGCAGAACTTGAAGTTATTCCAGCTATTATAAATAATATGTCGGATGAAACATCTGCTGTACTAGCGTTGTTAGAAAACTTGCAAAGGGAGGATTTAAACTTCATAGAAGAAGCTATGGGGTATGAGAACCTGATAAAAGAGCATGAATTTACACAACAACAATTAGCTGAAAAATTAGGTAAAAATCAGTCAACGATAGCAAATAAGCTTAGAATATTGAGACTACCAAATGAAATAAAAATTAATTTAGTAGAAAATAATCTGACTGAAAGACATGCTAGAGCGCTTCTTAAATTACCTAATGAAGAATTAATGAAAGATGTTTTAGATAAAGTAATAAAAAATGAGCTAACAGTAAAGAAAACAGAAAAGTTGATAAAGGATATATTAGAGAGCATACAAGCTACTCAAGAACCAGAAAAAAAACAGAATATAAAAGGTGCTATGGCTATAAGGATATACTTAAATACCATGAAGCAGGCATTTGACGCAATAATAGGAACAGGAATTGAAGCGAAGTATAATGAAACCGATAAAGGTGATTATATGGAAGTTGTTGTAAGGATTCCTAAAAAATAAAAAAGGTTACTGCTTGCAGTAATCTTTTTTTGAAATAGGCAGGGGGGAAAGCTTATGAGTAAGGTTATAGCAGTATTTAATCAAAAGGGTGGTGTTGGAAAAACCACTACAAATGTAAATTTAAGTGCAAGTATGGGAAAAATGGGAAAAAAAATATTAGTATTAGATTTAGACCCTCAAGGAAATACAACTAGTGGATATGGAATAGATAAAAGTTCTGTAGAAAATACTATTTATGAAGTTATGTTAGATAAATTGGATATAAGAAACGCTATAATAAAAACAGAATTTGATAATATTGATATAGTAGCTTCAGCTACAGAATTGTCTGGTGCAGAAATAGAATTAACTACAATGGAAGATAGAGAATTTATACTAAAAACTGCATTAGAAAGTATAAGAGAAGAGTATGATTACATATTTATAGATTGTCCACCTTCTCTAGGAATGTTAACTATAAATAGTCTTACTGCAGTAGATAGTGTTTTGATACCAATACAATGTGAGTACTATGCTTTAGAAGGAGTTAGTCAACTTATGGAAACTATCAAATTAGTAAAGTCTAGACTAAATCCGGAATTAGAGATACAAGGAGTAGTACTTAGTATGTTTGATGGAAGAGCTAATTTATCGATACAAGTTGTAGAAGAAGTAAAGAGATATTTCAAGGGAAGTGTTTATACGACATTAATACCGAGAAATGTAAGATTAGCAGAAGCACCAAGCCATGGTAAACCGGTAATTTACTATGATTCTAAATGTAGAGGTACAGAAGCATATATGGATTTAGCAGAAGAATTTATAGATTTAGAGGAGGATATAATATAGTATGGAAAAAAAAGCACCCAAGAGAACTAATAGACTAGGTAGAGGTCTTAGTGCATTAATACCTGATACTCAAGACACAATAGATAGCAAAGACATCGTAACTATAGATTTGAGCAAAGTATACCCAAATGAAGATCAACCAAGAAAAATATTTGATCAAGAAAAAATATATGCATTATGTGAATCAATAAAGCATTATGGAGTATTACAACCGATAGTAGTAAAACCAGATGACAAAGGCAAATACATGATAATTGCAGGGGAAAGAAGATATAGAGCTTCTAACATGGCAAAACAAAAAGATATTCCTGCTGTAATAAAAGATATTCCTATGAAAGATATAATGGAAATAGCTCTTATAGAAAACTTACAAAGAGAAGATTTAAACTGCATAGAAGAGGCATTAGCATATAGAGGGTTAATAGAACATTATAGTGTAACTCAAGAAGAAATATCAGAAGCTGTAGGCAAAAGTAGACCTCATATAACTAATACTTTAAGATTATTAAATCTTGGAGAAGAAGTTATAGACATGATTGAAAGAGGATACTTAACAGCAGGACATGGAAAAGCACTACTTAGAGTTACAAACTTAGAGGCTCAATTAACTTTAGCTAATAAAGTTGTAGAAGAAGAACTTTCTGTTAGGATAACAGAAAACTTAGCTAAAAGAATATCAGAAAGTAGTACTGAAGAAGTTATAAAAAAAGAAAAAGAAAAAGATATATTTATAGTAGATGTAGAAGAAAAATTAAGAAATATATTTGGAACTAAAGTAAATATATCAAAAGGCAAGAAAAAGGGAAAAATAGAAATAGAGTATTATAATGATGATGATTTAAATAATATAGTATCTATGTTACTTGAAGAAGCATAGAGAAAGGACATTTAACATGATTTATTTAGACAATGCAGCAACGACATATCCAAAACCAGAGAAAGTTTATGATTCAATAATGGATTGCATGAAAAACTACTGTGCAAATCCAGGTAGAGCAGGCCACAAATTAGCTATGAGGGCAGCTAGAGAAATATATGATGCTAGAGAAAATATAGCTAAGCTATTTAATATAGATAATCCAATGAATGTTATATTTACTAATAATGCAACTGATTCTTTAAACTTAGCAATTAAAGGAGTAGTCAAAAGTGGAGATCATATAATAACAACAAGTATGGAGCACAACTCTGTAATAAGACCTATAAAATCATTAGAAAATCATGGTGTTGAAAATACAATAGTTCAATGTGATAAAGAAGGATTTTTAAATATTGAAGATTTAAAAAAAGCTATAAAACCAAATACTAAGCTAATTGTTACTACTCATGCATCAAATGTAGTTGGAACGTTAATAGATATAAAAGCAGTTGGAGAAGTAGCAAAAGAGCATAACTTACTATATTTAGTTGATGCATCTCAAACAGCTGGAGTATACGATATAAACGTATCTGAGTTTAATGTGGATATGATAGCTGCACCAGGACATAAATGCTTACTAGGTCCTCAAGGAACAGGTATTTTATATATAAGAGAAGGTTTAAATGTTAATATTTTAAAAGAAGGTGGAACAGGAAGTAAGTCTGAAGATTTATTTCAACCAGATTTAGTACCTGATAAATATGAAGCTGGAACTCATAATACTCCAGGAATAGTAGGATTAAATGAAGGAGTAAAGTTTGTTTTAGAAAAAGGTATAGATAATATAAGAATTCATGAAGAAAAATTATGCGAATATATGTTAAAAAAACTTGAAGAAGTTCCTAATATAATTGTTTATGGGACTAAAGATAGCAAAAAGAGAGCAGCTGTTATAGCTATAAATATTGGAAATATGGATTCAGGAGAAATAACATTCTTGCTAGACAGCCAATATCAAATAGCTACTAGATCAGGAATACATTGTTCTCCTTTAGCTCATCAAACTTTAGGTACTTTAGAACAAGGTGTTGTTAGATTTAGTTTAGGATATTTTAATACTAAAAATGATATAGATGAAGCTATAAGAGCATTAATTGAAATAGCTAATAATAATTAAAAAAACAAGATTTAGATAGTTATACAACTATTTAAATCTTGTTTTTTTAGTGTCTAAATTTATAACATAATGGCATAAAATACGTATATTTTTAATGAAAAGAATGTTAAAAATTTGATAATGTTTACACAAATACTGAAAATGCTACAAAATATATAGTGTTTTTAATATAAATATAAGTTATAATCATATTATAAGAAAATGATTTCAAGGGGGGCGTAGTATGGATATTCTGAGTTTAGGAGAGAAAATAAAAAAATTAAGAAAAGAAAAAAATATGACATTAAAGGAATTAGCGGGAGATAGAATTACTGCAGCTCAGATAAGTCATATCGAAAGGGACAAATCTCACACTAGCTATGAATTATTGGATTACTTGTCAAGAAAATTAGAGGTAAGTATTGATTATTTGTTAGAGACGAAAGAAATGCAGTCTAAAAAAATAACAGATAACTTAATATTACAAAGTGAAATACACATAAAATCTAATGAGTTAGATAAAGCCGAACAATTGATAAATCAAGTGTTGCAAATATGTAAAGAGTATAAGTTAATAGATAAAAACGGAAAATGTAATTTTTTATTAGGGTCGATAAATTTAAAAAGGGAAAATTATGCTCTAGTAGTTAATAATTTTGAAAAAGCATTATACTTTTTTATAAAAAATAACGATAAAGAAAACATATTTAAAAGTTATTTAAATATAGGAAAGATATATGTTAAAGAAGAGTTTTATAAAGGTGCTATAAGCCACTTTGAGTTTGCAGAAGATGTATTATCAGAAAGTCAAATTGAAGATATGGATATACATAGAGATTTATACGGTAATATGGCTAATTGCTATATAAAATTAAATAAATCTAAAAAATCGTTAGAATATATAGAAAAAATAAATAAAATAGATAGACAAAATAATATGCAAGAAGAAGTTGATATGCTGACTTTAAAGGCAAATAACTTTTTAAATATAGGGAAATATGATGATGCTAAAGAATGTTTTAAAAAAGCTTTAGAATTATTAGAAATAGAGGAAAATAAAGCTGGTATAGTAAATGTATATTTAACTATATCTGATATATATAAAGAACTAGGCGACATGAATAAGGTATTAGAATATTCACATAAAGCTTATAATATCAAAAAAGATGATGAAGATGAATATGCAAGTAAAAGTTTATATAAAATAATAGCTGCATATTTAGAAAATAGAGACTTTGAATCTGCTAGAATATATTGCAAGATGGCGTTGGCATTTTCAATAAAATCTAAAAATAAATTTAATGAGTATAAAGCTTTAAAGCTATTTTCAGATATTCATAAAGCACAAAATGAAAATAACTTAGCTATAGAATATTTATCAAAATGTATTAAGATAATATCTGATTTAGGTGATAATAATACTTTAGCAAAAATTTACATAGACTTAGGTCAATTATATGCTAATATATCGAAAGAAAAAGAACTAGAATATTATCAAAAGGGTGTAGTTATATATCAAACTCTAAATATCATATAAATAAAGGACTCTGTTAGGAGTCCTTTATTATATCCGTCTATATGGATATAGAAATAATCTATAGCAAGTCAAATTATATCTATGGTAGAATAAATATTAATAGTAAAAGGGAGATGATTTAGCGAATGTTAGTAGAAATAGATGCAAGAGGGTTAGCATGTCCTAAGCCTGTTATAAATACAAAAAAAGAGTTAGATAAATTAGAAAATGGGATAGTATTAGTTACGGTTGACAATGCTATAGCAAGAGAAAATATATTAAAATTATCAAAGTCTTTAAATTGCGAAGCTAGTACAATAAAAGAAGAAAAAGATTTGATTGTACTAGAGATAAAAAAAGGAAAAGATGTTATAATAGAAAATAAAAAAAATGAGGAATTAGAAGATAAATGTATATTTATATCTTCTGATAAAATGGGACAAGGAAACGATGAGTTAGGGGATGTGCTTATAAAAGGATTCATATATACACTAACAGAAGTTAAGCCTTATCCTAAACACATAGTTTTTGTAAACTCAGCAGTAAATCTAACAGCTAAAAATAAAGCAACAATAGAAAATCTTAAAATACTTGAAGAATGTGGTGTAGAAATATTATCTTGTGGTACATGTCTAGACTATTATGGATTAAAAGAAAGTTTAGAAGTTGGTTCTGTAACTAACATGTATAATATAGTGGATATAATGAAAAATACATCACAAACTATATCTATATAAAACAATGAGGTAAGGCTACATATTAATTATGTAGCCTTACTTTCTTAAAATAGTATATA
This sequence comes from uncultured Peptostreptococcaceae bacterium, assembly GCA_947072565.1. Taxonomy (GTDB): domain Bacteria; phylum Bacillota; class Clostridia; order Peptostreptococcales; family Peptostreptococcaceae; genus Romboutsia_D. The sequence goes on along the minus strand of CAMTIM010000079.1, from coordinate 11,341 downwards.
AATGTATTTAAGCAAAAGACTATAAAAATAAAATAGTAGAAAGAGGAAATAAGAAATGAATGAAATGTATATAGTATCATTTAACTCAACACATCATGCAATAAGATCAGATAAGTTATTTGAGCAAAGTGGTATAACATCTACGACTTTACCAACGCCAAGAGAAATAACTGCTAGTTGTGGAATATCAATTAGATTTTTATATAAAGATATAGAAAATATAAAAAAAATACTAGAAGAAAATAGTATAGAGTATAAAGGCATATACAATATAAAAAAAATAGAAGATGGAAAAAAAGAAGCTAAAAAGATAGGATAATAAAGGAGTGATTTTGAATGCCTAGAAATATTAATGTAGGAGATATTGTCGAATTAAAAAAGCAACATGCTTGTGGATGTAAAGAATTTGAAATAACAAGAACAGGTATGGATATAAAAATTAAATGTACACAATGTTTAAGAGTTATTATGTTAGATAGAGAGACTTTAGAGAAAAGAATAAAGAAGATAATTGATAAATAAAAAGAAAATTCAGACAATTTAAAAGTAAGTATCGAAATATAGAAGTAATTGCTATAATTAAAGTAGGGAAAACAATTTCAGGGGGTGCTTTAATTATGGCTGTTAAATTTGCAAGAAGAATGGAAGGATTAAAGGGATCAGAAATACGTGAGCTTTTAAAACTTACAGAAAATCCAGAAGTTATATCTTTTGCTGGTGGATTACCAGCACCAGAATTATTTCCAATAGAAGAAATGAAAAAAATATCAACATTAGTTTTAGAAGAAGCAGGTGCAGCAGCGCTTCAATATTCTACAACAGAAGGATTTCCTGCTTTAAGAGAACATATAGCAGATAGAATGAATAGTAAAAACAAAACTAATATTACAAAAGATGATATATTAATAACTAATGGTTCACAACAAGGATTAGATTTTGCGGGGAAAGTTTTTTTAGATGAAGATGATATAGTTTTATGTGAAAGTCCATCTTACTTAGGAGCATTAAATGCATTTAAAGCATATTCTCCTAAATTTATAGAAGTACCAACAGATAAACATGGTATGAAAATGGACGAGTTAGAAAAAATATTAGAAGCTAACGATAGAGTAAAAATGATATATGTAATTCCGGATTTCCAAAACCCAACAGGTAGAACATGGCCAATGGAAAGACGTCAAAAGTTTATGGAAATAATAAATAAATTTGAAATACCAGTTATAGAAGATAATCCATATGGAGAATTAAGATTTGAAGGTGAAAACTTACCATCTTTAAAATCAATGGATATGAAAGGTTTAGTAATATTCTTAGGAAGTTTCTCTAAAATATTCTGTCCAGGATATAGAATAGGATGGACATGTGCTCCTAAAGAAATATTAAGCAAATTTGTATTCGTAAAACAAGGTGCAGATTTACAAGCATCAAGTATATCTCAAAGAGAAGTAAGTAAATTTATGGATATCTATGATTTAGATGCTCACGTTGAAAAATTAAAAGAAGTATATTCTAGACGTAGAGACCTTATGTTAGATACTATGGCTAAAGAATTACCAGAAGGATTAGAGTATACTCATCCAGAAGGTGGATTATTTACTTGGGTAGAGTTACCAAGTCATTTAAATGCAAAAGTTATAATGCAAGATTGCTTAAAAAATAATGTTGCATATGTTCCAGGTGGATCATTCTTCCCTAACGGAGGAAAAGAGAACTGCTTTAGACTTAACTACTCAACTATGACTGATGAAAGAATAGTTGAAGGTATAACTAGACTAGGAGCAGTATTAAAACAACACATGGAAGTAAATGTAGAAGCTTAATCAAGTACATATATAAAAAGGGTGGTCATTAGACCACCCTTTTAGTGATATAGTAAAATCAATTAAATACGTATTAATATAAAAAAATATGTAATACTACAAAAAGAGATTTAAAATCAAATTGACATTTATAAATAGTAATGATAAAATGTGTAAGTATGAGATTTTAATCTCATTTCTCTGCTCTATTAAGATAGAGCCGTTAAGTCCAAAGGGAGGTGAAAAATAATGAGAAATTATGAATTAGTTTTCGTAGTAAAGCCAAACGCTGATGAAGAAACAAGAGAAGCTGTACTTAACAAAGTTAAGGAAGTTGTTGCTACTGAAGGTGAAGTTGTTAAAGTTGACGTATGGGGAACTAAGAAATTAGCTTATCCAATAGCTAAGTTCAACGAAGGTCACTACGTATTAGTTAACTTTAAAGCTGGCGTTGAAGTACCTAAAGAAATAGACAGAAACTTAAAGATAAACGAAAACGTAATAAGACACATGATAGTTGTTGCTTAATAACTAGTTTTATTATGTAAAAGTATGTTAAAGGCGGTGTTATTATGAACCATGTTGTATTAGTGGGTAGATTAACAAGGGATCCCGAGTTAAGATACATCGCGGGAAGTGGAACTGCAGTTGCAAATTTTGCAATAGCTATAGATAGAGAATTTTCAGGTAAAGATGGGAAAAAAGAAACTGATTTTATAGATATACAAGTTTGGGGCAAATCTGCAGAGAATTGTGCTAACTATATAGGTAAAGGAAGTTTAGTAGCTATACAAGGTTCTATAAGAATCGATAGCTACCAAAATCAAGCTGGAGAAACTAGAAGAGCTACTAAAATAAATGCTACTAGGGTACAATTCCTAGATACTAAAAATAAATCTGAAAGTTCATATAAAGGAAATCATCAAGGGTTCGAACCGAACTTTGAACCTAGCTTTGAACCAAAAGGACTAGATCCTCAAGGATTCCAAGCTATAGATGACGACGATATACCATTCTAAGAAGGAGGGAAATTACTATGATAAACAAAAAGAGACGTAAGAAAAAGAGAGTTTGTCAATTCTGTGCATCTAAAGATTCTAGAATAGACTACAAAAACACTCAAAGATTATCAAAGTACGTAACTGAAAGAGGTAAGATATTACCAAGAAGAATCTCTGGAACTTGTGCTAAGCACCAAAGAGAATTAACAGTTGCTATAAAGAGATCTAGAAACATAGCACTTTTACCATATACATTAGACTAAGAAAAGGACGAGCCCCGTGGCTCGTTTTTTTGTTTATCTGCTTAAATATGCTATGATTTATGTTATAATATTTATATATTAAGGAGGGGGGCAACTGTGAGATTAGATAGAGGTTCCGATGTGACTAGAAATGTTAAGATAATCGAATGGATGAAGACAGAGTTGCTAATGAGTATAGGAGATTTGTTCAATCTTATTTTAAAAGGGGTAAAACCGTTAGATGAAACACTTCAAGATACTTTAGCGAATATAATAATGATAACGTATCTTTTAGCAAAAAGATTAGGGATAAGTTTTACAGAAATAGATTATAAAGTAAAAGAAAAGATAAAACTAGGAATAAGTGAAGATCATAGTGTTGAAAGATGGTATGGAGACCTATCAGAATTAAAAAAACATATGGATCAATAAGGAGTGAATTTAATTTGAATAATAAAGTAAAACTATCTCGAACATTGATGATAGTTACGCTTGGTATATTGTTAGCTTTAGTAGCAGCTTATGTTCCTATGTTAGGGATATTAAGTTCTGTAATACCAGTACCTTATGCAATAATAGGTACTTTAACTGACAATAAATACTCAATATTATCTTTGATAATAACTTTCTTTGTTCTTATGCTTGGAGTTGACCCAGTATATTCAGTTAGTATATGTATAGTTAGTGCATTGCCCGGTATATTTATAGGTAGTGTTGTTAGAGCTAACATGAAATCAGATGAATGTAATAAGTTTGAGCCTATATATATGGGAACTATCGTAGCGGTAGCATCTATTATTATTTTTTATGTAGTATCAAATATAGTTTTTAAAACTAATATACTGGATTCTTTCACGAGTATTATGAAGGAAGCTATTAGTTCTCAGACAGAGCTTTTAAAAAGCTCAGGGCTGAATTTAGCATCAGGTGCGAAAATAGAGGATCTTATGGATTCGATTTCTAATATGCTACCAACTATGCTAATCTTCCAGGGTATGATAGTAGCATTTATTACGTACTATTTAGAAGTATTTATTTTGAAAAGAATAAAAACATTAAATGTAGAGTTTCCTAAATTCAGAGAATTTTATTTACCAGGTAATGCTATAATAATATCGTTTATGTTGTATTTGCTTGTATTATTTATAGAATTTATCGGAGTAAAATTACATACAGACTTAATAATGATGAATTTACAATTAGTATTTAGTTTTATGTTTATGATTCAAGGGATAGCAGTTGCTATACATTACTTTAATAAATGGTTTAGAGGCAGAGAAAACAAAAAAGTATTTATATCAGGGTTTATTTTATGTATATTTGGATTTATGGGAATATCTTTTGTAGGGATGTTAGATAGCATAATAGACTTTAGAAAGGTAAGAAGTTATAAATCCACATAGGAGGTTAGAAATGAGGAATAAACCAACCTTTAAAATAAATATACCAGAAGCAAATTTATATATATTAATTATAGGTATAGCTAGTATGTCATTACTTTTTTATAATTTTTATCTAGGGTGTCTGCTTTTCTTTATTTTTTTATATTTAGTTTATCATAACTGGAAATTAACTAATATAAGAAAAAAAGAATGGACTAAGTATATTCAAAACTTATCTTTAGACATAGATGAAACAACAAAAAAAGCTATAATGAATTTACCTATACCATTGTGTATACTTGAATTTGATGGAAAGATATCATGGTATAATAATAAATTTCATCATATGACAGAAAAAGAAAATTTGTTAGGCGTAAATATTGATGATATTATAAAAAATTTAGATTTAAGAAAAGTATTAAATGAAAATAAAGAAATGTACACAGATATAAAATATAAAGATAGAGAGTACACTATCGTTTATAATGTTATAAAAAATGATCAAGAAAATAATGCAAAATATTTAATGATGTTATATTGGTTAGATAAAACTGAGTATTTAGATTTACAAAAAAGATATAATGACGAAAAAAATTCGATGATGTTAATACAGGTTGACGGTTATGATGATGTACTAAAAAGTGCACCAGAAGAAAATAGACCGTTAATAAATGTAGAAATAGAACAAATACTAACTTCTTTAGAAGTGAGTTCACAAGGTGGCATAAAGAGAACATCAAAAGATAAATTTTTCCTTGTGATGAACAAGAAAGAATTAAAAAAGCTAGAAAGCGAAAAATTCTCAATACTAGATAAAATAAGAAAAATTGACTACGGAAATAATCTTCCTGTAACCATAAGTATGGGTATTGGTATAGATGGAGATACAATAAATGAGAATCTAAAACTTGCTTCTGGAGCTCTTGACTTAGCACTAGGTAGAGGTGGAGATCAAGCTGTAATAAAAACTAAAGATAAATTTGTTTTTTATGGTGGAAAATCAAAAGCAGTTGAAAAGACAACTAAGGTGAAATCTAGACTAATAGGGCATGCTTTAAGAGAAGTTATAAGAGAAAGTGACCAAGTATATATAATGGGACACAAATATCCTGATATGGATGCTATGGGTTCAGCAGTTGGAATATATGACATATGTAAATCATGCAACAAGCATGCAAACATAGTACTAAATAGTTCTAATGAATCTATAGATGAATTTGTAAAAAGACTGAAAACCTCAGATTATTATAAAAATGTATTTATAGACCATGAAGATGCTATAAAAAACTGTACAAAAAACACATTAATAGTAGTAGTAGATACTCATAGACCAAACTTTACAGAATGCCAAGAACTATTATCTGAATCAGATAAAGTTGTTGTTATAGACCATCATAGAAGAGGTGTAGAGTTTATTAATGATACAGTTCTTTTATTCCATGAAATATATGTATCATCTACATGTGAGATGGTTACAGAGTTAGTACAATACATGGAAAATAACATTAAAATAAATAAATTAACAGCAGAAGGTTTATTAGCGGGAATATGTTTAGATACTAAAAACTTTGCATTTAAGACAGGTGTAAGAACCTTTGAAGCTGCATCTTACCTTAAGAAAGTAGGGGCAGATACAATAGAAGTTAAAAAATTATTCAATTCAGAAATAGGGGATTTTGTAACTAAAGCAGAAATAATACAAAGTGCCAAAATAATTGAAGAACATATATGCTTAGCATATACATCAACAGAAGCTGACAATATAAATATAGTAATAGCACAAGCAGCAGACGAGCTATTGAATGTAAAAAAAGTTGAAGCATCCTTTGTCCTAGGAATGAAAGATAATAAAGTATTTATAAGTGCTAGATCTTTAGGAAAAATTAACGTTCATGTACTTATGGAAAAACTAGGTGGAGGTGGGCACATAGATATAGCAGGTGCTCAACTAAAAGATGTTTCACTACAAACAGCATATACAATGGTAAAAGAGATAATTGACACATGCTTAGAGGAGGAAGAATAAAATGAAAGTTATATTATTAAAAGATGTAAAAGGAACAGGTAAAAAAGGAGAAATGAAAGAAGTAAGCGATGGATATGCTAGAAACTTCTTACTTGCTAAAAAATTAGCTGTTGTAGCTGATAATACAGCTGTAAAAGAATTAAATGAGAAAGCTAAAGCTAAAGAAAATAGAGCACAAAAAGAATACGAAGCTGCAGTTGAATTAGGTAAAAAAATGGAAGAATTAAATATAGTTATATATTCTAAAGCTGGAGAAGGCGGAAGATTATTTGGTTCAATAACTTCAAAAGACATAGCAGAACAAGTAAAGAAACAACACGATATAGAAGTAGATAAAAGAAAAATATCTCTAGATGAGCCAATAAGAGTATTAGGTTCAAGAATAGTAGAAATAAAAATACATCAAAAAGTAGTTACTAAAATAAGAGTTGATGTAAAAGAGAAACAATAGATATACACTCGAGGTGATTAATAATGGAGGATATGACAAGAATTCCTCCACATAGTGTGGAATCAGAACAATCTATATTAGGATCTATCTTACTTGATAAAGATGCTATGATAACAGTTACTGAGACTATAAGACCAGATGACTTTTATAAAGAGGCACATAAAATCATATATGAGTGTATGATAAAATTAAGTAATAAAAACGAACCTATAGATTTAATAACACTAACAGAGGAATTAAGAAGACAAGGACACCTAGATGATATTGGAGGAATAACTTATATAACCAGCCTTTCTACGATTGTACCAACTACATCAAATGTAAAGTATTACGCTGATATAGTAAAGGAAAAATCAGTACTTAGAAAGCTTATAAAAGCCTCTAACGATATAATAAATTTAGGTTATGACGGAGCGACAAAGATAGAAGATGTATTAGATAAAGCAGAAAAAAAGATATTTGATATATCACAAGAAAAGGCGAGTGATGATTTTAAATCTATAAATTCAGTATTAATGGATGCTTATGATATGATTGAGCATTTATATACCAATAAAACTGAAATGACTGGTATAACAACTGGATTTACAGATTTAAATAAAAAGATAAATGGAATGCAGAGAACTGATTTATTACTTATTGCAGCTCGTCCTGCAATGGGTAAAACTGCATTCTCTTTAAACCTTGTTCAAAATGCAGCCTTAAAAGGTGATGCATCAGTAGCTGTATTTAGTTTAGAGATGTCTAAGGAACAATTAGTACAACGTATGTTATCATCGCAATCTAATGTTGAACTTAGTAAGTTAAAGACAGGTAAATTAGGTGAAAATGATTGGCCGAGAATAATTGATGCTATGGCAGTTTTATCTAATGCTAAGATACATATAGATGATACTCCAGGTATAAAAATATCAGAGTTAAGATCAAAATGTAGAAAGCTAAAAATAGAGCAAGGTTTAGATTTAATACTTATAGATTATCTTCAACTTATGGAAGGTGAAGGTAATAATGAGAGTAGACAACAAGAGATATCTAAGATATCAAGATCTCTAAAAGTGATAGCTAAAGAACTTAACTGTCCTGTTGTTGCATTGTCTCAGTTATCTCGTGCTCCTGAGCAAAGAGCTGACCATAGACCTATGCTATCGGATTTAAGAGAATCTGGGGCAATTGAGCAGGATGCAGATATAGTTATGTTTTTATATAGAGATGAATATTATCATCCAGATTCGGATAGAAAGAATATTGGTGAAGTAATAATAGCAAAAAATAGACATGGTGAAACTGGAGCAGTAGAGTTAGTATGGCTTGGAGAAGTTCAAAAATTTGCAGATAAATCAAGAGAATTATAGCAAAATAATATCTACAAATATCCACAGAACATACTTTTGACCCACTCGAATGTTGTGGATACATGTCAAAAAACATGCATAAGTATTGAAAAATAGATAAAAAGTTATCCACACTGTCCACAGATAGCCTGTGGACAAATAAAAAAGCAAGCTATTAGCTTGCTTTTGTTGTGTATAAACATAAATTTATATGGGGGAAAATAAATTGAATATAACAATACTATATATTTATCCAAAAATAAAAGAAATAAACAAAGAAATAAATTTATTTAGAATAATTGATAATAATATAAAGGAAACTATAATAATTTACTGCTTAAAAGAAAAAGATAGTTATAAAGTATTTATGATTAATACCATGCTTGGAGAATCTCATGAAATTTGTAATGTAGCTGATTTAGTTGAGTTAGATACGTTAATGGACAAGTTTAAAAAACTAGAGAAACACATTATATGTATTGATAATTTACAGGAAATAGAAAAATACATATTAAAAGTAGTGTTGAATTAAAAAAGTTTGAAAATATATCGAATGTTTGATACACTATATTAGTAAAGTGTTCGAATATCGATAGTAGAGGTGAATTATATGAAAACAGTTGCAGTTGTCGGATCTCAATGGGGAGACGAAGGAAAAGGTAAAGTTATAGATTATCTTGCTACACAAGCTGATGTAGTAATAAGAGGACAAGGCGGAAACAATGCAGGACATACTTTAGTAGTAGCAGGAAAGAAATTTGCACTACGTTTAATACCTTCTGGTGTTTTAAACCCTAACACAATAAATGTATTAGGTAATGGTATAGTATTTGACCCAAGAGGTTTCTTAGAAGAAATAGAAATGCTTAATAAAGACGGTATAGATACTAAAAATATAAAAATAAGTGATAGAGCTCACATTGTATTCCCATATCATAGAGAATTAGATGCTTTAGCTGAAGAAGCTAGAGGAGATAATAAAATAGGAACAACTAAAAAAGGTATAGGTCCTTGTTATATGGATAAAACTGAGAGATCAGGAATAAGAATATGTGACTTAATGGATAAAGAAATATTTGCTAGAAAGTTAAAGCCTCAAATAGAAGCTAAAAATAAATTAGTTACAAATATATATGGAAAAGAAGAAATGTTTGACTTTGAAACAATATATAATGAATACTTAGGATATGCAGATGCAATAAGACATTATGTTGCAGATACATCTGTTATAGTTTACGAAGCTGTAAAAGCTGGTAAAAAAGTTTTATTTGAAGGTGCTCAAGGTACATTATTAGACTTAGATTTAGGTACTTATCCGTTTGTTACTTCATCTCATCCAATATCTGGAGGATTTGCAGTAGGAGCTGGAGTAGGTCCTAATATGATAAAAGACGTTGTTGGTATAGTAAAAGCATATACTACAAGAGTTGGAGAAGGTCCTTTCGTTACTGAATTAGATAACGAAATAGGAGAAAGAATAAGAGTTCAAGGACATGAGTTTGGAACAGTAACAGGTAGATCAAGAAGATGCGGTTGGTTCGATGCTGTAATAGTTAAATATGCAGCTAGAGTAAACGGATTAACTAGTATATCATTCATGTTATTAGATGTTCTAAGTGGATTTGATAAAGTAAATATCTGTACAGCTTATAAAATGGGAGATAAAGTAATAACTAACTTCCCAGCTTCATTAGAAGACTTAGCAAAATGCGAGCCTATATATGAAGAATTAGATGGATGGAATGAAGATATAACTGGAGTAGAAAGATTCGAAGATCTTCCAGAAAATGCTAAGAAATATGTAGCTAGAATAGAAGAATTAGTTGATGTAAATATTGATATGGTTTCAGTTGGACCAAACAGAACACAAACTATAATCAGAAAAAACATATTTGGATAAAGAAAAAGTGTAGTGAGATAAAATCTCACTACATTTTTATTTTAAAATTAAACTATAAAAATAGCTAGATTTCAACGGTTTATGGGTAGTTTAACAAAAAATTATAATATTATTGAAAAAAATGTAAAAAAAGTGTTGACGAAAATATAAAAACCTAATATAATAATATTTGTAAGCGAGACATCGCGAAACAAGTCGAAAGACAACTAAGATATGATCCATTAGCTCAGTCGGTAGAGCACCTGACTTTTAATCAGGGTGTCCCGCGTTCGAGTCGCGGATGGATCACCAAATGGAGAGGTGTCCGAGTGGTTTAAGGAGCTAGTCTTGAAAACTAGTGATGCTTAACGGCACCGTGGGTTCGAATCCCACCCTCTCCGCCATTATAAATCAAATATCTGGAGAAGTACTCAAGTGGCTAAAGAGGTGCCCCTGCTAAGGGTATAGGCTGGGTAACTGGTGCGAGGGTTCGAATCCCTCCTTCTCCGCCAATAAAAAATCGGGGCCATTAGCTCAGTTGGTTAGAGCGCCCGGCTCATAACCGGTAGGTCCGGGGTTCGAGTCCCTGATGGCCCACCAGATTTTTAGGGGTGTAGCTCAGCTGGTAGAGCGTCGGTCTCCAAAACCGTGCGCCGGGGGTTCGAATCCCTCCACCCCTGCCAATTTGATTTTTTAAAACTTTATTCAACTTTATTTCGAGGTGTAGCGCAGTTTGGTAGCGCACCTGGTTTGGGACCAGGGGGCCGGGGGTTCGAGTCCCTTCACCTCGACCAAGAATAAGGGCCTATAGCTCAGGTGGTTAGAGCGCACGCCTGATAAGCGTGAGGTCGCTGGTTCGAGTCCAGCTAGGCCCACCATTTGTGCCCAGATAGCTCAGTCGGTAGAGCAAGGGACTGAAAATCCCTGTGTCGATGGTTCGATTCCATTTCTGGGCACCAATTAGATGTGGCGGTATAGCTTAGTTGGCTAGAGCGTTCGGTTCATACCCGAAAGGTCACAGGTTCGACTCCTGTTACCGCTACCATAGAATTTATTATAAGAACTTTGAAAATTAAACAGTAGGTTAATTTATAGAATTTGAAACAACCAAGAAACATAAAGCCAGATATATAACAGTATCTGAGCCCTAGATAAACTTTTATTTAAGAGTTTGATCCTGGCTCAGGATGAACGCTGGCGGCGTGCCTAACACATGCAAGTCGAGCGATT
>CAMTIM010000078.1 GCA_947072565.1 uncultured Peptostreptococcaceae bacterium | reverse complement strand
TACTTTTTGGTTATCATCTAAACCACAGTCATATTTGATTTTTAATGATGATTGGTTTTTAAGTTCTACTACATCAGCAGCTAATTTTAATTCTGGCATTTTAGTACCTCCTTTTGTTTTGATTAATTTCATTGTAGTAGGAGGGTTGTGTTAAGTCCTAAAAGATAGTTGAGTATTATTTTTGTGGAATATTTTTTTAGATTTAAAATTGAAAAAATAGATTTGTAGGTTAGTAAAATAAATAAAGGACAAACTTAATTTATTTATGTATATATTACAAGTGTTGAAAACATATATTTAAATTTAATTAAAATACGTTGACAAGAAGGCAGTTGTCGCACTACACTTTATCTTATAAAGGTAGATAATTACCGTAAGAAATGGAGGTGTTAAATTTGAAAAAGATTCCGAGAACAGAACTTCAAGTTATGAAGTATATATGGTCTCAAGATGAATTGAGGATAGCTTCTGTTGATATTACAAAATTTATGAATGAAAAGTACAATTGGTTAAAGGGAACAACGTCTAAAACTCTCATACGACTGGTGGAAAAAGGATTTTTAAAATCTGAAAAAGAAGGTAGAAACACCTTTTATTATCAACTAATTAATAGTGGAGAATATCTAAAATTTGAAACTCAAGACTTTTTTAGTTTTATGCATGACAACTCTTTAGTAAGTATGATATCAGCTCTTGATGATTCTTCTGATATATCAGAAGAAGATATTAAAAGCTTAGAAGAATGGATAGAAAGTAGGTAATTGCTATGAGTTATATCATACTTGACATTTTAAAAACAAGTATATACATAAGCATACCAATTATATTAATAGCTTTATTAAAAGATAAAATTCTAAGTAAATATACTTATAAATTAAATTATATAATTGGAATTTTAATAACATTAAGAATGGTTTTTATATCAAATATAGAAGTATATTTACCTTTTGAATTTTTAATAACTCAAAATAATACAACTCTGAAAAGTGTATATTATATAAACAATGAAAATAGCAGTTCATTAGATTATGTCAAAATATTATTTGTAATTTGGATGTTTGGTTTTGTATATGTTATCTCTAAAAATATTTATAAACAAATTATATTTTGGAGGAAAATAAGAAATATAACTTATGAAATTGCTGATTATAACATAATCAACAGTCTTGAAGAAGAAAAGAAAGCTTTAAATATAAAAAGAGGTATTGATGTATTTAAAGTGGATGGACTTTCATCACCAGCTTTAATCAATATTTTAAGTAGCAAAATAATAATACCTAATAAAGACTATGATAAAAAACAATTAAAGTGGATTTTTAGACATGAGCTAAATCATTTTAAACGAAAAGATAATTTATTAAAGTTATTATTAATGATTGCTTGTGCAATTCATTGGTTTAATCCATCAATAAAAATATTAAAAGCATACTTTAATGAACAATGTGAACTTTCTTGCGATGAAAAAGTACTTAAAAAATCTAATGAAAATGATATCAAAGAATATGCTTTAGTATTAGTTGACACGTTAAGATATAAAAATACCCTAAAATCTACTATGCTTTATTCACAATTTAATTCTAACCAAATTAATTTAATTAAAAGGAGAGTTGAAGGAATGATGAATTTTAAAAAACGTAAAAAAGGAATACTTATAACTATATGTGTATGCACTATTTCAGCACTTTCAGTTATATCTTTTAATGCAGAATCTAAAGAAAATTTAGTATATGCAAATCAATCTTCATCACATGAAGAAAATACACAAACTGAAACAAATAATGAAACTACTTCAGAACATAGTAATATTTCAGGACCTAGCGATAGTCGTAAAATAATAACAGATGAAGAAATTAGGAAAAATTTTGAAAATGCTGATAAGAGTAATATGAAAGATGTTATGGAGTTCTATCAAGATAGAAAGTATGCAGATTTAACGCAAGAAGAAGTAGATTATGCTTTAGACTTTTTATTCACAGGTAAATGCAAAAAAGTATTGATAGGTTATGATAGTGCAACTTCTATTAATCTAGACCATCTATACAAAGATAATAATTAATAAATCTCATATACAATTAAATTAATATATTTCTGTAGATGTATATTTTATTATGTTCTTATTTTTCTATAAATCAGTACTAATAAATCCTATATTTGAATAAAATTCAATTGAATAAGGTAATAAATTTGATTTTATAACCTTTTTTATACTAATTATTTTATTATTGTATTAAAAGATTTTGTATCAACACAAATACTATTCTGTAAAAATACATTTAAAGATTTTTATAAGGTTGATAGTTGACGAAGGAGCAAAGGAGCGCTCCTACCTCAACTATCTTTGTTTATATGCTGGGGTCAAAAGCTTTGGGGTCTAGTCTGACCTCACAGATAATAGCTGGGAAGCGCTATAAACTGTGAGGTCAGACTAAAGACCTGGTACATTGGTTATTTATAAGTTTTTTGATTAGATTTAGATTTTGGATGTGAGGTACTTTTAGCTTTAATAATAATTTTTTTATATAATTTAATTCATTGGTGATATGTCTATTGTAGTTGGTATACCTAGTTTTGAGATTTTGGGAGTTTGGCTTCGCCAACGAGCTTTTCGTTACAATCTTTTTAGCAAAGAGCGCTAAAAAGGATTTTCACTACAATCTCTAACTAAAAACCATTTTGTATATAAATTTTTATGTTAATTTAGAGTCTATATTTTCTATTTAGATTAATATGTTATCTAAAAGATTGGCCTTTGGCCATGCCCCTCTGACTAATACTCAACGCACTCACACGACTCACTTCTAAAATACTTCGCAAACATCATATTTCATATCAAGTATGCTTCGTATATTATCGCTCATTTGTGTTCGTAGCTTTTGAGTATAGCCATTCACTGCCCCTTCGCCCAATGCCCTGTGTGTTTAGTTTTTAGATTTTTCTCCATTAATAGTTTATGGACCTCCACGTTTTTGATAATTTATCGTGTAAGTATTTTTAAGTTTATACTTTGTACTTACTACATGAGCATAGTTACTTGGTGTCGGTATGAAATTTATTATTTGATATTTCGCATTGGATAAAACCATTGCTCCGCTATCCAATGCTGGTCTAGATAGCTTTTAAGAAAGCATTTCATCAAAAAAATTAGATTTATTTAAAATATATAAATGTCACGGAAACAGGACATTGAAAAATTAATAAATACATAAATAATGTCCCGTAAACGTGACATTGTTTTTTTCGATTAAGCCTTAATTTGTCACGTTTGCGTGAAAATAAAAATGGATTTATTTTATTTTGTAGAATATATAAAGCATAGAAGGTTTAAGGGGGCAATGTTATGGCAATTGGGAGTTTTAAAGGGTTGTATACGTTTTTAGACATAGAAGAGATATATGGAATAGATGCTTCTTGTTTAAGAAAAAAGGTGGCTCGTGGCAAGTTTATTATTGATGAGGATATTAAAAAAATAGGGACAACTTGGATTATTACAGAGCAAGCTATGATTAAAAATTTTGGGCTTTTAAAGTTTGAGGAGTATAAAAATAAAAAATTGAAAGAAAAATCTCAAATGAAAAAAATTAATTCTAAAAACTTTAAGAAAAGTAAAAAATTAGATAGCATGAATGAGAAAGAAGAAAAAATTAATGACAGTTGGTCAAGTGGAGTTGTTAAGGGTTTAGAACTTAAAAGTTTCTCATTTTAAAATGATAGTGAATAATAATAGGGAGTACAAGCTGAGCTACTACCTTTTACGTAGACAGCTCAAATAATAAAATATCAACTGTAGGAGGATAAGTATTTATATTTTTCAAATAAATAGAGGATAAAAAATTTATTTTAGCAATATTTAATACTTATAGGAGATAATTATAAGATTAAGTTATTATACGTTAATGTATATATATAAAATATATTGTATTTTTGATTTATTATTATATTAATTGAATTAAACAAAAAACTATATTTACGAAAAAAAAGGTGAAAAAACTTTTTATATGTAATAAAACTCTTTTTTATAAAACAAAAAGACGAATGAAAATTGTTTATTTTGTAGAATTCTTTTGCTACTATCAAGTTGAAGATAAGCTTAGTTGAAATAATTAAAGCTTTAATAAAAGAATAGATATTTGGGGGATTAAGTCATGTTTTTTTCGAAATATAATATAATTGAAAAATTTGAAGATAAGACTATTATATATAATACACTTTCTACTGGAATTCTAAATTTAAACAAAGATTATAGTAGCCATTTAGATAAAATGATTACTCATGGAATTTTTGAAAAAAAAGATCTAGTTAATGAATTAATGAAAGGTGGAATGTTGTATAAAGAATATATAGATGAATTAGCTTTCATAAATATAAACAGCATAAAAAGCAGGTTTAATGAGTTATCTGCAATTTACACTATAGCTCCAACAATGGAATGTAACTTTAAATGTGATTATTGTTTTGAACAAGGAAAAAGATATAACACTATGAGTGATAAAGTTATATCAGATACTATAGACTTTATAGTTGAAAATTCTATCCATACAAATAGCGTTGATATAACTTGGTATGGAGGAGAACCTTTAATAGCTATTGATATGATAGAAAAAATAACTAATGAGGTTTTAAAGAGATTAAATAATAATATAAAGTATAATGCAGGTATAGTTACTAATGGATTCTTATTAAGTAAAGAAAATGCTATATTATTAAAAAAATTGGGTATTACGAGAACTCAAATAACATTAGATGGTTCAATGTCAACTCATGATCAAAGAAGACCACTCTTAAGCGGGAAGGGTACATATAGCAAAATTATGAAAAATATTGAAGAATGTTGTGACATACTGGATATAGTTATAAGAATAAATGTAGATAAAAGAAATAGTGATGAATATATTGAAATACTAAATGAACTAGAAAATCTAAAAATTCAAAATAAAGTAGATGTATATATAGCTCCTGTTGAAAGTATTAATGATATTGCATCTAATAAAACTTGTTTTAATGAAAAAGAATTTGGTCAAAAACAATTAGAATTTTTAAAGGTTTTAAAAGAGAAAAATATTAAAATTAAAAATAAAATTAGTACAAACTTATCAATTTGTGGAGCTGTATCAGCAAATAGTTTTTTAATAGATCCATTAGGAGATATATATAAGTGTTGGAATGATGTATCCAATAAAATGAAATCCATTGGAAATATTTCAGATAAGTCAATTATAAATAATGAACATATTAAGTGGTTAAATTATAATCCAATAAATAAGCAAGAATGTAAAGAATGCAAATTGCTACCTATATGTATGGGGGGATGTCCCTATAAATCATTAAACTCAAGCAGTTTACAATGTAGTGTTCAAAAATATAATTTAAGAAATAAGTTAGAAATGTTAGTGAATGCATAAATTTTTTATAATATATAGGAGATTCAGATGAGTATTTTTAAATTTTGCAATTCATATACAAATAAATATAGAAATAAAGTGTATGCATACTTCATTTCAGGCGTGATATCTAGTGGCATATTAGCAATATTACCTTATAGTATTGGTAAATTTATAGATTTATTAGTAACATCAAAAAGTGAGGATACTATAGTTAAGTATTGTATAGTGTTTGCATTATTAAATATAGTCAAGTGTATATTAAATTATATTTCAAAAGTACTATATGTAAAAATTCAGACAAATGCAGCATATGATTTGAATTCTTCAGTAATAGATCATATGAAAGATTTACCTGTATCATTTTTTTATAATAAAGATCCTGTGTACTTAAATCAAAGAATTAATAATGATTCAAATACAGTTATCAGCTTTTTTATAGATTTTATATTAAATATTTCAATAAATTTGATGAATTTATCATTAGCAATAATTTTAGTCACTAGTGTGGATGTAAAATTATTGATTATATTTTTAGCATTAATATTTATTTATATGATGATATATTTTACATTAAAATCTAAAATTTATTCAGCAACATTAAAATTTAGAGAGGATCAATCAAATTTATTTGCTAAATTAAATGAGCAGCTAAACAATTTAGTATTTATTAAAAAGCACGATCTATCTAGTAAGTTTAAAAAAAGATTAGACATAGCATATAAAAGTTTATACAAAAGTGCTGTAATTAATGAAAAACTAGATGCAAGGTTCTCTCTCTATGATGAATTATTAGCTTTTATTGCACAACTATTAGTATTTATAATAGGTGGAATAGGAGTAATTAATGGTAAAACTAGTATAGGTATTTTAACTATAACATTAAGTTATTTTAATATGATACTAGATTCAATTAAATACTTTTTTCAACTTGGAAAAACGTATCAAAGTAACTTAGTATCATATGAAAGAATTCAAAACTTATTAAACATCAAAGCGCAATATGATGGAAATGTTGAACTAAATGATATTAAAGAGATTGTATTGAAGGATGTAACATTTAAGTATGATAATAAGTTAATCATAGAAAATTTTAATGAAAGATTTGAAAAAGGAAAGATTTATCTATTAGTTGGAGAAAATGGTGCAGGAAAGAGCACTATTACTAATTTAATTTTAGGTCTTCATACAAATGAGTATAAAGGAAATATATATTATAATGATTACGATATACATGAATTAAATATGACGTATAATCGTAAAAATAATATTTCTATAACAGAACAAGAACCTATATTAATAAATGATACAATATTAAATAATATACTACTTGATATAGATAGCTATAATCAAGAATACTTAGATTTTTTAATTGATATATTAGGTTTTAAGTCATACCTAGATACATTAGAGTTAGGTATAAATACGATTATTAATCCATTGAATAATAATATATCTGGAGGAGAAAAACAAAAGATAGCAATTATTAGATCATTAATTAAAAAATCAGATTTTATTGTTTTGGATGAACCTACCTCTGCGTTAGATAAACATACAATAATAAATTTAAAACAACATTTACAAGACATTAAGAGTACAAAATTGATAATAATAATAACTCATGATAATTCAATATATGATATATCTGATGAATTTATAAAACTAGATAAAGTACTGTCAGCTTATGAAACTTAAATAAGGTTTTACTACTATATATTTATAGTATTAAAATATATAAAATCTATAAATGGGGGTATTACATATGGAATGGTTAAATGAAGTAAACAATGGAGAACCTGTACAATTAAGTGGAGTATGTATAGTTCTTAATGGAAGTCCAGATACTTGCAGAAAAAGAGCTTGTGGAATATTCTGGTAGATTAAAAGAAGTAAAATCACCATTTATTTGGTGATTTTATTTTTTGATATAAGATATTTATATATTCAAATAAGGAGGGTATAGAGACTATGTCTGATTGCATTTTAAATATAGAGAATTTGAATAAAAAATATAGAGATAATGTAGCCTTAAAAAATGTTAATCTTTCAATAAAAAAGGGAGATATATGCGGATTTATTGGGGAAAATGGTGCAGGAAAAACTACTTTAATAAGAATGATAACTGGTTTAGGACAACCTGATGATGGTAAAATTGAGCTATTTGATGAAACGGGGAAAAAAAATCTATTGAAACAACGAAAAAAAATAGGCTGTATAATTGAAAGCCCTGCTATGTATTCAAATATGACTGCAAGACAAAATCTAGAGATAATTAGAGTACAAAGACGTATAAAAGAAAAACAATGCATTGAAGAAGTCTTGAAAATAGTAAAACTAGACAAAACAAATAATAAAAAGGCAAAGAATTTCTCTCTTGGAATGAAGCAAAGGTTGGCATTAGCTATAGCACTATTAGGAAATCCAGAATTCTTATTATTGGATGAGCCAGTTAATGGGTTGGATCCAGGTGGTATTATTGAATTTAGAGAATTAATAAAGTTTTTAAATAAAGAAAAGGGAATGACAATACTAATATCAAGTCACCTTCTAAGTGAATTACATCTATTAGCTACTAATTATGTATTCATCCATAGTGGAGGAATAATTGAACAAATCTCTAGTGATGAATTAAATAAAAGGTTCAAAAAACATATTGCATTGAATGTAGATGATAATGATAAAACAAAAGATATTTTACAAAAAGAATTAAATATAAATGATTTTGAGATAGATTCTAATGGTACTTTTAAAATTTATACTGATTCAAATAAAGTTAAAGAAATTTCAAGCTTCCTTTTCAAAAATAATATAGGCATAGAACAGATAAATATAAAAAGTGATGATTTAGAAAACTACTATACTAAATTAATGGAGGAAGCATCAAATGTATAATTTAGTAAAAGCAGATATTTTAAAGTTGAAATGGTCAAATATGTACTTAATATCGATTGGTTTAATAGCATTGATGTTAGGCCTATATATGTTAAATCCTGATGTATCATTTATAGCAAGTGGTGATATAAATACAGTTGGAAATAGCATTGGTTTTATATCAAACATTAACTTACAAAGTAATAATTATAACTTTAATAATATTTTGAGAGCATCTATGTCTTATACAATATTTTATTGGATAGTAATATTAGTTTTTTCAATCTCATTTTTTACTAAAGAATTTTCACAAAGAACAATAAAACTTTTTATTGCAAATGGAGAAAGTAGATTTAATATTTATCTTTCAAAATTAATTGTAATAAGCATATTTTCTTTTATTTTATATATTTTACTTACAATGACTATGCTATTTTATATTTCATTTAAGTTGGATTACTTATTAAATATGAATGAAATAATATTATCATTAAAAATTATAATATTAAATTTTCTAGCAATAGAAGTATTTATTTTATTAAGTATTTTTATTAGCATAATATTAAAAAATATTGTTATATCTAATCTAACTGTCTTCATGTATATCTTTGTAGGAATTATGTTATACATGAATGTATGGGATAATATGAGCAATCAGAGTTTTTTAGTGAAGTTATTTTTAAAAGCAAATCCAATATATTATTGGTCTACTATAAGTGCTTATAATTTTAATAATAATATAATAAATGAAACAATTACATATTTTTTTGTATCATCTATTATTTTAATAGCTTTATCATATTTAACTATAAATAATAAAGAATTAAAATAAATATTATTCTTTTAATAAATATTAAGGAGAAAAATGAATGTATAGTTTATTACAATCAGAATTTTTAAAATTAAAATGGTCAAATTTATACTTGTTTGCAATTTTTTCAACTATAGTTTTATTTTTTTTGAACATTTTCACACATAATTTAGTATTTTTATTTAGTGGAGATCCTTACTCTGTAGGAAATGGAATCGGATTTGTATTTGATATGTTTTTAGATAAATTAAACCCCACATATGCAGAGATAACAAGAACTTCATTATCTATAACTGGTATTTCATGGATTTTTGTATTAGCGTTTACTGTATTGTATTTTCTAAATGATTATAATGAAAATACTATCAAATTGTATATAGCAAATGGTGAAAGTCCTTATAAAATTTATCTATCAAAATTAATAGTTATATCTATTATATCTACATTATCATATTTGTTTTTAGTTATATCAAAATATGCATTTATATGCTTTAAATTCAAAATGTTTCCTAACTTAAGTTATTTACTCAGTTTTTTTAAGCTAGGTATATTAAATTTAATGGTTATAGAGGTATTTATATTAATTACTTTGTTATTATGTATTTTATTAAGAAAGAGTATTGGTGTAATTTCAATTATGTGCTTTTTTACTCTTAGTTTACCAATGTTGTATATGATGGTTTGGGATAATTTAGAAAAACAATCTATTCTTACAAAAATATACTTGAAGATAAATCCAATGTATTATTGGTCAACAATTAGTGCTTCTAATATTGAAAATGCTGTAATGTTAAATACCACATTATATTCTATAATACTGTCAATATTATTAGTAATACTGTCATGTTTTTTAGTAAATAAGTTAGAAGTAAAATGAAAAATGGATTTAAATAAATATAAAATAGTGATTTATTTAAATCTTACAGATGCTTTTAGCAAAGTGTGCGTTATTCCATGAAATGGTTATATTGCACACTTTTATTTATGTCTTCAATATGTTTTGGGAATTTATATAAAGTTATAACTACAAAATGTATATTAAATTAATAAATGCTATAAACCATAATCAAATAATTTAATTATGGGAAAAATGTATCTTAATTAAATCATGAACAAATAAAGGAGATATTGCTTTATGAATATGAAATTTAAGATATGTATCTTAATATCTATATGTTTAATTATAGGTTATCTTAATAAATATAAAAAATATGACATAGATAATATATGTACAATAGACACTTTTTTAGAAACTAAGCTTTCTCAAAAAAGAACATTAAAAGTTAACACAAATACTATTTTATCAACTATCGAAAATATATCAAAATATAATAGGGTTTGTGGTTCAAAAGGTGAGATACATGCTTTTAATTATTTAAAAAATAAATTAGATAGTTATGGATATAATGTAGAGCTTCAAGAATTTACTGCATATAAGCAAGTTTTTCCTAAAACGATTAATGCAGAAATTAATAGTTATTTAAGATTAGAAGATGATAAATCAGAACCAGAACATAATACTAAAAATATAATTGCAAAAAATAAAAATTTTGATGATAATAAAAAAAGTATATATATAACAGCTCACTATGATTCAGAAGAAAAAACAACTGGAGTAATTGATAATAGCACAGGCGTATCTGTAGTTCTTGAAATAGCTAGAGTTTTACAGAAATATGAGGGTGATATTAACATAATACCAATATTTTTTAGTGCTGAGGAATTAGGTTTAGTAGGCTCAAGATATTTTGTAGATAATTTAGATAAGAGTGAGATAAGTAACGTAATTGGTTGTATTAATATAGATATGGTTGGGGTGAAGGATTGTGAAGAACTTGTAATGTGGTCATATGATTTGAAAAATCCAAATGAGGCAGATGATTTTATAGTAAATGATAATGTGCTTACATATATGATTAATAGTAAATTATCTAATAAATTGGAAAATAAACTTGGTGGTGGAACTGATGCAATAGCATTTTATGGTGCTAAAATTCCGGCTATAACATTAATAAATAAAATACCTGATTATGAAACGGCACACAAAAGTAGAGATCAACAACTTAAAGCTATAAATATACATGTATTAAGTAGAATGTGTGAAAAATTATCAGCTTTCTTAAATGAATTTAGTTTAAATGAATATGAATTATACTTACAAAAGTCTATATCTTAAACGTTAGATTTTAAAAATACGTTTAAGATATAGACTTTGTTTTTTAGTATTGAAGTTATGGTAAAGGCTAAAATTTACTAGCATTGGATAGCGGAGCAATGGTTTTATCCAATGCGGAGTATCAAAAATAAAGATATTTTACCGACACCAAGTAACTACACTAAGGCGGTTATTACAAGTCATAGTCTGAAAAAATTAATGTAGTAAATTATTTAAAATGTGGAGGTCTATAAACTTTGTTTGCAGAGATGCACTTAGCAATTTAACACACAGGGCATTGGGCGACAGGGCAGTGAATGGCTATCCCAAAGAAGCTACGAATACAAATGAGCGATAAGATACGTAGAAGACATGATATGAAATATGATGTTTGCGAAGTATGTTAGCAGCGAATTGTGTTCGTGCTTTTGGGATTAGTCAAAGGGGCATGGCCGAAGGCCAATCCCTTGATAAACAATTAATCTAAATAGAAAATATGGACTTTAAATTATATGAAACTTTCGATTTATTAGGGTTTTGAGTTAGAGATTGAACGAAAATCCTTTTGAGTGTTCTTTGCTCAAAAGATTGCAGAGAAAGCTCGGTGGCGATAGCCAAACTCTATAAGTATTAACTTTAGGTATAGTAATAACAATAACGATAGATACATCATCATAAAAGTAGAATTATTATAGATGAAAATAAAAGAAATAAAGGTTATTAGTAATATTGAAATCAATTTTAAATATAGAATTATTAAAAAAGTAGTGAATTTGTAGTGGTTGAAAAAAATTACCGTTGATTGATGTATTAGGTTTTTAGTCTGGTCTTACAGTTTGTAGCGTTTTTTTAGCTACAATCTGTGAAGCCAGACTAGACCCATTAGTTTGACCCTAGCATATAAATAAAAATAGTTGAGGTAGGAGCTGCTCTTTGCTCCTTCGTCAACTATTATCCTGTTTGTTTTATTTAAATATAACAGGGTGATTATTGATGGTATAAAAGTGTTACAAGAGTAACACTTTATCTATTATATTTTTGAATACCTTCTATTATAAACTGGGAAAGTATATCTTGTTGTTTTAAATCAGGATGTTTTTTAGTTAACTCTAGGAATTTATCTAAGACATCAGAGTAAATTTTAAATGATCTAGTTTTTATATCACCAGTCATTTTGTTAGAGTCGATTTTTATATCTACAATATCTATTATATCTTTTTCAAGTTCATATTTTTTTACTATATCAATTGTATTTAAAATATCTTTTTTTATATGAGCAAGTTCTAATAAATCACTTTTAAACTTCAAAATTTCAAGGGTAGAAGCTGTAACACTATCAGGAGCTATATTTTCTTTAAATAGAGGTATATCAATGACTGTAGAAGGTGTTACAATGGTGTTGTTTGTATTTTGACTAGTGTCATTGGATGTAGTAACACTTCTGTAACACTTATTATCTTGGTCTAGTTTATATCCAACTTTTTTCAATCTATCTCTCCAAGTTGATTTGGGCAAGTTTATGTTTTCGCATATTTTAGCTTGGGATAATCCTAATGCCATCTCATTATTAAAATAATTTATTTGTTTATATATATCTAAGGTATCAAATTCTTGTCTATTCAATATTAAAACCTCCCTTGTGTTACGATAGTAACACTTTAGTAATATATATATTTTAGCATTGAAAGTAGCTTAATAGTAGATAAAATTGTATTTAACTTACGATTAAGATGCTTAATGCATGACACTTGAATAGGTATAAAATGGTAACGTGAATTTCTTAGTACTATAAATACTAGTGTATTTATAAAAGTAGATGTTTCAAAAAGTGCAATCTAATTTTTTTGCCTATATAAGTAGTATTATATAGGCAAAAAAATTAGATATAGAAGAAGAATAGGTATTCTTAGAAGTTGCTAGTGGAAAAGACTTCAAAATACCAGAATATCAGCTTATAAAGAGAATGCTTAGAGAAGGAGATATTTTATATGAGCGGAATGAGCTAGTTAAAATAAAGAAAGTAGATATAGTAATTCTAGATATGCCATTACTTGATACAACTAAATATAAAGATATGAATGGTTTAGAGAATCTAATATCAGATATAATACTACAGTTACTAAGCTATATGAATGAAGATGAGAGAACTAGGATAAAAGAACGTCAAAAAGAGGGTATAAAAGCTGCTTTAGATAAAGGTATTAAGTTTGGTAGACGGAAAATAGAACCAGGAGATAATTTTGAAGAAGTTTATAAGAAGTGGAAAAATAATGAACTAACAGCCGTTAATGCTATGAAATTACTTGATTCGAAGAGTAATACGTTTTATAGAAGATTTAAGGAATACGAATCTTGAAAATAAGTGAAAAAATCAGTCATATCAATGTGTCTACAGAAGATGTGGCCAGTTTTTTCACGTATCTCGGTCTCATCCGATATTAGTATTCCAAATATATAGGAACAAAGAAAGATCAAGAGAAGTTAGATTATTTAAATGAATATAAAAAGGGGTTATCACAACATATGTTTGTTTAATAATTAATTATGATATAATATATAAAACTAATTACCAAAATACACCATATTATTATATAGATATATAATATAGGGTGTATAATTATATGGGTAAGAAGGGGGATGATACAATGACAAGGTTAGTCATTGAAAAGGAAAAGAACCTAATATTAAATAGTGATATAATAAAAGATTATCCTAAGTTTAAAGCATTTCTTAAAAATACTCCCACAATGGATTCATCTGAAATTCATGATTTAGATGATGAAATGAGAAATTTCTTTGAAGGTGGTATATTTCAGGCGGTTAGTAGTAGAGCTCCTAAAGAATGGGAAGTTGATAAAACTAAAACCCTTGAAGTGGATAAAGTAGAAGATGAGGTTAAAAATTGCCAAATATGCAATCACCCAATTAAAAAATTATGTTATATAAAGAATAAAATAAATAAAAAACAATTAATAGTTGGAAGTACATGTGTAACTCAATTTGGGATACTAGATAAAAATGAGCTTGATAAGATACTTAAAGAGAGAGAAATAATAAAAAGAAGAGAAGAAATAAATAAATCAATAAATAATATAGAAAAAATACTTCGAGAATTAGAACTATTTATTGAAAAAAGCCCTATTATAGTAAAAAATACAGTTATTAATAAGTTTATGTCTTTGAAAGATGAAGCTATTAAATTACATAAAAAATATATTGATTTTAATCTAGATAGTTTTGAAAAAGATAAAATAATAAATAAAATAAAAGAAAATTTATCCAAAATTAAAGATGAAAAAAATAATATAAATGAATATATAGAAACAAATAAAAATAATAAATTTGTTGTAACTAAAAATATATTTAAAAGCAGAAGGATTTATCTCTGATAAAAATATTTTTAGAATAAGAGATATTAAATTTATAAGATCAATGATTGATGATTTCAATATGCATCTAATACATCACAATATGAAAATAATAGGTGCAGAAGAGTTTCAAAGGAATATATATTATAAAATTGATATAGGGAATAAAGGATTTGCTATTGTAGACTATAAATATAACGATTTTGCACTTAGTTATGGGAGTCTAGCCTTTGGAGAAGAAGCATTGGAAGATATTAGTATAGATAATATCTTTAAAAATTCAAAGATAAGAAGTGAAAAAACAATAACAACAATAATTGATTCTATTGGAAATATCATAGCAAAACGAAATTTTGATTTAGAGGACGTTAATACACAGTTTAATGAGCTTATAATTAGAAATTGTAAAAATGATAGATATATAATTTTAAATTTAAAAGAAACTATTGAAAAATTTAAAGAATTAGCAATATTAAATTCTAAAAAATTAGATAGAGAAGTTGTTAATTATGTTCTAAGCTGTAAAAATACAAAAGGTAAAAATGAAATGGATTCATACAGAAGAAAAACTAATATTTAATAGAAGACAGAGCAATCTGTCTTTTTTTAATGCGAAAAAGTGGCATTTAAGTTCGAATTTTAAAAGGGGATATAAAAAAATGAACAAAAAAGATTATCCTAAGCAAAAAGAATTAAACAAATAAGGACATTGTCAAAAATTACAAAATAGTATAAAATAAATTTAAGAAATAATCAAAGGGGTAGAAAATGGATAATAAATATAATCGAATTAATTATACAAATAGCTATTTTAGAAAAAATTTAAAGTATCTATTAGATAAAGGTCAGATAACAAAAACAGAATTAGAAAAAGGACTTGATATAGGGGATGGTTCATTATCTAGGTATTGCAGAATAGACGGAGCTCCAGAACCTAAAGTAGGAATGTTAAATAGTATAGCAAATGTATTTGGAGTTACAATAGATGAGTTAATAAATATAGATTTAGAAAAAAAAGAAGTAGATATCAAAGAGTCAAATGAAAGAAAAGAAGTTTTATTTTGTAAAAAATTAATTAAAGAAACAGGCGAAAACTTATGTGATTGGGAAGTATTAAATTTCTATAATCATTGGTTTATAGAGATGGTTGGTTACGAAGATTGCATGAGGAGCTTAAATTGGCTAGAGCCTGATAATAAGTTTAAATCTAGATTTACATATAGTTTATATGAACCAGAGGAATTAAGTGCATTTACAGTTATAATCAATGGTAATGTACAAGTTGTTATAATGAAGTTTATAGATAATGTAGAGCATGATTATAATACTAGATATGAGTTGTATTTAATAAAAGATGATGGAAAGGTAATACCATCTTGTGCAAGTCACAAATTTGATAAAGATGATTTTTTATCAGAAGCACTAAAGTATGATGAAGTCTTAGTTGATATATTAACTGAGTTATACAATGTGGCAAGAGATTACTGTTATTATGGAAAAGATAATCGTGAAAAAGAAATGATATATGATGAGTATTTAGTAGAAATACCATTTTAAAGATAAAAAAGCTCACATAAAATGTGAGCTTGGAGTTTCGGTTTAAAATAATCGTCATCGTCAACTCGATGAGAATTATTTTAATAAAAAAGATATCGTCATCGTCAACTCGATGAGAATAATCTCTTTTATGTATTATATGCCAAATATATTATTTGATACATATATTTTAAACTTGTTATAGTATTATAATACATTAAGTGGGTGACGTACGTCAATAAAATTTTGAGAGGGATAGATATGTTAAAAGTAAATTTATTTTTTGATGAGAGTGGAAAAAACAATGATCCAATCAAAACGATGGGGAGCTTAATGATACCTGAAAGGGTTTATAACTGTGAAGAAATCATTGGTTTAAATGAAAGATTAAAAAACGAAGAGTTTGAATTACATTGGACCCAATATGATGGTGGGAACAGTGAATCTAAAATATATAAAGAGATAATAGAAATATTTTCAAAATATCTTTCATTATGTGAATTTAATGTTATTAGATACGATTACCCCCCTAATATAAGTAAGCAAAAGTTAGATACTATGATATATAGTAAAATACCAGAGAGAGTTATGTATGGCTTATTAAGATATCAAGGTAAAGGTATAGATATAAATGCGGATATATACGTTGAAAATGCTACTATGTATGATACTATAAAACTTCATGAGACTTTATGCAAGGAAATGAATAGGCAATCATTATATAGAGGAACAAATTTTACAGTTGGGAAATTTGAGTACAAACATAAAAATGAAGAAATAGGTGTAGAGTTAACTGATGTAATACTTGGAATTATTCGTAACATTATTGATAATAAAAATAGTAAAAGAGCTAATAAAAAGAATAGCTTAATAGTTGAATTTCTTAAGAATAATAAATTTAATGAGTTCCTTAGAAATATAAAATGTTTTGAATGGAATTATTCAAGTAGCCTCACTAGAGTAGATTTTTCAGATTATATAAATATATTTTTATCTGATCAGGATGAATGGATAAGTTATTTAGCTAGTAAAAAATAGATATATATTAAAAAAGAGAGATAATGTTATTTCTCTTTTTTGTTATATACTTGTAGTTGTCATCTTATAAATTATAAACTTTATTTATATAGGTATTATATACATATTCGACAAAAATTGATAAATAAATTAAAATAGATATTATTAAAATAAAAAAAATGAACGCTATATATTTTAAAATTGTTGATATGACTTAGATTTGGTTTGATTTATAAAATAAATAGTCAAGTTTGAGCCGACTAACTTGACAATACTATGTTAAAATATCATGATTAATTTAATGAAAATATAAAAATTGACACTTGGAGGATGACATGAAAAAAAGAGCAGTAGGATATTGTAGGATCTCTACATTAATGCAAGTAGATAATACTTCATTAAAGGACCAAGAAGATAAAATAAAAATGTATTGTAAGCTTCACGATATAGAGATAGATAAAATATTTATAGATAAAGCAGTGTCAGGTAAATCAACAGATAGACCACAATATGATAAGATGATTAATTTCGTTAAAGAAAATGATATAAATATGATTATAGTTTATAAAAACGACAGAATACATCGCAGTTTGTACAATTTACTAGCTATGATCTATGAGCTGCAGGAATATGAGGTTGCTTTAGTAAGTGTTACAGAAATGTTTGATACATCAACACCACAAGGTATGCTGTTCTTACAAATGCTAGGAAGCTTTGCAGAGTTTGAAAGAGCTATTATAAACGAAAGAACTCGCAATGGAAGAATAGCAAGACTTAATGAAAATAAGTGGGTTGGTGGTAAGCCAGCATTAGGTTATAAAGTAAATAAACAAGGTAAATTTGAAATAGATGAAGATGAAGCTAAAATAGTTAAAGATATATTTAAATTAAGGTCTAAGGGGCTTTCATTAGCTAAGATAGGTGATAAGTATGGATTTTCAAAACAAAAGGTCGATTATATTCTAAGAAACAAAAATTATATTGGAGTTTTTGAGTATATTGGTAAAAAAGAAAAAAATGATATTATAATAGAGATAGATTCAATAGTATCCAGGTATTTATGGAACAAAGTTAATAATGTAAATTTTAAAGGGAGATAATATATAAATGATAATAAGACTTCATGAATTAAATTCAAAAAATAATAAAGAAGAGCTAAGATACATAAGGGGTATCCTATATAAAATAACTAATATAGAAAATAATAAATCTTACATAGCAATAACAACAAGGAGCTTAATAGATGTAATAGGGAATAAAACAGCAATAGGAAATAAAAAATTAAATGATGATATTAATAAGTACTCAGCTAAGAGTTTTATAGTTGAGATATTAGAACATAGTAAGACCTCAGAAGAATTAAATGAATTAAAGAAAAAATATATTAAAGAGTTAAAAAGTAATACTGAAGAATTTGGATATAACAAAAGAGTTAGTAATGAGCATTTAGAAAGAAAACTAAAAATCACTAAAGATGTAGCACAAAAAAAACTAGATGAACTAGGAAGACAATTTAATATAGACGTATGGGAAGGCACTGGAAAACCAGTACAAGTTAGTTGTAAATTTTGTGGAGTTACAGATGTATATTCAAGTGGTAGCAGTTTATTTGTGGAGGATAGCAGATATTTTAAATTTAGAGAATGTAGGTTTTGTGGCAATTTATATAGCAAAGTAAGTGAGCCTATAAATAGAGATTTGGTAGGGTTTATACTACATTCAAAGACAGATGGAAAGTTTAACTACTATGTAACCAAATGGGAAAATAACGATAGTACGGCAATTATTAGTTGCAAAGAATGTGATCATGAGCAAAGTATAGAAAAAGGAATTTTAGTAAATAGATTGATGGATATAAGTTGCAATAATTGTATAACCATAAAGTATAATGAGGAAAAAGAAACGAGAGACAAGTTATATGCAAAAAAGAATAAATATAGAAATTTACAAATAGAGATATTGGATAAAAAGAAACATGCGAGTAATATTAGAAATAAAATAATAGAATTAGATAAAAAAGCAAATGATGCTAATATAATAATAAAAAGAAATCTTGATACTATAAATTATATTAAAAATGATTTTGAAAACGCATTAGAAAAAGCTAGAGAAAAAATAAGCATGTTTATAGGTAATGAAGAATTAATAGGAAGAACTGACTTTAATGAAAATTTAATAGATATCATAGATTCAAAAAGAATTTTTATAAATTCTAATAAAATGGTAGATGAGTTTATAATGAATAGTATTTGTGAATATAAAATAGAAAAAATTAAAAGTAAAATATTTTATAGATTTATAGACGAAAAACAAAGTTATCCAAAAAACAAACTAGAAGAAGTAGTAAATGAATGTGAAAAATGGATTGAAATTTATAATAATAATTTAATTAAGTATGATGAAAGTTATGTTATATATATAGATAAATTGGAAGTATTAACTCAAAAAGAAGAAGTTGTAAATGTGAAAAAATATGAATTTACAGGTAAAGAAACCTGTATAGAATACTATGATATGGTTAATACAGGATATAATAGTAGAAAACAAACGAAAGTTGTGACTTTAAAGCAGATAAGAAGAATAAATGATGGCTTAATAGGTGGATGGATACAATCAGAATCAAATTTAAGTCATTTAGGAGAATGTTTTGTAACTGATAATGCTATGGTATTTGAAGATGCTAAAGTAACTGGTAATGCTATGGTAAAAAATGAAGCAGTCATATACGGAAACGTTGAGATTAAAGAAAATGCATCTATAGGATTATATGCTGAATTACATGGAAATGTAGTTGTAGCAGGAAGTGCAATAGTAGATGAAAATGCAAGAATATATGATAATGCTTTAATAATGGATGAGGCTATTATATCAGGAAGTGCAAATGTATATGGTGATGCAGTTATATGTGAAGCAGCAAAAATATATGATAATGCAGTTATATGTGAAAAAGCTATAATTTGTGAAAATGTCAAAATAGCTGAAAGAAATATAATTAAAGGTTATACTTTAGTTGGAAATGAAATGATAATATAGGAGAACTATCTTAATAAACAAATAGATAAAATTTTCATCAATCAATTTCAGTAAAACCAATACTTTGAGGTGTATAAAAAGACTTGTATAATAGCTGATTTAAAACTTAACTTAATTTATTAAAATCCTCAAATAACGGATATTACTTGCCAAAGTTTAATTAAAGTGAGAAATTTATATTTTCAAGACGATACCCAAATAAGAAAAATGTAGTACATTAGAAAATGACTAAATAATATATACTAATATGGATGAATATGTTAAAATTTAATTAAAGAAATCGAAAATAAAATGAGAAAAAGCCAGGAGCGATAAGTTTTGGTCGACTTACTCCTAGCTTTTATATCAACACTCTTGGTAAGAGAGAACTCTCATCAGAGATTTTTTATATTATTATTATGTATTAATATTATCATAATAATTCATATATATCAATATTTTTGATATATAAAACAATATAAAAATTAATTCACATAGATTTTAAAATCTTAATTCATATTAAGCAATAATTTTTGTGAAATAATCTGAGAGAGCTCCTTATCTTTAGTGTCAATTTACTGAAAATAGAGGGGTATTTTTTATGGAAATGACAGACTTTTGCAACCATTTATATAATGAAAGTACAGATGGTTACATACAAATATTAAAATTAAATGAAAAAAATAGTGTTGGTGAACGTACAATCAAAATATATAATACGAGAAATGATGGATTAAGAGATATTGTAGAAGAACTTCATAATGAAAGTGATGTATTCTTAGCGCCAAATACAATGTATCTACCAAAGAGAAGAGTAGAAAATATTAGGCAGTTCAGAGCCTTATTTCAAGATATAGATTGTAATAAATTAGGATTTGAAAAAGCTGAAACTGTGTATATGATATGGATGCTATATTATGATGGAAAGGTTCCAAAGCCTACTATGGTTACAGATAGTGGACAAGGAGTTCATCTTTATTGGAGAATAGAAAATGCTCCATATGGGGCTTTAAAT
>CAMTIM010000077.1 GCA_947072565.1 uncultured Peptostreptococcaceae bacterium | reverse complement strand
CCTATATACTTAATCAGTCTAATAAATGTAATACAACTTAAAGGAGAAATATATGGGAGAATTATTATTGTTAAAAAAGATTAAATTTAGAAATAAGGATAGCGACAAAGACATACTAAAAAAAGCTATAAAAGGGGATAAAAAGTCAATTGAAATATTGATAAATCAACATAAAGAATATCTTTATAAAACAGCTTTTCTTTATACAAAAAACGAACAAGATGCAGTAGATATCTGCCAAGAAACGGTTTATAAAGCAATTATGAATATACATAAATTAAATAATCTAGATTACTTTAAAACATGGATTACAAGAATACTTATCAATAATTTTAACGACACAAAAAGAGATAAGCATAAAAGAGAAATAATTTATAACATCGATCAAGTTGAAATAATCGAGGACGTATCGTATGAAAAATTAGAAGAGAAAATAGACTTGTATAATGCGATAGATTTGCTAGATGAAAAATTCAAAACTCCTATAATACTTCAGTACTTTCAAGATATGACCATAAAAGAAATCGCTCAAATACTTGAATGTAATGAAAATACAATTAAAACTAACCTAAGACGAGGTAGAGAAAAATTATATAAGATATTAATGGAGGGCAAATAAATGAGTAAATTAGATAATATTAAAATACCAGATGATTTTGACTCTAATATAGATCTGGCTATAGACAAAGCTTTAAATGATAAAAACAAACTTAAATTACAAAAAAGAAAAAGCCTTGCAGCTGGACTATCAGGCATACTTATTATTGGAACTATAGCTTTAACTAGCGAAACAACATGGGCATATATTGAAGTTTTTACAGAAAAAATCGAGTCTTTTTTAGGAAGAGATTCTAATACATTTGATAAATACAAATTTAAGGGAAATCAAACGGATGAATCTAAGGGTTTAAAGTTTAGTATTGGTGAAGTAATGCTAGATGATAGACAGTTAATAGTTAGTATGACGCTAGATTATTCAAATTATAAATTTAAGTCAAACAATATTAATAAGGAAAATTTATACCCATTCTCTACTACTGTTACTATTGATGACCTTGTATTTACGCACCAAAGCAGTTCCATAGATTCAGAGAAAATAAATGGAGAAGATAAAAATAAAATACTATTCAAGACCCATTTATCATCTATAGATACTGATAAAGACGGGTATTCAGAAACTCCTTATGAGATTTTAGATAAAATAAAATCGAATAAAGATTATGATGTAAAGATTTCATTTAATGAGGTGTCTAAATGGGAAGGGCAAGAATATAAACCTATTTTAGGAAAATGGGAATTTAAAACAAAAATAAACGCCTCAAATATATTAAAAGATACTAAAGTTTATAAAGTAAATAAGACAATTAAAATAAATGAAGAGACATATAATGGTGACTTTACTATAGAAGAGGTTAGAATATCCCCTGTTTCAGCCAAAGTTAAATACAGTTACGACATATATAGCAGCATAGGTCCAATTCCTAATATAATTATCAAAAATCAAGATGGCAAGGAGCTAATACAATCATTTGGTGGTGCTGTAGATGGTAGCCATAAGAGTAAGGGATATATGGACGTAGAATTTGAATTAACAGGAAATGAAAAAAGCATAACTATAATACCTAATTTATATATTGATGATAAAGTAAACTTGTTTGAAGATAGTAATGTTGAAATAGATTTAGGTTGATTTTTTTAAAATAAAAGAAGCTATAAATGTAGGCTACTTATATACTTTCTTATAGCTTCTTTATTTAATTTTCTTATCTATTGTTTTTTATTTCTTTTTGAATTTTCTTTAAAGCTTTTTTAGAGCCTCTTTGTATATCCTTTTCAAATTTTCTCTCTTCATAGGAAGTAAACAAACTATTAATATCGTATCCACTTGGATACAATTCTCCTGCTTTTAAAGAAAGTTCTATTTTCTTTACATTGAATACTAAAAATTCATCTTTATATAAAACTTCAACATTATTAAATTTATCAACTGGTTTATAAATTATACCAAATTCATCTTTATGTAATAATTTAACTCTATCACCAATTTCATATAAAGGTATCTCTTTAGTTTCTGTTTCTAATAATTCTATTTTTGTTGATTTATTTTCTTTAATTACATCTAAATTATATTCTTTATCGTTTATATAATTTTTAGCTCTTTTTAAAACTTTATCTTTTATTCCCATCTTCTTTGAAATAAACAAAGCGTTGCTGTCTTCTGAACTACCGATAGTAAGCTTATATAAAGGTTCTAATGTGTTTTTATCAAACATCATACCTGCATTTTCAAAGTGTGGATGAAGATGTGCAAATCTCTTTATCTCTCCATAGTGAGTTGATGCTACAAATATACATCCCATTTGATAAAATTCTTCTAAAATAGAAATCGCAAGACCAGCCCCTTCATTAGGTTCTGTTCCACTTCCTATTTCATCAAATAATACTAATGTAGACTTATTACTTAAGCTCATTATCTCTGCTATATTTTTTATATGAGATGAAAATGTGCTAAGCGCATTTTCTATACTTTGGTTATCTCCAATATCAACAAATATTTTTTCAAAAACACTCATTTGAGTATCTTCGTGCGCACATATATCAAACCCACATTGTACCATTAAGCTAAGTATTCCTACAGTTTTTAAAGATATAGTTTTTCCACCTGCATTTGGTCCTGTTATTACTAAGCTTCTATATTGATTCCCTATTTCAAAGTTAAGTGGTACAACATTGCCTTTTAATAATGGGTGTTTTCCGTTTATTATTTTTATATATCCCCTATTGTTTACTTTAGGTGTTATACAGTTATTATTTTGACTATACTTAGCTTTTGCAAATACCATATCATACTCTGATATTATTTCCATATTCAGCTTGATTTCTATTATTCTTTCAAATACTAATTCTGTTAGATATGATAATATTTTATATTCTTCTATACTCTCTTCACTTCTCAAACTTATAAGTTCTAAACTAAATTTAGATACGCTACTTGGCTCTATAAAAACAGTACTTCCTTTTGATGAACTATCAAGTACTACTCCGTCTACTTCATTTTTATAGGATGCTTTTATAGGTACAACGTATCTATCATCTCTTTTACTTATTATAAATTCTTGAATATATTTTTTATTATTACTTGATGTTAAAAACTTATTAAGTCTTTCTTTTACTTTACTTTCACATACTTCTATATTTCTTCTTACTTTTTTAAGTTCTTTAGATGCATTTGAATCTACTTTATTTCCTTTTATGCTATATTTTATTTCACTTTCTATGTTTTCACACTCTGTTATATTCAAAGCATAAGAACTTAAAGTTGGTGAATAAAATTGTTTATCTATCATGAATGCTTTTATTTTTTTACATCCTCTTAAAAAGTCTTCCACCTTTATAAGTTCATTTGGGTCAAGTACCATCCCTTTTTCAACTTTATCTATAATAGAAGTTATATTAAATAATCCTTCTAGTGGTATATGATTACTATTTAATAATATATTTCTAGCTTCATTATTTTCTTTTAATTTTCTTCTTACCACATTTATATTTGTACTAGGATTTAGTTTATCTATAAGGTCTTTTCCAAGAGAACTTACACAATGAATTTTTACCAATTCCTTAAGTTCATTTAACTGTAGTTTCTCAAATGTTGTATTATTCATGTTTGTAACCTCCTAAACCTAGCTCGCTACTTGTGTTATTCTCTTTTTTTATTTTAGATATTATTTTTCTTATACTAGATTCGCATAAATTATATATACTTATTATTTCTTCTAGCGAATAACCATTTTGATATAAATTAAATATATCTTTATTCCTGTTGTAAATAGCTTCTTTTGTGCCATTTTTTTGTCCCCAAGCTACTTTTCTATTTTCCATAGTTGGTATATATATAACATCGCCTTGGATGTATGTTTGTATTTTTTCTAGTAATTCTTTTGGTAATATATTTTTTGCATTTTTATATTTCAATTTTTAATTCTCCTTTATTTATAAGTTGTACTATCAT
This sequence comes from uncultured Peptostreptococcaceae bacterium, assembly GCA_947072565.1. Classification (GTDB taxonomy): domain Bacteria; phylum Bacillota; class Clostridia; order Peptostreptococcales; family Peptostreptococcaceae; genus Romboutsia_D. Next base: position 21,183 of record CAMTIM010000077.1, on the reverse strand, counting down.
CAACTCAATAAATAAGGAATTTTTAATTTAAGCTAAACTCCTTATTTATTAAGAAGTACAACTCCCAGCTCTTTATAATTAGTTTTTTTCATAAAACTACACTTCCTTTCAATATTTTCTTCAATTTATATTATTTCATATATTGTAATTTACTTCAATGTAAAAGATTATTATAATTAATTTTTCCTATTTACAACTTTTATTTGTACTAATTTTTAATGTTAACAAAATGTAAATATATCCATAATTTATTGTGCTATACTTAAATTATAGTATTTATGTAAAAAGGGGGATTAACTTTGGAAAACAATCTTGAATTAGAAAAAAACGAACACTTAGTTGCTAGTTTTATAGGTCATACAGAAGTAAAAAAATCGACAATAGCAGCGAATGCATTGCTTAACTTAATATGTCCTGTAGCTAGAATTTGTAATAACTATAAATTAACAGTTACAAACAAAAACCTATATATAGAACAGTTATCTTATGTTGTTTTGGGTGGGTTGTATGACACTGTACATACTGATAAATTTGATTTAAATGATATTAAAATATTTGATGTTACTATGATAGAAGATAATCAAGAATTGATAAAGATAGTTAGTGTAGAAGGAAAAGAATTCGAATTAATAAATTCAAATTCTAAAAATACTAATATTGCTAGTGAAGTATCAAAAATACTTAACAAACATTAATAAATCTCTACATTAAAAATGACTATCTTAAACGATAGTCATTTTTGATTTTATTTAGATTTTTCTGTAACTGCATCTTCAAGTAATCCAAGCTTTTTAGCTACTAGCTTAGTAGTGCTTCCTTGTATTATTAAAGTCATTAAAATTGTCATAAATACTACTGATGAAATAATTTCATAACCTGGTATTTTCATAGCTACTATTATCCCACATAATGCTGCTGGTATTACCCCTGTTTCTCTAACCCACATCATAAATAGCATTTCTTTTTTACTCCATTTTGCATTTCTATCAAATATAGTACAAACTATTACACATATAGGTCTTGCTATAAACATTAAGCCTAATGCTACTAAAAGTGAAGGTACAAAATACTTTCCTAGCACAGCTAAATCAACTTGACTTCCTAGTATTACAAATATAGACATACGGCAAATATTCCCTAATGTTTCTGCCACATAAAAATCTGCATCGTAAGACTTTTGAGATAACCAAATTTTAAAGTTCTTTTTATTCCCTGTTATTATACCTACTATAAAGCAAGCCATATATCCACTTCCACCAAACTTCGTAGATACTTCATAAGCTATTACTACCGAAAGTATTGATATAATTGGTGCAAAATCTTTAAATATACCATAAGGCTGATCGTTAACCAATTTTAAAAGCGCAATTCCTGTTACAATTCCTACTACTACCCCTACTACTACCATTATTCCTAGTTCGTATATATTTTCACTTAGAGAAAATTTTCCAGACAATATTATAGCTAAAACTGCTGATGTAAGTATTGCACCTGTAGCATCATTAAAAGCTGATTCACTTATAACGGTTTGCTTTACTCTATCTTTTATTTTAACTTGATTAAATATAGGAACTAAAGTCGCTGGGTCTGTAGATGCTATTATAGAACCAATTAGTAAAGCTGTCATAGCTGATACTTCAAATGTTAAACCAACTATTTTAGCAACTATAAACGCTGATATTGCTACCCCCAATGTTGATAATAAAAATACACTTATCCTAACATCTTTTAAAACTTTTAGACTTATTTCTTTTCCACCCAAATACAATATAAATGCTGATCCAAATGTTAATATTAGCTGATTTTCAACTTGATACTGGCTTATATCTATAAATCTGAAAAACGATGGACCTATTAAAATACCAGCTATTAAAAATAATACTACATCTGGTACTTTTAATATTTCACTTATCTTGCTACAAATAATTCCTGTCATTGCTACTACTGCAAAAATTATTAGCAACGAATTACTTGCTATTGTTTGAATTGATGACTCCATACAAACATCCCCTTATTAATATTTTCTTGTCTTAATAATTATAGCATTAAACTTCAAAAATATTATTCATTGTATGTTAAATATATTTAACATGCTTTATATTAATAACAGTTTAGTTAAAAAAGCTAATTTTACTTAATCAAAATCGTTAAATATGTTACAATTATATATAACAAATTGTTAGGAGTGATTATATCATAAATTCAAATACTAAATGCAAAAGTAGATTATATGCCAAAGAAATCCCTATATTTTCTTCTTTATCAGAACATGAATTAGAAGAAATATTAAATACTATAGACCATTATTGCTTTAAAAAAGATGATATTATATGTTTGGAAGGATATGCTTTATCTAAACTTATTATAATAAGCAATGGAACTATTAAGTTATCAAAATCAACTTATGAAGGAAAAGAACAAATAATTCACATATTATCAGTTGGTGAGTTTTTTGGAGAGCTTAGTTTATTTAATGATAATTATATCACAAATTTTTCTGCGGTTGCAGTTAATGATGTTCGTATATGTGTTATATCAAAGTCAAATATGGATATAATTTTGTCAAAAAATCCACACATAACTTTGAAAATTTTAAATGAAGTAAGTAAAAGATTAATGGAAACTGAAAATCTAGCTGCCTGTTTAGCTACGAATGATGTTGATCATAGGATAATATGTATGATACTTGAGTTTGTAGACAAGTACGGTGTTAATAAAAATGGTGTTATTCACGTTGATATTCCATTAAATAGAGAAGGTATGGCAAGTTATTGTGGAATAACTAGAGAGACTATAAGTAGAAAATTATCTAAATTTGAACAAGATGGACTTTTCGAGTTTGAAAGTATGAAAAAGTTAATAGTTAAAGATTTAGATAAAATGAAAAATTTTATAAATTAAAAAAATGGGGTTAATTTTACCCCATTTTATATTTCCAATACAGTATATTTTTCAACAAATTTACATGGATGATATGAAAGCTTAGCTTTTCTTAATCCTTCTATCCCTAAATCTTCTTCTCGATTTATAAATTCTACTTCATTAAACTCATTTACTAAAAATTGTTGGTTTATATATGGATACAATCCACGTATTATCGGATTTGCTTTTTCTATATGAATAACTGCCATATTATCATTTAACATTTCACCTATTGAAAATGCCTCTAACTTATCATCGATATATATTGCTCCTATTTTTAATTTATCTTTTAATTGTTCATAATTATTAAATAGACTTTGTATAGCTATAAACTCATTTTTAAAATCATCGTTATCTTCATCTTCTTTGTTTTCTGACCATACATTTAAAAGTTCTATACATTCTTCAAATTGAGTATTATTTTCTAATTTTTTATACTCAAATCTATTTTCATATTCTTTTAAGAAATAATTTAAATGATTTCTCTTTTTCTGATTTTTTCTTCCTCCTAAAGTTCTTAGGCTATCTCCATCATACACATAATCAAAATAATCTCGTTCTTCTATATATTCAAAGTCCCCAGGGTAGTTTTCTTTCATGAAATCTACTATTTCCTTAGTTATAGCTCTTAAATGAACTTTTTTATTTTTATCTTTAAAATGATCTAATATAAATTCTATAGCTTTAGGCATGTTTTCTTTAGTTGCTAAAGGTAATACCACAAAGTCATTTCCTTCATATTCACCTGATACTATAGCAAAATCATCTTCTACATAGTATAGTGTATTGTATACATTTCTCCACATATATAAAGTAACAAAGCAATATTCACATGCCTCATAATCTACTAACTCAAAATACGAATCTAATATTTCTTTTGCATCTATTTCTATTGGTTTAAATAATTGTAATTCTTCTGCTAATTCTAACACTTTAAAATCCTCCGCTTTCTACTTTTTGTTAAAATACAGTTATTATTTTATCACTATATTTTTATAAAAAATGTGATGCTAATCAAATTTACCTATTTTTATTAATAATATAAAATAATTAAATACTTTAACCATTATATATTTTCATTTAATTATTTATACCCACAATAATCTAAATTAATAAATTTTTATAAAAAAGTATTATAATCTAGTAATTTAATATAAAATATTAAATGTTAGGACGGTGATATAATTGAAAATCGATAAAATAAAAATAACTTTTAATAATGGCTTTGAAAAAATAGTTGAAAGAGATAACGTTAAAAACTTTAATTCTTTAGTTGATTGGTTAGATATGTTTAACAATAATGAAAATGTAAATATTTTAACTATGTTTGGCAAAGAACTAGGTAGCTCTTTTTCTATAGATAAAAACAATATAAAGTCTATAAAAATAATATAATTTAAATACATAAAAAAGCCCTCATAGAAATATTTTCTTTGAAGGCTTTTTATATATTATATATTATTTACTATTATTGTAATCGCTTAAAAATTGCTCTATTCCTTTATCTGTAAGAGGATGTTTAGCCATTTGACTTAATACCTTAAATGGTATTGTAGCTATATCAGATCCTGCTAATGCACATTCTGATACATGTATTGGGTTTCTTATGCTTGCTGCTATTATTTCTGTTTGTATATCATGTACTTCAAATATAGTTGCTATTTCGCTTATTAATTCTACTCCTCTAGCACCAATATCATCAACTCTTCCTACAAATGGACTTACATAACTAGCGCCAGCTTTTGCTGCAAGTAATGCTTGTTGAGATGAGAATATTAAAGTTACGTTAGTTTTTATTTTCTTTTCAGATAATACCTTAACAGCTTTTAATCCTTCTATACACATAGGTATTTTTATAACTATGTTTTTATGTAATTTAACTAACTCCATAGCTTCTTCAACCATTTTATCTGCCTCTAAGCTTATTACCTCAGCACTTATTGGTCCATCTACTATTGAACATATTTCATTTATTACTTCTTGTAAATCTCTACCTTCTCTTGCTATAAGTGATGGATTTGTAGTAACTCCATCTACTATTCCCCAACTATTTGCTTCTACTATTTCACTTATGTTTGCTGTATCTATAAATATTTTCATTTTATAATCCCCCTTATATTAGATCATTACCTGTAAAAGAATGTGGTAATAAATCTTTTATCTTAAATTCTTTTATGTCACCCTTAGAGTAACCTAGTATTATTTTTATATCTAATCCAAATTCAGCTATTACTTGTCTACATATACCACAAGGTGCTGTTATTTCATTTTTTGATGAATTATCACTAGCTATAGCTATAGCCTCTATATCTTTATCACCTTCAGATACAGCTTTAAAAATAGCTGTTCTCTCTGCACAGTTTGTTCCACCATAAGATGCACACTCTATATTACATCCAGTATAAACTTTTCCAGATTTAGTAATTAAGGCTGCTCCAACATGAAAATTGGAGTATGGAACGTATGCATTTTCTTTAGCTTGTTCAGCTATTTCTAACAATTGTTTATTTTCCATAAATTTATCTCCTTTATTACTTACTTTTTTAAATATATTTATAATTTTTATATATTTTCTTTTATTATGTTTACTATATTTTCGCTACTTAATCCATGTTTTTGAAGTAACTCTTTTGGTGTTGCTGATTCTCCAAATACATCATTTATTCCTAGCTTAATAACTTTAGTAGGAACTGTTTCAGATGTAACACTTGCTACTATTTGACCTAACCCACCTATTACAGAGTGCTCTTCACAAGTTAATATAAACTTAGTTTCTTTAGCTGCTTTTTCTATAATTGCTCTATCTATTGGTTTTATAGTAGGCATATGTATAAGTCTTACATTTATTCCTTGTTCTTTAAGAGTCTCACAAGCATCCTTTGCCATAGCGCTCATAAGTCCAGTAGATATTATAGTGCAGTCATCGCCTTCTTTTAAACATACACCTTTACCATACTCAAACTTATAATCATCTCCAAATATATCTTCACTATTAAGTCTTCCAAGTCTTATATATACAGGTCCTACATGCTTTGCAGCATACTTGATTATTTCATTAGTTTCTTTTGCATCAGCTGGCACTAATACACTCATATTTGGAAGTGAATTCATTATTGCTATATCTTCTATAGATTGATGAGATCCACCATCTTCTCCTACTGTTATACCTGCATGAGTTGCTGCTATTTTAACGTTAGCTTTTGGATAACATATAGAGTTTCTTATTATTTCAAATGCTCTACCAGTTGCAAACACTGCAAAAGTACTAGCAAATGGTACTTTACCGTATCTTGCAAGCCCCGCACTCATTCCTAAAAGATTTTGTTCAGCTATTCCTGCATTTATAAATCTATTTGGGTATGCTTTTGCAAAATCTGCTGTCTTAGTAGATTTTGAAAGGTCTGCATCTAATACTACTATATTTTCATTTTCTTTTCCTAATTCAACTAATGCCTTTCCATACGCTTCTCTTGTTGCTAATCCCATTATAAGCACCCCTTTCTCATGTTCTCTAATTCATTTAAAGCTAAATCTCTTTGCTCTATGCTTGGTGCACTTCCATGCCATCCTGCATTATTTTCCATAAAAGATACTCCCTTACCTTTTACAGTGTTAGCTATTATAACTGTTGGTCTTTGATCTATTTCTTTTGCACTTTGTAGAGCTTTTTCTATTTGATTAAAGTCGTGTCCATCTATAGTTATTACATTCCATCCAAAACTTTCGAATTTTTTGTCTAGTGGTTTTATTCCCATTACATCTTCATTATTTCCATCGATTTGTAATTTATTGTAGTCTACAAATGCTACTAAGTTATCTAATTTATAATGAGCTGCACTCATTAAAGCTTCCCAAACTAAACCTTCTTGTAATTCTCCATCACCTAAAAGTGTATATATTGTAGAATTAGCATTATCAATTTTTGCACCGATTGCAACTCCTACTGCATTTGATATACCTTGTCCTAGAGAACCTGTTGATACATCAATTGCTTTTATTTTTTTACTATCTGGATGACCTTGTAATTTAGATCCTAATTTTCTTAAAGTCATTAATTCTTTTTCTTCTATAAATCCTGCTTCACTTAATGTTGCATATAAAACTGGTGCTGCATGACCTTTACTAAGTATGAAATAGTCTCTTTCTTTGCTATCTAAGTTATCCTTACTTATATTCATTTCTTTAAAATATAAATATGTAAGTATTTCTACAGCTGATAAAGATCCACCTGGATGACCCGATTTAGATTCTGTTATCATTGTTACTATGTTTTTTCTTATATTTATAGCATGGCTTTGTAAATTTTTATACATATGGTTTCTCCTTTTATTGATCTATTTTAAATTTATATATTTTCATATAAAATTCCCCACATATTTCTTCAGCCTAATTAATATGTGGAGAAAGTAGTTCTTAGTTAAATTATTAATTATAGTAAATATTAATTATATAGATATTATTAAACCTACTATTAAAGAACTTAATAAACTTACACAGAATCCACCCATCATTCCTCTGAATGCTAATTTTGATAATATCCCTCTTTTATCTGGGCAAAATACTGATATTCCTGATATACATATACCCATACTAGAAATATTAGCAAACCCAGCTAAAGCTATTGATAACATTAAACCAGTTCTATAATCTAATGTATTTAATATCTTTCCTAATTCTCCAAAAGCAACAAATTCATTTAATATTAACTTACTTCCAAGTAATTGACCTGCAGTAAGCATATGTTCCGTTCCTAATCCCATTAATAATCCTATAGGTGCAAATATATATGATAATATTTGTTCTAAAGATAATCCAACTACACCTAATATACCATTAACTAATGCTACTAAAGATATTATTGCAATTAATGATGCACCTATACCTAAAGCCATCTGAAGACCTTCATTAGCTCCTTGAGATATTGCTGATATAAGGTTTGCATTATCACCTTTATTATCCATAGTTACTTCTTCTATAACTGCAGTTGCTGCACATTCACAAGATGCTAAAGAACCATCATCTATACTAACTGTATTATCTACACTCGCAGCTTCTTTTACAGTCTCTGGAAGTATAAGTTTTGATACTATTATACTTCCTAATGGAACTAGTGCTCCTGCTATTAAAAGATTTTGCATCGGTATACCCATTGCTGTATATCCCATAAGTACAGTTGCAGACATACTACCCATACCAGATATTAAAACTAACATTATTTCACTTTCAGTCATACGTCCTAAGTACTTAGATACAAGTATTGGAGATTCTGTTTGACCTAAGAATACATTTGCAACCGCAACAAAACTTTCTACATTACTAGTTCCAAGAAACTTTCCTATTATCCCACCGATTACTTTAACTATAGCTCCAAGAACACCAAGGTAGTATAGTGCAGCTACTAGTGATGATATAAATATTATGTTACCTAAAACTTGAATTCCAAATATAAATCCTGTTGGAGCTCCTGCATTTTCTAATGATCCAAATATAAATGTTAATCCTTGTGCTCCATAATTTAAAATATTTGTTACACCATCAGATACTTTTTCTAAAGCTAATCTTCCTAACGGGAATTTAACTAATAAAAAAGCTACTACAAACTGAACTATAAGTGCTTTTAATATCATTTTTTTTCTAACATTATTTTTATTAGATGACACTAGATATAGTCCACCTAATAATAATACTATTCCTAATATATTTAATATTATTGACATTTTCTCACCTCTGATTTTTAGATTAAGTATTATATTTCACTAACTATATTTTTAACTAAGCTTAAAAATTGTTGTTTTACCCTTTGAGTTGTTTCTATAACTTCTTCATGGTTTAGTGGTTGATCTAATATTCCTGCTGCCATATTAGTTATACAAGATATACCTACTACTTTTAATCCACTATGAGAAGCAACTATTACCTCTGGTGCTGTAGACATTCCTACTGCATCAGCCCCCATGATTCTAGCCATTTTAACTTCTGAAGGAGTTTCATATGTAGGCCCTGTAAAGAACGCATATACACCTTCTTTTACGTTAATGTCTAATTCTTTCGCGCATTTTCTTGCAAGATTTATATACTCTGGAGTATATGCACTAGACATATCTGGGAATCTTGGCCCTAATCTATTATCATTTGCTCCTATTAGAGGATTAGTTCCCCCTAAGTTTAAATGATCATTTATTATCATTAAGTCCCCTGGTTTAAAAGATTTATTTGCTCCACCAGCTGCATTAGTTACAAATACTGTCTCTACTCCTAATGCTTTCATAACTCTTACTGGGAAAGTTGTTTCTTGCATAGCATATCCTTCATAGAAATGGAATCTTCCTTGCATAGCTACTACGTTCTTTCCTTCTAATTGTCCTATAACTAATTGTCCCTTATGACCTTCTACTGTTGATACTGGGAAGTTAGGTATTTTATCATAGCTTATTTCTACTGCATTTTCTATTTCGTCACCTAAAACACCAAGTCCTGATCCTAGTATAAGACCAATTGTAGGTTTTATATCTATTTTTGATTTTATGTAATTTGCACTTTCTAGTATTTTTTCAAATAAATTTTCCATATTTTCCACCTCTTATTTATTATTGTATTTTATTTAAGAACGATTTCCCGATTTCGAAATTGTAATTATCTTTTTCTTCTTTAAAGTTGTCTAATATAGTAATTCCTAAGTCTGCCATGCTTGTTAATGTTGGTATTTCTTTTTGTTTAGTTAATAATTTACTATAAGCTAATACAGGTACATACTCTCTAGTATGATCAGTTCCTTTAAAAGTAGGGTCATTACCATGATCTGCTGTAATAATTAAAAGATCATCTTCTCTAAGTTCTTCGATAAGAATTCCTAATTGAGAATCAAAATCCTCTAATGCTCCCTTATATCCTTTAGCATCTCTTCTGTGCCCATATAATGCATCAAAATCTACTAAATTTAAAAATATTAAACCTCTGTGAGATCCTTCTTTTGCAATCTCTATAGTTTTATTCATTCCATCTTCATTACTCTTTGTTTTTATACTCTTTGTTATTCCTTGATAAGAGTATATATCTCCTATTTTACCAATACCAACTACATTTAAATCTTTTTCACAAAGTGCATCTAAAATTGTTTTAGTTGGTGGCTTTAGAGCATAGTCTTTTCTATTTGAAGTTCTTGTAAAGTTTTCTTTATTAGTTCCAATAAACGGTCTTGCTATTATTCTACAAACTTTATATTCTTCTTTTAAAGTAATTTTTCTTGCTATTTCACAAACTCTATATAATTCTTCAAGTGGTATTATCTCTTCATTAGCAGCTATTTGTAAAACGCTATCCGCAGATGTATAAAGTATTAAGCTTTTAGTTTGTACATGTTCTTGTCCTAAATTTTTTATTATTTCTGTACCTGATGCTGAAATATTTCCTATAAATTTATGGCCAGTCTCTTTTTCAAGCTCATCTATAAGTTCTTTTGGAAATCCTGTGTCTGTAAATACTTTAAAAGGCTCTTTTATAAGTATTCCAGACATTTCCCAGTGTCCTGTTATTGTATCTTTTCCTTTAGATAACTCCCCACATTTAGTAGTATATGCTGTTTGATTATCCGTAGGTTTTACACCTTGTATACTTGCTATGTTGCCTAGACCCATTCTTTGTAGGTTAGGAAGGCTAAGCCCTCCTGTTGATTTTGCTATATTGCAAAGAGTATTAGCGCCTAAATCGCCATACTCTTTTGCATCTTCTAGTTCACCTATTCCTACTGAGTCTAATACAGTTAAAAATACTCTATTAAACTTTTTCATTTTTAGTACCCCGCTACTTCTTCATTATTTATCATTTTTATTATTGAGCTTGTTCCAAGTCTTGAAGATCCTATATTTATAAACTCTCTAGCTGTATCAAGATCTTTGATTCCACCTGCTGCTTTTATTAAAACGTCTTTACCTATATTTTCTTTAAATAATGCTAAATCTTTAGCTGTTGCTCCACCAGTACTAAATCCTGTAGAAGTTTTTATAAAATCAGCTTTTGCGTTAGTTACACATTTGCACATTTCAATTTTTTCTTCTTCATTTAAAAGACAAGTTTCTATTATAACTTTTAATATTTTTTTTCCACAAGCTTCTTTTATAGATTTTATCTCTTGTGTTATTTCTTCAAATTTATTTTCCTTTAACGTACCTAAGTTTATTACCATATCTATTTCATCTGCACCATTTTGTATAGCATCTTTAGTTTCAAATACTTTTACAGCAGTAGTATTGTATCCATTTGGGAATCCTATTACTGTACAAACTTGCATTTTATTTCCTACAAATTCTTTAGCTCTTTTTACAAATGATGGTGGTATACATACTGATGCTACTTCATATTTCATTGCATCTTCACATATTACTTTTATATCTTCCCAAGTAGCTGTTTGTTTTAATAAAGTGTGGTCTACTGTACTTAAAATTGTTTTGTTATCCATAACTATTCTCCTAAGTCTTTATATTTAATTATATTATTTTATGTATTATAGAAGCTTTTTCTGGTTTTTCAGCTTTTATAGAATAAGCACTTTGTAATTCTTCTTCAGCTTTTTCAAATTTATCTTCATCACTTGAATATAGAGTTGCTAATACGTCTCCTACTTTTACATAGTCTCCTATTTTCTTTTCTAATATTATTCCAGCTCCGTAGTCTAATTCATCGTCTTTTGTATGTCTTCCAGCTCCAGTAAGTAAAGATGATACTCCAACACTTTCTGCATTTAATTCATATACATATCCTTCTTTAGTTGCCTTAACTTTATGAGTTAAAGGTGCTATTTCAAATAACTCTGAATTATCTATAACGCTTGGGTCTCCATCTTGAAGAACTACTAATTGTCTTAACTTAGCTAAAGCACTTCCATCTTTTAATATTCCTTCTAACTTAGCTCTTCCTTTTTCAACATCTGTTTCTATATTTCCAAGCATAAGCATTTGTGCTCCTAGTTGTAAGCATAATTCTCTTAAATCATCTGGTCCTTCACCTTTTAATACCTCTATAACTTCTTTTATTTCAAGTGCATTTCCTATTGCATATCCTAATGGTTCTCCATTTAATGTTATTGCAGCAGATGTATTTCTTCCTACACTCTTACCTATGTTTACCATAGCAGTTGCTAATTTTTCAGCATCTTGAGCTGTTTTCATGAAAGCACCTTCACCATACTTAACATCTAGTACTATTGCATCTGCCCCTGATGCTATTTTCTTACTCATTATACTTGCAGCTATTAAAGGTATACTATCTACTGTTGCTGTAACATCTCTTAGTGCATATATTTTTTTATCTGCTGGAACTAAGTTTTGAGTTTGACCTGCTATAACTAATCCTGCATTTTCAACCATATCTTTAAATTTATCTTCTTTAACAGATATATTAAATCCTGGTATAGATTCTAATTTATCTAATGTTCCACCTGTGTGACCTAATCCTCTACCTGATAATTTAGCAACCTTACCACCTGCTGCTGCAACCATTGGTACTAATATAAGAGATGTTTTATCTCCAACCCCTCCAGTACTATGTTTATCAAGTTTTACTCCATCTATCATACTTAAATCTACAACGTCTCCTGAGTTTACCATAGCCATTGTAAGATTTGCTGTTTCTTCTGTAGTGAATCCATTTAAATATATTGCCATTAATAATGCAGATGCTTGATAATCAGGTATTTCACCATTAGTATATTTTTCTATAAAGAATTCTATTTCTTCTTTAGATAGTTCTTTATTGTCTCTTTTTTTAGATATAATATCATATAGTCTCATTTTAATTTTCCCCTTATCTTTTAGCTTTTATATTTATTTTTTGTAATCCATGTATCTAACCCTTCATAAGTTGAAGGTATTACAATCTCTTTATTTATTACAGATGTCTTTATTTGTTCTACCGTTTCAATTATATTTGAATCTATTTTTACATTAGATCCTTCTACTTCATAACCGATAACGTTTTCTTTAAGTCCAAGCTTATGTACCCCTGGGCTCCATGTAGAATTTTTGATACCCTCTATCTCTTTATAAATTATTTCATTTGCGTATCTAGTCGCTGTTGATACTATGTAATCTGGATCAAAAAAATTTTGATTTCCATCAACTCCAAAAGCATATTTATCAGCTTCTTTTGCTGCTGCAAAAACTCCAAATCCTGATTCTCCTGCTAGTTGCTGAATGTATTGTGCTCCTTTTTTATACATTAGAAGTGCAATTTCTTTTGCCTTTGCTGGGTTTGAAAAATCATCAACTACAGCTACCACTGTTTTAATATTAGGATTTATATATCTAACTCCAGCTTCAAATCCAATAGCACCTTGTCTTAAATGCTCTAGATCTTTACCTAATATAACTCCTGCCATCGGTTTATTTTCTTGTTTTGAATTATTTGTAATAGATAATCCTGCTATAACTCCATTTAAGAACGTTTGCTCAGACCAGCTTGTACATATAGAGCTTACATTTGGTAACTCTATATTAGAATCTATTAATGTGAATTTTTGATTTGGAAACTCTTTTGAAATCTTAATTACTGCCTTTTCTTGTTCTCCTCCAACTGAAATGATAAGATTATATTTTTTAGTCTTAGCATATTTTCTTCCTAATGTTTCATAGTCACCTTCAGTTTTTGACTGACAATAATCAAATTCAATCCCAAGCTTTTCTTGTGCCTTTAATATACCGTCATAGCATAAGTCATTAAATGATTTATCCCCTAACCCGGCTTCGTTAAAAATAATTCCAACTTTTATGATTTCTTTATTCTTAACTTCAAATCTATTTTGATTATATTGATATAAACAAGCAATTACTATAATTAATACCAGCGTAATTAATAGCATTATTTTTTTATTCTTTAATGTCATTATTTGCCTCCTATGTCTATACATAGCAAAGTAGCCAATTTGTTAATTATGTTCTTCTGCTTTACTAATATTATATTTGATTAAACGTTTTCATTCCATGTATACTATTGATAAGTAATATAACAATATTGATATTTTTAGCGTTAGAAAATGTCTAATTATGAAAGATATTGATATTTTTGAATTATTTTGACATATTATAGGTTTTTTTAACTTTTAATATCGATCTTCCTCTGGGGATACGCCTTTATGCTTTTTATATGTTTTTGAAAAATATCCTGGATTGCTATATCCTACCTCTATTGCTATTTGAGATATCTTCATATCTGTATTTTTAATAAGATTATGTGCTTTTATCATTCTGTAGTTGGTAAGGTAAGTACTAAAGTTTTCCCCTACTTCTTCTTTAAATAATCTTGAAAAATATTCATGTGATAAATACACTTGCTTTGATATATGATTTAAGGATATATGTTCTTTGTAATTTGATTCTATATATTCCATAGCTTTTCTTATCGCTTTTGAATACTTATTTTCATTGCTATCTATTTGAAGATTACTTTGTTTAGTACAAATGTCCTCTTGTTGCTTTATTATCAATTCTTTACTTTCTTTTATAGTTTCATAAATTTTGCTAAGAACCTCATTTAGCTCTTTCGGTCTTATATCTGATTTTATTAAATATTCATAAACCCCACAGCTTATAGCTTCCTTAGCATAAGAAAACTCTGCATAGTTAGTCAATAATATAATAAAAACATCTGGAAGTATTTTCTTAACTTCTTTGCTAAGTGTTATTCCATCCATAATAGGCATCTTTATATCACTTATAATAACTTGTGGTTTTAGCTTTTGTGCTAATTCATATGCTTCTTTTCCATTTGCTGCACTAGCTAATACATTAAAATCTTTAGAAATATTTGAAATAGTATATACTATCCAATCTCTTATAGGTGCTTCATCTTCTACTACTAATATATCTAACATGCGTCCTCCTTCTAGTTAGGTAGTATAAAAGTCACTTTAGTTCCTCTACCTTCTATACTATCTATTTCTAATCCATAATTTATTCCATAATTTAATACAATTCTTTCATGTACATTTATAACTCCTACTCTATTCACACTTGCTTCTTTTTTTAACACACTTTCTACTTTATCCTTAGACATACCTATTCCATTGTCATTTATTATAATTCTTATTCCCTCTTGCGTCTTATATCCAACCAAACTTATTATACCTTTGTTATTTTCTTTTTCCATACTATATAAAATAGCGTTTTCTACAATTGGTTGTAATATGAAAGAAGGTACATTAAAGTCATTTATTTCATTGTCTATTTCATAAGTAATCTCAAAACAATCAGGATATCTCATTTTTTGAAGTTCTACATAATTTTTAATATTTTCTATTTCATCTTCTAATCTAATCATTTCACTAGATTTTGGTAGTATACTTCTTAATAATTTTGTAAATCTATAAAGCATTTCTTCTGCTTGTTCAGTTTTGTTCATAGATATTAAAAATCGTATTCCACTTAAAGTATTATAAAGAAAATGAGGATTTATCTGAGCTTGTAGAAAGCTTAATTCTGCCACTCTTTTTTGCTTTTCATATTTTTTTATATTTTCAATTGAAGAGTCAAGCCACATTACCATGCTATTAAATGATTTTTGTAACTGACCTATTTCATCACTTCTATCTACATCTACTTTAGCTTTTAAATCACCATACATTACTTTATCCATTTTATTTTTTATTTCAATAATTGGTTTTGTTATCCATACAGAAAGTGCATAACTAATTATTAATGCTATTATACTTACTAATGCTATTATAAATACAGTACTATCAACTACTTGATTTGATACTTGTTTCATAATATTTAAAGGCACTTCTTGTATTATGCTCCATCCATATTCATCAATATTAGATACTATTTCCATGTTATTTTTGGCAACACTATAATTATCACTATTTTGTTTTATAACATGTTGGTAATTAGTCCCAATTAATCTTTTGTCCTTGCTAGATATTATTTTTTCGTGTGAATCAACTATATAAATAGACGTTCCATAGTCTAGCATATCTGAATATCTATCATAGAGCATAGTTTCACTTATATCCATTATTAATACACCTAGCGTTTCATTAGTTATTAAATCTTTTATAAGTCTACCCATTTTAAATATGTTTTTATATGGTCCTATTCCATTTTCATCTTTATATGTATTTATAAGTACGGTTTTTCCATTCGCTTTTACAATTTCATCATACCATTTCTCATTTTTTATATTTTTAGTATCGTATTTAGTTTTAGAATATGTACTATAAGTTAATCCATTCTCCCCAATTATGTATAGTTCTGGCTTCATATTAAATTTTCCATACTTCCAAACTTGATCAACTAGCAATCCTTCTACATATGAGTTTTTTTCTTTGATAATATCTTTGTCACTTTTAAATTTGCTCTCTGGGGTGGATAAAATATCTGTTAATCTATTATCTACTACAATATTATCACCCATAGTTTCTACATTTGATAATAATATTGAAATATTGTTACCAACTTCTTTTAGAACTTGGCTTCTCATTTCATACATTTCTTTTTGTATTATATTATTAGTATCATTTATTACCCAAATACCAATTAATCCTGATAATAATAATATAAGTACAAATATTATTAAAAATAATTTCATAGTAATACTATTTCTTCTTATTTTGATCACCTTCCTACATTTGTTCATTTTTTAATGATATCAATTATTAAATAAATTGTAAATTTTTATTTTACATTAATTATGGGATTTTTTACAAATAAACTCAAAAAAAGCTAGGATTTATCCTAGCCTTTTTATACTTATATTTTATATATTTTTTTCCATTCTTATGTCGCTATACCACTTACCATCATAATATACAAAATCTTTAATTTCACCTATTACTACATACCCATTTTTCATATAAAAGCTTCTTGCTATGCTGTTATATTCAAACACACCTAGTTCAATTCTATCCTTATCTAAATCTTTTACCTTTGCTTCTAATAGATCCATAACTTGTGTTCCTATTGATTTACCCCTATAGCTCTCTTCACCTACACATATACCAATCCAAGCCGTATTATTATCTTTTTTTAATAACATCTTAAAGTTTGTATCAATACCTATATATCCTATTTCTTTATTGTCAGCCATTATCATGTATATATGCTTATCTTCACTACTATTAAAGCCCTCTAATATTTCTTCATACGTTATATTTTCGATCTCTTTCTCATTAAAATTTGGTCTAATTAGATATTTTATATTGTCATTATTATCCCAATCTTGTATTAGCTTAAAATCATCTACATCATTTTTAGTTATTTCTCTTAAGCTTATATTCATGTTAACCACCTTTAATTAAAGTTATTTATTAAAATAAAAAGTCTAGTATATCCCATCCAGAATCAGTGTCTGCCTTATATAATTCTGTATGACCACATTTTTTACAACTTATAGTTATAAACTTTTTATTTTGGATGTCAAACAACTTTGCAAAATTCCCTCCAGTTGCTTGAAATTGATCACTTTCAAATTCTTGGCAATCACATTTTGGACATACATATTTTTTCTTTTCCATAATAAAATCTCCTCCATTATAATATATTTTTTAGAAAATATAAAAATTACATCTGTAGCATATAAATGGATATAATTTCCTATATACTATAAAATAATATCATAAAATAAAAATAAAATCCCTAAAGAAATTCTATCTTTAGGGATTTTCATAATATATATAAATTATTATTTCGTTTCTAGAGTCGTTCCAGTAGAACCAAATCCACCTTCTCCTCTAACTGTAGTACTTACTTCTTTTACTTCTTTAAAAGTGCAGTAGAAAACTTTTCTTAAAACACCTTGTGCTAATTTAGTATGCTTTGGTATAGTTATTTCAAAATCTTCTTCATTTTTAAACATTATACCTACTTCACCTCTATAATCCATATCTACAGTTCCTTCAAAAACTGTTATATCTGCATTATTTCCTGAAGTTGTTGGAACACCTTTTACAGTTATTCCTGATTTATTTTTTATTTGAATTCCCCATCCTATTGGTGTTTCAAATATTAAACCAGTTTTAGCTACAGCTTTTTTTCCAGGTGCTACAGTTATTTCTTCACATGTAAATAAATCAAATCCACTATCACTATCATGCGCGAACTTTGGTAATACAGCATCTTCACTTGTTCTTTTTACATTAATTATCATTATTAATTTCTCCTCTTAACCGATCTCATACAATATTATATCATTTTGCTTCAAAGATTTATTTACGTCTATAACTCTTTGATTTGAAGAGCCCCTTAACATAATGGCTAGGCTTTTTTTATCTTCCTCAAATTTCCCGTCAACTAATACATCTATATATTTTAATATTTCCTTTTGAATTTCATTAAAATGTTCTACTGTATATCCAGTCCATAAATATATTTTTTTATCAGGATAATATTTTTTAAATTCTTTACAAAGATTTATTACACCTTCTACATTTTGAGAACATAAAGGCTCTCCACCTAATATAGATAAATCTCTTTTTATGTTGTTTTTATCTATACTATCTAAAATATACTTTAAATCATCTTTTGTAAACTCTTTTTCAATATTAAAATCCCAAGTTTCACTATTAAAACATCCTCTACAATGATGTGGACATCCTTGTGTCCAAAGAGACATAGTTATTCCAACACCATTGGCTATGTCATTATCTTTTATCTTAGAAAACCTCAATATAATCCACTCCTAATCTTATAGATGCAATACTCTCTGTGCAATTTCTTGAGTACGACCTTTTCCCCACATACTAGAACCAATATAACCACAAGTTCTTCTCATAACTTGCATTTCTTCTTTCTTTTGATTTCCACAGTTTGGACAATGCCACTCTAAGTTTTCATCTAAAGTTATTTCGCCTTCATATCCACATTTAAAACAAACGTCTGGCTTAGTGTTTATTTCAGCATATTGTATATTGTGGTAAATAAAGTTTATTATTTGTTCTACTGCTGTTAAGTTTTTACTCATATCAGGAACTTCTATATAACTAATACATCCACCTAAAGATATATCATGGAATTGCGATTCGAATTTTAATTTTTCAAATGCATCTATTTCTTCACATACATGAACATGATAAGAATTTGTATAATACATTCTATCTGTTACATTTTCTATTTCTCCGAATTTTTGCTTATCTATTCTACAGAATCTTGAAGTTAAACTCTCACCTGGAGTTCCGTATAGTCCAAATCCAAGACCACTTTCTTTTTTCCATTTTTCACATGTATTATTTAAGTGATTCATTACCTTTAGAGCAAGTTCTTCACCTTCTTTAGTAGTATGTGAAATTCCAAGCATCGCTTGTGTCATTTCATATATTCCTACATATCCTAGTGAAAGTGTTGAATATCCATCCTTTAAAAGAGAATCTATTTTTTCACCTTTTTTAAGTCTAGCTATTCCACCATGTTGCCAATGTATTGGAGATATATCTGATGTTGTCCCAAGTAAAAGATTATGTCTAACCATTAATGCTTCTTTGCAAAGCTCTAATCTTTCTTCTAATATTTCCCAGAACTTGTCCATATCTTTATCTGCAGTTAAAGCTACTTGTACTAAATTTAAAGAAATTACGCCTTGATTAAATCTTCCATACCATTTATAATTTCCAAATTCATCTTTATATGGAGATAAATGACTACGACATCCCATTGGTGGGAATGTATTTCCTTCATAATTTTTTTTCATTATCTTAGCACTTTGATAATCAGGTACTAATCTCTTAGTATTACAAACTGCACACAGTCTTGTAATATAGTCATATTTTCCGCCTTCTAAGCAGTTGTGTTCATCAAGTAAGTAAACTAACTTAGGGAATTCTTCTCCTATTACTTGTCCCTTATAATTTTTCATACCTTCTAGTCTTTGTTTTATCATCTCTTCACATATTAAAGCCATTTCTCTTTCATATTCATTACCTTCTTCAATTTCTAGGTAAATTGTTGAAAATGGACTTTGACCGTTAGAAGTGTGAAGTGTTGATAATTGATATCTAATAGTTTGTATTCCCGATTTTAATTCTTCAAGCATTCTATCTTCTGCTAATTCATGAGATACTTCTTTTGAATATTTTTCAATATATTTATTAAAATACTTTTCATACGATACTTTTAAGAAAGGTGCTATGTGCTTTATAGTTATAGAGTTTCCACCATACTGACCACTAGCAATTTGTGCTATTATCTGTGTAACTATAGTACATGCTGTAGAAAATGATTTAGGTGACTCTACTAATTTATTATTTATTACTGTTCCATTATTTAACATATCTTCTAAATTTATAAGCATGCAGTTGTGAATTGGTTGCATTGCATAGTCCATATCGTGGTAATGAAGTACTCCCTCATCATGTGCATGTACTATATGTGCAGGTATTGTTTTTCTTCTTGCTATATCTTTTGATACTTCTCCAGCTACTAAGTCTCTTTGAGTTGAAGCTAGTACACCATTTTTATTAGAATTTTCATTTAAAACATCTTCATTACTTTTATCTAATAGTCCTATTATACTATCATCAGTAGTGTTTATTTCTCTTTTAAACGATTGTACTGCTCTATATCCTTCATAAGCCTTTGCTGTTAACTCATGTCTATATCTTATTAATTTTTCATATACCATATTTTCTATTTGGCACACAGTTGGTGAAGATTGATTTTCTAGGCAATTAATTTCTATCTTGTCAGATATTTTTTGTGCCACATCTTCTTCATATATTCCACTTCCATATTTCATAGCTTTTAATATAGCCTCTTTAATTTTATCTTTGTCAAACTCAGCAACACTATTATCTCTTTTTATCACGTTTAATTTTTTAACCATAATGTTTCTCCTTCTTTAATATATTATATACACTAAAATTTTAAATTTTCTGGAATTTCATGTAAAAATATATCATATTTATCTCTAAAAGCTATTGACTTTTTTAATTTTATTTATGCAGTTTTTAAAGATTAAATTACTATATGTAGTAGTACAACGATTATTTTATACTATATATAGTAGACTATCAAGGTTTTTTTAAGAGCACAAAATATATTTTTTTGTCAATAGTTGAATAAGGTTTTCACAGTTTTATTTTTACACTTTTTTCTTTTTTGAAAAAATAAAAGCCAGTAATATTTTTTACTGACTAGCTTTTTTTTATTTAATAACTCTTTTGAAATAATGCCAATTATTCCAAACACAAATCAATTCCCATCCTTCTTTTCCATAGTTATTTAAACTATCAGATACTTCCTCAGATTTACCCCATATTGAAATATATTTATACTCATACAT
>CAMTIM010000076.1 GCA_947072565.1 uncultured Peptostreptococcaceae bacterium | reverse complement strand
TATAATAGAATATAAATATGGAAAAGAACAAATTAAAGATTTGGACACTAAGAACTATACTATAATTAAAGAATCTAAATGTGATATCCTTATTGAATATATAAATAATAATATAAATACATATGTACAAAATGTATTGTTAAATTTAAGTATTGAAAATGAGGCACCAGATACTATAGTAAATTTATTGAATAATGAAAATATATTAATTCAAAATAGAGAAAAAATAATTGAAAAACAGAGTGTTTTATTATATGACATAGTTAAAATTCCAAAAGAATTAGTTATAAAAGTTATTAAGGACAAAAAGATGATAACAGATTGGTACAATATATCTAAGTGCTTTGGGTTTGATGATATGAATATTAAAGAGAATTTAATAGACTACATAAATGATCCACATAATCTAGAAAAATTAGAAATAGAAGAAAGTATTAACCATAATGGTTCAATATCAAAAGAAGAAATAGAAAAAACAAGCAGGAATATAATAAGTAATAACATCAAGTTAGATACTTTTACTAGAGTATTAAAAAATACAATAAAAGTTTATGAACGTTATAGTGAAAATAAATTTGAAACTTTCATACAAGAGAATATAGATAATTTAGATATACATAAAGTGAAAATTCTAATAGTACAGGATATTATAAAGTTAAATGTAGAAAGTTATGAATATATAAAGAGAGAGTATAATGATGAATATATTCACATAGAGTTAGTAAAAAATCACATTCAAGAATACGTTGGAAGTCATAATGATTATAATTTAGAATATACTGATTTAGTAAAGTTACTAACTTCAGATATATCAAATGATGATAAAATACTTATTATAAATAATGTGTATAAACACATTGTGACAACTACAGAAGATGTAGATAGTAGATTAAACAATATAGTATCGAAATATTTATATGACTGTAACGAAAAGATAGATTTTTATGTTATAAAGAATATCATCAATGGTGATATTTCAGATAATAAAAAAGCATTAATTATAGCTAATCAAGTGGAATATTTAGATGAAGATCAAATAATAGACTTATTAAGACGAATAAAAAATGGGTATCAGTATATATTAGAAACAGGAAAAACACCAAGGTTAACAAATAATAATATTAATCAAAAACTATGCAAAACTCTGGAAGAGTATGGATACATATCGACTTGGGAAGAACAAGATAAAACAATAAAGATAAATAGAAGAAGAAGAGGAACTGCTTAAAAATAAAATTTAGTATAAAAAAGACTGTGTAAAGTATATTTATAAAATAAAATGTACTTTAGCAGTCTTTTTAATTTAGTAGATTAAAGACTGAACAGCAGGAACATCAGCAGGAGCCCATTTTAGAGAATCTAAATTATCTCTTTTAAGCCAGATAAGCTTAGAGTGTTCGGTAGCTATAGGAGTACCTTGTACTAGCTTACACTTTAGACATATAAGATTTATAATAAACTTTTCATATTCATGAGTATTATCATTAAAAACATCTAAAGCCTTAACTTCACATTTTAGCTCTTCTTGTATTTCACGTTCTATAGCAGTATGCAGTGATTCTCCTTCTTCAACCTTACCACCAGGAAACTCCCACATATTAGGAAGTGTCATTTGTGGAGATCTTAAAGCGCACAGTATTTCTTCATTTTCATTTTCAATAATTGCAGCAACTACCTTTATTTTCTTTTTCATTAGATTCACCTCAAGTTGTTTTATACATTTATTATACTTCATGTTTAATAATAACAAAATATGCAATATAATAGATATATGGTTAAATATGGTGTATTAACGTAAAAAGATGAATTATAAAGGGGATTTATATATGGAGTATAGAGCTAAAGCAAATATATATAAACTAAGTGAAGTTGTATACGATAGTAAAGATAAAATAACAAATGAATTAAAAGAAAATACAGAAGCTAATGGCTATGAGGTGAAAGAAGGTCAGTTAGCTGCATGGGATGCATGTTTAGAGTTTTTAACATATCAGTATGGTAAATTAATAAATATTAAAAATGATGATATTGTATGTATATTTGAATACTTTCTACCACTAGAAGGTGGAAGAAGACCAGATGTTATTATGTTATTTGAAGAAAAAGCTATCATACTTGAATTTAAAAATAAAGACAAGTATACAGAAGATGATATATCCCAGACTATAGGATATAAAGAAGATTTATCAAACTATCATAAATATATAAGAGATAATAACCTGGAAGTAGAAAGTTATTTAGTATTAACTAAAGGGAATTTAAGTGAAAATAAGAACGATATAGATATTTTAAATAAATTTAACTTTGTAGAGAAAATAGATTTTAATAATTTAACTAATGTAAGTATAGATAAAGCTGAGGATTTTATAAACTCAGATTATGAGCCTTTACCAGATATATTAAGTGCTACTTATGATTTATTCAAAAATGGAAAGCTTCCATATATACAAAGTATATTAGATTCAGATATAGAAAAAGCCTATAATAAGCTAAAGCAGATTGTATTTCATAACATGAACACTAATAAAGGAAAAAATATAGTTTTTATAAGTGGTGTTCCTGGTGCGGGTAAAACTTTAGTAGCTCTTAAGTTTTTATATAATTACAATGCTTATATAAAAAGATTAAATACAAATGAACAAGGTGCTATATATTTATCAGGTAACGGTCCACTGATAAATGTATTACAAGGTCAGATAGATAATGCTATGGATAAAACTAATGTAGGTAAAGCATATATAAGAGGAGCTAAAGCTTTTAAAGATGAATTTATGAAAAATGATAAAGTCCCTAATTATAATGTGCTTTTATTTGATGAAGCTCAAAGGGCTTGGGATGAGAAAAAGATGGGTGATGGTAAAGTTAGTGAGCCAGATGCTCTTTTAAATATCTGTGATAAAATATATAAATCTAAAAATAATGTTACTTTAGTTTGTTTTGTAGGTGAAGGTCAATCTATTCATGAAGGTGAAGAAAAAGGGATCAAGCTTTGGCAAGATGCTTTGAGAAAAAGAGGAGATTATAATATTTATTTACCTTCAAAGTTTTATGATGAATTTAAAAATTTTAAGAGTATGATGGTTGTTGATAATCTTCACTTAGATGTTTCTATTAGAAATAATTTTATAGATATATCAAAGTTTGTGGAGGCTTTAATAGGTTGTAATAAAGAGAAAGCTAAAGAAGAACTGGAGCTTATTAAATCTAAGGGATTTGTTATTAAGGTTAGTCGTGAGTTTGATAAGTGTAGGGAATATGTGAGTAATTTAGAAAACAAGGATTTAAAGTATGGAATGCTTATATCGTCTAAGGCTAATGAGTATAATATGAGAAGAGTTTTAGGTGATAATAGTTTTACTAGTTATATAGATGCAAGACATGCTAGTAAATGGTTTTTAGAGGATTGTGAAAAACTAAAAATAGCGGCTTCGGAGTTTGCTTGTCAGGGACTTGAGATAGATTTTCCTATTGTTGTGTTTGGTGGAGAGTATTATATTAATGATAGTAAGTTTGTATTTGATTATGAAAAGTTAGAGAAGAAGCTTTCTAAGTATGATGATCCAAAAGTTATTATGGAAAATATTTATAGGGTGCTGTTAAGTAGAAGTAGAAAAGGTATGTTTATTTTTATACCTAGAGATGGTATTTTAGATGATACATACAATTTTTTAATAGATGTAGGTGTGGAAAGTTTAGGTTAAACACACAAAAGATATTATAGGGGGTACAGAGTGAATAAATATGATGATGTAGATGTAGCAGTATGGGTATCAGCTGCTATTATGACATATAACAGTTATATTGAATGTTATAAAAAGAATTATATAGATATTGAAAAGTTTTATTTTACACAATCAGAAATAAGAAAACAATCAAACAGAATATGTACAAAAGATGTACAAAGTCCGAGGATTGGGCAATGGTACAATGGAGACCATGATGATAATACTTATAATTACTTAAGATCTAAAGGTAAGTTGAGGAGAATTACTTACATAGGAGAATTTAAAGGGGAAAAAGAATATCCAAAAAAGTTAGCTTTAGAGGAACGATTAATGACTATTGACGGAGAAAAGTCAGTAGAAGAAATACTTGATTTTTTAAGCAATGAATATAAAGAGATAGTTATAAAGCGTAAAGAAAATCAGTTTAAAGATATACTAGACTTTTTAAATGAGTTTTCAAATAACGAGTATGGAGATCCTAAAAATCAAGATGATCCTTTTAAAAAATCAGATCTACAGAACATAAATAATAAAGGGAGCAATGCTTGGAAATTATTTAGAGAAATGTGTACTCAACTTGAAGATGAAGAATATAAGCAGGTTATATCGTCAAGTTGGTTAAAGGGGACTAATACTGAAGTTAGAAATTACTTATGGATAGAATTAAAAAAGGAAAATAAACGACATCTAAGTAGTAGCATATCTATATTTGCAGAAAAAGAAAATAATGAAGTTAGATTTAGGATAGCCTTAGAAATTAAAGACAAAAACAGTAAAGAAGAAGACTATATAAGACATAATAGATTCTTAAATTATTTAGATATTGATAGCGAAGAATTCGAGTATTTTGGAAGTCGAAATAAAAATATAAATTTGGAAGATCTTAATAAAGAAGAAATAAGAGAATATATACAAGATGTAAAAGATAGAATAGCAAACAAAATTCAAGTTGGAAAAACTGTTGGTTATGATTTTGTAAAAGATAACAACAGTGATGATGTAATTAATCTTATAAAAGATACTATAAATAGACTAAAGAGATACTATGAAATATCTGTAGATGAGGGGGAAGGTATACGTATGAAGAATAGTAACAATATTTCTAAAAATACAATATTATATGGGCCACCTGGAACGGGAAAGACTTTTAATGTAGCTAATAAAGCTTTAGAAATAATAGATTATGAAAAGTATAAAGATATTATAACGGATCCTTCTAAAAGGAATGAGGTAGTAAAAGAGTTCAATAAAATAAAAGAAGATGGATTAATTGAATTTTGTACTTTCCATCAATCATATTCATATGAAGACTTTGTAGAAGGGCTAAGAAGTGATGGTAGTGGTGGATTTGAACCAAAGGATGGAGTGTTTAGAAAAATGTGCAAATGTGCATCTGTAAAAGCACAAGGAGAACTTCCTAAGTATGAATTCAATGAAAGTAATATAGGTGTACATAAAATGTCATTAGGAGATACTTCGATTAAAGATGATAATATAATATTTGATTATTGCATAGAAAATAATTGTATATCATTAGGGTATGGACAGGATATTGACTATTCAAATTGTTATAGTAGAGAAGATGTAAAGCAAGAGCTAATAAAAATTTTGCCAGAGTCAAAAAATAATGATTTTAATATAACGGCTATACATAGGTTTAAGAATATAATAAAAGAAGGAGATATCATTATAATATCTTCAGGAAATCTAAGGGTAAGAGCTATAGCTAAAGTTACAGGTGATTATTACTATGACTCTAATACAGAAATACCGTACAGTCATTTTAGAAAAGTAGAATGGCTATATAATGGTGATTTAATTGATGTAAGTATGATATTAAAACATAAACGATTCTCTCAAGCTACCATATACACTTTTAATAATATTGATTTAAATTTTGAGAGCATAAAAGAGCTTATATCTTATAAAGTAGAAAGTGTTCAAATTAAAAACTATGTTCTTATAATAGATGAGATAAACAGAGGTAATATATCTAAAATATTTGGAGAGCTTATAACTTTAATAGAAGAGGATAAAAGAGTAGGAGAAGTAAATGAATTAAAAGTAACACTTCCTTACTCAAATGATTTATTTGGTGTGCCTAGTAATTTATATATAATAGGAACTATGAATACAGCAGATAGATCTATTGCTCTTCTAGATACGGCACTTAGAAGAAGATTTGATTTTATAGAATATATGCCTAATGAAGAGTTACTTTCTAAAGATATAGATGGAATAGATGTATCGATGTTATTAAAAACCATAAATGACAGGATTGAGTTTTTATTTGATAGAGATCACAAAATAGGACATGCTTATTTTATAAAACCAGATATACAATTTAAAGATCTTGTATCAATTATGAAAAACAAAGTAATTCCGTTATTACAAGAATACTTCTATGATGACTGGGAAAAGATAGAGCTTATTTTAGGTGGGAGCTCAAAAACTAATGATAATAATTATTTATTAAATAAACAGGTAATTAAGCCGAATAGTTTATTTAATAAAAAACTATCTCATATATATCCTGATGTAGTTAAGTATAGCGTTGTAGAAAATCCAACAAAAGAAGCCTTCATGAATATATACTCACAAGTTAAAATAGAAGATGTTGATTATGATGAAGATTTTAATGATGAGGAATAAATGATGAGGCATGTAACTATTTACGAGTGTTTTGAAAGTTTGAAAATCACTAGGTATTCAAGTGATAAATCAATAACAGAAGAAGAAGCAGATGAGCTTAATAAATACATACTAAAAGAGAAGCTAAAGGAATGCAATTTCTCTTGGAGCAGGGATAGTGTAACATTTATAAATTATGTTGGATTTATAAAGCTGTCAACTGTATCTATAGAGATACTTCCAAAGATAGATATAAAAAGTAATGACTATCATGGCAGCAGAAAAGCTTTAATAAATATGCTAAATAAATGTGGAATTATACGTTTTAATTATTCAAGTATAGGGATGCTTAATATTTATGATATGAACTTAAATGAAATACTAGCATTAATATTTGCAAGAACTTTGCAAAGAGAGCTTGTTAAAGGGCCTTATTTAGCGTATATAAATGTAGAAGAGAATAGTAAGGCTTTAAAAGGAAACATATTAGTAAAGGATCATATAAAAAATATAAGCACTGGTAGAAGTGATGTATTTTGCAGATTTGAAGAGTTTTCAATAGACAACAGATTAAATCAAATATTTAATATTTGTATAAGTAAAATTATAACTAATGTTAAAAATACAGATACTATAAAAATATTAAATCATATAAGAGTAGCTTTTTCAGACGTAGGGTATATAGATGTAAGTAATAGCTGTGTTTTTAATTATAAATTTACTAGACTTAATTCTAGATTTGAATCTAGTTTTTTACTTTCTAAATTACTATTAAATGGATATTCATCTATTGGAAATAAAGGTGATGATAAATCATTCGCAATTCTATTTGAGATGAATGATATCTATGAAAGATATATAACTAATCTAATTAATTTGAATTTTGAAGATTATGTTACGCACTACCAACACAACAAGTACAAGCTCCTTAGAAATGAAAAAACTGATAGAAGTATATTTTCTTTAAGGCCTGATATAGTAATTGAAGTTAATAATAAGGAAAAGGTAATCATAGATACTAAGTGGAAAAAAATTGATGGAAATCTTAATAGACATGGTGTAAAGAGAGATGATTTCTATCAGATGTATGCATATATGACTAAATACACAGATGCTAGAGTTGCTATTTTATTGTATCCATCTAGTAGTGAATGTAATGGTGAGTTTTTAGAGTCTTGGTATTTAGATCAGGATAAAGATAAAAAGATTAGGGTATATGGTATAAGTTTCTATGATGAGAATAGAACTATTGATACACTTAGAGATATTATAGAAAAGAATCTGTAGCTAGTTGAAGTGTAAGCTTATGACATATATCACACTATATATATATATATATAATATATATAGTGTGATATATAAAAGGTATTATCTTACAAAAGATAATGCCTTTTTCTATACAATAAAAGTTAAATAAATTTATTGATAAAAAGTTAAATTTATGCAAATAATCTAAATATAAGAACTAACAAAGGAGCATAAATTATGGCAAAAAAAGGAGTATCAGGATTCACAAATCAAGTAGCAAAAGAATTAATAAAAGAACAACAAAAAAAGATAAAAGAAACAGAAAAACAAGCAAGAAAAAATCAAAAAGAACTTGAAAAACAACAAAGAGAAGAATACATAAATAATAGACATAAAGAAGCTGAAATTTTAACTTTAGATATAGATAACTATATAAGTAAATTAGATAATATAATAAATAATGGAATAATTAATTATAATCAGATATCAATAGAAGAATTTATAAAAAAAGATATAAAGCAAATTGAATTACCTAAGGAACTATTAATACAAAATAAAATACCAACTAAACAATTAATAAGAGAAGCTAATATATTTGAAAAAATATTTAAAAATTATAAATTAAAATATGATACATATGTAAATGAAATAGAAACTAATCATAATAAAGAGTACAGTCAATATGAAGAAAATGAATACAAAAGGAAAAAACAAATAACTTCATTAATAAAAGCACATGAATTACAAGTTAATGAAGTTATAAATATTAAAAAAGAACGATATTTAAATAGAGATATAGATATGATAACAAGATATAAGGAGGAACTATTAAATAAATCAGAATATCCATTTGAGTTTGATAAAAGTATAAATATTGGATACTGTAA
>CAMTIM010000075.1 GCA_947072565.1 uncultured Peptostreptococcaceae bacterium | reverse complement strand
TATGATCTCTTTTTAGTTCCCGATTCCTTATTACAATATTAATTATATCATAAATATTTATTGTTGTCAACTAAAAACCGTAAAGTATGCTAATACTTTTTAGTTTTTTAAAAAAAGCCATTGTTTATCGGCTATTTTGACATGAAAAAAGAGGACTAATCCTCTTTATCTTTAATATAATCATGCATTTCTTTATCAAAATCAAAAAGAACAAGCCATTTATTATCTACATCATTAATTTTAGATAACTTTTCTTTAAGCCTATTAAATACTTCATACTCCTTTTGGAAGTCTTTAATATAACCAAGCAGCATACTAGCATAAACAACATCATCTGTATTCTTATACTCCTTAGATAGTTTACTAATAGTGTTTAATCTATCATTTACAATATTATCTATAAGATTAATTACATTATCCGATAAAGTGTAATTTTTAGCCTCTGATGAGGTATAAGTACCTTTATTATACTCAATTTGATAATTTCTAAGTTCTAGAAAGCGTTCCATATTTTCTTTTGATTCATACCTATTAAATCGTTTAATTCCTTGTAAACCAAGGAGATGGAATTTATCCATTAGCTCAGTATGTAGCATTATTTTATCAAGCATTCCATTAATTATTTCGTTCATTTTTATTAGCTCCTTTATTAGTATTTTTCATAACTTGTGTAAGCTCTGCCATCATATTTTTTAATTCTGATACTTCATTTTTCAATGACTCTACTTCTTTTGGATCCGTTGCACCAGTACTAACTAAGTACCAGTTCCTTTTTGCATAAGAAAAAGACAAGTTATATAACCTGTCTTTAATATTTAATAATATTATTTCATCCCATATTTTAGCTGTTGTAAAAATATATTTATTTTTATTTGGATATAGTTTTTATTAACTATTTGTCCTCCTGGTATATGTTGTATTATATATTTATCAGCTCTACCATCTCTAAACCTTGCCTCAATTATGAACCTCATAATTTCACAATTAAAATATTTAAAACAAGATTCTAAGTGTTCTGTAATTAACTCATCATCTAGATAGTGTTTAGCTATAATGGCCTTGTATTGCATTTTTTCGTATTTATTCATATCTATCATCAGCCATATTTTGTACCTCTTTTGATAGCTCTTTAAGGCCATCAAATAGACCCTGTGTTATTTTTGTATTAGTTTCAATGGCAACTATAAAGTGCTCGCTAGCTTCAGTAAAGCTATTTACTGTTCTCATTAGATTGTAAAGTAAGTATCCTAATGATATAAATGATATTAGTAATATTATATAAATTAACATCTTACTCTCCTAAATATTTTTTAATTGTTTCACATTCCTTAACCACACCTAATCGCTCTGAATCAACACAGAAAGTGTATGTATCAGTGATATATGATGGAGACCATGCATCTATTGTATTTCCTTCAATTGCTCCTGCTAAGGCCTTAATATCCTGTATTTTTTTATAATCTATTTCTTGTACTAATATTTCTACTTTAGTATCTAATTCTACTACTTTATTATCTAGTCCCAGTATCTTTACTAGTAATACTAACATTACCATCACCATAATTACATTTATTACCATATTAAGTTTAATTGCTTTCATCATTAGCTCCTTTTCTCTCATACTCATTAGTTACCTCCATTATTTGGACTTTTTCTCTTGTATCATAGGCTACTCTTTTTATAGACTTTAACTCTTCTAATAATGCAGTATTTAATTCAGTTTGTGATTCTATAAATATTTCAAATTTAAGATAACCATTAGCTAAATCTCCTACCTTTTTTGTAAGGCTTGTTATAAAGCCTAATAGACCTACACTTAGTGTAAATATTAGTAGGCTTTGAATGATAAAGCTAGTATCAAGCGCTATCATTTGAAAGTTGCATAGCTTTCTGTTCTCTTAATATTAGAATCATATTTACCTGTGGCTATATAACCTCTTGTACCATTGTTTCTAGTGTACCCTACCCAGATATAACCATCATTATAAATAACCTCATCATAATTAACTGATTCTCCTGGATTATATAAAGTATCTGTATTTGCTCCATATTTAGGTTCTACATTAATATAACAAGATTCTGTAAATGTAGCTACTCCATTCTCAGCATAATGCTTTGCATAAGCACCTCCTTGAGTTGGTGTAGGTGATGGGGTAGGTGCTTCAGGTGCAGATGTAGGTTCTGAGTTAAATCCAAACAAAGGTCTTAATGCTAATGTAATGTCTTTAGCTATATTTTCAGCATTTTCAAAATAAACTTTCATATCATTAGCATTAGAGATGAAACACAGTTCTAACAGTCTATAGTCTATCCCCATTGCTTGAAATTGCCTCATATTCCCTAAACCTTCTTTATCTCTTAATTTAATACCTCTGTTTGTAAAGTACTTACCTAAGGCTCCTAAACAAGCATTATCAACATTGTTAGCTTTTCTATCTTGTGAGATTAGTACTTCACATCCCTTAGCTTCAGGATTAGAAGCTGCATTGAAATGAATCTCGATTATTTGATCGTAGCTCATCAATGATGCATAATTCCTTGTTTGGATTAAGTCTTGTTTCGTGTCGTAAACTTCCACGTCTAAACCCCATCCTAAATGCTTTGCTAAAAGCTCTGTAAAGTGTCTTGTACATTCCGCTTCTTTATGCCCGTTTCCTACTGCTCCTGGATCTCCTTGTCCGTGTCCTGCTATTAATAATATTCTCATAATTTAACCTCTTTTCTTTTTATTTATTATCACTAATACTAGGAGTAGATGTATCTACGACTACTCCTAGTATGACTGCTAATGTTAACATTGTATTTACAATATCTGCAATATTGTCTGGAAAAATATTTATCCCTAATTGCTGCGACAATAGTACTACTGTTGATGTCAACGCTACCCAGAAGTATTTGCTTCTTAATCTTGCTTTTAAATCTATTTTCATATTACCTTCTTTCTTTTATTTAATCATAAAATTCAATCATATTTATTCTAAACCCTGCCGGAGGAAGGAAAGGGATACCGTGATTAGTTAAATTTCTATGCACCATCATTTTTAAGTTGACTATTTTTAATACGTTATTACTTGTAAATTCGACTTTAGTATTGTAGTCATAGCTACCTACCGTAGATGTATTATCTACAATCATCCTAACATAAATCTCTGGTCTAATTCTTATTAAATCAGTAATTCCTTGATATATTAAATTTTTTCTTCCATTTGAATTTAATGCCCATAAATTAAATTTACTATATTTTGAAAAATTTACGTTATTCAAAGAGGAACCTTCGACTAAATTTACTGTAAACCTTATTGGGTTATTCATAAAAAACCACCTCAGTTATGTTAAAATTAGGATTATTGTTTGTAAATGGTGAGTGTGTACTATTAGATATATGCTCCTGACTATCTATTAAAGTTATTGTAAAGTTATCTCTATTAGTAAATGTCATTGAATACCTTACAAATTGTGAATTGTTTCCAATTTTAAATATGGTGCATAACTCAATTCCAGTCAATGGATACACACCAGTGTAAGTTTTTGTAGGAATTAGTCCTGAATAAATACATTGTGCTACGCCACCAACTGTTGCAGAAAGTTGAAATTTATTAAATTTAATTAAATTTTTATTTTCGTAAATACTAGTAGCTGACAGACTAAGTCCGGTATCTACTACTAGTTTTAACCCTTTTTTGCGTAAACCACACCCCAGTAACCCCAAGACTCAGTATTATCGAAGTCTAATCCAAAACCAGAGTAACTGTTGATACCTCTGTCCGCTCTATACTCTGCTAGTGTAATTATCTGAGCAAATCTTTCTGGCTGAGTTACAACAGATGATATTGTTTTCTTTATAGCAATTTTTTGGTCTAACTCAAAAGTTTCTGACGGGTGTTGAATAATAGTGTCTGAGTCTATTATTGTAACCGGTGTAACAGGAATTACTTGTTTGTCACTATTTATAATTTTGTATGTTGACATAATTTACCTCTTTTCTTTTTTAGTTGCTTAATAAAAGTCAACTCTTGTTATGGCTGTTGCTGTATTATTACCTATCACTATCGATGATGACGCTGCTAGAGTCGTTACCATTGCAAAATCATTAATTGCAAATACACCTGTTGCATTTACAGTTAGGGTGCAGCTAACAGATCTAAAAGCGTTGACAGATGTATCTAATAATGAATCACCACCACCCTTAATAGATGTACCATATTTAGGTATAGGCCCTTTATATACCTGTGTTCTATTAGCGTTGTTCCAAATTATACAGTTACTATACTCTAAAAATTGTGGTATCGGAGCTGATCCTGTACCAACTGGCAGTGTCAATGATACAGAGTCTTTTCTCATCATATCGTTGAAAAAAGGTCTTTTATCTAAGAATGTATTGTTTACAATACCTGTAGGAGCTATGTCATACGTGTATAATAACAGTTGAGCTATGCCTTCAGCTCCGTTTAAAATATCATCATTTACTAGTGCGGGTTGTGTAGATGCTTGTTTATATTTAATATCTACTGTAGTGTCATCATCTAAGGCTCTTATGTTATATTCAAGATAAATAATACCTTTCTCAACACCTGTTGCTGGTGGTGTAATATTTAAGGTATAGTTAGAGTCAATATCTACTTTTCTACCTTTAAACACTACTGACCCAGGCTTAAACACTACTTGTGATCCTGAGTAATTACCAATTAACTCATCACCTACCTTTTTAATAATACCATCTCTCATTGTACTCATTATCTGATTGTCTGATAATGGTGTTACATCTGATCCTGGGAATGTTCTTTTTATTATCGCCATTATTTACCTCCTAATATTTTTTTTGCTTTCTCTAGGCTTCGTGCAAAGCCCATTTTTACTACAATTGATGTACCATCATTTTTTATACCTGATACAATAGTATCATAAAAAGTATTATTATAATTAAACATTATTTTTCTACCAATGTAAATGCTGTTTAAATCTATCCATTTAACTGTATTTAATATACTCATCTCTATTTCGTGAGAATAAATATCTTTGACCAATTCCTGTTTAGCCAGGGTATAATAATCTGGCGCCTCTGCAACTTTTACAGCTTGATATTTAATCTTAACAGGCTTTAATCTGTTAAGATTATTGATGTTATTTGTAATACTGTTATCATTTAACAGATAGTAATTCTCTACAATCCTATTGTTTGTGTCATCAACAAATATAACTCGGTTGATGGGTATACTTATTGATGATATAGTTACATTTGATAATGTCTGATTCTCTTTGATTAATAATTTAGGTTCATTAATATAATTAATGTCTAATATTAACTTTTTTGTATTAATATTTATTGTAGTTTTTAGTACAATGTTTAATTTAGTAAATAAATTTATAAATAATTCTACAAGATTGGTCGTCTGCAATCCTGTAGATTCATTATAGAAGCTGTATACAAGCACACCTGTAATATTATTATTAATTGTTAGATAGGGTATATTTAAAAAGGTATCTGATGAAGTTATAAATAGTCTGGTTAGTAGACTTTTTAAATCTACACCTACATTTGTTAAATCTGAATTGTCTAAAAAATCAACATCAAATATATTTAACAATGGTTGCATAATTATTTGTTTATCATCAACTTCAGTAATGACTCCTTCATAAATTGTATTACCTAGATTATCTTTGACTAGCGCTATATCATTTAAATATTTATTATTTACAGATTCTAGTGTTGTTACTTGTGATGTATCCTTAAGGCCTCTATAATCACTTGTAATATCCATCTCTGATATTAATGTGTTGAATATGATACTTAGATCATCTCTGGAAACAATGATTAATTTATTATACAATGTCATATTGAGCCTCATATTCTATAGTAGCACTTGATCCAGCGCTTATATTATTAAAGTAAAATATATGTTGTCCTGGAGGTATATAAATAAAATTAGCTAAGTCTATATTTTGTTTATCATAAACATTGATTATATTACCGTTTACATCTACCTTTATCATAGATAAATTATCAATATTGGAGTCAATTCTAATAGATTCATTTTCATAAGTTGATATAAATATTTGACCTTGTGAGACCATGTTACCCTCAGAGTCAATCAATGAATAAGCAGGGTTATTAGACGCCCCTATAATTGTAAGTACTATAGGTGTAAATGTATCTGTAGTGTTATTGACAGATATATAATTTAAATTATTATCTGAATACTTGTATGGATAAGTATAAGTAGGTTTATAACTTTTTCCCGAAGTTACCTTCGTCATTGATAATAATGTAGTAGCACCAGTTCTCCAATTACTTAGTGATTGAAAAGTAATTGGGGTGTGGAGTTTACTATCCTCTTTTATCTCCCCTTTTTCAATACTAGCTATGGATACCTTCATATAGAATGTATCTAAACCAGGCAATTCATAATAAAGAGTTAGATTACCTACAGCTATAAATCGTGTGAAACTATTAAATATAACATAGTCAGCACACACTAAATCAAGTGTTATGTCGTCATAATTCACTTTCTCTGACACTTTTATTCTGATGTTATAAAAGTCATTATATTCTGTATTTTTACTCGTTCCTAATCCTGTAGGATCAAGTACAAAATGAGTTAAGTCATCAAAATAATATTTCTCATTATTTTTATTTACTAGATAAAATTTTCTCATTACAACCTCCCGATCTCTTTAAGAACCAATTTTGCTAATGTTCGTTCGTTCATACCATCAGCTGCTGTAATATTTATTGTATTATAGTTAGACGCGCCACTAGTACTAGATGTACGTGGAATAGCCTGAGTACTATTAAATATAGTTTGTGTGGCTCTTTGTGCCATTCCTTGTAATGACTCTGTATCTATTCCAAATGCTGACCTAAAGCCAAATGCTTGAGGTGTAGGTATGCCATTATCTTCATAATTAACACCAACACTGACTGCTTCAGATCCACCTGTAAATAGCCCTTTTACCCAGCTACCAATACCTTTAATACCATCTTTAATTCCTTGCCAAATATTCTTACCTAAATCCTTAGCCCAATTTATTGCAAAGGTCATAATCTCACCTAGTTTCTCAATAAACCAACCTATTAAATTAAAGTATGCAGATAAACCTGCTATAAATGTATCCCATATGGTTTTACCTAAGTTTATGAAGAAGCTAACTATAGCTACTATTACTTCTCCTATTTTTCCATAAAACCAGGCTACTATATTAAAGTAAGCTATTAATCCTTTTACTAAGGTATCCCATATAAGTTTACCTAAATTAACAAAAAAGTTTAATATAGTCTTAAGTACTTCCCAAATTGTTCCATAGAACCATGCTACTATTTGGAAGTAAAGAGTTAGACCAGCTACAAATATATCCCATATTTGTTTAGGTAAATTTTTAAAAAATTCCCATATTACAGAGGCTGCTTCTGCTATCTTACCCCCCAGGGATTTAAACCAATTTACTACTGCTTCAAATGCTCCAACTAACCATCCCCATATAGCTCCTGCAACCTCCATTATTTTATCTTTGAAAATAATAAATAACCCTATTAATATACCTATAGCTGCTATTATTAATAGTATAGGCCAGTTAGCTGCTATAAAGGCTGCTGCTTGTGCTAATAATGCTGATACTTGTTGCCATATCATTATTATAGATTGTTTAAGGGGTGCCAAGAAACCTTTCATACCACTTACTATCTGTGGTATTAATTTTACAAATCCACCAAATACTGTTACTATCTGACCTACTGCGGTTATTAATAATCCTATAAAAATTAACACAGGGCCTAGTACTGCTAGTACTGCTGTAAACATTACTGCAAATTTAGCTATTTCTGGATTATCTTTTAAATATTGCAACATATTTTGTATTATAGGCAATAAATTTTCTTTAAAAGACTTTACAAGTTCTACAACTGCGGGTAGTAGAGCAAAACCTATCTCTTCCTGCATATCTCCAAGAGTATTAGTTAAGTTTACAACTTGCCCCTCATCAGTAGCAGCTAATGCTTGATTCATATTTCCTACATTAGAGGTTACTACTTCAGATAATGTTGCAGCCTTTTCTTCCTCAGTACCAAATTTTAATATTTTTTCTTGTGCTTCTGAAAAAGTTATCCCTACTTTTGATAAGGCTCCTACTTGCCCCCCCAAGACCTTACCAAATAGGTTACCGATGTTAGTAGCGTCTTCTGAAGTCGCATTTAGACCTTTTTGCTGCACAAGTAAATTATTCATCGCTGGTAGTAATGTCTCAACTGAAGATGTCTGTCCTACAAATGTTGCTAATTGTTGAGCTCCTGCTATCTGTACTTCATCCCCAACAACCCCTAAAGCTTGCTGTTCACTTGTTAGATTCTTAATTGATTGAATCTGGTCATCTGTAGCATTTGTTCTTGTTCTCAGAATTTCTGTTAGTTTTTCTTCATTTCTAGTTTGTAGGAATGCTGAGTCAATAGCTTTTTTACCAGCTACTATAAGACCAGCAGCAGCTCCTGTAACTATTGCACCTGCTTTTGCTACGTTTACGCCAGAGTTTTTAATTTTATCTCCTGCATTTTGAATACTATCACCAGCTGCATCGAACTTTTTAGCCATAGATGGTAGCTCATTATTAACATTAGCCATTTCTGTTTGCTGTATTTTTAAAGCATTGGTAGTATTCTGCAATCTAGTATCTAGTTGAGCTTGTTTAGTATTGTATTGATCTTGAGAGATGACACCATTTTTAAATGCTGTATCTAGTTCTTCTTGTGCTTTTTTTTGTAAATCAATACTTTTTTTAGTACCATCAATCTGTTTAGAAAGTAGAGCTTGTTTTTTCTCTAATAATTCTACATTTTTTGGATCTAATTTTAAACCATTATTTACAGCTCTTAATTGTGTTGTTAAGTCTTTATTATCTTTTGCTAGATTTTTAACTCCTTTTTCTACGGCTGAAAAGTCTGCACCTAATTTTATATTTAACCCTTTAACTTCTGCCATTATTTAATCACCTACTTTCTTTTTTATCCCAGTAAGGCTTTTGCTGCAGATACTGAGTCTTGACCAGAATCATTGCTGCCTGTAGATTTTCCATTTTTTTTATTATAATAATCAATTCTAATGTCTATCAGATCTAATAAATCACAAAATCCTAATTCATCAATAAATGAAGTAGGTATCTTTAGTAATAATAATGAATTTATAAACTCGGGTTCAGATGGAAAATCTACTTTCCCCTAGCAGCACTCTTCTTAGGCTTCATCCCTTTTAGTTCACCTTCAATTAAACCCATTACTTTTTTAAAAAAAGTTTCTTGCATAATCGAAGACATATCTGTTTCTTCTTGAAAAGTTTCAAAGTCTAGATTACGGTTACCCGTTTTTTGTAAACAAAAAATAACTTGCAAGAAAATAGAGATGTCAACATTAACGTCTGTGATAGAGCTCATATCCGCTATTAAATCCACACCAAATTCTTTTTTATATAAAAATACTGTACGAGTATTAAACTCGTACAAAACTTCTTTAATTAGTGCCTTTGCCATTATTTACCTCCAACACTTGCTACGGATACTCCAGATGTTACTGTAGGCTCTACAACTGCATTTAAGAATGTTGCATGCCCTGAATATTCAGCCTCTGCAGATATCTTAACAGCAGTATCATTTGTACGTGGATTAGCTGTAAACTCTAATTCAGTTGTTGCTACTTCCGTCGAATCAGTATTAGTCCCAGATTCTAACTTAGGTCTCTTAGCTGTACAGTGATACATCCAATATTTAGTGTTTCCTTTATCGCCATCAATTTGAAAACCTAACGCAAAAGGTTTATTTACTGCATTACCAGATTCAACCATTAGACCAGTTGCTGGTGATAATTCACCTAATATAGATGTTCTAAACTCCTCAGATAGTAATGCTATTTCTAAACTTCCTTCATAACCTTGGTTTACTTCTTCATTGTAAAACATTATGTTGTCAGCGTAAAAAGGATTGTCTGATCCTAGAGGACTAAGACCTAACTTTACAGATCCAAGTAACTTTTTAGGCGTTTCATAAGTGTATGATCCATCAGCAGCTATAGTTAATGCTGCATAACATACGTTACTAATTCCAAACTTAACTTTATTACTCATTTTATTACCTCCATTTTTATTTTATATTTTTTATTATTTCTTGAAGCTTTTTTTCATAATCCTCTTGATTATATGCAGGTATCATGAATGGTTGTGCTCTTGAGTGAGATGTACCAAACTCAAGAAAATGGGCTCGCCATTGTACTTTTTTCTTAGGATCACTAAAAATAGTGGCCTCAATACCCGCAGTTGTTACTTTTGTTGATTCTTTCCAAGAGTCTGCCAAGTGTTGACTCGACCTACCCTTGGGAGTTGTTTTTTTCAAAGTATTTGCTAAATTTTTAGCAGACTCCTTTGTCTGCTTTAAAGCTGCTTTTTGAATATCTTCATTGTAACCAATAACAATATTTTGTAGCTCAGTGCCTAAGTCATCAAAAGTAATATTCTTAGCCATTTAGATACTCATAAATAGTTAGGCTATAAATGCTATTAACAATATCACTATCATCTGTAAATGATGTAGTCATTGAGTAATCAATATTTACATTATCTAAATAATCCTCAATATTTTTAACGTTAATATCATAACTTTTAGTGTACAACTTCAATTGTAAATCTGTTTTTTTAATCAATGCCGAATTGTCAATGTAAATAGCTTTACTTTTAGACGATACTTCTATTGATAAACGGGGTAATTCAGACTTAGATATTTCTTTAAATACCCCAAATGTAACAGTAATATTTGGTATTAATTTTAGAAATGAGTAAAAATCATCAATAGTATACTTATTATTCATAGCACACTACCTAGATGCAGTTCTATTTCCTCACGATTATTTATAATGTATGTTCTGATAACTTTATAGCGAGTACCTTTATAGTCAACATAATTTTGATTATCATACTCAGATAATCTAATAATTACCTTTATTTCTAATGATACACCTTGTCTGGAAGCCGCATAAAAATCATTTCCAGCTATACTGTTAGTGGCACAATAAACTTGTTTAATTACTTCAGTATCCTCATTATCATAAACACTATTAGATGCATTTGTAATTACAGTGATTAGGTTTACTTTTTCATTCCATCTAGTCATTTGCATACCTCCATCTGTTTTAAAGTTAAATAAAATAAATGAGGTAATTCAATATCTTTAGTATTTTGTATCCCAAAATAGGACTTACAAAATAATACAATTAAAGTCATCACAGCTGAGTCAATCACATAAGTGTTATCATTAATTGCCCCAAGAGTAACTGTGTGATTCACACCTGCATTTCTAATGAAAGTACAAGCGGATAATATTAAAGTAATTATTTCATCATCAAAGTCATCACTTGAAACTCTTAGATTATTTTTTACTTTTTCCAGAACAGTCATAATTATACACCATCTAATAGTTTATCTTTATCATCAATAGTAGTAATATCATAATTAATATCTAAAGTTGATTTTTTGTTTTTAGGTTTAGGTTTAGGTTTAGGTTTATTTGTTATTTCTACCTCTGGTTCTACCTCTGGTTCTACTTCTTCTACTTCTACTTCTTCTGCTATAATCTCAATATAATCTTTAGCTTTTAGATAACGATTATAATAATCATTATCTAATGCTACTGATTCCTTTATTGTATATATTTTTTTAGACGGTTCATAAAGTTTTAATTCTCCTGAAAAATCTAAATTTACTGCGTTTAATATTTTAATTTTCATTTGAACTCCTCTATTTATACTGTAGGTGCTAAGTCAAGTACTTTTATAATTGCTTTTGGATCTACTACTTTACCGTCACCCATAAATACTGATTTGTAAACAATTTTATCTTTACTAAATTGTTCATCAACTGACTTCTCTAAGCTGATTGCTTGATCTATTTTCATTGTATAAGCTTTTGCTAAGTTTACTAATGCAATGTAACCTAATGTTTTAGCTTCGGCTGAGTCATATGCAGGTGCGTAATCAGATAAAATTACATTATAACCTTTAAGTCTCAATACATTAGAATCTGCTAAACTTGTAAATGTGATAGGTTGACCTGTTGAATCTAACATTCCCTCGAATAAATCGTACCACGTTGTTGGGTGCATAATAAACTCTGCCCCTGCTCTATACCCATTTGTAGGTAATTTAGAGATTATTTTACTCGGTGTTGCTGCAGTTATTAAATCTGTTGTTATGTTTAATTTATTAGTTACACTTGTTGCTGAGAAAATCCCCTCAGGTTGTTGAGATGCAGCCCCTAATCCTGTAGTGATTCCATTTTCAATACTAATCATCATATGTTTAGTAAGTTCTTGAATTAACCAGCTCTCGAAACCTGATACTGATTCTATACTTGCTTCTCTTGATATTTCAACAGTAGCAATTATTTTGTACGCTGAAAATAATATTTCAGTTAATGTACCTTCTAGGGGTGTTGGTGCTACTCCTTGAGCTGTTGCTCCCCACACTACTGTACCATTTAGTTTTCCTGTTGATACTGAGTAGGCACCTCTAATAAATACTTTGCTAACTTTTGCAAATAGAGGCATTTCTGCTTCTAAATAGCTAATGATTCCATCTGCTACTGTTTTAGGAATAATTGGGTCAACTGATGATATACCTGATCCAGTTCCAGTTCCAAAGAATTTCTTTGCTGATTCAATCATGTTAGATTCTTTTTCTGATAATTCTTTCCCTAAAAAAGACTTTTTAAATGCCTCTCTGTAAGAGTCCGACTTGATTAATGCTTCTGGTGATAATTCTACGTT
This sequence comes from uncultured Peptostreptococcaceae bacterium, assembly GCA_947072565.1. GTDB lineage: Bacteria > Bacillota > Clostridia > Peptostreptococcales > Peptostreptococcaceae > Romboutsia_D. The sequence goes on along the minus strand of CAMTIM010000075.1, from coordinate 4,381 downwards.
TGTAGCTTTCTCCACATATATTTTTTCTACTGATTTTACATTTTTAATTTCATTTGATGCTTTTAATTTTTCAATTTCTAATGAAAGTGATTTCACTTCCTCTGATGTTGCAGCTTCTTTTATTTTTGCTTCTAATTCTGTTGTTTTTTCATTTAAGATTTTTGGATCCATGGTTTTTTCCTCTTTCTTTTCTTTTATTTTTTCATCATTCTTAATCTCTGTTACAACTGATTCCTTATTTGCTGGAAAAGTTACTATACTAACCTCGATTAGGTCTAGTTTAGTTAATTCCCAATAAGCCCTATCATTAGAATCTAATTTTTCTGTGTAATCTTGAATATAATATCCTATAGATAGTCCTGATAAAGCACCTTGTTTTGCGAGTGCATATGCTTCTTTACCTCTTTGAGTTTCTAAATTAACTTCTATAGTAGTTTTTAAACCCTCCAAGGAATCATCTAAAAAATTAATCCCTATTGGCTCGTGTGATGAGTGTTGGTATAATGCTACTACTCTATTACTATTCTTCATCAAAGACTCAGTAAATGCTCCTGGCATTACTATATCTCTGTAGGAATCTAAATTCCCATAAATGGAAGCGTATCCTTTTATAATACCTATATTAGGATTCTCTGCTTTTAGTTCGACAGACTTAATATTTAGTTGGAAGTCTTGAGTATTCTTTTTCATTTTTTCACCTCCTCATCAGGCGGGGTGGACCCCTCACCAATGATACTATTATCTGTTAAACTTACTCCATCTGGTGTAACTTGTATACCAGTACCACCTGCTGTAATTGAGTAAATGTCTAAGTTTGGTATAGGGCTCAGCCCCTCCATAGCTCGCACATCATTAGGACTAAATGCACCTATACTAATCATTGATTTATAATAGTTTGCTTTGGATATTAAGTTAGTCGATAATAATGGTGCAGTTGATATTGTTATGTAATTTTGAGTTCGTAGTTCCTTTTCTGTAAATAATTTAAAATTAAGTTCTTGTTCAAGCATATTTATTAATGGATTTAGAACATTACCCACATAATTAGACCACTCTGTATCAGTATAATTACCTGTTAAAATATTTTTATTTACCCCGAAGAATCTGTATACTTTACTTTCTAGTAACTCTTCTTCCTCTGTTTTTAGATAGTTATAATTCATATCAATTTTAGTAAAGTTCTCCATCTTGCTAGTAGCCACTACACCAGATGTGTTGTCAGCAGATAGATAGTTACTTACCCAATTATCTTTTTTATCTTTTAATTTTTCTCCATCAATAGATGCATCTACAGAGAATATACCTGATATTTTACCATTTGAGTTGATAGAAGTTGTTAATGCCTCTTGACTTTTACCAATTAAATTATAAATATTATTTAATTTATTATTTTGATTTTCTGCAAGAACATTATCTGAATCATTAGCTCTTAAATGTATTACCATGTAGTCGGGTAGTACTAAATTGTCGCCATCAGGCATATAAAATCTAAAATAAATAACATTGTTTTCAGAATTAGTATCTTTTAAAACCTCAACACCTGAGTAATCAATAGGATAAATAGCTCTAAGCTTATTATTATCATCATAATCAAGGAGTAAAAAAGCATTTCCTGAGTTGTAGTATTTAAATACTGTTCTATATAATAGATTAGATAAACTATCTAATCTATTAGGTCTATTTAATACTGATAGTAAATCACTAGTATTTAATGTTTTATCTTTTTTATGCTGATTTACAGTGACTGTTGATACATCAGTTGCAACTCTTTTTACTATAGTGTAATATAAGTCATTATCCTCTGTTGTATAGGTATTAGTCAGACCCGATCCAAACTCAGACCATTTGATTGATCTTGATAATGTGTCAGTATTTCTTTTTAAAAATGAAAATATACCCATTTGTAAACTCCTTTTGTCATTACTATTATTATAACATATTTAAAAATAATATGTGTTTTTATATAAAAAAACACTATTAATTAATAGTGTTTTAGTCGCCTTTGGTTTTTACGTTTGAAAGGAATTTATAAGGATTAGTTTTAGTTTGTCTTTTCTATTTGTACTGCACCAAAAGCGAGTTAATTTTTAGACTGTTTCGTATTAGTCTAATCATAAAATATTTAATCAAATATTCTATATTTTATTTTTTAATGTGGTTTTTTCCACAGTTTTGAAGTAAGGTAGGAATTATTGTCAATTTCCTTTTTGTTGAAAGTTTTAACTTCCACATATTAATTATAACACATTTTAAATTTATATGTTATTTTTTATGTTTTTTCTAATTATTTATGTAATCTATTTCCTCTTTGTGCTCGACAAGACGCACATAAGCATTTATTGTTGCTACTGCAGGATCTATCTTTTTATTTGACTTCGCTTTACTCGGTCTAATATTACCGTTCACGTCAGAATCAACAGAACAGTTAATCAAGGCCATTTTTAAACACTCATTATCGTATTTAAAATTATTATTAATAATATCAAGTTCTAGCTTCTTCATAGGTTCAGACATTGTTTTTGCACCCTGGATTACTTTATCCATATTAAATCCATAGGATTCCATATCTGCACAAAATTCCTTGGCGTTCCAATTATCAAAACCAATACTAAGAAGTGTTAAGTCTAACTCTGTTGTTATTTCTAAAAACCACTCCCTGATATCTGTGTAATCAACATTATTAGTGCCGCTAGATCTAATATAATCATATTTACTCCAGATGTGGTATGGTGCTTTATCTTTATTCTGATGATTCACTATTGCCTCACTCATTTTTCTATAAGGAATCCAGTTCTGTTGAATACAATAAATACTACCATCTTCGTGAGGTATTAGTATGCTAGCAGATGTTAAGTCTGTTGTCATTGCTAAATCCACACCAGCAACAGCAGCATGCCCTTTTAAGTTTAATTCTTTAAATGAATCAATAGAACACTGGTTTATATCTTTATAATTCAACCATTTACTCGATCCATTTTGTCGTATATTGCAATGCTTTGTTAAAAAGTTGACTTTATCAGCTGGAGAAGCTATAGCTGCTTTTATTTGTTGCTCCATATACTCATAGCTTTTAGAAACACCTATACTTGGATTAGCTTTAATCATCATATTTATATCTGATAATTCTTGAATGTCATCCAATTCAAATATAATAGGTATAAATGACTTGTCATCGTAACCGTCTAATATCTTTTCTGATCGATCATATAGATCATCATAGATAGAGTCTCTAATTACACCCGCTGTTGTTATCATCAGTAGTAATTGTTGTGTCCTAGACCCAAAAGCGGATATCATAATATCATAAATATCTCGACTCTTCATAGCATGCACCTCATCCAAATTAACTAAATGTGGATTAAGCCCATCAAGAGTAGTGGCATCTGAAGCAAGTGCTTGTAGAGTTCCAAAAGTATCAGGCCTGTGTATTATATCTCTATTTAATATCAAGCTATCAACTAAAGTATCATCTTGCTTAGCCATTTTATAACATTCATTATAAATTATTTTTGCTTGACTTAATTTAGTCGCCACACAATAAATATCAGACGATAGCTCTTTATCCATCACAAGCATGTATAGACTTATTGCAGAAGCAAAAGTTGATTTCCCATTTTTACGACCAACAACCAAAAAAACTTCCCTCACTATCCTATAACCAGTATCTTTGTCAACGATTCCAAATATTAATTCTAATACCACTTTTTGCCAAAGTTCTAATTTAATTAACTCTCCAGCAAAACCAGCTCCTTTTGAGTGTCTGCAAAAGGATTCAATAAATTGGATTGCTCTATCTGATTTAAGTTTATTGAAACAACCATTATCAGTATTAGTATTTGTAAAGTAAGGCTTGTAAATTAATAGCATTTTAATTATTTTATTGCAAACAATGATCTCTTTATTCTTGATCGCCAATAAGTACTCTTTAAAATAACTATCAGTCATACTGAGCCTCAAAGTCATTTAGCTTACTTTTAGTTCCTGAAGTCTTTAATGACTTTGCATTACTTTCTTTTTTTAGTTTACTAAGCTCTTTTAAAATCTTAATCATATTATTAGCAGCATGCTTTCGTTCTGAAACTAAGGGATTATTAACAAAATTTACAGCACCCGTTTTATTTGTGTATTCTAATACAAGACCAGATGTAGCCAGATCATCATCAATCCTATTTAGTAGTAATCTCATCTGAACATACTCATCAATGTATGATTGTGTAATCATGTCAACAGGAATATTATTGTCATTTAAAAACTCTGTTATTTCTTTTATGATTTTTTTACTTTCACGTGTTTTTTTTGACTTTTCTTGTTTTATTCTGTTTTTTTCTTCTTTTTCTAAAAGCTCTTTTTTTGTCATTTTAACCATTTCTAAAATGTGCTT
>CAMTIM010000074.1 GCA_947072565.1 uncultured Peptostreptococcaceae bacterium | reverse complement strand
CAAATATATGAAAAATATTGATATATTTGATATAAAAATAAGTGCACAAAAAATATGTGTAAAAAAGCTTGAAGGAGAATAAAATGAGCAAAGTTAACACCGCCCTAAACGATAATATTTTATTGAGGTATTCTGTTATAGTCATAGGCATGATAATAGCATGCATAGGAATAAATGGTTTTTTAAGACCAGCACACTTATTAAGTGGAGGAGTTCCTGGTGCATCATCAGCAATCAATTTTTTAACACATGTAAATGTAGGACTTTTAACATTTTTAATAAACATACCGATATTTATTTTAGGATTTATATACCTTGAAAAGGAATTTTGCATTTATAGTTTGTTAAATATGATAATATTTTCTTTATTACTTGGATTGACTCAAGACATAGGTCACTTTATACCTATAAAAGATATATTACTTCAAAGTGTATATGGAGGAATATTATCAGGAATAGGAACAGGGATTGTATTTAGAACTAAGTCATCACAAGGTGGAACGGATATACTAGCAGCAATACTTAAATTTAAAAAGAATATACCTATGAAAGATACAACTTTTTCTATAAATATTCTTATAGTTTCAATAGGTGGAGTGTTATTTGGAATGGATTTAGCACTATATACGCTTATAGGAATGTTTTTAAGTGCATATTCAATGAACTTCGTAAAAGATGCTATGAATTATCAAAAATCTGTAATGGTTATATCACGAGAAAGTGATTGCATTGCTAAAGATATTATGAGTTCACTTCATAGAGGTGTTACATTTTTAGATGCTGAAGGAGCTTATACTCATGAGAAAAAGAAAATTATATATTGTATAGTTTCATCAAATGAAATACCAAAAATAAAAGAAATATCATTAAAATATGATAAAAAATCATTTATATCAGTTAATGATGTAACTGAGGTTAAAGGAAGAGGATTTAAGGAAAAATATTTATAGAAACATTTTAAAAAATAATAAACTGATCGGATAGATAAAATAATTTATATTAAATCGGATAATATATTGTTTAAAAAAGGGATATTTCATAGATATGAAATATCCCTTTTTTAAATAAATTATATAATTTATAAAATATATAACTATAATATATATAAAAAAATATTTATATATGGAAAAATATATTCGAATTAAGATATAATAAGTTTAGGATAAAAGTTGACAAAAATTGATAGGAGAAATACAATATGAATTTATCTAGAGAATATGTTAATATATATAATCAATATTTAAAATTTATAAATGATGCAAAGAAAGAAGTTAAGACTATTAAAGTTATACAAAAAATTACAATTAAAAGAAAAGAAAAAGCGACAGAAGAAGAAATTTTAGCTCTAGAAAAAGAAAATATCAACATAGAAGAATTGCCAAACTCTAAAAAGGCTTCTAATAAAATATATAATTTTTCAAATGGAGATGTATATATAGGTAAGATAATTGATGGGAAAATGAATGGAAAAGGCATATATACATTTATAGAAGGAATAGAATACATAGGCGAATTTAAAGATGATATGAAAGATGGTAATGGTATAATTACGTTTAACAACGGAAATATCTATACAGGTGCTTTTAAATGCGACAAAATGAATGGTATAGGTCAGATGATTTATAATGGTGGAAATGAATATATAGGCAATTGGGAAAATAGCAAACGAAATGGAATGGGTATATACAAGTGGGATGATGGATGTATATATGTAGGAGAATTTAAAAATAATAAAATGGATGGAAATGGGTCATGCTATGATTCAAATGGTAGATTGATATATAAGGGCGATTGGAAAAATAATTTAGCTCATGGTCAAGGTACATATATATGGGAAGAAGGAAAGAGATATGAAGGCGAATTTGTACATGGAAAAAGACATGGACAAGGTACTTTTTACTTAGAAAACGAGTTAGTTTATGAAGGAACATGGAAATTTGATAAACCTTCAATATTCAATAGAACTTTAGATGAAATATTTTCATTTATAATATAAAAAACCTTATTTAAATAAAGAATAAGGTTTTTTATATTATAAATATATAAGTTTAAACATATATTATAAATACGTATTTTATAAATATATAATATTAGCATGAAAAGCTTATACAATTAAAACTATATCAAATAGCAAATTTATTGGAGTGTGGTAAATTGAAAAAGATAGTATTTATAAGCATTATTTTAATAGGTATATTATTTAATTCTTCTTTTTTAAAAGAAGATACATCTAAATATGAAATTGCAACTCAAAACAAAAAGACTAATAAAAAAGTAGAAAATGATGAGAATATAGATGTGAATATAGAAAAATTTGAGACTATAAAAATAGGTGATACTAAGGAATTTGTATTATCTATAATAGGAGAACCAAATAGAATAGATGATAGTGAATATGACTTTAAATGGTATGTATACAATCAACATAAAGAAAAATTTGCTATGGTTGGTATAGAAAATGATACTGTAGTTGGGCTTTATAGCAATTATATAAATTCATGTGAAATAGATAACGTACGTATAAATGATACTAATCAAAAGGTAGTAGATAATTATGAGATATTAAAATATAAGAAAAAAGGAAATACCAGATATATAATAAATTCAAAAAATCAATATGATATTGTAAAGAAAGATGATAAATATATAACTTTTTTTTATGATATTTATGAATCTAATAGAGTGTGTTCTTATCAAATAATAAGTAACGAGGCAGAACTCAGTTTGAACTCAATGTATTCAAAACCTAGCGAAAACTTAAAAAAAAGTTTTGAATTACAAATAATAGATCTTACAAATAGCGTAAGATATCAAAAAAATTTAAATGGTTTGGACTACAGTGAAAAAGCAACTGTAAGCTCAAGGAAACATAGCGAAAATATGATGAAAAATAATTATTTTGATCATACTGACAAAGAAAACAAAAGTCCATTTGATAGAATGAAAAAAGAAGGTATTGATTACGTTAGTGCGGGTGAAAACATAGCAGCTGGTCAAACTAGTGCAATATACGCACATGAAGCATGGATGAATTCTAAGGGTCATAGAAATAATATTTTAGGGGAATATAATAATATAGGAGTTGGAGTTTGTTTTGGAGGAGATTATAGTATATATTATACTCAAAATTTCTATAAATAGTAAAATTTTGAAAGGACGTCATAAATATGAGACATAATAAAAAATTAGCATTTATTGTAATAACCCTAATTATGATTTTAAATGTAAATGTATTTGCATATGGTAGCGAAGAAGAAGTATTTGTGAAAAATGGACCAACTGATAAAAAAATAATAGCATTAACATTTGACGATGGTCCTCATCCTAAAGAAACAAACCAAGTTTTAGATGTATTGAAAAAGTATGATATAAAAGGTACTTTTTTTATAGCAGGAAAGCATGCTAATTGGTATTCAAAACCTTTAATTAGAGCAAGTAAGGAAGGGCATGAAATAGGAAATCATACTTTTAATCATCCTGATATAAGTAATTTAAGTAAAGCACAGCTAGAGGATGAAATAAAAAAATGTGAAGACATACTTGTGAAATTGACAGGTAAAAAACCAACTTTATTTAGACCTCCATATGGTAGCTATAAAAGAGAATCATTAGAAGCTATTGCTAGAAAATATAACTATAAAATAGTATTATGGACTACAGTAGATGCAAGAGATTGGCAAAATCCAGGAGCAAATAAAATTGCAGATACAATAATGAATAATGCTAAAAATGGGGATATAATTTTACTACATGATTATGCAACGGACAATACAGTAGAGGCTCTTGACATTCTTATTCCCAAAATGATAGAAAAAGGATATAAATTTGTAACTGTTTCAGAGTTAATAAATAATAAATAAAAAATAAAACTATAATTTTTACTAAAATAAAATATAGAATAAATACGATATAAACTGAATATATTCACAATATGATAACAATATGCTTAAAAAATACATGAGAAAAATAAAAAAATGTAAAACATTTTTGAATTAGATTAATATATATATAGTAAGACTATCTTGAGAAGGATTGATTTAATATATGTATAATAAAATCTATGAAAGAAAAGAGTTTATAATATTTCAAGTGAAGGAAGGCTATATTGTTTACAACACTAAAAAGGAATTTGAAGGCGGACATACTCATTTAAAACATTTTGAGGCTGCAAAGACTGCAATAGATTTAGTGATAAATAAAAAAATTCCTAAAAGCACAGATGGATACTATTTAGCTAGCCTTATAAGGCTTTCTGACGATGATAACTATATAAACAAAATTAACAATCTGATAGAATCAAGAGAGCAAAAAGGAAAAAAAGATAAGTACTATAATGCAGGTTATAAAATAGCAAAGAGGAGCGGATAACGCTCCTTTTTTTTTAGTTAAATTTAATAATTAAAGTATCCTTAAAAATGACTGTATTGACATAGATTTCTATAAAAATATATAATTATTAATATACATATATAAAATACTAAAATTCGATTGATTTGTAGGATTAAATACAGTCATAGAATATAGAATTTTAGTGGGGGGGAAATAGAAATGATTCTTATGATAGATAATTATGATTCATTTGTTTATAATTTAGTTCAATACATTGGAGAACTAGGTGAAGAGGTGTTGATAAAAAGAAATAATGAAATTAGTTTAGAAGAAATAACAAAACTAGATCCAGAAATGATATTTTTATCACCAGGACCTTGTTCACCAAAAGAAGCAGGTATTTGTATAGATGTAGTAAATGAATTTAAAGGTAAAAAGCCAATATTTGGTATATGTTTAGGTCATCAAACTATAGGTCATGTATTTGGAGGAAAGGTTTTAAAAGCAAACCAACCAGTACACGGAAAAGTTCACAGCATAAAGCACACTAATGAAGGTGTATTTAAAGGCCTTAATAACCCTTTGAATGTAACAAGATATCATTCATTAGTAATAGATTTAGAAAGTTTACCAAAAGACTTAGAAGTAACAGCTATAACAAAAGAAAATGAAATAATGGGTATAAGACACAAAAAATACCTTATAGAAGGAGTTCAGTTCCATCCAGAAGCTATATTATCAGAGCAAGGACATGACATCCTTAAAAACTTTATAAAACAAGCTAGAGAAGGGGGACTAAAATAATGATAAGAGAAATAAATACTAAATTAGGTTCTTTTGAAATATTTACTATTTTTAAAGATGAGGAAAATAGCTTTATATTAGATAGTGCTATGGATCCTAAAAAATTAGGAAGATACTCTTTTATAAGTAGTAACCCTTTTAAAGTAATTAAATATAAAAACACTTTAAATAATCCGCTAGATAATTTACAAGAAGAATTAAATAAATATAAAGTTGAAAATAATACATCACTTCCATTTATAGGAGGAGCAGTTGGTTATCTATCTTATGACCTGGGGAACTATACAGAAGACCTTCCTAGAAGCGCTGAGGACGATACAAATGTATATGACTTGTACTTTGGATTATACAATTGGGTAGTGGTAATAGATCATTTGGATCAAAGAACATACATAGCTACTCCGGATATAGATGTTGAATTAGAAAAAACTATAATTTGTGAAATCGAAGATAAAATAATAAAAGCTGAGAAGAAAGGAATTGATAATATTTGTTATGAAGAAAAAGAAGTTGAACCAATAAAGTTAAAGTCAAACTTTACTAAAACACAATTTGAAGATTCAGTTAGAAAAGTTCAAAACTACATAAGACAAGGTGATATATATCAAGCTAATTTAACTCAAAGGTTTAGTGGACAAACGAATTTATCAAGTTATGAACTTTATAGAGATTTAAGAAGATTTAGCCCAGCACCATTTGGAGCATTTTTAAACTTTGAACATAGCAACATATTATCAAATTCTCCAGAGAGATTTATAAAATGTAAAGATAGGAAAGTCGAAACTAGACCTATAAAAGGAACTAGACCAAGAGGAAAAACTGAACAAGAAGATTTAAAGCTTCAAGAAGAATTAAGAAATAGTGAAAAAGATAGAGCAGAGCTACTTATGATAGTAGATTTAGAAAGAAATGACATTGGAAGAATATCAAAAATAGGAAGTGTAAAAGTTCCTGAATTATTTGTAATAGAACCTTATGCAAATGTAAACCATTTAGTAGCAACTGTAGTTGGACAATTAAATGATGAAAATGATTGTATAGATGCAATAAAAGCTACATTCCCAGGAGGATCTATTACAGGTGCTCCAAAAATTAGAGCTATGGAAATAATAGATGAATTAGAGCCAACTCAAAGAAATGTATATACAGGTTCTATTGGTTATATAGGATTTGATGGAGATATGGATTTAAATATTGCAATAAGAACTATTGTAAAGCAAGATAAGGATATATATTTCCAAGTTGGAGGAGGTATGACTTGGGACTCTAATCCAGAAGATGAATACCAAGAAACATTAGATAAAGCTAAGTCTATAATGAAAGCTCTAAGAGGTTATTATGAAGAATAAAGTATCATTTGAGAGTAATTTAAGCAAGTTTGGAATAGGATTATTTGAAACTATAAAGGTTGAAGAAGAACCTATAGAATTAAATTTGCATATGGATAGGATGTTTAATTCTATAAAAGAATTAAATTTGAGTTTCAAATATGAAAAAGAATTTTTAATAAAAGAAGTATTAGGATATATAAAAGAAAATAAAATATCTAACAAAGCCCTTAGAATAACTGTATGTGACGAAGGTTATAATATTTCAACTAGAGATATAGTATATACTAAAAAAAAATATGAAGATGGATTTAAATTAAATATATCTCCTATAAAAAGAGGAGAGAGTTTAATAAACAGACATAAGACTACAAATTATTTTGAAAGTATTTATACTAAGAATTATGCCTTACAAAATGGTTATGATGATGGGATATTTACAAATATAGATAATGTAGTGTTGGAATGCTCTATGAGTAATATATTTTTTATAAAAGGCAATAAAATATTTACGCCAAATAGCAAATTATCTATACTAAATGGCATAACAAAAAGAAGGATTATGGATATTTGTGGCGAATTAAATATACAGTTGGAAGAAATGGAAATAAAATCGAATAAAATGAAAGAATTTGACTTTGCTTTTATCAGCAATAGTCTTATGGGAATGATGAAAATCAGTTCTATAGAAGACATAGAATATGATGATTCTAATGAAATATTTGATAAAATTTTATATGCTTTCAATAAATAATGGAGAAAAAAATGATTAAGACAATTAACAGTATATACAAAAATGAAATAAGTAAAATAATAAATGACACAAAAGCAGAAGTAGTATTTTTAGTTGGCTCTTCAAAAGGAATTGACTTTAATAATAAAGATGTAAAAGTAAATGATATTGATATATTTGTACTTGCTAAACAAGGGGAAAAGCAAGTGCGAGAGATAAAAGAGGTAGATGGGGTAGAGTTTGACATTAATTATTTTTCATATGATGGACTAAAAGAACTAATAGATAATAAGGAGTATTTTTTCTTAAAAGAAATGAAAAATCCAAAAATAATTTATGATAAAACAAAAAGTGGAGCTGATATAGTAAATCTATGTAATAAGAAATTTTTAGAAGGTCCTAATGTTTTGTCTAATGAACAAAAGTATTTTATGAAAACTGATATTAAAGGTAAAATAGATAGACTAAATAAAAATCATAAAATAGAAAAATTTGAATATGAGTTTTTGACGAATATATATATAAAAGATATAATAATTGGGTATTTCATTATAAATAATAAATGGATACCTAAAGACAAAAACTTATTAAAAGAATTAAAAAAAGAAAATTTAGAACTTTTTAATTTAGTTAAGAATGTCCATGAAAATTATAAATATGAAGATTTATTAAATGTTTATAAATATATATTTAATAATATAAAATCAAACAAAATCATAAAAATAACTTACTAATCAAGGGGGCTAAACCAATGAGCAAGGTAGACAAAGACAAAATAAAAAATGCAGTAAGAGACATATTAGAAGCAATAGGAGAAGATCCAGATAGAGAAGGGTTATTAGATACTCCGGATAGAGTAGCTAGGATGTATGAAGAAATATTTGCAGGGCTACATCAAGAGCCCAGTGATCATTTAAAAGTTATTTTCCAAGAGGAAAGTCATGAAGAATTAGTATTAGTTAAAGATATACCTTTTTATTCTTGTTGTGAGCATCATCTAGTACCATTCTTTGGAAAGGCGCATATTGCATATATACCTAAGGGTGGAAAGTTAACAGGTCTTTCTAAACTAGCTAGAGTAGTAGAAACTTTTGCTAAAAGACCACAACTACAAGAAAGAATAACTAAAGGTATTGCAGATATAATAATGAAGGAATTAGAACCATACGGAGTTATAGTTGTTGTTGAAGCAGAGCATATGTGTATGACTATGAGAGGTGTTAAAAAGCCAGGGTCAAAAACTATGACATCAGCAGTTAGAGGCGTATTTGAAAAAGATATAGCAGCTAGAGCTGAAGCTATGAGTTTAATAGCAATGAAATAATAAACTAGGAGAAATTGATAATATGTTTGATTATGGGAAAAAGACTTATATAATGGGAATATTAAATGTTACTCCAGATAGTTTTTCTGATGGTGGAGATTTTAATAATATAGATGTAGCTGTTAATCATGCTAAGCAAATGGTAAAAGAAGGCGCAGATATAATAGATCTAGGTGGAGAATCAACTAGACCTGGACATAATTATGTAGACGCTAAAGAAGAATTAAGAAGAGTTACACCAGTTATAAAAAAACTTAAAGAACAAATAGATGTACCCATATCAGTAGATACATATAAAGCCGAAGTTGCAAAAGCATCTTTAGAATTAGGCGTAGATATGATAAATGATGTATGGGGACTTAGAAAAGATAGTAACATGGCAAGTGTTATAGCTAGCCACGATGCATATGTTTGTATAATGCACAATCAAGAAGGTACACATTACGAAAAAGATATAATAGAAAGTATGAAAGACTTTTTACTAGAAAGTATAGAAATAGGATTAAAGGCAGGCATAAAAAAAGAAAAAATAATATTAGATCCAGGTATTGGTTTTGGAAAAACATTTGAACAAAATTTAGAAGTATTAAAAAGATTAGGAGAACTAAAGACATTAGGATACCCAATTCTTCTTGGAACATCTAGAAAATCTGTAATAGGAAATGTGTTAAATGTAGAGCCTAAAGAAAGAGTAGAAGGAACTATAGCTACCACAGTTCTTGGAATAAGAGATGGAGTGGACTTTGTTAGAGTACATGATATAAAAGAAAATATAAGAGCATCTAAGATGGCTGATGCTATATACAGAAGATAGAGGTAAATTATGGACAAAATATTAATGAGTAATCTTGGATTTTACGGATTTCATGGCCTTTTAAAAGAAGAAAGTGTTCTAGGTCAAAAATTCTTTTTAGATATAGAACTAGATGTTGATACTAAAGAAGCTGGATTAACTGATGATATGACTAAATCAGTTAGTTATGCAGATGCTTATGAGGTAGTAAGGGATATAGTTCAAAATAAAAGATTCAATTTATTAGAAGCATTAGCTGAAAACATAGCTAATGATGTATTAGAAAAATTTGATTTAGTTAAAGGTATCATGGTTAGAATAAAAAAACCAGAAGCACCTGTAAATGGAATTTATGATTACTTTGGTGTAGAAATAAGGAGAGCTAAAGATGAATAGAGTTTATTTAGGTCTTGGAACTAACATGGGAGATAGATTAGAATATCTTCAAGGTGCTTGTGAAATTTTAAATAAAAATGAGTACATAAGTATAACTAAAAAATCAAAAATATATGAGACCAAAGCATGGGGATATACAGACCAAGCTGACTTTTTAAATATGTGCATAGAAATCGAAACTAAATTAGATACATATGAGTTATTAGACGTATGCCAAGATGTTGAAAAAAAATTAAATAGAGAAAGAATAATAAGATGGGGACCTAGGACTATAGATGTTGATATATTATTTTTTAATGATATAATATTAGACGATGAAAATTTATCAATACCTCACCCAAGGATAAGTGAGAGAGCTTTTGTGCTTATACCTCTTATGGACTTAAATAGTAAGTTGAAAATAAAAAATGCAACTATAGATAATTATTTAAATTCACTAACTTGTGAGGAAAGAGAACAAGTAAAGGAGTTCGTAGGCCATGAAAAAGAACCTATTTAATGAAGATTTAAAGTTTGAAATAAATATATGTGATGAAAAAAAGATAATAGTAAAAGAAGATAAACTTATAATGGCAGGACCATGTGCTATTGAAAGTTATGAACAACTTTTAGAAACAGCTAAGTTTGTAAAGAGTAAAGGCGCTAACATATTAAGAGGCGGAGCGTATAAGCCTAGAACATCTCCTAACTCTTTTCAAGGATTAAAAGAAGAGGGTCTAGAGATATTAAAGGCAGTTAAGAAAGAAACTGGTTTACCTGTAATAACAGAGCTTATGGATGCTAGGGAATTAGATAAGCTATGTGAAGTAGCAGATATAATTCAAATTGGATCAAGAAACATGCAAAACTTCACTTTATTAACAGAAGTAGGTAAACAAAATAAGCCTGTTATGTTAAAAAGAGGTATATCTGCTAGCATAAGCGAGTGGATAGGAGCAGCTGAGTATATTGCTGTGGGTGGAAACCAAAAGATTATAATGTGTGAAAGAGGTATAAGAACATATAATGATTATACAAGAAATACATTAGATTTAGCTGCAGTACCTATAATTCAAAAAGAAACAGGTCTTCCAATCATTGTAGACCCATCTCACGCAACAGGAGTTAGATATTTAGTTAAGCCTATGTCTATAGCATCTCTTGCAGCTGGAGCGGACGGTATAATGATAGAAGTTCATCCAGACCCTGTTAATGCATTGTCAGATGGAATGCAATCACTACACTTTGATGAATTTGAAGACTTAATGAATTCTATAAAATAAAGAAAAAAGAGGTTTATTACCTCTTTTTTTATGTTAAAAAAAATAAAAACAAATAAATAAGGTTAATTATAAAAAAAATAGGCAAAATTATATATGATTAAATCAATATTAAAGTAAAAAAACGATTATTTTTATTTTTATGCTGTAAATAAAAGCTAAATAAAATTTTTTATATACAAATAGGTATTAATTACTGAAAATTATGTAAATAATTAATATGAAATATAAAAATATTTATAAAAGGAAAAAATAAAAAGTTTAAAATTTAAGAAGGATATTAACAAAAAAAGTCGAATTATGTATAATGAACATTTGACAAATTTCTAATATAATGTAAAATAGAAATGTTAGAAAAAAATTACACCAGAAGGTGATAATATGAATGATATCAAAGAAATAATAGATGAACTGAAAAGTAGATGTGACATAGTTAGTACAATCTCCCAATACATAGAGGTAAAACAATCGGGGGCAAATTATAAAGGATTATGTCCTTTTCATGGCGAAAAAACACCATCATTTTACATAAACACTTCAAAACAGATATATAAATGTTTTGGATGTGGAGAAGGTGGAGACGTAATTAATTTTGTCATGAAAATGGAAAATTTAGATTTTATGGATGCGGTAAAATTATTAGCAAAACAATATGGTATAGAAATCAATACTAATATGGATGAAGAATCTAAAATTAGGATTGAGAAAATAAAAAGATTTCAAGATATACATATAGAAGCAGCTAGATTTTACTTTTCAAATCTAATAAGTGGAAAAAACTATGGTTATGAATATTTTAGAAAAAGAGGACTAGACGATAAAATCATAAAAAAATTTGGACTAGGATACTCACTAGCATCTTGGAATTCGCTTATGGATTATTTAATATCAAAGGGACATACAAAAGAAGAACTTGTAGCGTGTGGATTAATAACACATAAAGAAGAAGGAAATAAAGCCTATGATAAATTTAGAAATAGAGTAATGTTTCCTATATTTGATTATAGAGGGAATGTAATTGGATTTGGTGGAAGAGTGTTAGATGATTCTCTACCAAAATATTTGAATTCTCCGGATACTTTAATTTTTAATAAAAGACAAAATTTATATGGACTAAATTTTGCAAGAAAAGAAATAAGCAATAAAACTATAGTTTTAGTAGAAGGATATATGGATTTAATATCTCTTTACCAGTATGGAATAAAAAATGTAGTAGCTACTTTAGGAACAGCATTGACAGAACAACAGGGAATGTTAATTAAACGATATGCAGACACTGCTATTATATCATATGATTCAGATGCTGCTGGAATAAAAGCAACGCTAAGAGCTATAGAAATACTTAATAAGCTAGATATTAGTGTGAAAATATTAGATTTAAGAGATAGCAAAGATCCAGATGAATTTATTAGAAAATACGGCCTAAATGAGTATAAAAAAGCTATGGATACTTCGATTCATCAAATAAAATATAAAATTGATAATCTTAAGCAAAACTTTAATATACAAAAAGATGAAGATAGAATGAAATTTGCAAAAGAAGCATCTAAAATAATTAAAGAATTAAAAAGCGCTGTAGAAATTGATTATTATACTAAATACTTGTCAAATCAAATTGATATAAGTGTTGAGTCAATAAAAAGAGAAGTATATGGAAAGCAATATGATAAATTACAAAATAAAAAATATAACAAATTCGAAAAATACTCAAATAAAAAAGAAGATAAAATAATTGAAAAGCCAAAGACTATAATTAATGGAGAAAAGTTTGTTGAGAAAAATCTTATAAAAATACTTTTAGAAAATAAAAACCTAAGAGACATAGCATTACTTAAGGTTGATGAAAATGACTTTTTATTAAAAGATAGTAAAGAAATTTTAAATTGGATAATTAAAAATCAAGAATTGGACAAAATAACTATTGACAAAACTAAAAGTTTAAACATAGGCGAAGAATACTTAAAAGATTTAGAAAGTATATCTTTAGAAAATATGAACTTACAAAATGTCAAAAGTATAGATGAGATAGTAAAAATTGTGAAGAAAAATACACTTCATGAAAAAATGAATAGATTATTAGAAGAACAAAAAACTATTGAAAATAACAAAAATATTAGTGACGCGAAAGAGGTAGATGGTAAGATTATGGAAATTGCTTTAAAAATCGTGGAAATAAGAAGAATGTTACAAAGGTTATAGTGAAGGGAGGTCTGAGTATGGAAAATAAAACTACTAAAAAAGAATTAAAAAGAGTAACGGCAAAGAGCTTAATTGAAAAAGGTAAAAAACAAGGATCTCTTACTCTTGCAGAAATAATGGAAGCTTTTTCTGAAACGGAATTAGATAAAGATCAAATAGAGAATCTTTATGAAACACTAGGAAATTTAGGTATAGAGGTAACTGAAACTAAAACTGAAAAGGTAGACATAGACTTTTCAGCAGATGATGATTTAGATATTGATTCTCTAGAAGAGGGCGCAGAAGAGGAAACATCTAAAGAAGATGCTCCAATGGAATTAGAAGCTATAGATTTATCATTACCAAAAGGTATAAGTATAGATGACCCAGTTAGAATGTACTTAAAAGAAATAGGTAAAATACCATTACTTAAGCCGCATGAAGAAGTAGAGTTAGCTAGAAGAATGAACGAAGGCGACGAAATGGCTAAGCAAAGACTTGTAGAAGCTAACTTAAGATTAGTTGTAAGTATAGCAAAGAGATATGTAGGAAGAGGTATGCTTTTCTTAGATTTAATACAAGAAGGAAACTTAGGTCTAATAAAAGCTGTTGAAAAATTTGATTATGAAAAAGGATTTAAATTCAGTACTTATGCTACATGGTGGATTAGACAAGCTATAACTCGTGCTATAGCGGATCAAGCAAGAACAATAAGAATACCAGTTCATATGGTTGAAACTATAAACAAATTAATAAGAGTATCAAGACAATTACTTCAAGAATTAGGTAGAGATCCAAAACCTGAAGAAATAGCTAAAGAGATGGAAATGACTGAGGATAAAGTAAGAGAAATTATGAAGATTGCTCAAGATCCAGTATCTTTAGAAACTCCAATAGGAGAAGAGGAAGATAGTCACTTAGGTGATTTCATTCCAGATGACGATGCACCAGCACCAGCAGAAGCAGCAGCATATTCATTATTAAAAGAGCAAATAGAAGACGTACTTGGTTCTTTAAATGAAAGAGAGCAAAAAGTACTTAAACTAAGATTTGGTCTTGAAGATGGAAGAGCTAGAACTCTTGAAGAAGTAGGTAAAGAGTTTGATGTAACTAGAGAGAGAATAAGACAAATAGAAGCTAAGGCTTTAAGAAAATTAAGACATCCAAGTAGATCTAAAAAGCTTAGAGATTATTTAGATTAGGAATTATATATATTCAAAAATTCGCCTTGATAAAGGCGAATTTTTAATATGTGGAGTTGAAATTAATATATTAATGCCAATAATTAATTCTTTTTCCATAATCAATTTCTTTTTGTAACTCTGATTTTGATTTAGTGACATTTTTATCTTCAGCTTCTTGAATTATTTTTTGGTCAGTTTGATTAGACCAAAGAACAGTATTTCCACCCCAGTTATAGGTAGGATCATATTCAGATTTACGTTTTTTTATTTTACCCAATATAAACACCTCCTAATAATAGTATTAGGATTTTATATAATATTATTATAAATAATTCGAATTTAAGAAAGGATGAGACATTTGAAATTAACAGATAGATTATTAAAAATAGCATCACTAGTTACTAAAGACAAGAGAGTTGCAGACATAGGAACAGACCATGGATATATACCTGTATATTTATTAAATAAAGGTTTTATAGATTTTGCAATACTTGCAGATGTAAACAAAGGTCCACTTGAAAATGCGAGAGGTGAAGTTAGAAATAATAACTTACTGCAAAAAGTAGATTTAAGATTAGGTTCAGGAATTGAAGTATTAGAAAAAAATGAGGTTGACGAAGTAATAATTGCGGGAATGGGTGGAATTTTAATAAGTGAATTATTACAAGCGAAGACTGAAGTTGCCCATAGCGTAGAAAAATTAATACTTCAACCTATGCAGGCACAACGTGAACTTAGAAAATATCTCTTAAATAATGGATATGAAATCATAGATGAAGTGTTAGTCAAAGAAGATTTCAGAATATATGAGATAATAATAGCTAAATATACTGGAAAAAACACTTTAGTTGAAAGTGAAGTATTTTATGAAGTTGGAAAAAATTTAATAAAAAATAAAGATATATTATTAAATGAATTTATAGATAAAAAAATATTTATGTATAATTCAATATTAAGTAAAATTGAAGGTAAAAGTGGAGAAGGTATATTAAAAAAGATAGAAGATAGCAAGTTTGCAATAAGCGAACTTGAAAAATTAAAATTATAATATAATAAATATTAAGGGGACAATAATATGAATTTAAAAAGTATTATAAAAAAGATAGAAAGTAAATATCCACTAAGCTTAGCTTATGAATGGGACAATGTTGGACTTTTAGTAGGAGATATTAATTTAGATATAAAAAAAATATTAGTTGTTTTAGAGGCTAATGAAAAAGTTATAAATGAAGCTATAGGAAATAAAGTAGATTTAATTATAACTCATCATCCATTTATATTTAGCAAAATGAATAAAATAAATACAACTGATTTAAAAGGGAAATTAATACATAAGCTTATAAAAAATGATATATCTCTTTACTCTATGCATACTAATTTTGACATAGCGTTTGATGGTTTAAATGATTATTTTATGGAGTTGATGGAATTTGAAGATTCTAAAGTATTAGAGATAACAAATAATGAGGTTTTATACAAGTTAGCAGTATATGTTCCTACATCACATATAGAATCTGTAAAAAATGCCTTATTAAAGAGTGGAGCAGGACATATAGGTAATTATAGTCACTGTAGCTTCAGTAGCCAAGGTATAGGTAGTTTTAAGCCACTAGATGATACTAATCCATTTATAGGTAAGATTGGAGAAATAGAATCTGTTGAGGAAACTAAAATAGAGACAGTAGTAAATCAAAAAAAATTAGGCTCAGTTATTAGTTCTATGTTAAGTGCCCACCCTTATGAAGAAGTTGCATATGATTTATATAGACTTGAAAATAAAGGGAACTCAGTTGGGTTAGGAAGAGTAAGTAACTTAAAAGAGGAAGTAATTTTAAAAGAATTATGTGAAAATATAAAAGCGAAGCTAAATATGAAACATATTAAGGTTGTAGGGGATATAGATACTAAGGTAAATAAAGTAGCTGTAGTGACTGGATCTGGAGCAGATATGATAAAAAAAGCGCAAAGAAAAGGTGCGGATGTATTAGTAACTGGAGATGTAAAATATCACGATGCACAAGATGCGCTAGATATGGGAATGTGTGTAATTGATTGCGGACATTTTGATACTGAAGATATATTTAAAGATGTAATTAAGAGATTTTTAGATGAAATAGAAGGTTTAGAAGTTGTTAAAAGTAACGTAAACTTAAATCCTTTTAACACAATATAAAAAAGTGCCTATGAAAATAATTATTTTCATAGGCACTTTTAGTATCTAATTACTTGATAAAAGTTTTTTTATATCATAAATAGCAGCTTCTATTAATATATCAGCTTGCTCTTGTGAAATTTTATTGTTACTAAGTTGTACTAATTTTTTTATGGCTAAATCTTTTTTATCAACACCTATCAATTGTGGATTTGCTTGTTCAACTGCCATAACAACTTGTTTAGCCATTTTGTAATAGCTACTTAAATTTTCGCTACCTATTTTGTGCTTTAAAAAACTAATTAAGTAACCTCCACCAAGTGCAATCACTAAGGTGATTAAGCTTAAAAGTAGATTAAATAATGTTGTATCCATGAAGACTACCTCCTTTATATTTAAATGACAAAAAATGTAATTTGAAAATAGTATAATTTTTATTGAAATAATACAAATACTATAACTGTAGTATATGAAAGTTGAGGAGGAAAAGTGATATGATGAAAAATTTAGTTAAGAAAAAAGTACAAAAAGAAGTAAAACATAATGGGAAGAAAGCTTTGATATATGGAGGTGCAGTACTAACAGGAGCGGGAGCGTATTTTTCTTATAAGGCAATTAAAAATCATAAATTAAATAAAGAATTAGAAGAAGATGGCTATTTCCAAGATAGCGAATATGAAATATACAATTATGATAATGATAACAATGAAAATAGTGAATTAGAAGAAAAAGTAAATGAATTTAATTCAAGAAGAATGAATTATGATAACTGTACTCATGTATCTAAAGAGGATTTAGAAAGCTATGTAAATGAGTCACAAGAGGATAGTAAGGAAGATATGGACATAGACCAAAATGCTTACAAAGAAGAGCCTTATGAAAAATATGAATATTATGAAGATGATTTATCAAAGGAAAATTAATTATACAATAATAAAAAATAGACTATATAAAGTTAACTTTATATAGTCTATTTTTATTTGTTAAATTTTAATGACCAGTTAAGTCACTTTCGTTAAATTTAGCTTTAAATGAGGCTCCAGCTTTATTTATTGGACCTTTAAGAAGTAAAGTAAATGCAATAGGTATAATCAAAATAACAACTAGTACAGATAAATCTCTAATTAAGTTAGGTTGATATATACCACCTACAGTTTCACGAAGTGCAGATATTGCGTAAGTGAAAGGTAGTAATGGATTTACATTTTGGAAAAATTGTGGAGTAACTTCTATAGGGAATGTTCCTCCAGATGCTGCAACTTGTATTACCAAGAAAACAACACTAATTGCTTTACCAATGTTACCGAAAATTGATACTAAAGAGTAAACTATTGAAGTAAAGACTATACTTGTAAATAATGATAATAAAACAAATAGTACAGGATTAGTAACTTCTACACCTAGTAATAATATGTCACCAACACTAACTATAAGTGCTTGAACTATGGCAATACTTGCGAAAGTAAGCCCTCTACCAAAGTATATCTCAAACGGTTTATAATCTCCATGAGCTTCAGTAGAAAGTAATGACATAAGTAACAACACACCAACCCATAAAGAAAGAACAGTATAAAATGGTGTCATAGCAGAACCGTAGTTTGCTATTGGATATAACTTGTTAGTAACTAAATCAACAGGTTGCTTTAAGAAATCAGAATGTTTAATTACATCATTTTTAAGTAAAGATACTAAGTCATCCATATTATCACCATTGTTAATTTTTTTCATAGCATCAACTAATTCATTAACAGTAGATTCAGCTAATGGTAATTTTTGTTTTATGAATTTTATATTATCTTGTGCGCTCTTAGAGAATTTTAAAGTGGTATCTAAAATATCTTCAACCGCAGGTAATTTTTTTTGTGCTTGATTTAATACCGATATAACCTCATCTGCAACCTTATAGCTTTCGTTAAATATATTATTTATAGGATCAGCTATTTTAGAGTCAAAATTATTTAATATTGAAGATGACGTATTAGCTACATCGTTAGTAACTTGTAATATTTTATTTAAACCATCTATTGGAGGCTTTTGGCCACTATCAACTTGGTTTTTTATACTATCTAAAGAAGCCATTGCAGTATCAAGTTTACTTACCATAGATTCTAATTGAGCTATAGGCCCTTGAAGTGGATGGTTAGGTGAAAATTGATCTAATTTCTTTAGAAATTCTAGTACAGTTTTACTAGTATTTGATAAAGTAGACAATTTACTATATAAGCTATCAACTAATGCAGGTATATTTTCAGCACCTTTGTTTATAGCATCTATTAAATCTGAAACACTTGAAGATGCACTAGATGCAACATTTGATATAATTTGTAAATCACTTTTTATAATTGGAGAAACTTTATCAAGACTTCCCTTACTATCTTGTAGGAATGATTTAACATCATTTGCTAAGTTTTTAGAACTAGTTATAGTATCTTGAATTAAAGGAACATCCTTTTGTAAATCTTTTACAATATTGTTAACTTTATATGTAGCATCAGATGCTAAGTTTACAGTTTTATTTATATCTTTAAATTTACTTTGTACCTGAACTAATTCATTTTCTAAACTTATTAATTTAGGCAATTGATTTTCTATTTCTATTCCTACCTCATTAAATACTTCAAAGACTACCTCACTTGCAGTTTTAACTACTGTTTGATTAACTTCACTTTGTACAGTAGAGGCACCTTTGTCTGTGATTTTAGGAGCGATGGCATTTATTTTTTCATTTACAGTATAAATTATTTCTCCTTTTTTAACATTATTTGATGTTAAAGAAGTTAAATTTTTAGAAAAATTCTTTGGAATTTCTATTGCTGCATAATATGTACCTTTGTTAACACCTTTTAACGCTTCTTTTTCATTAACGAACTTCCAACCTAAATTTTTATTATCTTTAAGTTTTTCTACTACTTCGTCTCCGATATTTACTTTCTCATCTTGAATAGTAGCACCCTCATCTTTGTTTACTACTGCAACAGATATATTTTTAGTACTACCATATGGATCCCATGATGCTTTAATATTAAACCATGCATATAATGATGGTAAAAACGCAAGGCCGACTATTATTACTAATAAGACTTTATTAGTAAAGATATCAGCTAAATCTCTTTTGTATATTTTGAATATATTTTTCAAGTCTATCCACCTCCGTGATTGAACAAAAGAAACAAAAAGTTAGATTTTGAACTAAAGTATATTATATTTGTTTTTAATAAAATAGTAAAGTTAAAAAATTGTAACTTTATTTTATTATTTAAAATAGGAATAGTTTTTTAAAATAAGTTAGAAATTATCCCAGTATGTTCATTAAATATGTTTAAACCTATTAAGATTAAAATAAGCCCACCTATCATTTGAGCGTAATTTTTAAAGACATTTCCAATTTTTTTTCCAATTAAAACACCCATAAAACACATTAAAAATGTTATACCACTAATAGCTAAACAGACAGGAACTATATCTATATTTAAAAATGCAAAGCTAACTCCAATAGCTAAAGCATCGATACTAGTTGCTACAGATAAAACAATAAGTTCTTTATTATCTAAAGTAGAAGAACTACTATCATCATCCTTAGCATCAAATATCATTTTAATACCAATAAAACTCAATAGTAAAAGAGCTATCCAATGATCAAATGATTTGATATATGATTCAAATTTAATACCAAGTAACCAGCCGATTAAAGGCATTATTCCTTGAAATAATCCAAAGAAAAAAGCTATTTTAGCAGATATAGAATAATTTATTTTTTTTAGTGTGATTCCCTTTGTAACAGATACTGCAAAAGCATCCATTGAAAGAGCAAATGAAGTAAGTAAAATACTTATGATTCCCATTAAAATTCCTCCTGAGTTTTTAATTGTTGATTTTATTACAATTGATTAATTGTGATTTATAACTTTGATGCAAGATAAGATTTAATACTTAAATAAAAAATAAAAGAATGTTTGAAATTCTTTAAATCAAGTTCTAAAATTTCTTTTATTTTGTCTAGTCGATATATAAGAGTATTTCGATGTAGAAATAAATGAGACGAAGTTTTAGAAATATTAAGGTCATTTTCTATAAAGCTAATTCCTGTATGTAATAAATTTTCATCCATATTTTTTATTTTTGGAAAATCTATCAAATTAATAAAGGATTTTTCTTTTCCAATTAATTCAATAGCCTTATAAACCGATAAATCATATAATGTTATAAATTTATTTAAATTAGTTTCTGTCTTTAAACTAGATAAAAATTCATCTAAAATAGATAACCTGAAGTTAAAAGTGTCGATGTCATTTATTTTACCCAAATAAGCAACATAAGTAGTAGTGTATGTTTCAGATTCTATAATTTGTGGTGTAGATAAGTTTATATCTAAGCTATTATTAGAATTTAATATTAAATAATTATTATATTCAAAAATATTAACATCTTCATATAAATTATGCAAAATTTTTCTTAAATTTTCAAATTCTAAATTTTGCTGATATATTATATAGTAATATCCCTTAATATTATTAAATGAAAGTTTATCATCTATTTCTATTATGTATGTTTTATGATCAAAAGTTACTAAGTTTTGATTGTTTTTTAAATCTTGATTTTTATATTTTAAAATTTTAACTTTTTTATTAGTTTGCATTTCAAAAAAATCTATTAAATCTTGCATAAAACCACCCCTAAAGTATTATGTAATAAAAAAAGTAAGATGATTAAATCATCCTACTTTAATATATCATTAACTAATATGTATTTATATAAAATTTTAAAATAATCTTGATTTTATATAAATTATATTGTTATCTTATAGCTTGTTCAGTTTCTTTATCAAATACATGAATTCTATGTTTATCCATAGCAAGCTTTAAAGTGTCTCCTATGTTCATTTTATATCTACCATCAAATCGAGCAGTTATGCTTTGCTTACCAGCTTTTAAGTACGCATAGATTTCAGCACCCATAAGTTCCCCAAGTTCAACTGTAGCTTCAAAAGAACTATCTAAACTATTATCAACAAAAACATCTTCTATATGTATATCTTCAGGTCTTATACCTAAAACAACTTCTTTACCTATATATCCATTATCGATTAAGCCTCCACACTCACCTTTATTTAAAGTTATATCAAAGTTTTCACTTTGAGCATGGATTTCATTGTTTTTTTCAACTAAAGTAGCTTCAATGAAATTCATTTGAGGAGCACCTATAAATCCAGCAACGAACATATTATTTGGCATATCGTATACCTCTTGTGGTGTAGCTATTTGCTGAACTATACCATCTTTCATAACAACTATCCTATCAGCCATAGTCATAGCTTCAACTTGATCATGAGTTACATATATAAATGTAGTACCAAGTGATTTATGTAGTTTAGTTATTTCAGTTCTCATTGCTGTTCTAAGCTTTGCATCTAAGTTTGATAAAGGCTCATCCATTAAGAATACCTTAGGATTTCTAACTATTGCACGTCCAAGGGCAACCCTTTGTCTTTGTCCACCTGATAAAGCTTTAGGTTTTCTGTTAAGTAAACTTTCTAAATCTAGAATTCTAGCAGCTTCTTTAACTTTTTTATCTATTTCATCTTTAGGCATTTTTCTAAGTTTAAGAGCAAATGCCATATTATCATATACTGATAAATGAGGGTATAGAGCATAGTTTTGGAAAACCATTGCTATATCTCTATCTTTAGGATCAACTTCATTTACAACTTTATCACCAATATATAGTTCACCAGAGCTTATTTCCTCAAGTCCAGCTATCATTCTTAAAGTAGTAGATTTACCACAACCAGATGGTCCAACTAAAACTACAAATTCTTTATCTTCAACATTTATATTTACATCTTTTACAGCACTAAACCCATTTGAATATGATTTACATATATTTTTTAAAATTACCTCTGCCATGATTATTATCTCCTTTATTTTAAAGTGAATTATTTGAATTAATAAGAGTTGCTTATTAACTTAATAATAATAGAAAAATGTTTTCCTGTGAATGTTTAAATTGACTAAAAGTTTTTAGTCAATTTAAACATTGTGTTAAAAAATAAAGAATTAATATACAATAAGGCTATTTTAAAAAATTAATTTTCAAATAGATTACCGAAAGAACCTAATACACTGCCTTCACCTTTTTGGCTTCCAGAAAGTTGAGGAGCTGAGGCAAATACTTTAGAAGCAAGTCTAGAAAATGGTAAACTTTGAATCCAAACATCACCAGGGCCTGTTAAAGTAGCAAAGAAGAATCCTTCTCCACCAAATAGTGTATTTTTAACACCACCAACAAACTCAATATCATAGTTAACATCCTTAGTCATTGCAACTAAACATCCAGTATCAACTTTTAGCTTTTGACCAGGTTTAAGTTCTTTCTTTATAATAGTACCACCTGCATGAATGAAACATAGTCCGTCACCTTCAAGTTTTTGAAGAATAAATCCTTCACCACCAAAGAAACCTGCTCCAAGCTTTTTCTTAAAATCTATACCAACGCTGACACCTTTAGCAGCGCATAAAAATGCATCTTTTTGACAAATTAGCTTACCTTCAACTTGTGATAAGTCAACAGGTATAATTTTACCAGGGTAAGGAGACGCAAAAGATACTGTTTCTTTTTCTCTACCATCATTTGTAAAAGCAGTCATAAAAAGACTTTCTCCAGTTAAAACTCTTTTAGCAGCACCACCTAAAGCGCCAAATAAGCCAGAACCACCTTTTTTTGAGCCATCACCAAATATAGTTTCCATTGAAATATTTTGATCCATCATCATTAGAGCACCAGATTCAGCTATTACAGTTTCTCTTGGGTCTAATTCTATTTCTACAAACTGCATATCGTCACCGTGTAGTCTATAATCTAATTCATGAGCTTTCATAGATAATCCTCCTAATAAAGTAAGTTATATTTATACATAATTATTATTACTATTTGTATAAATCTTTTAATTATTATATTAGATGAAGCTATAAAAGTCAAAATTTATAAATTTTATGTTTAGGATATAAAACAGGTGGTATATATAACAGTATAATAAAAAAATAATTAAAAATTAAAATAGAAATTAGGAGGATTAAAACTATGAAAAAATTTGTTTGTACAGTATGTGGATATATACATGAGGGAGAAGCAGCACCAGATGTTTGTCCAGTGTGTAAAGTAGGGGCTGAAAAGTTTAATGAAATGAGTGGAGAAATGGTTTGGGCTGATGAGCATAGAATAGGTTGCGCTCAAGGTGTTGATGAGGATATATTAGAAGGATTAAGAGCTAATTTTACTGGTGAATGTACAGAAGTAGGGATGTACTTAGCTATGGCTAGACAAGCAGATAGAGAAGGATATCCAGAAGTTGCAGAGGCTTATACTAGAATAGCATTTGAAGAAGCAGAACATGCTGCTAAGTTTGCAGAATTATTAGGTGAAGTAGTAGTAGCAGATACTAAAGCGAACTTATCTGCTAGAGTTGAAGCTGAATATGGAGCAACAGAAGGTAAATTAAAAATAGCTAAAAGAGCTAAAGAATTAGGATTAGATGCTATACATGATACAGTTCATGAAATGTGTAAAGATGAAGCAAGACATGGTAAGGCATTTTTAGGACTATTACAAAGATATTTTGGAAAAAATTAATATAAATAAAAAAAGTTATCTTATATTTAATAAGATAACTTTTTTTATTTAAGAATTTAATAAATGCACAAATTTAAATTTTATTAGAAAAATATAAAAAAATATTGAAAACATTTTCACGAAGTGTTATATTCATATTAAGATAAATTTAAATTGCCATGAAGGGCATAAATTTTTTTAGTTGTTGCGCAAACGGTTGCATTTAATTAAGGAGGATAATATGAAAAAAAAATGGTGGAAAGAAGCAGTTGCTTATCAAATATACCCACGTAGTTTTATGGATAATAACAATGATGGAATTGGGGACTTAAAAGGAATAATATCTAAACTTGATTATTTAAAAAATTTAGGCATTGATGTAATATGGATATGCCCAATGTACAAATCACCTAATGATGATAATGGATATGATATAAGTGATTATAAAGATATAATGAATGATTTTGGAAATATGGATGACTTTAATATATTATTAAATGAAGTTCATAAAAGAAAGATGAGACTTATAATAGATTTAGTAGTAAACCATACAAGTGATGAACACCCTTGGTTTATAGAATCAAAATCTTCAAAAGATAACCCAAAGAGAGATTGGTATATTTGGAGAGATGGTAAAGATAATAAAGAGCCAAATAATTGGGAGAGTATATTCAAAGGTTCAGCATGGGAATATGATGAAAATACTAAACAATATTTCCTTCATTTATTTAGCAAAAAACAGCCAGATTTAAATTGGAAAAATAAAACAATGAGAAATGAAATATATAATATGATGAATTGGTGGCTAGAAAAAGGAATAGATGGATTTAGAGTAGATGCTATAAGTCATATAAATAAAGAAGATGGATTAGTAGATATGAAAAATCCAAAGGATTTGAAATACGTACCATCATTTGATAAGCATATGAATGTTGAAGGAATACATGAATATTTAAAAGAAATGAAAGAAAATACTTTTGACAAGTATGACATAATGACGGTGGGAGAAGCTAATGGAGTAAAAGCAGATGAAGCTGATTTATGGGTTGGAGAAGAACATGGAAAGTTTGATATGTTATTTCAATTTGAACATTTAGATTTATGGAATTGTGACAATGGAAAATCATTTAGCGTAGTGAAATTAAAGAAAGTGTGGAATAATTGGCAAACTAACTTATCAAAAAATGGATGGAATGCACTTTATATAGAAAATCATGATGTAACAAGAATAGTATCATCTTGGGGTAACGATAAAAAATATTTAAATGAAAGTGCGAAGGCATTAGGATTAGTGTACTTTATGCACAAAGGAACACCTTTTATATATCAAGGTCAAGAAATAGGGATGACAGATGTTAAGTATGATAATATAGATGACTATGATGACATAAGAACTAAAAATGAGTACAAAGAACTAGTTGATTCTGGAGTAGATAGTAAAGATGCTTTAAAAATAGTAGGGTTATCCTCAAGGGATAACACACGTACACCGATGCAATGGAATGGAAACTTAAATGCTGGGTTTAGCAAAGTTAATCCATGGATAAAAATAAATCCTAATTATAAAAATATAAATGTAGAAAATCAGTTAAATGATAAAGACTCTATTTTAAATTTCTATAAAAAAATGATAAAAATAAGAAAAGAAAATCAGTGTTTAATATATGGGGATTATAAGTTGATATTAGATTCAGATGAGAAAATATTTGCTTATAAAAGGATTTTAGAAAATGATAAGTTTTTAATAATATGTAACCTAAGCGATGATAAAGCAAACTATGAATACGAAAATTTAAACCTAAATTATAATAATTTACTACTTTGTAATTATGAAATAAGTAATCATCAAAATACAACTAAGATAATCTTAAATCCGTGGGAGTGTAGGCTTTATAAAATTATATAAATTATATAAATAACATGAAAAGAGGAAGACATTATGGGGACACAATTAGGAAAGAAAAAATTAATATCATTTGATTTTTGGCAAAAATTTGGGAAAGCATTGTTAGTAGTTATAGCAGTTATGCCAGCAGCAGGTTTAATGGTATCTATAGGGAAATTAATAGGAATGTCATCAGACGCACATCTTATAATGACAATCGCAAGAGTTGTAGAGGATATTGGTTGGGGTATAATTGGAAATTTACATATATTATTTGCAGTAGCTATAGGTGGATCATGGGCTAAGGACCGTGCAGGTGGATCATTTGCAGCGTTAGTAGCATTTATATTGATAAATCGTATAACAGGAGCAATATTTGGAGTAAGTGGTGAGCTATTAGCTGATCCAAATGCAGTAGTAACTTCATTGACAGGAGCACAACTTTTAGTTAAAGATTATTTTATTTCGGTGTTAGGATCGCCAGCTCTTAATATGGGAGTTTTTATAGGAATAATATCTGGTTTCTTAGGAGCAGTTTTATATAATAAATATTATAATTACAACAAGTTGCCTCAAGCATTAGCATTCTTTAATGGAAAACGTTTCGTACCTTTTGTTGTTATATTAGGCTCAGTGGTAGCTGCAATGGCTTTATCAATAATTTGGCCTTTTATACAAGGTGCACTAAACTCATTTGGAATGTGGATAGCATCATCAAGAGATACTGCACCTGTATTTGCACCATTTGTATTTGGAACCCTTGAAAGATTGTTATTACCATTTGGACTTCACCATATGATAACAGTACCTATGAATTATACTGAACTTGGTGGTGTTTATCAAATAGCAACAGGTGCAGCAGCAGGGACTGTAGTTGCAGGTCAAGATCCATTGTGGTTAGCTTGGATAGCTGATTTAATAAACTTCAAAGGTGCAGGAGATATAGCATCTTATAATGAATTGTTAAGTACTATAACGCCAGCTCGCTTTAAAGCTGGGCAAGTAATATTATCAACTGCATCACTTGCAGGTGTATCAATGGCAATGTACAAAAATGTTGATAATGATAAGGTAAAAAAATATAAGCCTATATTTATGTCAGCATTGCTTGCATGCTTTTTAACAGGTGTTACAGAGCCGATTGAATTTATGTTTATGTTTATATCTCCTATTTTATACATAGCATATGCTATACTTACAGGATTAGCATTTGCACTTGCAGACTTAATAAATTTAAGAGTTCATGCTTTTGGATTTATTGAATTTTTAACTCGTACACCAATGTTAATAAAAGCAGGTCTAGGGATGGATTTAGTAAACTTTATTTTATCTTGTATCGCATTCTTTGGATTTAATTTTATGACTTTTAATTTCTTAATAAAGAAATTTGATATAGCAACTCCAGGAAGAAAAGGTAATTATATAGAAGAAAGTACAAGTGAATCACAAAATGCAAACTCTAGCATAGAAGGCGATGTATTATCTGGGGAAATAATAGCATTGTTAGGTGGTGCTGACAATATAGAAGATGTTGATGCATGTATGACTCGTTTAAGAGTAACTGTAAAAGATAGATTATTAGTGAAAGCTGAAAAAGATTGGAAAAAGACAGGAGCTATAGGCCTTATATTAAAGGATAAGGGAGTTCAGGCGATATACGGTCCTAAAGCTGATGTTATAAAGTCAAATATAATAGACATGTTAGGAGTATAAAATTGAAATTATTAACACTTAATGTCCATTCATGGCAAGAAGAAAATCAATTAGAAAAGATAAGATACATAGCAAGTGTTATAAAAGAAAATAAATATGATGTTATAGCAATGCAAGAAGTTAGCCAATTAATAAGTGAAAAAATAGTATATGAAAATATTAAAAAAAATAACTTTGCATATTTACTTAACAAAGAACTAGAGAATCTAGGAATAAAGAGTTATAAAGTTTTTTGGGATATTTCTCATATTGGATATGATTTATATGAAGAGGGACTTTGTTTAATGACAAAGCTTCCTATAAAAGATTGTAAAAGCTTTTATATATCTAAAAGTGAAGATATAAATTATTGGAAAAGTAGGAAAGTAACAAAAATGAAAATTGATTACAATGGAATTGATGTAAGCTTTTATTCATGCCATCTTGGATGGTGGAATGATGAAGATGAGCCATTTGTATATCAATTTGATAATTTAAATAAAGATATAGAAAAAGAGGGTCTAGCATTTATTATGGGGGATTTTAATAATAGTGCTACGATAAGAGAAGAAGGCTATGATTATATGATTAAAAAAGGAATGTTAGATACATATAATTTGGCAAAAGAAAAAGATAATGGAACAAGTGTTAAAGGAAAAATAGCAGGA
Organism: uncultured Peptostreptococcaceae bacterium; assembly: GCA_947072565.1. Taxonomy (GTDB): domain Bacteria; phylum Bacillota; class Clostridia; order Peptostreptococcales; family Peptostreptococcaceae; genus Romboutsia_D. The sequence continues at coordinate 52,346 of CAMTIM010000074.1, read as the reverse complement.
TGGGATAAAAATAAATCAGATTTAAGACTTGATGTAATACTTGTTAATAAATCCGTAGATGTTCATTCATCAAATGTAATTTTTAATGGGAAAAATAAAGAAATAGTATCAGACCATTTTGGAATTGACGTTAAAGTAAATATCTAACTTATTAGGCTGTATGAGGCAATTAAAATATTAACCCTCATACAGCCTAAACTGTATTTAATGCTAAAAATTAAAATTTATGGGTATAATTTCAAATACCGCTTAATATAGACATAAAAATGAAAATAGTGTAATATAAATTAATAAAAAGTCGAATAAAAAGTAGTTAAGAGGTGATAGTATATGGCAGGTGAAAACATAACTGAAACTGTGAGTAAAGAAATTTCAAAGATGAGTAGAATGAGTCCGCAGTTGCTATTTGAAAAATTTATAGACTGGATTACTATAAATGGAGTTAAGTTAGTTGTTGGCTTAATAATTATAACTATAGGTCTTAAAATAATAAAGAATGTTGTTAAACACTTTATAAAATTTTTAGAGAAAAGAGACGTAGATGTAACATTAAGACGATTTTTACAATCACTTATATCGGGAATTTTAAAGGCTATACTGTTTATAGGAATATTAGGATATTGGGATGTTAAGCTTACAGGTCTTGCAGCGATAGTTGCTTCAGGAGGTGTGGCTATAGGTTTAGCACTTCAAGGAAGTTTATCTAACTTTGCAGGTGGATTTATAATCTTATTACTTAGACCTTTTAAAGTAGGAGATTATATAGAAACTGGTATTTATGGTGGTACTGTTGAGCAAATCGGCTTGTTTTATACTAATCTAGTTACAATAGACAATAAGTTAATATTAATACCAAATGGAGCATTATCAAATGGTAGCTTAATAAATTATTCAGCTAAAGCACAGAGAAGAGTGGATTTAAGCTTTAGTGTAGGATATGAAAATGACTTACCTCATGTAAAAGAGGTGTTAAAAGATATTGTAGATAATCATCCATCGATATTTAAAGACCCAGCACCGTTTGTTGGAGTAAATGCACATGGACCAAGTTCTATTGATTTTGTGGTTAGAGTTTGGTGTAAGTCAGAAGACTATTGGCCAATACATTTTGATTTATTAGAGACCGTAAAATTAAGATTTGATGAAGAAAACATAACTATACCATATCCTCAAATGGATTTACATGTAAGACGAAGTGACTTAATAGACAAAAAATAAGATTTCACAAAAGGACTAATAAAGTATTAATATTTATATTAGTCCTTTTTATTATATAAAATTATAAATTTTATAATAAAAGATTAGTTTTAAGTATAAAAGTTTTAGAATTGGATATGAACTATATAGTAGGAGTTATATAAAAATAAATTTTAATTATAAAATATATGTTACTAAGATTATATAATGAAGAAATATGAGAAAATATAGAGAAATATTAAGAAAAATTAACAAATATTAAGAAAAATTAAGAAAAAAATTAAGATAAATAATGTATACTTGAATTATAAAAAAAATAAGGAGATAAGAATAATGGAGTATATTAACGACATATATTATTTTGCAAAAGATTATTGGTTTCTTACAATGTTGGTAGGGGTACTGACATGCTTTATTGAAAGTTTTCTGCCTATATTGCCGTTAATAGCTATAGTAGGTGCGAATGCACTTTTACTTGGATTAGTTGGAGGAATCGTGTTGTCTTGGGTAGGTTCTGGACTTGGAACGATAGCACTGTTTTTATTAGTAAGTAAGTATAGTGATAACAAGCTATTTAATAAATTTAGAAATGAAAAAACAGATAAACCTTTAAAATGGATGAAAAAGCAAGGGTTTAAATTATTATTTTTTGCATATTCGTGTCCTTTTATACCAGGTTTTTTAGTTACAGTAATGGCAGCTTTTTGTAAAAGAGATTTAAAAAGTTTTGCACCAGCTATGCTAGCAGGAAAATTTGTTATGTTTTTAGTAGTAAGTTATCCTGCAAGTGATATAAAGGGGTTTATAAGTAGCCCTTTAAAAATTATAGTATTTATAGCTTTAGTATTTTTATCTTGGAAAATAGGAAGTAAGGTAAATACAAACTTACAAGATAATAAATCTAATGACGAAATAGACACTATACAAGATTGTGATAAAGTAGGTCAATAAATAAAAAAATACCTTTTAATTTAATTAAAAGGTATTTTTTTATTTGTAGAGAAAATATAATTCGACAATAAATTATATTTATTTTATATTTAAAATAATGTGTAAAATCTATATCCTAATAAAAATATAACTATAAAATTTAATGTTTTACAAATAAATCGTTCAACCTTAGAACTTGTTTTTATAGGTAACAGAGAAAAATTTATAGAAATAGGATAAAATATTTCTATTCCTTCTTTTGTTAATAAGTCTAGACATAAATGAGAAACGTATCCAACCAAAAAACCACTAGATAAACATAAAAAGACAGCATCATTATTAGTATAGCTAGTAAGTGATTCTAGTAAAAAAATCAAAAATGATATAAAAATTAGACTGTGTGTGAATCCTCTATGTTTAAACTTACAACCAAAAAGTTTATAAATTATAGGATTTCTTTTGCTAATATATGAACCCTTCATATCTATGTCCGGGAATAAAGATCCTAAATATGAAAAATAGATATATACTGAAATCAAAATACATTTATATACAATATCATATTCGTTTAAAAAATTGTTATTTAAAAAAGGAAGAGCTAAAAGTGCAAAAATATAGCCTCCTTTTGTGTGAGTTTCTTTTACCATGATTCCTCCTGAGATGACAAGGCTATAAATTAAGCGCTATGTTTTCTTAATTATATAGTAAATTATGTTATTTTTCAAAAAAATAAACAACATAAGGAATAATAGTAGTATTAGCAGCGTCTTTTACTTAGCTAATTTTTCATAATTTTCTTCGGCTTTATTCCAATTTATTATGTTAAACCATTTGTCTATATAAGAAGCACGATCATTTTTATAAGATAAATAATAAGCATGTTCCCATAAATCAATTCCTATGACAGGCTTAAGGTTTAAAGTAATAGGACTATCTTGATTAGCTGTAGTAATTATAGATAATTTTCCACTATCATTAGAAACAAGCCATGTCCATCCAGAACCAAAAACATTTAAACTGGCTTTTTTAAAAGCATCTTTAAAGTTATCAAATGATTTGAAATCTCTAATTATAGCTTTTTGTAAATTACCAGATAAAGTTGTTTGATCAGGTGTCATAATATCAAAGAAAAACTCATGATTATAGACCCCACCACCGTTATTTTTTATAGTTTTATAAATTTCACTGGGTAAACAATCTAAACATGTAAGTAAATCATAAATACTCGACGAATAAAGGTCAGGATATCCTTTTATGCTTTCATTGAACTTATCTAAATAAGATTTATAATGTTTATCATGATGTAGTATCATAGTTTCTTTATCAATATAGGGCTCTAGTGCATCATAGGCATAAGGCAATGGTTGCAATTTTTTATATGTATATTGTGGATCCATTGCAAAACTATTTGAAACATTAGAAAAAATAAATATAGTTAATAAAGATAATACCAATAATTTTTTTTTCATAAAATCACCTCAAATATATTATGCTTATTATTTAATAAAAAAATCGTAGTAATTAAAAAAATATATATAAAACTTGACATTTTGTTTCTTATGATATATAGTAATATAAACGTTTAAAAAATAATAACTATTATATACCAAGAGAGCCTTCTATATTTTATATAGAAGGCTCTTTGTTTTTTTATAATACAAAAAATAATACTTATAAATATGAAATGTAGTGGTACAATTTTAAAATTATTACAAATTGTACCACTTTGAATATAAATGAGATACAATGTTTTTGAGAATATATAAAGGGGTGCTTAATAATGAATAATAAGATTGTTTATACACCAGGGCCAACAAGTGTTAGAGAAAATGTAAGAATAGCTAGATCAAATAAAACTACTAATCCTGATATTGATAAAGATTTTTTTGATTTTTATAAAAAAACATGTGATAACATTGCAAAAATAATAAAAACTAAAAATGATGTATATATATTAAGTGGAGAAGGTATATTAGGGCTTGAAGCAGCATGTGCTTCTTTAACTGAAAAAGGCGATAGAGTATTAGTTATAGATAATGGTGTATTTGGTAGGGGATTTAAAGATTTTGTAAGTATGTATGGGGGAGGTGTTGTACTTTTTAGTAAAGAACACACAAAAGATATAGATGTAAATCAATTAAAGGATTTCTTAGAAAAAGATAGTGATTTTAAATATGCAACAATAGTTCATTGTGATACACCTACAGGTGTACTTAATAATTTGAGTGAAATTTGTCCGTTGTTAAAAAAATATAATATATTAACTGTAGTTGACTCAGTTGCAGCTATGGGTGGAGAAGAGTTTAAAGTAGATGAATGGAAAATAGATATAGCTTTAGGTGGTTCTCAAAAGGCAATATCTGCACCAGCAGGACTTACAATAGTAAGTGTTAGTGAAGATGCAAAAAAATCTATTAAATCAAGACAAAGCAGTGTGACTGGGTTTTATTGTAACTTAGAAATATGGGATAATTATTATGACAAAAATAGCTTTCCATACACAATGCCTATAAGTGATATATTAGGGCTAGGAAAAGCTATAGATAATATAATAGATGAAAAAATAGAAAATGTATTATATAGGCATGAAAAAATAGCAAGTGCAACAAGAAAAGCACTAAAAGAGTACGGATTAGATTTATTTTTAAAAAAGGGATACTCTAATACAATAACAGCAATAAAAATACCTGAAGATATAGGTGCGTTGAAATTATCAAACTATATGCTACAAAAACATAATACGCTTATAGCTACTTCATTAGGGGAATATAAGGAAACTATTTTGAGAATAGGTCATATGGGTGAAAATGCGCGAACAGAAAAACTTATAAATATATTAAATACAATAGATAAAAGTTTAAAAGAATTAGGATTTAGTAGTGATAAAAACTTAGTTGAATTATTTAATAAATTTTATAAATAAAGGGGATAAAGATAAATGGAAGCTACGACTAAAAGTAATAAAAAAATAGCTACTAGAGATTTAGTAGAAACAGCTTTACTTATAGCGTTAGTGTTTATAGCAACAAGATTTATAAATATAAGGCTGCCAATAGCATCAACTGGAGGATTAGTCCATTTAGGAAATGCTATGCTTTTTATATCTGCTATAGTATTTGGTAAGAAAAAAGGAGCTATAGCTGGAGCATTTGGTATGGGGTTGTTTGATTTATTATCAGAGTGGGCAATATGGGCACCTTTTACTTTTGTTGTGAGAGGGGTTATGGGATATATAATAGGAAGTATAGCGTGGTCTAGCGATAAAAAAGGAAATAATACAATTACTAATGTAGTTGGTATAGTTATATCTGGAATATGGATGATATTTGGTTATTACATCACAGAGATCATTTTGTATGGAAATTATATAAAAGCTATTACATCTATACCTGGAAATATAACTCAGATAGTTATAGGACTTGTGATTGGAGTTCCGATATCTAGAATTTTAAAAATACATATAAAATAATATAGTATAAAAATATAGCATTTATTTGGTGCTATATTTTTTTGTTTTATAAAGATGTATAGACTTCCTAAATATGATAAAAATAACAAATATAACAAAAAATAGGAGGAATATAAATCTATGTGTGGACATGTTTCAATATATTATAAAAATAGTAATAAAAAAGCAGATATAGAAAGTTTAGCACAAAAACTAAATCATAGAGGTCCAGATTATACGGGTATATACAAAAATGACAAAATAGAGTTTGCATTTAAGAGATTGAGTATAATGGATATAGAAAATGGAAGCCAACCATTAGAAAAAGAAGATAAAGTAATTATTTTCAATGGAGAAATATATAACCATGAAAATTTAAGAAATGAATTAATGAAAAAAGGATATAAGTTTAATACAAAATGTGATACTGAGGTTTTATTAGCATCATATATAGAATACAAAGAAAAATGTTTAGATAAATTAAGAGGAATGTTTTCATTTTTAATATATGATGAATCGGATGATACACTATTTGGAGCAAGAGACCATTTTGGTATAAAGCCCTTATATTATATAGAAGAAAAAGATTTTATAGCATTTTCATCAGAATATAAAGCAATAATGAGTTTATTGGAAACATTAAATTTAAACGAAAAAAGTCTTCAAAGTTATTTATCTTTTCAGTATGTTCCATTAACAGATACTATGATAAAAAACATAAAATTAGTTCCTCCGGGACATTCATTTACTGTAAAAGATAATAAGCTAAGTTTTAATAAATACTACAAGGTAGATTTTATAAGAAATAAAGATATAAGCGCAAAAGATGTAAGAGACGTAGTAATAGATTCAATAAAACATCATATGATATCTAACGTAGAAGTAGGAACGTTTTTATCAGGAGGGATAGATTCAACTATTGTTGCATCTGTTGCATCTCAAATTAATCCTAATATAAAATCTTTTTCTATTGGATTTGGAGTAGATGGATATGATGAATTAGAAGTTGCTAAAAAGAGTGCGGATGATATAGGCATAGAAAATATTGCGATAAATGTTACTCAAGATGATTATATAAAAGCACTTCCAAAAGTATTTTATCATTTAGATGATCCTGTGGCAGACCCATCAGAGGTTGGTATTTATTTTTTATCAAAAGAAGCTAGAAAACATGCTAAGGTAGTTTTGTCGGGAGAGGGAGCAGATGAATTGTTTGGAGGATATAATATATATAAGGAATATAACAGTGTAAAATCTATATTAAATATGCCAAAAGGAATTCAAAATATATTGCATAAAACATCTTTATTAATGCCAAATATGAAAGGTAAAAGCTATTTATACAGATCCACAACGCCCCTAGAACAAAGATATATAGGGAATGCAAAAATATTTGAAAATGATGTAGTTCAAAAAGTATTGAAAAATTACAACGAAAGCTATAATTATCAAAATATATTATCAAACATATATGATCAAGCAAAAGTAAACAATTATGATTATGTAACTACCATGCAGCATGTAGATGTAAATACTTGGCTTGAATGTGATATATTACAAAAAGCAGATAAGATGTCAATGGCGCAGTCAATAGAATTGAGAGTTCCCTTTTTAGATAAAGAAGTTTTAGAGATCGCCAAAAACTTAAAATTAGATCAAAAAATTAGTGATTCTAATACTAAAGTACTTTTAAGAGAAGCATTTAAAGATATAGTACCACAGCATATGGTTCAAAAGAAAAAACTAGGTTTTCCAACTCCAATAAGAGTGTGGCTAAAGCAAGATTTAGGCGAAGTTGTTAGAAATACCATAAATGATTCCCAAGTAGACAATATTATAAATAAAAAATATGCCATAAATCTATTAGACGAGCATATAAAAAATAACTGTGACAACTCTAGAAAAATATGGTCGATATACTCTTTTTGTTTATGGCATCAAATATTTATAGAACAACAAAAAATAAATTATTAGGAATTTAAAAATATAGCATTAGCTATATTTTTTTTATGAAAAATATAAAGTATTTACAAATAAACTTCAATTTAAGTATAACTTTGAAATACATATGAAAAATGATATAATAATATTAAATGAAAGTTATAAAATAAAGAAGTAATGGAGGAATATATTATGGGTATAACATTAGCTAAAGGTCAAAGGGTAGATTTAACAAAATCAAATCCAGGACTTAAAAATATAATAATAGGATTAGGATGGGATACTAATAAATACGATGGTGGTAATGATTTTGATTTAGACACTACAGCATTTTTATTAGGCGAAAATGGAAAAACAACTAGTGATGGAGACTTCATATTTTATAATAATTTAAAGCATTCTTCAGGTTGTATAGAGCATCTAGGTGATAATAGAACTGGAGAAGGTGATGGAGATGATGAGCAAATGTTAGTTAATTTGTCATTAGTACCATCAAACATAACTAAATTAGCATTCACAGCTACAATACATGAAGCTATGGAAAGAAGACAAAATTTTGGACAAGTAAGCAATTCATATATAAGAGTATTTAACAAAGAGACAAATGAAGAATTAATAAGATATGAATTAGGAGAAGACTTTAGTATAGAAACAGCAGTAGTAATAGCTGAGATATATAAGCATAATGGTGAGTGGAAGTTTAATGCATCAGGAGCTGGCTTTGAAGGCGGTTTAGTAGCTCTATGTAACAACTTCGGTATAAATATATAATTAATTTATGGGGGAGAAAGTATGGCTATAACATTAAAAAAAGGTCAAAAGATAGATTTAACAAAAGGAAATCCTGGTCTTAAAAATATAAAATTAGGATTAGGATGGGATACTAATTCATTTGATAGCGGACATGATTATGATTTAGATGTTAGTATTTTTATGGTAGGAGAGTCTCAAAGAGTAGAAAGAGATGAAGATTTCATATTTTATAATAATCTAAAACATGTCTCAGGTTGTATAGAACACTTAGGTGATAATAGAACCGGAGAAGGTGATGGAGATGATGAAGAAATATTAGTAGATTTTTCATTAGTTCCAAAACACATACAAAAGATGGCGGTTTCTGTAACTATACATGAAGCTAAAGAGAGAAGACAAAATTTCGGACAAGTAAGTAATTCTTATGTAAGAGTTATGAATGATGATGATCAATCTGAGATATTAAGATACGATCTTGGAGAAGAGTTTAGCATAGAAACAGCAATAGTAGTTTGCGAACTATACAAATACAATGGAGAGTGGAAATTTAGCGCAGTAGGTTCTGGATTTGAAGGTGGACTAGAGTCACTTTGTAGAAACTATGGACTAAGTGTTTAAAAATTAGGAGGGAATATTATGGCTATTAACTTACAAAAAGGTCAAAAGATAGATTTAAGAAAGTCAAACCCAGGGCTAAGCTCGATAATGATAGGATTAGGATGGGATCCAATTAAATCAGGAGGAGGATTCCTTAAGTCTTTAATGGGCGGAAATCAAGAAGTAGATTGTGATGCATCTGTGTTTATGATAAACAATCAAGGTAAGTTAGAGAGCAATAAAGACTTGATATATTTTGGAAATTTAAAAAGTGAAAATAATGCAGTAATTCATACTGGTGATAATGTTACAGGAGATGGAGCAGGAGATGATGAGCAAATATTAGTTGATTTAGACAAAGTTCCAGCTCATGTAAGCAAATTATTATTTGTAGTAAATATATATAATTGTGTAGCTAGAAAACAACATTTTGGCATGATAAAAAATGCGTTTATAAGAGTTGTTGACAAGACTACTAAAAAAGAAGTTGCTAGATACAATTTAAGTGATGATTACTCAACAAAAACTGCTTTAGTAGTTGGGACTATATATAGACAAGGCAATTCTTGGCAGTTTAGCGCAGTAGGAGAAGGAACTAACGACACTTGTTTAAAAGATGTTGTAGAAAATTTAGCGAAAATAGAATGCGCATATGGGGTATAAAAAATGAAATTTTATAATATAGAAAAAAAAGAAGTACTAAAAGGTTTAGATGTACAAGAAGAAAAAGGTCTCTCATCTATTGAAGTAAAAAAAAGAAGAGAAAAGTATGGATTAAATGAGTTTACACCAAAGGAAGAAGGTAGTTTCTGGGAAGAACTAAAAGGAAATTTAACAGAACCTATGATACTTATACTAATAGCAGCAGCTGGAATAAGTGCCTTAATTGGAGAAGCTCACGATGCAATAGGTATAATTGGTGCAATAACTATAGGTATAGCTATAGGTATGATAACAGAAGGAAAGTCTAAAAAGGCTGCTGATGCGTTATCAAAACTTACAGAAAATATAGAGGTTAAAGTACTGAGAAATGGTGAAATTCATCAAATACAAAAAAATGAATTACTTCCTGGAGATATAGTTTATATAGAAACTGGAGATATGATACCAGCAGATGGTAGACTTATAGAAAGTATAAATTTAAAAATAAGAGAAGATATGTTAACTGGAGAATCAGATGATGTATCTAAAAAAAGTGATATAACAATACCTATGGAAAAGATAGAATCTAAAGGACAAGTTATAGAACAAGAACCAATACCTGCTAAGCAATTAAATATGGTGTTTGGTGGTACTTTAGTTGCATATGGAAGAGCTACAATGGTAGTTACGACTATAGGTGATGAAACAGAAATGGGTAAAATAGCTCAAAACTTATGTGATGAGGATGAAGAAACACCTCTACAAGCTAAGCTTGGTAATTTAGGTGCAATGATAGCTAAGATATCTTCTGCAGTTGCAGGATTACTATTTATATTTATGGTTATTCAAATGGTAATGACAGGTGTATTAAATGTAGATATGAGTGGTTTTATGCCATTCTTAGAATCTATAGAACCAGCTAAAACTGCATTTACAGTTTGTGTAGCATTAATAGTTGCGGCAGTTCCAGAAGGACTTCCTACTATGATAAACATGACTTTAGCTATAACTATGCAAAAGATGGCTAAAATAAATGCATTAGTTACTAAAAAAGAAGCTTGTGAAACAATAGGATCTGTATCTGTAATATGCTCAGATAAAACAGGAACTTTAACACAAAATAGAATGACTGTAGAAGTTGCATATATAGATGGTAGATATGTTGAAAACAAAGAGACTGAAAATAATAGTTACTTTAATGAAAACTGTACTATAAACTCTACGGCTGATATAGAAAACAACAATGGTGAGACAAAGTATATAGGTAGTGCTACAGAGTGTGCATTATTACTATACAATAATGATGATTATAGAAGAATAAGAAAAGAATCTAATATAGTATCTCAAAATCAATTTACTTCTGATAAGAAAAGGATGACATCTATCATAGATAGTGACAATGGATTACTTTTATTATCAAAAGGGGCGCCAGAAGTATTATTACAATTATGTTCACATGTACAAAAGGCTAATGATATAGTTCCTATAACAGAAAGTATAAAAAATGAAATACTAGATGAAATAAAAAAATTACAAATAAAATCAATGAGAACGCTAGGGTTTGCATATAAGCAAATATTAAGTGCAGGTCAAGAAGCAGCACTTACATTAGATCTTGAAGATATAGATGTTGATTCTAATGAAAATAATTTAGTATTTAGTGGATTTGTTGGTATAAGAGATCCATTAAGAGTAGATGTTATTGACTCTGTTAATACAGCTAATAAAGCAGGGGTATCTGTAAAAATGCTAACAGGAGACAATATAAACACTGCAAGAGCTATAGGTGAAGAATTAGGATTACTTAAAAATAATATGAGAGCTGTTGAAGCTTCATTTATTGATACTTTAAGTGATGAAGAATTAAAAACTGAAATTCAAACAATATCTATCGTAGCTAGAAGTAAGCCAGATAGTAAAATGAGAATAGTTCAAGCACTACAAGATTTAGGTGAGGTAGTTGCAGTTACAGGTGATGGAATAAATGATGCTCCTGCATTATCTAAAGCTGATGTAGGTATAGCTATGGGTATAGCAGGAACAGAAGTAAGTAAAAGTGCAGCAGACATAATACTTACTGATGATAGTTTCTCTACAATTGTAGACGGTATCCAATGGGGTAGAGGAATTTATGACAACTTCCAAAGATTTGTTCAGTTCCAATTAACAGTAAATATAGTAGCATTTTTAGTGGCTATAATATGTACAGTAAGTGGACAAGAAATGCCATTTACAACTATACAATTACTTTGGGTAAATATAATAATGGATGGACCTCCAGCGCTTGCATTAGGACTTGAACCAGTAAGAAAACATGTATTAAAGAGAATGCCAACTAATAGAAATGCCAACATAATAACTAAATCTATGGGTATAAACATAGTATTAAATGCAGTATTTATAACAGGTGTTTTAATGGTTCAATCTACTTTCAATATATTAAATGTAGCGCCACAAGAACAAGGAACAGTAATGTTTGCATTATTTGCATTTAGTGCACTTTGGAATGCATTTAACTGTAGAGAATTTAATGCAGATAGTATAATACCTAATTTATTTAAAAACAAACTTGCATTACAGATAATAAGTGTAACTGCAATTGCACAAATAATATTCACACAACTATTTAAAGATTTCTTTAACTCAGTAGCATTAGATGCATTTACATGGGCTAAAGTAATATTACTTGCATTATCAGTAGTAATAATAAATGAAATAGTTAAATTTGTAATAAGATTATTTAAAGGAAATAAAGAAGAAGAATTAGTAGAAGAATTAGCAACATCTAAAGAATAAAAGTACAACAATAATAGTAAGTATTATTTATATAAGCCTCATTCTAACTTAGGATGAGGCTTATATAAAAATTATATAGTATGTGAAAAGTAGGAGGAGACGCGTGAGTGATTGTTTAGTTTTTGAAAAACTATTTTCTAGCCAATCAGATCGAGGGAATTATACTCCATCAATAAGCTATTTAAATTACTTTATATCTTATACGGGATTAAAAGATGAAAATTTATACAATCTTGAAATATTTAAAAGTAAAGAAAAATTTGATAGCAGGCAAGATATAGTATTATTTTTTGACAGTATACCAAATCCTAGTGATTTTGATACTATAAATTATTTTAAAGAAAAATTGAAAAATTATAATAACAGTTTAGCAAATATAGATATTAATATTGTGAATGATGAACATTTAAATAGTAAAATAAAAAAAGTGATAGATACATTTTTAGATAGCCAAAACAGTGAATTTAGTAATGATAGAGTTAAACAAAACTTTATTATTAAGATAATATCGTGGATTAAAGAGTATGTACAACCTTTGAAAATAAATAAAGATGATGCTCCAAAAGTTATATTTTATGGTGATATAAAAAAACATGAAGCATATTTGTTACTGATAATTAACTTAATTGGATTTGATATATTATATTTAAACCCAAATGAAGATAGCAATATAAATTTATTAGACAGTGAAAAATATAAAATAGAAGTTGTTAAGGCTAATTTAATAGATGAAAAGGTTAGCTTTGAAGAAAGAATAAAACTAGGTGAGGTAATTGAAAAATCAACTATAAAAAAGGCTATGACAGTAGGTGCTCAGGCATCTAAAAGAATAAGTGATCAATTGTTAAATGATTGCAGCTTTATAAAGCCATGGCAACTTCAAGATAGGAAAATAAAGAGTTTATTACTTAATTCAACTCTAGATGAGATAGGTATATATTTTAAAGAGCCATTAAAGCTAAGACCAGGATTTACTTTTGACAATAAAAATGTTGAAGTTCCTGTATTTTTTTCTAAAATAAATGGAGCTTACAATGATAATAATGAATATTTAGATTTTATAGATAATTTTAGGTTTAGTGATGATGCATTTTTTATAGAATTTGATGGAGATGTTAGTCGTTTATCTAAAAAATTTACAAAAGATGCTTTTAGTTTATCTTTTTTAATTAATGCAGAAGGTATTATAGATAAAAAAGGTATATTAGAAAATAAAAATTATAATATATCAACTCTAAATGCAAATATTCAAGAAATGATTTTAGAAAAAGTAGAAGAAGTAATAGCTGGTGATATGTTTATATCTAAATTAAACAAAGAAGATAGAATAAAAGGATTATATACAGTACTTAATATGGATAAAAAAATTGTTCATATGATAAATAATTTTGATTATTCTCTTATTAATCCTAAACTTATATTGTATATAGAAAAAGATTTTATATTTGAAAAAGAAATTTTATTCTTAATGCTTTTATTAAGTAAAATAGGATTTGACATAATCGTATTATGCCCTTGTGGATCTAACTGTATAGAAAACGTAATAAATAATAAATTAATAGATATTCATAGATTAGATAAAATGGTATATGAATTAAAATTAAATTCTATAGCCAATGGGATACCATTATTTAAGAAAATTTTTGGAAAGAGGAGATAGCTAGTATGGCAATAAATATGAATAGACAATCAAGTAATAACTCTACAGTAAATGTAGCTCAAGTAGTAGAAGAAAAATTTGACATAGTAGAATATACAAATAATAAAAAAGCAGAGCTTAGAAAGTCAAAGGAGGTAGAAGCATTAACATCTTTGATAGAAGTTGAAAATCCTGATACTATACTTCAGTTTGGTAGGGGAGCATCAGAAGGAATAGCAAGAGTTTCAGATTCTCTATTAAGCTCTATTAAGCTAAATAAAAACGAAGAAAATTCTAAAATGTTACTTCATTTAGCAAAAATAATGGATAAATTTGATTTAGATGATTTTCAAGAAGCAAAAGAGCCGAGTATCTTACAAAAGATATTTAAAAAAGCAAATAATGCAGTTGAGTTAATGTTTAAAAAATATGAAACATTAGGCGGAGAAGTTGAAAAAATTCAAATAGAATTAGAGCAATATGAAAGAGATATAGCAATGTCTAATAAACAATTAGGAGCTATGCTAGATGAAAACTTTAATTTCTATAATGAATTACAAAAATACATTGTAGCAGGTGAAATGGCTATAGAAGAAATGGATAATGAAATATTACCACACTTCAAAGAGAAAAGTGAAAATAGTACAGATCAAATGGATATGGTTAACTACCAAGACCTTTTAAAAGTATATGATATGTTAAATCAAAGAGTATATGATTTGAGAATAGCAGAAAACATATCAATACAAACGATACCAATGTTAAGAGGAATGCAACATAATAACTATGGTTTAATAAGAAAAATAAATAGTGCTTTTGTTGTAACGCTTCCAGTATTTAAGCAGTGTTTATCTCAAGCTATAATACTAAAAAAACAAGAGTTACAAGCTAAATCTTTAAAAGCGTTAGATGATAAGACTAATGAACTTTTACTTAGAAATGCTCAAAATGTAACAACTCAAAGTGCTCAAATATCTAGAATGGCAAATTCAAGTTCTATTCAAATAGAGACATTAGAAAAAATGTATACTACTATAAAGAGCGGAATAGATGAAACTATGAGAATAGAAGAAGGTAATAGAGAACGTATGAAAGATAACAGTAAAAGATTAGAAGGTATAAATACATCATTAATATTTAATAAGTAATATGTTAAAGGGCTAATTTACTTGAGTTAGCCCTTTATATTTTACAAAAAATATTATTAATATTAATATGAATTTAATTTTAAGAGGTGAGAAATTGAGATACTTTGACTACATAGGTAATGAAAATCTAGAGAGGATATTTTTAAAAAAACCGCAATATTTTAATCGTGATACGGACAAGGAGTTATTAAAATATTCATTAGGTGCATTTATATACGTACCAGCTACAAGATATGATATGGTTTATAAAACTGTAAGTGGTAAAGTTATGGGAGCTAGACCATTAGCAATATGCCTTGAAGATGCAGTGGGAGCAGCTGGAGAAGAAGAGGCGATAAAAAATTTAGAACTAATTTTAAAAAATTTCAAACATGATAATGTGAAAAAAATTGATGATATGCCTTTAATTTTTATTAGAATAAAAGATGCGAATCAATTAGAAAAGATAAAAAAAATAATAATAGGTTATGAAAAAATAATAACAGGCATATTAATTCCAAAGTGTGATTCACATCTTATTGAAAAAATAATAAATATATTAGACTCTTTTAAATTAAGCAAAATGTATGTTATTCCTATAATAGAAAGTAAAGAATTTATATATAAAGAAAATAAAGAGTATTATTTTGAGAATATGTATAAAACTCTTTTAAAACATAAGGATAGAGTTCTAAATATTAGAATAGGTATAGCTGACTTATTAGGGATATATGGAATAAGAAGAAGTAAGCTTTTTTCAATGTATGATAATATAATTTGTACTTCATTTATACATGACATTATAAATTATTTAAATAGACCAGAACTAGATATACCAATAAGTGGAGGAGTTTCGGAGTTATTTAATATGGACAATGAAATAATAAAAAATAAATATATTGAAGAAATAATGCTAGATAAATTCCATGGATTTATTGGGAAAACAGTAATACATCCAAATCAAATTAAAATTGTACAAGCACTTCAAGTTATAAGCTATGAAGATTATATGGATGCTAAAAATATATTAAATAGTACTGAGAGTATATACGGTGTGAGCAAGGGGATATTAGGGGAGCGAATGAATGAAGTAAATCCTCATTTATTATGGGCTAGAAAAATATTGATTCTATCACAAATATATGGAGTATTAAATGAAGGGGTTGAGTATAATGAATTACTTGAATTTTAAATGTGACATAAATATTGAAGATAATCCTCTCAATTTAAATATAGATGATTATCTTCAAGTGGGTATAAGAAATAACCCTAAAAGACGTTTTTTATTTGTTTCGAAGGTATTAGGAAAACATTTGGCTTGTAAACCCAAAATTATGGATGAGATAGGTGAGTCAATAGTAGAGGTGTATAATACTAAAAATAAAGGTTTAAAAAATAATAAGGGGACTGTAATATCATTTGCTGAAACAGGAACAGCACTAGGTCATAGTGTATTTAATTATTTAGATGGGGATTGGGAGTTTATACATACAACAAGAGAAAAAGTTGATGAATATAAAAGTCTAGAATTTTTAGAGGAACATTCTCATGCAACTGACCATAATTTATATTTTGAAGAACTTGAAAATATATGTTATGGAGATCACATACTTTTAGTAGATGATGAGATAACAACAGCTAACACTTGTATAAATATAATAAGAAAAATCCAAAGCATTTACCCTAAAACAAAGTATACAATTTGCTCAATATTAAACTGGGTAAGCAATGAAAACATAGATAAGATTAAAAAAATAGAAAAAGAACTTAAATGCAGTATTGAATTTGTATATTTATTCAAAGGAAATTTCGATTTTAACATAAGTGAAGAAATACAATATAAAGAAATAGAAGATTTAAAAATAAGTGAAAAAAATTTATCTGTAAATTATATAAACTTAGATATGAAAGATTATATAGGAAATAAACGATATATAAAATATAGTGGTAGATTTGGGATAAATAAAAATGATCAAGCTAATTTAATTAAAGTTATAAAAAGAGAAAAAAATAAATTAGAGGTTAAAAATAGAGAAGATAATATACTAGTTTTAGGCAGCGAAGAATTTATGTATGTACCTATGATGTTTGCTAAAGAAATGGAAGGAAATATTTATTATCATTCTACTAGCAGAAGTCCAATTATAGAAAATAAAAACCAAAATTATCCAATAAATACTAAGTTTAAATTAAATAGTTTTTATAATGAAGAAACTGTAAATTACGTATATAATTTAGAAAAAAATGATTATAAAGAATGTTTTTTATTTGTAGAACTTAGACAGGATAAAAAAATATATGAAAAAATTATAAATATATTTAAGCAAACAAATATAGAAAAGCTAAATATAGTAGTTTGTAGTTAGGAGGTAATAATATTGAATACTTTTGGAACTTATAACAAAGATGATGTAGTTTTTCTATTAAAAGATATATCAAACTTAATATGCGAAGAAAATAATAATGACCGTGAAATAAAAATACAAAATGGGCAACATTATTCGCAAATGTTGCCTATAGAAAAAAGTGTGAGTGCGCAATATTTAAACTTATATAAAGAACAATTAGAAAACAATAAAGAAAAATTAGCTTATGCAATAGGTATAATGAGCGAAAAAATAATTAAAAAAAATGGAAAAGATATAGTGTTAGTATCTCTTGCAAGGGCAGGAACTCCAATTGGAATTTTAGCTAAAAGATATTTAAAAGAGAGATATGATTTAAAGTTACCTCACTATACAATATCTATAATAAGAGATAAAGGTATTGATGTAAATGCTATTAAGTACATAATAAAAAAACATCCAAATGCTAAAATTCAATTTATAGATGGATGGACGGGTAAAGGTACTATATGCGGTGAATTAAGTAAATCATGTGAATCTATGAAAAGTATGTTAGGTATAGAAATTAAGCCAATATTGGCAGTTCTTGCAGACCCAGCAGGATATGCAGAAATTTATGGTGAAAGAGAAGATTTTTTAATACCGAGTGCATGCCTAAATTCAATAGTATCTGGACTTATTAGTAGAACGGTTTTAAGAGATGACATAATAGGAGAAGATGATTTTCATGGTGCAAAATTTTATAAAGAATTAGTAAATGAAGATCAATCGATTAGATATATAGAAACTATTGAAAATTGTTTTAATAATCAGTATAAAAATATAGATGACGAAGTTGGAAAATACAATAAAGAAGAACTTAGTAAAATTGGAGATATGGATATTTTAAATTTACAAAAAAAGTACAAAATAGAAGATAAAAATTTTATAAAGCCAGGCGTAGGAGAGACTACAAGGGTATTGCTTAGAAGAATACCTGATAAGATAATTGTAAAAGATGTAAATGATAAAAACATAGCTCACATACTGGTATTAGCTAAGGAAAAAAATATAGAGATAGTACAAATGGATTTAAAAGCTTATAGATGTTGTGGGATAATAAAGAACTTAAAAGATATATAAAATATGAATTATAAAGGATGCAGAGAGTATGTATATTTTTTCGGATTTAGATAGAACAATAATTTATTCAAATAAATTTTTAGATACAGATGTTAAATATCAAAACATAGAAAAATATGAAGGCAGAGATATATCTTATATATCATTAAACACTATAAAATATATAAAAAAATTACAGGATATAGGCATGTTTATACCAACTACAACTAGAACAACAGAACAATTTAATCGTATAAATTTTAATCAATATGGAATAAATTTTTCCTGGGTAATAACAACAAATGGTGGTTGTATATTAAATAATAATAAAGTTTTAGAAAGTTGGAATAAGGAAGTAGAAAAAATTAAAAAAAATTCTTGTGATTTAGAGACTATGATTACAGATTTTGAAAGATATGTTGATTTACCTGGAGTGCTTAAATTTGGAATTGCTAGTAAACTATTTTTCTATATAGTAGTTGATTATTCAATATTTGATATACAATCTTTAAATTCATATATAAAACAATTAAAAGAACGAAAATGGGATATATATACTAGTGGAAGAAAGATATATTTTATACCAAAAGGTATAAGTAAAGAAAATGCAATAAAACATTTATGCAAAAAGCTTAATATTAATGAACATATTGCAATAGGGGATTCTACTATGGATTATAATATGGTCAAAAATGCAGACTGTGGATATGTGTTAAAGCATGGAGATATGTTAACTGAAAATGATGATTTATTTATAAGTGAATCAAAAGGAATGAATGGAACTGAATTTATTTTAAAATCAATAATTGAAAACTATCAAGTTGTGAATATTTAATATTGTTTAAAGAAACACAAAAAAATTAATAAAAAAGAACCTATTAAAATTATTTTAATAGGTTCTTTTTTATCTATATTAACTTTGAGTTATTTACAGCATCTTTTTTTGATGCTACATACTCAGATACATAGTTATTTAAAATTGTTTTTAAAGCACTACCTATTTTAGCATAAGCTTCGTCTTGAAGATTAGCAAGTGAAACTCTTACTGACCACTCTGGAGCAGAAAATCCATTTCCACCAAGAAGAACTATAGAATAATCATTAGCTAATTTATATAAGACATCTACAGGTGAGTAGTTATGCTTAATATAAGCTACAAAATCTTCTCCATAATTAACACGAGCCCATTGTTCTATATCAAATTGAGTATAATAAGCAGCATTATCTTTGTCTTCTTTAGTAGATACTCCTAGTGATTTGTACAATAAATTATAACGAGTGTTACAAATACTCATATTAAGTTTTTTATAAGCATTCTCAGTATCTATTAAAGCGAATGCAGAGAAAAATGCCATTTGAACTTGTTGAGGAGTTGAAAGACCAGCAGTGTGATTAAGTGCTACAAGTCGGCTATCAGCAACGATTCTATCCATAAATGATATAGAAGAAGGGTTTAAACTCATATCTCCATAACGTTGATTTAAAGAAATTTTTAATTCTTCATCTAAGTCGCTTATTCTTTTATCAAATACATTTTCTTCATGTAGAGCCATTGTACCTAATCTCCAGCCTGTAACACCGAAGTATTTAGAATAAGAGTAAACACCTATTGTATTATATGGTAGTTTTGCCATTAAAGATGTAAAATCATTGACAAAAGTTCCATAAACATCATCTGAAACTATCATTAAATCTTCATTATAATTTTTAACTACATCAACAAGGTTTGTTGCAGAAGCTTCATTTATAGCAATTGAAGCAGGGTTGTTAGGATTAACAACAAATAATGCTTTTATTGATTTATCTTTAAGTTTTTCAAGTTCGTTCTTAGAATATTGCCATGTATGATTTCCGTGTTCATCTACTTCATCAGCATTTATATTTATAACTTCAAAGTTATATCTAGGAAGATGAGGTATTTCAAGATAAGGTGTAAAAATTGGAGTCATTAAAGCTATTTTGTCGCCTTTTTTTAAAAGCTCATTAGCCATTAAAGAATCAAATATATAGCACATTGCAGCAGTTGCACCTTCAACAGCAAAAACGTCTAATTTTCCACCAAGTTTTGTATCGTATTTCATTTCTTGGATTAAATAATCATGAACTATTTTTTCTAAATGAGGTAACATTCTATCTGGTAATGGATAGTTATCACCTATTATAGCATCAGCTAATTCATGGACAAAAGAATCTCCATTAAAGTTTAATGTGTTTGTGCCATAGTCTACGATGCTTTTTAAAAAAGAAGTACCAGGCATATTGCTGTTTTCGCTTATATATTTATAAAATCTATCACAGATACCATCCTTTTGAGGCATACCAGCTAAATCACCTAAGTCCCAATTTAAACGAGTTTCATTGATTGCAAATTGACCAAATGTGAAAAATGCTTCTCTAGGCGTTGCAGCAGTCCAGTTTGGGTTTCCACGACCAGCATCAAGTATATTAATATTTTTATTTTTTGCATTATATTTTGCTAAATCTATTAATCTATCCTTAAATTCAAAAGGACTTATTTTTCCATATATCATTTGTATCTCTTTATAACTATGCTTTTTCATAGAATAATCTCCTTAAATATAACTTTATAATTACAACCAGTTGTTATATATGATTATATAAAAGTTTAGAAAAAAAGTAAATAATTAAAAAAGGCGTATTTGTATAATGACCTTATATAAAACTTGATTAAAATACTATTAAGCTTTTTATATAAAAGAAATATGAAATATTAGATTAATTAATTAAGTGATTGGATTGAAAAATAAGATAAAAATTTAAAAAATAAAATATGAAAAATATGTAAAAATATTAAAATAATAGTTGATAAAAAATAAATAGTATTATATACTCAATGTTAATAAAATAAAAGTGAATAAAATATAGGGTAGAGGCTGCGATATTTATCAGTACTAGTAACGAGTTAAGCACGATGACTTATTAGGAAAGGAACTATCGCCGAAGTTTATAACTGATGCTTTAAGGTTATATATCTGGGGATACATATAATATATGTATAACTGTCACAAACTTGTTTTGTGGGGAGCTACATTTAAGGAATTATAGTACATAGTGGTATAGTAAAATTGTAATATGCAATTTTAAATTTGAGTTAATCAAATACTGAATTTATGTAAATAATATTAGAGCCTTGAGTGTAAACTCAAGGCTCTTTTTTAATACCCTCCCTATTCACCTAAATAATAAAAAATTAAGGGGGATGTTTTATGAACAGAACAAATGTAAAAGTTATAATGATTACGATGGTGTTGATTATACTCTCAGCACCACTAGCATTTGCAGCAGAGGTTGATACAGCAGCTATCAATGCGCAAAATTTCAAAATGATAACGTTAATACCACCAATAGTTGCAATAGTATTAGCATTTATAACTAAAAATGTAGTAGTTTCATTATTTTTAGGAATATTATCAGGTAGCTTTATAATTAATATTACTGGAAGCAATGTATTTAGTGCATTGGTACAAGCATTTCTAGATTTAGTAGATAGATCACTAAATTCTTTAGCTGATCCATGGAATGCAGGTATAATACTTCAAGTACTAGCTATAGGTGGAGTAATAAATCTTGTTGCTAAAATGGGTGGTGCGAAAGCCATAGCTATAGCACTAGCAAAGAGAGCCAAAAGCGCAAAAGGAACACAACTTATAACTTGGTTTTTAGGACTCTTAGTATTCTTTGATGATTATGCAAACTCATTAATAGTAGGACCTATAATGAGACCAGTTACAGACAAAATGAAAATATCAAGAGAAAAATTAGCATTCATAATAGATGCTACGGCAGCACCGATAGCAGGTCTTGCAATAATATCTACATGGATAGGGTTAGAAGTTGGACTTATAAATGATGCTTTTAATACAATTGGAGTCGAAGTTGATGCATTTGGAATATTTTTAAATACTATACCATTTAGGTTTTACAATATATTAATATTAGCGTTTATAGTAATAACTGCATTGCTAGCTAAAGATTTTGGACCTATGAGAAATGCTGAGTTAAGGGCTAGAGGGTCTAAAGATGAAAATATTGACAATCATACAAACACATTTAAAGAAGAATCTGATTTAGAGCCAAAAGAAGGGGTTAAATTAAGTATCTACAATGCAATAATACCAATAGGAACATTAATATTAGCAGCTTTAGTATCTTTTTATTATAGTGGATATTCTCAAATAATGATTGGAGAAGACAAAACTTTAATACAATTATTTACAAGTCATCCATATTCATTTGAAGCAATAAAGCAAGCCTTTAGCGCATCAGACGCATCAGTAGCATTATTCCAATCAGCATTGTTTGCAAGTATGGTAGCAATTTTAATGGCAGTAGGAAAGAAAATATTTACTTTGTCAGAGGCGATAGAAGTTTGGATAGATGGAATGAAAGGCTTATTGATGACAGGTGTTATACTAATTCTTGCTTGGTCATTAAGTTCAGTAATAAAAGAATTAGGAACAGCTAAATACTTAGTGACGCTATTATCTGGATCATTACCACATTTTTTATTACCAAGTATAATATTTATATTTGGATCTATTATATCATTTGCAACAGGAACAGCTTATGGAACTATGGGAATATTAATGCCACTAGCAGTTCCTCTAGCACACTCAATGAATCCAGAAATGTCATTTATAATAGTAACTACAAGCGCAGTACTGACAGGGGCTATATTTGGAGATCATTGCTCACCTATATCAGATACAACAATATTATCATCTATGGGAGCTGGGTGTAGTCATATAGATCATGTTAAGACACAAATGCCTTATGCACTTTTTGTAGCTATTGTGACAGTACTATTTGGATATATACCAGCAGGGCTTGGGTTACCAATTTACCTAGTATTGCCGATTGCATTAATTGCTATATTTATAGGCGTTCAAATTTTTGGGAAAAAAGTTGATTGTTAATAAGTAACTAATGTAAATTGCTTATTAGGGCTAATGTGAATAGTTTTATATATAATATAGAATAATTATATATAAAAAAGAAAATAATAAATAAAAAATAACGTAACTATATGTGTTGCGTTATTTTTTATTTATTATTTTTAGGTAGGTGGAATATATTTATGGCATATGTGAATTTTAAAGAGGAAAAGGCTGTATTAAAAAAGCAGCTAGATAAGAGAAAAAACAATAATGAAAAATTATATATAGATATACTAAAACACAAAGAAAATCTAAATCAGTATGCACCAAACTTAGAATTTAGTTATAAGAAAGTGATTGATAAACTAATAGGTAAAAAAGGCATATTTGAATCAGAAAATTTTCGAAAAATAATTAATAAAGATATTATTTGCACCAAATTTATAGGTTGTAACTTTAGAAATATAATATTTAAAGAATGTAGATTTGTAGGCTGTATTTTTGAAGCGTGCAATTTTAATGGTGGAGGAGTAATATTTGAAAACTGTACATTTTTAAAAGAAGATAGTGAAAAAATACCGTCTTTAAATATAAAAGATAATTTAGGATGTAGTTTTTATAATTGTGAAATATATGCTAAATTTTTAAGTTGTGACATATCATTTGCTATTTTTGAAAAAAGTAAAATTAAAACAACAACATTTGAAATGAGTTATATGAATAATACAATAATTACATACAGCGAATTAGATATGATTGAAATTATTGACTGTGATTTGTCTGGATTTAAAACATTTGAAACATATATAGTTGATCTTTCATTTAATGATAAGTATAAAACTAAGTTTGATGAAAAAACATTTTTTGATAAAATTATACCTAGATTAAAAGATAAACAAGAGTATGAAGGTATATATATGACATATGAGACGTTAGCTGATAAGTTTAAAGAAAATACACTTAATAATAATTTTGGAGAATATTATTATTTAGCAAAATGTACAGAAAGAGAATGTGTAGGACCTTTATCTAAAGTAGGTTCTTATATATATTGGTTATTATGTGGTTATGGAGAAAGACCTTGGTTCTGTATATTATCTTCTTTAGCAATAATGATTATATTTGCATTTATATATTTAATTATAGGTATGGAGATAGATGGAAGGATTATTGCTTATTCACTGAATAATATTAGTACATGGAAGTTGAATTTATTTATAAGAGATTTTAATGAAGCTATTAATTTAAGTATAGGCATGTTTGGAGGAGTAGGCGTAAATAATGCAAAACCAACAGAAATAAGTTATATAATTTCTAACATAGAGATGCTTGGAGGTATTGTAATGATGGGATTAGGTATAGGAACATTGACTAGGAAGGTAATTAGATAAAAAAAGAACGTAGAAATTTCTACGTTCTTTTTTATATATTAAGCTACTTGACTATCTTCTGATTTAGTACCACGAATTTCATCAGCAGTTTTTATTTTATGATTTTTAAATAAAGTATATCCTATGAATCCAGAAAGTATACTTACAACTATACATCCTCCAGCTGCTAATAAAGCAGGAGTACCGTTTTGACCAACTGCTACAGCGAAACCAGCTATTGGAGTAGCCATACCAGGAGTACTTATAGCTAATGGAGCTACATAAGAACTTATTAAAGCAACTACAACACCAGATAATGCTCCACCTATAAAGTTAGTAGTGAATACTGGAATTGGGTTAGCAGATATTATATCTGATTGAGTTAAAGGCTCTATAGCAACAGCTATTGTGTCTTTCTTTGAACCGAATTTCATCTTTGAGAAGAATACGAAGTTCATGAAAGATGAACCGAATACTGCTAATGCACCTATTGCCATTGGAAGACCAGTTAATCCTATTATAGATGTTAATGCCATTGAAGATAATGGAGCAGTAGCAACAACAGTTATTAAACCACCTAATATTATACCCATTAGTATTGGAGATACATCAGAAGCAGCTATTAAAGCTTGTCCTATTTGCATTAAAGTTCCATTTACTATTGGATCCATAAACATAGCTATTCCTCTTGCTAAAGGAGCAGCAACTAATATTATAACTATTAAATCAAGTCCAGCAGGAGTTTTCTTTTCTAAGAATTTAACAACGAAAGATATTAAATATCCTGCAACGAATCCTGGTAATATTCCAAAACCAGAAACAGTTAAACCAACTAATACAGCATATACAGGAGATACACCTAAAGCTAAAGGTACTAATATACCAGCAGCTACTCCACCTAAACCACCGTTAGCAGATCCAACTCCTTCTAAAAACTTTATACCCATTTGTTGACCTAATAATGAGAAATGGAAAGCTTCAACTAAGAAACTTGCGCAAGCAGCACTTGCTAATGCACCCATAGCTTTCATTCCGTGAGGTGCTTTGTAACTAAATAATGTAAATAATGCCAGTACTACTAATAATAAAGCCGTACTTGTTAAAATTTGTGTCATTTTAATTTTCTCCTTAATTTATAAAAATTTAAATACCATTTTCATGGTACTGTTTTCCTTGTTGCCCTTATCGTTAAATAGGGGCTAGAACAATTTTTATTATAAAACAAACTTCGACAAATGTAAACAATTTTACAAAAATAAAATTTCGTTTTTAAATAAAAATACAATAAAACCTTTAAAAAATACGGCTAATTTACATTTTTTTCAAATAAAATTTACTTTATAAAGCACTTAGTTGAAGTGGTGTTCTATTTAGGATTGGCAACGGAGAACTCAAAATATAATTAAAGTGATTTTGTTTAACTAAATTTGCCTATAAAGTAGTTGCTAATTGAAGGTGAAAATAATATATGATAAGATTATTACATGAAATTATAAATAATAAAGGAGGTAAATAGGAACTTTATAAGTGAAGTGAATTTTGTGAAAAATTACATATTATGATACAATAAATATAAGTTATTTTTAGATTATGGAGGATAAGCATGAAAGGCAAGGAAAGAATAGAAAAATTCTTAGAGTTACAAGAAAAAAATATTGAGTTTGAAGATATATCAAAACAAATTGGAATAACTTCAAAAACACTTAGATCATTTTTAAATAGAAATGGATATAAATTAGAAAATAATAAATATAAGATAAAAGAAAGTAATGAAATTAAACAAATCGAGTTTAAAAATGTAAAAGAACAAAAAGAAGAAAGTAAAAATGGTAATACTAAAAAAACAAAAGAAAAAAACAAAACAAAATCACAAAAGAATAACAATCCTAAATTAGAAATTTCTACAAAAGAAAAAAACAAAAAAAAGTTAACTCCCAAAAAAGATAAAAAAATAAATATGACAGTAGAAGATATGGATAAATTATGCGAAGTATATGATTGGTATATGCAAGTAAAAGATTATAAGTCGATGAAACCTAAAAAAATATCTTCTAAAAAAGACATAAATATAGAAAATACGGATATGACTAATCTAAAGAATACTAGTATAAGGGTCGATAAGACTACATGGGAAAACTTTGAAAGATTATGTAGTAATTCACAATTTAGCAAGCAAGAAATACTCACTCAAGCATTACGCGATTTTATGAATGAGCATAAATATTTATTGTAAGATTAAAAAAGTGAAAAAAATAAAATGATAAAAAAATATGAGGAGCTTAAAATATGAAAAAAATTTCAAAAACATCATGTTTGTTATTAATAATATTATTAACCAATATAATAGCTCTTAGTGGATGTAAAAAGAATACTGTTAGTGAAAATAGAAATAAAGCTGTAACTAATATACAAATAGACAATAAAAACGCGAAAGCAATTAGCATAACCAATCCTGAAATCACTAATATATCAAGTGCGGATAAAAATAATACTATGACTAAAATAGAAAATACTTCTAATTTTTATATATCTAATATTTGGTTAGGTTATGAAGAACTTGATAAAAATAATAATATGATTTCTAATTCAGAAACATTTTTAGATTTAACCTTAGCACCAGGAGAAACATCTTATATTGCATTTCCACATAAGGAGTATGCAAAGAGCATAAAAGTAACATCTTATGGGTATGATGCAGAAAATAAAATTGTAAGTATTTATTTAAAAAAAGATGTTGTTAAAATAAGAGAGAATCAACAACAAATAGAAAACAGCAAAATACATGAAGTTTTAACTATATCAGACGTATATAAAAAGAATAATTCAAATGATAAAAATACATATGCAGTAAAGGTTAAAAATTCATCCCAAATAGATTTAGGAAATATTTCACTTAAAATAGGTGAATTAATAAATGATGAGTATGTGACAGTTAATCACCTAGCAGCTTATAATGTATTAAAGGCATCAGAAGAAATAGAAATAGACATAGTTGCTACAACAGATGCTGATAAATTAAAAATAATAGGATATAGTTATGATGATATAAAGGAAAAAGCTAATATAGAAATTGATCTTAAATCTCATACAGCTACTATAAATAAATAATATAATAATAAATTACATGGATAAATACTATGTTTATGATAAATAATAAATAATAATTATTTGTAAAAATTAGTATAATACGAAAGAAGGATTTGGTATGCAAAAAAGAACTAAAAAAACAAAAGAAAGAAATTATGTTGGTATGTATAAAAATAATACAGATCTTACTGATATAGTTAGTTGTTACTTTTTAGCTTTGAACCAAATGAAAGGATGCTCTTATACTGGACAGTGCAATGACATTGACATGTATAATGATTTATCAAGTTTAGAATATAGGGAAAATGGCACTTATGAAAATTAAAAATAAACATAAAATGCTCGATGTATTAACTAATTAAAATTAGTTAATACAACGAGCTTTTTATGTTGTTAAATACAAATTAATCAAAGTTTATAATTAGTAAGGGGGGAATGTTTTTGAAAGTACTAATAGTAGAAGATAATAAAATTCTTTTAGAGAGTATGCTAAATGAATTAGGGAAACATTTTGATGTAGGTGGATGCGAAGACGGAGAAGAGGCACTATATTTAATAAATCAAAACATATATGATTTGGTAGTTTTAGATTTAATGATTCCAAATATTGGTGGAATAGAAATATTAAAGAATATAAGACATAATGGTATAAATACACCAGTTCTTATTTTAACAGCAAAAGAAAGTTTAGATGATAAAGTTAATGCTTTTGAAATAGGTGCAAACGACTATTTAACAAAGCCATTTTATATGGAAGAATTAGTAGCAAGGATATATGCGATACTTAGGACTAATGGTAAGATAAAAGATAAAAATATTATAAACTTTAAAGAATTATATCTAGATACTAATAAAAAAACTGTATTAATAGGAAATAGTGAAATTGAACTTCAAAATAAACAATTTAATTTATTAGAGTATTTTTTAATAAATAAAGGATCTATATTATTAAAAGAACAAATATACGATAGAATATGGGGAATAGACTCAGATGCTACTATAGAAATAGTAGAAGTTTATGTTAGTAATTTAAGAAAAAAATTAAATAAATATGGATATGATAAATACATAAAAACTAAGCGTAAGGTAGGATATTTATTTGATGATAAATAAAAATGTATTTAATAAAACTAAGAACCGTTTGATAAAAATAAACATAATTGTTGTTGTAAGTTTTTTTATTATATTTTCTATATTTATATACTCTTATTTTCAAGGTCTTTCATATAATAGTATAGATAAAAAATTAAGGGTAGAGTTAGAAAATATATCTATTCAATTAAGCAATACTTCGCTGTTTTATCCGATAGTCTTAAAAGACCCAAGCAATATGGTATATGTATATGAAGGAAATAGGATAAGGTATTACACTCAAAATGGATATTTTGAAGATATGTTTCCAGAAAGAAAAAAAAATAAAGCAAATGAATTTTCTACATATAAAAAAAATGGATACACATTTAGAGAGCTTAATATAGAAATAGGTAAATATAAAATACAAATAATAAGAAATATAGATTCTGAAATGAATTCATTTAAACAACTTATATTTGTATTTATTATAGCTATAATAATGGCTGTTATTATTACGTATTTTGTGGCATTATATTTGACTAAAAAAGCACTAGTGCCAATAGAGACTGCTTGGAACAATCAAGTTAAATTTGTTCAAGATGCATCTCATGAACTTAGAACGCCTATATCAATTGTATCTTCAAAATTAGAAAGCATGCTAAAATCACCAAATAATACTGTAATAGATGAAGTTGAGACTATAGCAGATGCAATGAAAGAAACTAGAAGAATGAAAAAAATGATAAGTGATTTATTATACCTTACAAAAGAAGACTCTATTAATAAAACAAATAAAGAACAAACAAATATAAAAGAGCTATTAAATGAAATTAGTAATGACTATATAGATATAGCACAAGTTCAAGATAAAACATTTAATATAAATATAGAAATTAAAGATGAAACAATCATTACAGATAAAAATAAATTAAGACAATTACTTCTTATATTTATAGATAATGCATTTAAATATACTCAAAAAGGGGATAAAATATTAATTGAAGTTAAAGATAAAGGTAATAATATAAGTATAGATGTTACTGATAGTGGTATAGGAATAAAAAAAGAGGATATACCATATATATTTGACAGGTTTTTTAGAAGTGATAATGTTCGAAACAAAGATATAGATGGCTCTGGTATAGGTATGTCTATTGCTAAAATGCTATGTTCAAGTTTAGATATTGGAATAGATGTAGATTCAAAATTAGGAGAATATACAAAAATTAAAATAAAAATACCTAAAAATTAAAATAAAATTGTTTTAAATTACATAGGGGGGGTATCTATAAAATAAATAAAATATTATAAATAATAACTATATTGTAGTATTATACATAGTATAACAGTATAGAATATTTAGGAGGATAAAAAATGGCTAAAGTTATAAATACAACACAATTTAGAGGCGATGTAGAAAGTAATAAGGGGATAGTAGTAGTAGACTTTTTTGCTACTTGGTGTGGACCTTGTAAAATGTTAGCTCCAGTATTTGAATCACTAGGAGAAGAAATGAAAGATGAAGCTAGATTTGTTAAAGTAGATATAGATCAAAGCTTAGAAATAGCACAACAATTTAATGTATCTACTGTACCAACAATGATGATATTTAAAGATGGAAAACCAGTAGAATCATTAGTAGGATTTATGCCTAAAGAAAAAATAAAGGCTAAGGTTAAGTCACATTTATAATATGATAGGTGGTAAATATGAGATATGATATAGCAATAGTTGGTAGTGGCCCTGCAGGGCTATCTGCAGCGATAAATGCAAAAATAAGAAATAAAAATATAATAGTTTTTGGAAATGAAAATTTAAGTAATAAGTTGATAAAAGCACCATCTATAGATAATTATTTAGGATTTTATGATATAAGTGGAGATGAATTAAAAGACAAATTTAAAAAGCATATAGAAAGTATGGATATTGAAATATCTCCAAAAAAGATAAATAATGTTTATGCAATGGGTGAATATTTTGCTCTAATGTCAGGAGATGACATGTTTGAAGCAACTACTGTTATACTGGCAACAGGAGTAGAATACGGAAAACCTATTAAAGGTGAAGAAGAATTTCTAGGCAAAGGTGTAGGATACTGTGCAACATGTGATGCACCTTTATATAGAGACAAAAAAGTGGCAATAATTGGATATAATAAAGAATCAGAAGAAGAAGCTAACTTCTTAAATGAAATAGCATCTAAGACATATTTTATACCTATGTATAAAAATGAAGGCTTAATGAGATCTTCAAATGATTTAGACAGTTCTATAGAAGTTATAAATGAAAGACCTATACAAATACAAGGTGATAATCTTGTAAACAGTGTAGCTTTTAAAGAAAATGAAATAGATGTTGACGGAGTATTTGTAATAAAAGATAGTGCATCTCCAAAATCTTTAGTTCCAGGCATAGAAACTGATGGTCCTCATATTAAGGTAGATATCAATATGAAAACAAGCATAGAGGGTTGTTTTGCAAGTGGAGACTGTGTTGGAAAACCATATTCATATATTAAATCTGCAGGACAAGGTCAAATAGCAGCTTTAAGTGCAGTTGCATATTTAGATAAATTAAAGATCGAGCAAAGAAAACAACAAAAATAATTTTAATAAAAATATAGCTAGGATTTTTAATCCTAGCTATATTTTTAAATTTTTTTAGATGAAATTTTAGCAAATTCTATTTCTTGTAAAATATCATTTAATTCTTTGTCTAATCTTAAAAGTTCATTAGAATTAACATTATGGTTTAAGAATAAATATTCCATTTTAGAGGTTATGCTATTAACTTTTTTATTTACATCAATAAATAAGTTAAAATTAGTGCTATGTATAGCGGTACTAAATTTTTCTAAATCTTTTTTTATGAAAGAAACTATTTCATACTCATCACAGAAGACACCTTGTGCTAGAGGATAAGGCTTTATTCTTTGCAAAAAGTACTTATTTTTAGTATTAATATTGTAAGAATATGATATCTCAAAATTAGCATTTAATTTAAACTTCATAAAGTACAATAAACCTTGTACCTTAATCACATCGGATGCCCCCATTTGGCGAAGTAAGGTTTCTATTGCATCTCCTTGAGCAGTGTTTATATTCATTAAAACATCACCTTTCTAAATAATTAGAATTTTAATATTAAATAAGCTGTAGAAATAATTATAGTTAAAATCATTATAGGAAATCCTATCTTAAAATAGCTTTTAAATGTTATTGGATGCCCATGTTTTTGACCTATATTAGCCAAAACTATATTTGCTGATGCACCTATTAATGTACCATTTCCTCCTAGACATGCACCTAGTGAAGTTGCCCACCAAAGAGGCATAACATCTATACCTTGTGCCTCCATAGTTAAAATAAGAGGAATAAGCGTTGCTACAAATGGAATATTATCTAAGAATGAAGAAACTATTGCAGATATCCATAATATTATCAACATAGTAAGCATTGGATTACCTTTAGTAACATTTATTAGAGCAGTTGCAAGATCATTTATAATACCTACTTCTTGAAGTCCGCCAACTATTATAAATAAAGATATAAAAAATACTATTGTAGACCATTCAATGCTTGCTAATATTTCATCAATATCTTGATTACCAATCATAAGCATTATAGTAGCGCCACTCAAAGCCACAATACTAGATTCAACGTGAATAATACTATGAAGTGTAAAACCTAAAAGTATAAAAATCATAATAATTATACTTTTTATAAGTAGTGGTTTGTCTTTAATAGCTTTCTTTTCGTCTAAACTTAAAATACTTTGCTTATGAGATTCTTCTACTATGAGATTTTTTCCAAAAATAAATTTAAAACAAATAATAACAACAAAGAGCAATAAAGCAACAACGGGTCCTAAATTAATTACAAAGTCAGTAAAGCTAAGGTTAGCTGCACTTCCTATCATTATATTTGGTGGATCGCCTATAAGTGTTGCAGTACCACCGATGTTAGATGCTATAATTTGAGTTATTAAAAATGGAACCGGGTTAAGATTTAAGATATGAGTTATAACGATTGTCATAGGTCCAATTAATAAAACTGTTGTAACATTATCTAAAACTGCGGATAATATTGCTGTTATCAAAATAAAACTAACCATGATTTTCCATGGGTCCCCTTTTGCTTTTTTAGCTGTAAATATAGCTATATATTCAAATAATCCTGAATTTTTAACTACAGCAACAAAAAGCATCATGCCTATTAAAACACCAATTGTATTAAAGTCAACATGACTTAATCCAACTTCCATAGGAAGTATATTAAATAAAACCATAAGAAGTGCGCCACATAATGCAGCCACACATCTATTAATTTTTTCTGTGATAATAGCTATCATAACTAGTGAAAATATAACTATAGCTATTATTTGTTCTGTTCCCACTACTACATACCCCCCAGTATTAATATTTGCCCAGTAAATAAATATTAGTACTCTTTAGTATTATTTGCAATTAAAGTATATAAAATGATTTTAATATAAAATTAAAAAAATGTCTTAATTTGATATATAAAATCATTTTTAAAATGTGACGGCAAATGTTTTTTTTATTCAAAAGAATAAAAAATGCAAGTTGGTTTTTTTATTATGCAATTTTAGGGTTGAAAAATGCGTAAATAACATATATAATGAATATAAAATAAAAATTAATTCAAAATACTCATTAATCACTTATTTGAAAAAATTTAGTATTTAATGAAAATAGTAGAATGGAATTATTAATTTTCGTTAAATATAATTAAAACTATAGAATATTGAGGGGGCTTTAAAATGGAAATATTATTAAAATTAATCGATAGCGTAAATACATTTTTGTGGTCTTATATATTAGTGGCTGCATTAATCGTATTAGGAGTATACTTTACATTTAAGACTAAATTTGTTCAGTTTAGATATTTTAAAGAAATGTTTAGGCTTTTAGGAGATGGCGCTTCTAAAGATACAAAGGTTGAAGGTAAGGTTTCTTCTTTCCAAGCATTTTGTATAAGTACTGCATCAAGAGTTGGAACAGGTAATATAGCAGGTATAGCAATTGCTATTATCGGTGGAGGACCAGGTGCAATATTTTGGATGTGGCTAATAGCAATAGTAGGTTCTGCATCAAGTTTTGTAGAAAGTACATTAGCTCAAATATACAAAGTTAAAGATGGAACATCTTTTAGAGGTGGACCAGCTTATTATATGGAACAAGGTTTAAATAAAAAATGGATGGGTGTTACATTTGCTATACTTATAACAATTTGTTTTGGATTTGTATTCAACGCAGTTCAAGCAAATACAGTATCAGCAGCATTTAGTAATGCTTTTGGTATAGATAAGTTAACTATGGGTATAACTTTAGCAGTACTAAGTGCTGCAGTAATATTTGGTGGTGTTCATAGAATTGCAAAATTCTCTGAAATAATAGTACCAATATTTGCAGGATTATATATATTAGTTGCAATATTTATAATAATAACTAACATAGGACAACTTCCAGGTGTATTTAAGTTAATATTTGAAAGTGCATTTGGACTTAGAGAAGTAACAATGGGTACAATGGGTGGTATGATGTTGATTGGTATAAAAAGAGGATTATTCTCTAATGAAGCAGGTATGGGTAGTGCACCTAACGCAGCGGCTACAGCAGATGTATCTCATCCGGTAAGCCAAGGTTTAATACAAGTATTAGGAGTATTTACAGATACAATAGTTATATGTAGCTGTACAGCATTTATAGTGCTTTTATATCCAACATATGCACAAAGTGGATTAACAGGAATAGAGTTAACTCAGGCTGCATTAAGTTCTCATATAGGTCCAATAGGAAATATATTCATAGCAGCATGTATATTCTTATTTGCATTTACTTCTATAATAGGAAACTATTATTATGGTGAATCTAATATGGAATTTATAAAATTAAATAAAAAGGGAATAAATATATTTAGAACTTTAGTTATAGGTATGGTTTTATTTGGATCATTAACTAAAGTAGAGATAGTTTGGAATTTAGCTGATGTATTTATGGGTCTGATGGCTATAATAAACTTAGTAGCAATAGTATTATTAGGAAAATATGCATTTATGGCATTGGATGATTATACTAAGCAGAAGAAAGCTGGTATAAAAGATCCTATATTTGATGCATCAAATATAGAAGGACTTGAAAATGTTGAGTGTTGGAATAGTAAGTTAGAAAAAAAGAAAATAGTATAATACAAAAAGGCTATCTCACAAGAGATAGCCTTTTTATGTGATTTCAAATGTTTCTA
The DNA here is from genome assembly GCA_947072565.1 of uncultured Peptostreptococcaceae bacterium. Classification (GTDB taxonomy): domain Bacteria; phylum Bacillota; class Clostridia; order Peptostreptococcales; family Peptostreptococcaceae; genus Romboutsia_D. The sequence goes on along the minus strand of CAMTIM010000074.1, from coordinate 17,135 downwards.
GATAATTACAAAAATCTTTAAATTCATTAATATCTTTTATTTCTTGCAGATTTCTAATATCTATCATTATGTTGCTAGGTTTATGCAACATAAATTCCATATCAAATAACTCACATTCTAAAAAGCCAACCTTAAAATTGTATTTGTAAGGTTTATACTTATCAAAATTATTATCAAAGTATTTTATTTTAGCATAACACAATCTATGTATACTAAATAAAATGGCTAAAGTAGAATGTTTTACAGCAAATTTATTAGAAAAATATTTTACAGTATGATATTTATCGTGTTTGAATTCCCAAATTAAAGAATCATTTAGAGACAGAGAGTACTTTTTTATTACTTTATATTTTTCGGGTGAAAGCTTATCTACCTCTTTAAATTTCATAAATTCCTCCAATATTTATATATGTAGTAGTTGTTATTATGTATGTAGGTTTGAAAGTTAAAATGTATAGAATAAATATTTTATATATAGGTTTAAATAAGTATAAATAAAATCTATGTATAAAGTGCAATCATTAAATACGATGGATAAAGATATTGTTAGTGTGTTAATATATAATAAGTGAAAACTAAAAAAGTATGAATAAAAAATGTAAAAATGACTATAATTTAGTCAAAATTAGGTTCGTTTAGTAAGGAGAATGATATATGAATATAACACCTTTAGACATACTGTATAAGTATTATGGGTATACAAGTTTTAGAAAAGGACAAGAAAGTATTATAAACTCAATTATAAATAAAAAAGATGTACTTGCAATAATGCCAACTGGAGGAGGTAAATCTATTTGTTACCAAGTTCCTGCTTTATATTTAGATGGAGTTACAATAGTTATTTCTCCATTGATATCACTGATGAAAGATCAAGTAGATGCTTTAAAGACTATGGGTATAGAAGCAGAACTCATAAACAGTTCTCTTTCTGCAAATGAGTACAACTTAGTATTAGAAAATATAAAAAATGACAAATATAAAATAATATATGTTGCACCCGAGAGATTAGATAGTTTAGATTTTATAGAATTAATAAAGTACAAAAAAATAAGTCAAGTTGCAATAGATGAAGCCCACTGTGTTTCTCAATGGGGTCATGATTTTAGGGTAAGTTATAAACGAATTCCATATTTTATAGATAGTTTAGAAACTAGACCTATAGTTACAGCATTTACAGCTACAGCTAGTGATGAAGTTAGGGAAGATATCGAAAGTGTATTGCGTTTAAGTAGACCAGATATTTATATAACTGGTTTTGATAGAGAAAATTTATCTATAAACATAGTAAAATCATCTTCTAAGAATAGATATTTATTAGATTACATAGAAAATCATAAAAATGAAAGTGGAATAATTTATGCATCAACTAGAAAAGAAGTAGAAAGCATTCATGAAGGCCTATCAAAGAAAAATTATTCAGTATCTAAGTACCATGCAGGATTATCTACAGAAATTAGAAAAGAAAATCAAGAAAATTTTATAAATGATGATATAAAAATAATGGTAGCGACCAATGCTTTTGGTATGGGAATAGATAAGCCTAATATTAGGTGGGTTATCCACTATAATATGCCACAAAGTATAGAAAATTATTACCAAGAAATAGGTAGAGCAGGAAGAGATGGAGAAGATAGTGAATGTATTTTATTATTTGCTCCAGGTGATATACATACTCAAAAATATCTAGTAGAAGTATCAATTGAGAATCCTGATAGAAAAAGAGTTCAATATAAAAAATTGCAACAAATGGTGGACTTAGTTTATAGTAATATGTGTTATAGAAAAAACATATTAAATTATTTTGGGGATAGCCTTGAAAATGATTGTGATAATTGTAGTAATTGCTTAAACGAAGGTGAAGTAGTAGACAAGACATTAGATGCACAGATGGTTATATCGTGTATTGCTAGAATGAAGAGAAGTTATGGGTCTACTATGATTATAGATGTTCTTAGAGGGTCTAAAAATAAGAAAGTATTAGAACTTGGATTTGATAGTTTATCTACATATGGGATAATGAAAAAATATTCTAATGAGGATTTAAAAACATTTATAAATACATTAGTATCTCATGGTTTTTTAGATATAGTAGAAAATATAGGTATGAGGGGTAGTTATCCGACGATTAGATTAAATGAACAGTCGCTTAAGGTAATCAAAAAAGAAATTAAAGTTGAATTTAAAGAAGCTAAGGTAACTAAATCTAGATACGTAGAAAATGAATTATACGAAAAATTAATAAACATAAGAAGTGAAATAGCTAAAACTGAAGGAGTAGCACCATATATGGTATTTGGAGATGCTACGCTAAGAAATATGGCAAGCTTATATGCTACAACTAAAGATGAAATGATGAAAATATCAGGAGTAGGAGAAATTAAATATCAAAAATATGGTAAGTTATTTGAAAATGAAATAAAACTATATTTAGTAGAAAAAAATATAGATAAAGATAGCTTATTAAATAAATCTGATAAGGAAAAAACAAATACTATAAAAGATAGCGAATATTTTGAAGTGAAAACAGATGAAAATTTATATAAAAAACTAAAAGAATTTAGATTAAATGTATCAAAAGTAGAAGGAACTCTACCGTATATGATACTTAGTGGAAATACTTTAAAAGAAATAAGTGGAAGATATCCACTAGATGAAGAACAACTTAAGGATATAACCGGAATAGGACCTGTTAAGATAAATAAATATGGTGAAGATATAATAGATATAGTAAAAGTATATGTTTATGAAAATAATATTGTACCTAAGTGGGAAGATAAAAAAAGGCTTAAACTTATTTTAGATGGAGACAACAGAAAGAATGATGAGATAGTATTAGATTTATTAAATCAAGGCCAAAATATAAAAGATGTTTGTGAAGAGATTGAAGTGTCGGTATCAACAGCACTAGGATATGTTTATGATTATATAAAACAAGGACAAAATATAAATTTTGATATAGATATAAAATCAATGTATAAGGAAAATGAGAAAGAAATGATATTAGATGCAATAGATAGATTTGGGGATAAAAAAATAAGCTACATAAAGAAGGCATTGCCTGACTTTGTGAAATATGAAAGTATAAGGGCTATAATACTTGAAAAATATATAGATAGTTTATAATAAGATAACAAAGGGGATAAAAGTAATAATATAGAAGTAATAAAGAAATTAAAGTTAAATGGGGGATTTTAAATGGAACGATGGTATAAGCTAAATTTAGGATTTGGATTATTCGGGATTTTGATTTTCATAGCTAGCATGATGTTTTTAAAAAAAATGCCTTTATTCTTATTGCCAGCTATGTTTGGCATAGGGGTTACATTTAAAAGTTTAAAAAATATTTATAAGAAGGAACAACCAATTGTAAATAAAAAGTCAAAAAAATTTGAGTACGGTTCAACTAATAGAAAAAAAAATAATAAAAATAAATAAGATATTGATTTAGTTGTTACTAAATATGGAGGAATAATATGAATAATATAAAAATAATATGTGATAGTTTATCTGATATATCAATGGAATTGATAGAAAAATATGATATAGATATGGTGCCGCTTAGTGTAATATTTGGAGACAAAGAGTATAAAGATGGAATTGATATGACTAAATCTGAATTTCATAAAATGCTTAGAGAAAGAAATGACCTTCCTAAAACATCTCAAGTAACATACATAACATTTAAAAATGCATTTGAAAAATATTCATTACAAAATAAAAAAGTATTGTATATTGGAGGGTCTTCAAATGCATCAGGAACATATCAAAGTGCTGTAATGGCAAAAAATGATATGGAAAATGCTACTATTAATACTTTTGACACTTTATCTTTATCAATAGGATGTGGGTGCATAGTAATTCATGCAGCTAAAATGGCTAAAGAGGGAAAAAGTATGGAAGAAATACTAAGTAGCTTAGAAAAGATAAGGAATAGTTTATCTGTTTTTTTCACAGTTGAAACGTTAGAGTATCTACAAAAAGGAGGAAGAATATCATTAGCTAAGGCTACAATAGGAAACATGTTAAATATAAAGCCTATATTATGTGTTGATGAGGGCTTAGTTAAGCCACTATCTCAAGCTAGAGGAAAACACCAAGTTATAAATAAAATAGCAGAATTTATAAAAGAAAAACATGGAAATGATTTAACTAATAAACAGATTATAATCGGATATGGAGATAATATCTCAGATGTAGAAGTATTAAAGAAAAAGCTAACTGAAGAATTTAAACTAAGTGATATTTTAGAAGTTGAAATGGGTAGTTGTATATGTGCTCATACAGGTCCAGGTGTTTTAGGAATATCATGTTGTGACAAATAAAATCAAATAGATTGTTGAAGTAGCAAAATGAATCTGCTATACTCATATTGTAAAAAAATAAAAAATAAAAGCTAGGGGAGCTAGAATTGGCTAGCTGAGAAAAAAGCCTCAACTTAAAGACCCTAAAAACCTGATCAAGGTAATTCTTGCGAAGGGAAGCTTATAATATAACTTTACTAATATAGAGATTATTTATGTTATGTAAATTATAAAAGTGCTTTCCTAAATTTAAAGGTAAGCACTTTTTTATTTTAAATTAAGTAGAAATAAATTGAGTGGGGGTGGAAATATGAAAGTAAATGGGAAAAATATGAAATTTAAGCAAGGTAAAAGCATAATTAATTTATTAGATTATTTCAAGATAAATAAAGATATTGTAGTAGTAGAGATTAACTTTAATATAATAGAGCAGGACCAATATGAAAAATACATATTAAAACCAGAAGACAATATAGAACTTATTAGTTTTGTTGGGGGTGGATAGAATGAAAATTATTGTTAATGAAAACGTTTTAGAGATAGAAGACAATATGACTTTATATCAAGTTAGAGATATGCATAAAAAAAAATATGATGTAGTCATCTTAAATGGATACCAAATTCAAGATGATAAAATGCTAAAAGAAAATGATCAGATAACATTGATAAAAAAAGGAGAAATATTAGACATAAATGAGTTAGAAAGGTTATTAATAGCAAGACATACACCAAATATTCATAATAAACTTAAAAAAGGCAAAGTTGCAATATTAGGGCTTGGAGGGTTAGGGTCTAATGTCGCAATATCCTTAGCAAGAATTGGGGTAGGTGAGTTAACTCTTGTAGATTTTGATATTGTAGAGCCATCGAATTTAAACAGACAACAATATTTTATATCTGATATAGGCAAATATAAGACAGTAGCAATGGGTGAAAATATATCTAAAATAAATCCATTTATAAAAATAAAAACCTATAACCTGTTTGTAAATAAAGATAATATTGATAAATTTAATGATGTAGATATAATAATTGAAGCTTTTGATAATCCAAAGAGTAAGGCTCAAATTAGTAATTATATTTTGGCAAATATGAAAGATAAATATTTAATTGCATCTTCGGGTATGGCAGGTTACTATGATTCAAATATAATAAAAACTAAAAAAATTAGGGACAAGTTTTATATATGTGGGGACCTTATACATGAAGCTAAGGTTGGAGAAGGATTAATGGCACCAAGAGTATCGATTTGCGCAAATCATATGGCTAATTTAGCTACACAAATTTTAATTGATAATTAAACTAAAAATTTTTAGGGGGTAAAAATCATGGATAAACTAATTTTAGGAGGGCATGAATTTAACAGTAGGCTTTTGATAGGTACGGGGAAGTTTGGTTCTAACGATATACTACCAAAGGTAATAAAAGAAAGTAATAGTGAAATTATAACTATGGCTTTAAGAAGAGTTGACTTAGAAAATAAAGAAGAAAATATATTAACACATATACCAAATTCTATGACAATACTCCCAAACACATCTGGAGCAACTAACCATCAAGAAGCAGTAAGAATAGCTAGGATATCGCGCAAAATGGGATGTGGGAATTTTATAAAAATAGAAGTTATATCAGATACTAAATATTTACTACCTGATAATGAAGAGACCATAAAAGCAACAAAAATTTTGGCAGAAGAAGGATTTGTAGTACTTCCATACATGACTCCTGATCTTTACGCAGGAAAAAAACTTATAAAAGCAGGTGCGGCGGCTGTAATGCCACTTGGTTCACCTATTGGATCTAACAGAGGAATTAAGATGAAAGAGATGATAAAAATTATGATAGAAGAGTTAGATATACCTATAATAGTTGACGCTGGAATTGGTAAGCCGTCGCAAGCTATGCAAGCTATGGAAATGGGAGCAGCAGCTGTACTTGTAAATACTGCAATTGCATCATCGAGTGATCCTATAAAAATGGCAAAAGCGTTTAAGTTAGCAGTAGAAGGAGGAAGAGATGCATATATTGCAAAGTGTGCAAGTGTATCAAATTATGCTAATGCATCATCACCATTAACAGGTTTTTTAACTAGCGATACAATTTGATTTTAAAATTAGTATTTTATTAGGGGGATAATATGAGTTTTTACGAAGTTATTAAGAGTTATGAAAACTTTGATATAGATTACTATATAGAAAATGTCTCAGAGCTTGATGTTCAAAAAAGTTTATCAAAAGATAATTTAGATGAATATGATTTATTAAATTTGCTTTCTAAAAAAGCAACGAAATACTTAGAACAAATGGCTAAAAAAAGCAATGCTATAACAAATCAGTATTTTGGAAAAACAATATGCTTGTATACTCCTATGTATATAGCAAACTATTGTGTGAACAAATGTGTATACTGTGGGTACAACGTAGAAAGTGATATAAATAGAAAAAAGCTAAATATAGATGAAATAAAAATAGAAGGAGATGTAATTTCAAAAGAGGGATTTAAACATTTACTTTTACTAACTGGCGAAAGTAATATACATTCAAACGTTGAGTATATAGGAGCCGCAGTAGAAAAACTAAAGCCTAAGTTTTCATCAATAGGAGTTGAAGTTTATCCAATGGAGGTAGATGAATATGAATATATTATAAAAAAGGGAGTAGATTCTCTTACTGTTTATCAAGAAGTTTATGATGAAAAAGTTTATAAACAAGTTCATATAAAAGGGCCTAAATCAAATTATAAGTTTAGGCTAGATGCTCCAGAAAGAGGTGCAAAAGCTGGTATGAGGAGTGTATCCATAGGTGCGCTCTTAGGGCTTAGTGATTTTAGAAAAGAAGTTTTCTCTACCTTATTGCATGGGAAATATTTAAGAAAAAATTATCCACATTTGGAAATTTCATATTCTATACCTAGAATAAGACCATTTAAGGGATGCTATGAAGGGATAAAAGAAGTTAGTGATATAGATTTAGTTCAAGCTATGCTTTGTATGAGATTATTTGATAATCATGGAGGTATAAATTTGTCAACTAGGGAGAGTTTAGATTTAAGAAAGAATTTAATACCCCTTGGAGTTACTAAGCTTAGTGCAGGCGTTTCAACAGATGTAGGAGGTCATTCACAGGATAATGAAGATACTTCTCAATTTGAAATTAGTGATGAAAGTAGTGTTTTACAAGTAAAAGAAATGTTAAAGAGTATTGGGTACCAACATGTATTTAAAGATTGGGAGAGGTTTTGATGTATCTTATAACTAATCGTGCACTTTGCAAAGAAAAAAGCTTTATTGATGTCTTATCTGAAGCAGGTAAATGCAAGGTAAAAAATATTATAATAAGAGAAAAAGACTTAAATGATGATGAACTTATTAAGCTATATATGGATATAAAATATAATTTCAAGTGCAAAAAAATCAAATCAAACTTAATAATAAATAGTAACATATATGTATTTAAAAGTGTAAATGGAGATGGAGTACATCTTCCATTTAAATTATTCAAACAACTATTATCAAATAAATACCAATTTGATAATAAAAAGATAATAGGAATTTCAACTCACAGCATAGATGAAATAAAGTATATTGAAAAAATTAGGAAATATAAAAAAATCAAAATTGATTATATAACTTTATCTCATATATATGAAACTGACTGCAAAAAAAATCTAAGACCGAAGGGGTTAGAAATATTAAAAGAAGCAAAAAAAATAACAAATATAAAAATAATAGCGCTAGGTGGGATAACACCTAAAAATATAAATGAAACATTAAAGTACTGTGATGATGTAGCTGTAATGTCTCAAATTATGAAATCTAATAATGTTACCTCCATGATTAATTTATATTTGAGAAATGATTAAAAAGACGCAATATGAGCGTCTTTTTTAGTATAAAGAATTTTTTATAACTAACGTTATTAAAAAGGTGATTTTAAAGTGTGATATAATTAACTATATAAAGAACTATTAAAATAAATATAAAGCAGTGAGCCTAGTTATAAATTAAAACAATGGAGGCTTGTGATGGAAGATATAATAATAGTAAGAGGTGCTGGGGATTTATCAAGTGCAGTGATGCACAAGCTTAATAAGTGCGGATTTAAAGTGTTAGCGCTAGAAGTAGATAAACCTTTAGCTATAAGAAGAAAAGTATCATTTTGTGAAGCTATTTATAAAAAAGAAGTGATAGTTGAAAATGTATATTGTAAATTATGTGAAAATACAGATGAGATATATAATGTTTTAAAAGAAGGAAAAATTGCATTAGTAGTAGATCCTTTAGGTAAGTACATAGAAAAATTAAAACCCAAAATAGTTATTGACGGAATTTTAGCAAAAAAAAATATAGGAACAAATAAAAATATGGCAGAGTTAACTATTGCACTAGGTCCAGGATTTTGTGCGGGTAAAGATGTGGATGTGGTTATTGAAACTATGCGAGGGCATAATTTAGGTAAAATAATATATAAAGGGTATGCACTAGAAAATACAGGTATTCCAGGTAGCATAAATGGAGTAGGTAAAGAAAGAGTTGTCTATTCTAATCATAGTGGAGTTATCACAAATTTAGCTCAAATTGGAGATATAGTAAAAAAAAATGAAATTATTGCTTATATAAAGGACGATTGCCAAAAAAATCATGAGGTAAGAGCAAGTATAGATGGGGTTTTAAGAGGTGTTATAAAAAATAAAACTAATATAATAAATAAGCTTAAAATATTGGATATAGATCCAAGAATAGATGAAGTTGAAAATTGTTATACAATATCAGATAAAGCAAGATGTATAGCAGGTAGTGTATTAGAAGTTGTAATTTCCTATCATAATAGAAAAATATAAATAATAGGAGTTTATAATATTGGAGGAGTTTATATGTATTATAAAATTTTAGATAAAACAAAGGATGAGCTAAAAAAGGGGAACAAAGTGGCATTTGCAACATTAACAGATGTAAAAGGATCTAGTCCTGGAAAAGCAGGTGCAATACTTGCATATTTTAAGGATAAAAGTATAATGGGAACTGTTGGTGGTGGAATACTTGAATATGAAATCATATCAAAATGTCAAGAATGCTTAGAATCGGGTGAAGATAGCTTGTTTTCACATTCTCTAGATGAAAGTTCAAAAGATACACCTATGAATTGTGGAGGATATGTATCAGGTTATATAAAAGTATTTAAACCTACTCCAAAATTATTAATAGTAGGAGGAGGGCACGTAGGTTTTAATATATATAATGTATCTAGAAGTTTAGATTTTCACACTATAGTAATTGATGATAGGCAAGAATTTGGAAATAAAGAAAGATTTAAATTGGCAGATGAAATTTATTTTGGTAATATACCTAACATATTAAATAAATTGAAAATTGATGAAAATACGTATGCAATAATAGCCACAAGATCATATGAAAAAGATTTAGAAGCTTTAAGAGAAATAATAAAACAGAACCCTACATACATAGGTATGATAGGAAGTGTAAAAAAGTGGACAACTTTAAAAAGTGAATTGGTAAAAGAAGGTATAGAAGAAAATAGATTAAATAAAGTCTATGCCCCTGTGGGTCTTAATATTTCCTCTAGTGATGTAAAAGAAATTGCATTTGGAATAGTTGCAGAATTATTGTTGGTAAAGAATAACGGACATTTATCTCACAGGAAAGATAGAAAATAAATTCAAGATATGAAGCTACATAATGTGCCACTAAAGATCCAAAATAGTATATAATTAGTGTATATAATAAAATAGGCAAGTAAAGAGGGTAGCTAGCTATGGTAGATAAATATGGAAGAAATATAAATTATGTACGTATTTCACTTACGGACAAATGTAATTTAAGATGCATTTATTGTATGCCATCAAATGTAGAGTTTGATAAAAACTATATAAATGATGTGCTTAGCTTAAATGACTACAAATTTATTATTAAAGGAATGTCAGAATTAGGCATAAACAAAGTAAGATTTACTGGAGGAGAACCTCTTTTATATCCAAATTTAGTAGATTTGATAAGATATACTTATGAAGAATGTAGAATAGATGATATTGGAATAACAACTAATGGAATTGGGCTTCATGAAATGGCGTATGAGCTATATAAAAATGGGCTAAAAAGCGTAAATATAAGTATGGACTCATTAAAAGAATATAAATATAAAAGTATAACAAGAGGTGCAGACTTAAAGGATGTTTTAAAATCTATCCATAAATGTTTAAGTTTAGGAATTAAAGTGAAAATAAATTGTGTTGTTATAAAAGGTTTTAACGATGATGAATTATTAGACTTTATGTTGATGACAAAGTTTTATCCAATAGACATTAGGTTTATAGAACTTATGCCTTTAGGAGAAGCTAGTAAAGTTTATAAAAAAGGATATTTCAATATAGGGCAAATGATAGATAATATAGATGAATTGTATAAAATAAGTTCAAATAAAAAAAGCGCAGCCCAATATTACAAATATGATGGAGCTAAGGGTCGAGTTGGAATAATAACTCCTATGAGTTGCTCTTTCTGTAGTGAATGTAATAGAATAAGAGTAACAGCAAATGGAAATATTAAATTGTGTCTTCACTCAAAAGAAGAAATTGATATAAAATATTATCTTAATAAGCCACTAATATTTAGAGAAATAATGAGAGAAATGATATTAGAAAAACCAGAAAAGCACTACTTAAATGAAAATCAGTGTAGTGATACTAATAGAAGTATGTATCAAATAGGAGGCTAATATGCCAAATAAAAGTATGGAGAAATCTCCATACTTTTATTTATTTAAAAATTGTTTTATATTATTAATCATATTATTTTTTATAGAAACACCCAAATTACTAGACTTTAAACTAGTATCACATAGATGATCATAAATTGGATCTAAAAACTCAACCTCTATTGGGTATGAATTGATTTTACCAACTGGATGATATCCTTCATAAATATCTCTAGAATTTTTTATAACAAGAGGAACTATTGGGCATTTAGCTTTATAAGCTATTTTAAGAGCTCCACTTCTAAAATCAGATACTAACGAATTAGGGTCTTTAACCCAAGTTAGATCTCCTTCAGGAAATACTGCCATGCTGTGACCAGATAAGATATTTTCAGAAGCCTTAATAATACTTTTTATACCATCTCTGTTATTAGATCTATTGATATAGACACAGTTTATGAGACTAGTCCAATCTTTTATTAAAGGCATATTTTTCCAAACTGGTTCATCTGCTATTAAACAACCTATAGGTCTATCCACACTAGCCATAAGTATAAAGCTATCTAACATACTAGAGTGATTCATAACAAATAATACAGGTTCGTTAGGAAGTTTTTCTTTTCCAAGTATAGTTAGTTTTACATCTATAAAAGCAAGTGATTTTTTAGCTTGATTATGAATAAATTCAAATGTTTCTTTTGAACTAAATTTATTAGGATTTTTTTTAAACTTAATGAGCTTGGGTATAGATAAAGAAAAACCTAACAATTGGTAGATTATAAATTTTATATAATTTAACAATGTATTCATCTCCTTAAAATAAGATTCTTTATTAAAAAATAATTTTAGCATAAAATGATTATTTTTACAAAATAAAATAAGATTTAAATATCAATATTTAGGAATAAAAAAACTTAGCGTAAGAATATAAATTAGATATAGAGATATATTCTTTTATTGTTTAAAACTAAATAATGTATAGTAATTTTTAGTAGAGGAAAATTAGGAGGGGAATATGGCAAAACAATTAGAAAGAGGTCCTGAAGAAAGACTTTTAAGAATTAGAGTATTATCTCATAGTGGCGATAAAGTGCATATAAAATTACCTATAAATTTTGTTAAAAAATTGGTTCAAAATAATGCATTAGATTTTTTTAATACTGAAAGTGACATTATAGATAGTAAAAAATTATTAAATATAATACTACATGCATTTGATTATGACTTATCTGGGGAAATAGCTAATTTAGAAAGAAAAAATGGAGATATAATAAGAATAATACTTGATTAAAAATACATAAAATAATTTTAAATTAAATAAAAAGTAAGTGTTTCTTATAGTTAAACTAAATTTGAAATACTTACTTTTTTGTTGTAAAAATTTAGCATATCATTAAAAACTCATTATTATGTAAATTTCAGTTAATTACATACTTATTTTTGTATTAAAATATAAAAATAATAAAAAATATACAACAAATAGTAATTTTAAGTATATAATATAAGTAAGAATTATTTTGAAAATTTAGTAATTAAAATATATATTGTTAAAAATATACATAAAATGGGGAGATTAGCTATGTTAGAAAGAAAAGTGGCGGTAGCTGTTTGTGCGACAAGTATAGGGTTGGCTATGGCATCAACAATTTCATTTGCAGATGAAAAGCAAGCAATAGTAACAACAAGTACACTGAATATAAGAAGTGGACCAAGTACAGACGATTCAATAATAGCAAAGGCTTACAAGGGTGATAAGCTAGAGGTATTAGAAAGTTCAAATGGATGGTATAAAGTAAAGCTATCAAATGGAAAAATAGGGTGGGGAAGCGGAGCGTATATAAGTACTTCATCTAACAGTGGTGGATCATCAAATAATGAAACAGCAACTCCATCAAGTGGAACTAAAGCTGTTATAACAACAAGTACACTAAATATAAGAAGTGGACCAAGTACAAGTTATTCAGTAACAACAAAAGCATATAAAGGTGATAGTGCTGAGATATTAGAAAGTTCAAACGGATGGCATAAAATAAAGTTATCAAATGGAAAAATAGGATGGGGAAGCGGAGCATATATAAGCACTTCATCTAACAGTGGTGGATCATCAGATAATGAAACATCAACTCCATCAAATGGAACCAAAGCTGTTATAACAACAAGTACACTAAATATAAGAAGTGGACCAAGTACAAGTTATTCAGTAACAACAAAAGCATATAAAGGTGATAGTGTTGAGATATTAGAAAGTTCAAACGGATGGCATAAGATAAAATTATCAAATGGAAAAGTAGGATGGGGAAGTGCAGCATATATAAGCACATCAATTAATAATGGATCAGGCAATGATAATACAGAAAATGAAGAGTCAATCCCACAAGATAAGGTACAAGCAGTGCTAGACTTAGCTAAGGCTCAGTTAGGGAAGCCATATGCATGGGGTGCAGAAGGTCCAAATAGTTTTGATTGTTCAGGATTAACTTATTATGTATACGGTAAAGTTGGAATAAAATTACCTAGAGTTTCAAGAGACCAATACAACGTTGGATCAAGTGTTAACTATTCAAGTTTAAAACCTGGTGATTTATTGTTCTCAAGCACGGATGGAAGCGGGAATATAACTCATGTTGGTATATATATAGGAAATGGAGAAATGATACATTCTCCAAAGCCAGGAGATGTAATACAAAGAACTAATATAAATACTTCATACTGGAAAAATGCACATGCAGGAGCAAAAAGAGTGTTATAAAATAATAAAGAAATCCATAGTGAGTAAATCGCTATGGATTTTTTTATTATAAATTGAATATAGTATTTGCAAATAGGAAAAAAATAATATACAATAAAGGTAAACCTTTAATACAATAAAGGTAAACCAAAAAAAGAACGAAGGAGTAAGATATATGAAATTATCTATTAGAGATTTAATAATATGTTCATTGTTTGCTAGTATAACAGCAATACTATCACAAATATCAATACCACTTCCATTTACAACAGTTCCACTTACTATGCAAGTATTTGCAGTTATGTTGTGTGGAATGCTATTAGGAAGTAAATTAGGATTTATATCTCAAATAATATATTTAGCAATAGGTGCAATAGGCATACCTGTGTTTGCACAGATGAGTGGAGGACCTGGGGTTATATTAGGACCTACAGGCGGATTTTTATTGTCATTTCCGATAATTTCTTTTATAGTAGGATATTTCTCAAATAAAGGGAAATCTGAAATTTCAGTAGTTATAGGGATGGTTGTAGCTCTATTTATAAGCTATTTGATAGGAACATTTCAATTTTGTTTGATAATGAATGTAAGTTTTATTAGTGGGCTTATGGCATGTGTATTACCGTTTATAGTTATAGATATAATAAAAATAGGATTAGTTTATGTTGTAGGAATGAGTGTTTGTAAAAGAGTAAATTTAGGAGTTGGAAAATGTTAAAAATAAGACCGCACCATATTTTGTGTATGAAGGCGTATATAGGGAAAGGATATAGCATAGAATTTAACACAAATATGGAAAAAATAATAAAAATATTAAAAGAAAATATTAATCAACAAGTAGAAGTAGTTTTTGGATTAGATGATATATGTAGTAAGTGTCCAAGTAATATGGGCAATGGATTATGCAAAAGTCAAGATAAAGTAGAAAATATAGATTCAAAGGTATCAAAACACTTTGAAATTAAAAAAGGTAAATACATATACAAAGACTTGCAGCACCAAGTTTATTCTAATATTAATGAAGATAAATTTATGGATATATGCAAAAGTTGTGAATGGTATTACATTACTAGTTGCAAAGATTTAAACTTGAAAAAATAATAAGTTAAGTTAATAAAGATACATAAAAAATGCCATATTTATAAATATGGCATTTTTTATGTACAAAATTTGCAAACTATTAAATAAATTAGTTTTATAAAACGACTGCAAATATAACTTTGCTTTCATTATTTGATGTATTTTCCCAACGATGATTAGTACCTATTGGAACTTTGACACTATCATCTTTATAAAGTGTGAACTTTTCATCATCAAGGTATAAATCAACTTCTCCCTCTAATATATACGCTATCTCATACCCATTGTGATGAATAGGATCATTACAAGAAGATGTGTTAGGTGCTAAATTCATAATTGCAAATTCTAGATTATCAGTAATTCCAGGAGATAAAACTTCATAAATAACATTATCACTTCCTGGTAATATAACTTTTTTTCTGTTGTTACCCCTAACTATTAAATCCTTTTTATTTACTTCTGAAATAAAAAAAGTAAACAAAGGTACATTTAGAGAAGAAGCTATGGATTTTAGAGAATTAACGGATGGATTAGATAAACCTCTTTCTATTTGACTAAGCAGTGACGGCGTGACATTTGCAAGTTTTGCCAAGTCTCTGATACTTAAATTTTGCTTTTTTCTAAATTGAGATATTTTTTCACCTATATTTAAATCGTTCATTTGAAATCTCCTTTTTAAATAAGAATTATATAAAGTTTTACTGTTTGATTAAATCTAATTTTGCATATATACTTTTTTATTATTATACCACAAAGAAGTACAATATAAAGCTTTGGAGTGTTAAATACTATTTAATTAATTAAATAGTAATTGACAAATTGAATAAAGGTTAATAAAATTATAGTTAAATACTATTAAATTAATTCATTATAATTTAACAATTAGGGGGATATTATGGAAGTAACAACTTTTGGTGCTTTATTTGGGCTTTTTATAGCTATCATATTAATAATAAAAAAATTTCAACCAGTATATAGTTTAATGTTAGGTGCTTTTATTGGTGGAGTAGTAGGTGGCGCTAACATATCTCAAACAGTAGACTTTATGATACTAGGTGCTAAAGATATTTCGCCTTCTATACTTAGGGTGTTGGCATCAGGTGTTTTAGCTGGATGTTTGATAAAGACCGGAGCAGTAGATAAAATATCTGAGGAAATAATAAGACTATTAGGTACTAAAAAGTCTATATTAGGAATAGCATTATCTACAATGATTTTAGCTGGAGTCGGAGTTAACTTAGATGTAGCTATTATTACAGTAGCCCCAATAGGTCTATATATAGGTCACAAACTTAAATACTCTAAAATGGCAATATTATTAGCATTAGCAGGAGGAGGAAAAGCTGGAAATATAATATCGCCAAATCCTAATACTTTAGCAGTAGCAAATAATTTTAATGTAGGATTGTCTAGTGTTATGATTGCAAATTTAATACCTGCTGTTTGTGGTATTTTAATAACTGTATTTATAACTAAATTTATAGCTAATAAAGGTAGTGAAATAAGAATCAATGAATGTGAAAAAAATAATAAAGAATTGCCTAGTTTGAGCTCATCTTTAATAGGTCCTTTAGTGTCAATAGGATTATTATTTATAGGAAATGTTTCTAACATAGCTATAGATCCAATAATAGCACTTCCAATAGGTGGAATAGTAACGGTTATAGTTACAGGAAATATAAAAAGTACAAGGGAATATTTATCTTATGGACTTAGTCAAATGCAAGGTGTGTGTATACTTTTGATTGGAACTGGAACTTTAGCTGGAATAATTCAAATGTCAGGATTACAGCAAAGTACAATATCTTTATTAAAAATATTAAATATGCCACAATTTTTATTAGCTCCAATTTCAGGTATGCTAATGTCACTTGCGACAGCTTCATCTACAGCTGGAGCAACTATAGCCTCATCTACATTCTCAAAAGCTATAATAGATTCAGGCTTATCAACCATTGCTGGAGCATCTATAATAAACGCAGGAGCTAGCGTATTTGAGCAATTACCTCATGGGTCTTTATTCCATACAAGTGCTAAGAGTGTAAATATAGATATAACTGAAAGATTTAAGCTAATACCTTATGAAATGTTAGTAGGTATTGTTATGATCGTAGTATCGACAATAGTTCAGTTAACAGTATTTAAAACAATATAAGTATTCATAAAAAATCAATCTAAAATAAATATTTATTTTAGGTTGATTTTTTTAGTGAAAAAAATATTTATTATAGCTTAAATTAAGTTGGAAAATTCAGATTATATATAAAAAAATAAGGAAAATGTTATTTATAAGCTTTGATAGATATAAATATAAAT
>CAMTIM010000073.1 GCA_947072565.1 uncultured Peptostreptococcaceae bacterium | reverse complement strand
ATATATATATATCCTACTATAAAACACATAATAAATAATAGGGAAGTTCCTAGTATCATATTTTTAAATTTCATAAAAAGATTCCTCCATATTTTTGTCTATTACTATCTTAGACATGAGTTTTTTTATTTATTCAATTTTTAAATATTTTTTTATTTTTGTACGCAAAAAAGACCTCATCTTATATAAAATGAGGTCTTTTTTGTATTGTAACTTACGCTACTGTTGTATCATCTATTGATTTATTGTCTTTCTTTAAACCTGCTGATAACATAGTTATAGCTGTGTAAAGTACAACACCTGCTACTAACCATTTTAACCAATATGTTGGTAAATTAGTTACAAATAATAACGCTAATATAGAACCTACTACTCCACCTACAGTTATTCCCATAGCTATTTCTCTTTCGTAAGCACCTTCTTTAACAAACTTTGTACTAGCTATTGGTCCTACAAATGCAGAAGCCCCCATCATTATAGGGAATGCTGCTTTTGGATTCATCCCAAGTAAAGCAACCATTGCCATACATGGTGCATATAGTCCAATTCCTGCTGTCATTAATGCTCCTAATAAAAAGTTTCCTGCCATACCTAATATTAACTTAACTCCAACAAGTGATGTTGCGTCTCCTCCTGTTGGCATTAATTCAAGTTGTCCAAGTACTATTAATATAGCTGTTCCAAATAAAGCTACCCCCATAGTTATTTGAACTTTCTTCTCTGGTAACTTAGATATTACTCCCGCACCTATCCATGAACCTAATACTGCTGATATTATCATACATATAAGCGTTTTCATATCTACGCTTATTACTGTTAATGACATAAATGCTTGTACTATCATTGGTAGTGCATGTGCTACATTTAGAGTTCCAGGTAATACTTTGTCTGGTACATTTATTTTATTGTTTAATTTTAATATTGCTGTAGTTGTTGCAAAAGAACCAACCCCTATTGCATCTAAAAAATCTGTTATAAATCCTATAATTATTCCAGTCCCAAATATATTATTTTTGCTCTTGTCCCTATTTTTCCTAAAATCGTTTGCATAAACACCAGTAAAACCGGTTGTTATGATTGCTAATAATCCTAAAATTACTTTTAACATTTTGTCCCCCTATGTTTTTTCTGTTTTATTTTTGTTTTTTCCCGCAACAAAACAGATTATACTACAAAAAAGATTTTTTTACCATATATTGTTATTTTTTTTATTTGTATTTTTTTATCAACTTTAAAATACATATTCCTTTGATCATTATAATTTAAACTTTAATTAATATAAAAATAGCGTACAATAAGTACGCTATTTTTATATATTATTTAATTTCTTTATTTTTATATACTCTTCTAGAAATTGTAACAGATATTAATAATATAGCAATATTTAGTATTACTATAATAAGCGGAATTGATACTGTATCTATAAAACGATATATGCTATCCATTAATTGGCGTTCTTTTGATATATTTTCTAATAAAAATGATGGTATCATTATCACACACATATTTACTATTGTTATTAAAAATCTTCCTTTATTCACACCAAATTTTAATACCATTGGAATTATTATACACATAACCAATAGAGCTGTACTTATTCCAGTTCCTAATAAAATTTCTAGTTTTATTTCATTTGTATTTATTTTACTAGATATAAAATATATTCCACAAGCAATAATTGTTGATATACATAAAAACATAATTCCAGCAATATATCTTGACATTACATATTCATTTTTATTTACTGGAAGTGATGCTATTAGATTATCTATCTTATTTGCATCTTCATATGCCATTACGTTATATAATGTCATAAGTATTGATAGCCCAAATAACATATTTAGAAATAATGGATTATATATAGATACACCTATCCATATAACCCATCCTATCCATGTTTGCTTAGATGTAGATTTTAGATTTAAAAAGCTCATTTTTGTAAGATTTATTATATTATTCATAATTTCTACCCCCTAGTATAATACATTAATAGATTTTCTAAATTAGGTTTATCATAGACAACTTCTTCCCCAAATATTTCATGAGAATTCTTAACATTATTTGTTAAACCATCAAATCCAAAAGAATTCTCATTGTAAGATATTAATGCTTTTTTAGTTTCACTATCTAGTAAAGATTTATCTCCTCTTATAATACTGTGCTTTTCTAGTATGCTTTCTTTGTCACCTTTAAGTATTATTTTTCCATCGTGTATAAATACTAAATAATCACATACTTTATCTAAATCTGAAGTTATATGAGTTGAGTAAAATACTGTTGCCTCTTCTTTTTCTATATGTTCTTGTAAAATTTCTAAAAACTCATTTCTAACTAAAGGATCTAAATTTGCAGTTGGCTCATCCATTATTATTAATTTAGGATGATGTGAAAGTACCATTACAAGTTCAAACTTTTTTTGCTGACCTTTAGAAAGTTCTTTGTATATTTTATTTTCATTTAATTTAAATTTTTGTAAGTATTTTATATATAATTTTTCATCCCAATTTTTATAAAAAACAGAAATTCCTTTTTTTATATCTTTAAGTTTTACTTCAGGTACATATCCTGGTGAATCACTTACATATCCAATAAATTCTTTTGTATTTATATCATCATCTTTATATTCTTTTCCAAATATGTTTATACTTCCACTGTCTTTAAACAACATATTCATAATTAATTTTATAGTAGTTGTTTTTCCACTACCATTTGGTCCTATAAATCCACTTATAAATCCTTTTTTAATTTCTAAGTTATCTATGTTTAATTCAAAATCACCTAGTTTTTTATTTAAATCTTTAATTTCTATAGCATTCATATTTTACCTCCCCTATAAGTCTTCATAAATACTTTTAAAAATCTCTATTCCTTCTTCTAAACTTACGCCTACCGACTTTGCTTGTCTAATAATTTCCTCTAACTTACTTTCTATCTCATACATCGCCATTTCTTTTAGCCTTTCAGTGTTTTTTATTGCTACAAATGTACCTTTCCCTACAACAGTTTGAATCAATCCTTCTTTTTCTAATTCTTCGTATGACCTCTTTGTTGTTATTATGCTTACTTTTAATTCTTTAGCTAAGCTTCTTATTGAAGGTAGGCCTTCTCCACACTTTAAATTCCCATTTAATATCTGAGATTTAATTTGATTTTGTATTTGTTCATACAAAGGTACTATTGATGAGTTACTTATGTTTATGTTCAATTTATCACCTCTATTTTTATATACTATGCATATGTGTGTATATAGTGTGTATATTATCTATATACACATAGTAACATTTCATTTATAATTAGTCTATTGTTTTAGTAATTTTTTTAATATAAATTTTTCAAAACAAAAAAAGAATACACAAATTGTGTATTCTAGATATATTTTACTAAAAATAATAATTAGGTACTACTTACAAATATAAGTATTTCCATCTACTGATTGAATTGCACTTAAATCATCTAAGTTTCCAACTACATATATAGTATATATTCTATTTGGCTTTAGGTTAACTTTAAATGGTAAAACTACTTCTCCATTGCTAGTTAAGGCAATCTTAACTTTATACTGATTTGGTTTTACATCTACATAACTAGTACCTTCTCTAAATTCAATATCTTTGAATAAAGTTTCTCCATCAACTAAAACATCTACTGCTGGTGCTTCTGGTGATAAATGTATTGCTCTAAATGTACTATAATCATTAGATGTTTCTTTTGATACATAATCCCCTATAACCAATAAAGATAAATCATCTATATTTCCTGTGGCAGCTACTGTAAACATATCTCCACCTTTTATCTCTAACATCTGACTTATAACTGGCTTTTCTTTACTATTAGTAGGGTATACATCTACTTTATGTTCTCCTTTTTCTAAAGGCACATAACTAGTGAAATCTTTGAATCTAATATTGCTAAATACAAGACTATCATCAACATATATATCTACTCCCGGTGCATTTGGTGCTGCATGAAATACTCTTATAAAAGAACTATCTTTTTCTATATTGAAACAATCCATTTTACTTCCCCCTGTTGTCTTATTTTTATATACGCTATATATAATATGCATAGATTGTGTTGTTGGTTAACAATAAAAAACAAAAGAATATTATATATATAAATTTTACATATTTTAATAACTTATCAATAAGTTGTTGTATACACACAACACCTATGCTATCCTATTTAGATTAGTAAAATTTTATTTAAAGAAAGGAATTTTTATGACCAAAGACATGACTACTGGAAGTCCAGTAAAACTAATTTTATACTTTTCTATCCCTTTATTAATAGGGAACATTTTTCAACAATTTTACAGCATGGTCGATACTATAATAGTTGGAAGATTTCTTGGCGTAAACGCACTCGCAGCAGTTGGTTCTACTGGTTCTATGAACTTTTTAATAATCGGATTTATTCTAGGCTTATCTGCAGGCTTTTCTGTTTTAGTTTCTCAAAGATTTGGTGCTAATGACGAAGAAGGATTAAAAAAGGCAGTGGCTAGTGCGACTATACTATCAATTATTATGTCAATTATAGTTACTGTGGTTAGTGTAGTAGCAGCAAAACCATTATTAACTCTAATGAATACGCCAGCTGATATTATAGATGATGCAGCTTCTTATATTGTAATAATTTTTGCTGGTGCATCTGCAACCTTTTTCTACAATATGATATCAGGTATACTTCGTGCACTTGGAGATAGTAAAACTCCATTATATTTTTTAATAGTTTCATCAATTTTAAATATAGTGCTAGATTTAGTATTTATAGTAAACTTTAATATGGGTGTATCAGGAGCTGCTTATGCTACTGTAATTGCACAAGGAGTCTCAGGATTACTTTGTTTAATATATACTTCAAAGAAATTTCCTATTTTAAAACTTCAAAAAAGGCATTTCAAATTTGAAGGTGAATACATTAGTCAACATTTAAAAATCGCAATCCCAATGGCACTTCAATTTTCAATAACTGCTATTGGTACAATAATACTTCAAAGTGCTGTAAATGGATTTGGCTCAACTGTTGTTGCTGCACATACTGCTGCTTCAAAGGTTGAACAACTTGTGATGCAACCTAGTATTACTTTCGGTGTTACTATGGCAACTTACTGTGCACAAAATCTCGGTGCAGGAAACATTGAACGTATCAGAGAAGGTGTAAAAAAATGCACTATGATTAATATAATTATAGGCGTTGTCGCTGGATTTGTTCTTGTATTCTTTGGAAAATCATTTATTGGATTGTTTGTATCAAACGCTGACCCAAGAGTTATGGATTATGCAAAACAATATCTTACTATAGTAGCATTTTTCTTTATACCACTTAGTTTGATATTTATATATAGAAATGCGCTTCAAGGAATGGGTTATACTTTTGTACCTATGCTAGCTGGAGTTTGTGAGCTTTTAGCTAGAACTATAGTTGCTTTTACATTGCCTTCTTTGATTGGTTACGCTGGTATATGTTTGGCAGGTCCTGTGGCTTGGGTTGCTGCTTCAGTTCCATTAATGATTAATTATTTCAAAAAAATAAATAATATGCTAGACTCATATGAAGATTGCCCTATTAGCAATCTAAGTTAATATAAAAAGAGTGTCTCAAGATGAATTTTTTCATTACTAGAGACACTCTTTTTTTAATTTTAATTATTATAATATTGTTGATAATTACAAAATATATTAACAATATATTATCTATCTAAAACAAAACTCTTAGCCAATGCTAGTGATTCTCGTGCATAAAATAGTGGTATTAAATATGATACAGTTTTACTAGAATATACATTGATATTTTCGTATCCGTTTCTTTTAGCTAACATACTACTTCTTAGGGCATGAAAATCAGTTGTAACTATTTTTATAGTATTTTCACCTATACTTTTTTTACTATGCTCTTCAATTTTTTCTTTAGAATATTTGAAGTTTTCATAAGTATTTTTTGATTTATTTTCTTCAATTATTTTTTCGCTAGATATTCCGTTTTTTATTAAATAACTCTTCATAGCTTGCGATTCTGGTATTTTTTCATCCGACCCTTTTCCACCCGATACAACTACATATGACTTGCTATCTGATTCTTTTATGTATTTTAAAGCAGCATCTAACCTATGTTTTAAAGTCAAACTAACACGATCACCATGATGTAAACCTGCCCCTAATATCATTATATAATCTGTACTTTCCTCATTATTCTTTGGATAACCTATTATCATCACCTCAAATGCCATAAATATAATCAATCCTACTGATATCACCATTACTAATATTTTGTTTAATTTAATAAAATGTATATTTGATTTAAATTTCACTTTCACAAAGTGATATATAATTAGTAATATACCTAAAAATCCTAGTGTTTCACTAAATGCAACAATTCTGTTAGTAATTAGTTTAACTATTATGCAGTAAAAAATTATAGCTATTCCTACAATTAAATCTATGTACTTTCTCAAAATAATTTCAACCCCCTTAAAATTTTCTAATTTCGCTACATTGTAATTATTAAAATATTAT
>CAMTIM010000072.1 GCA_947072565.1 uncultured Peptostreptococcaceae bacterium | reverse complement strand
ATTTTTAATTATACAATTTATATAAATGTCTTAAGCCATTTTTTAGTTTCGGTATCTGCAAATGTTGCATCTATAGTTTTTAAGTAAATATTTTTATAGTCTTTCTCATTCATTTTAAAGTTTTTAAATATTAATTCTATCTCATTAGTTAAATCTATATTTGAAACAGTTCTATTATCTGTATTAAAAGTTACACTAATATCATCTTTATAAAAATCAAATAATGGGTATTTTTTAAAATCATCTATAGCCTTAGTTTGAATATTGCTTGTTGGACACATCTCAAGTACTATCCCTTTAGCTTTTACTAAATCATAAGCCTCTTTCATATTTTGTATTCTAACTCCATGGCCAATTCTTTCTGCACCAAGTAAATTTATAGCATCAATTACATTTTGAGCGCTCGCAGCTTCTCCTGCATGTATTGTAACTCTATATCCATATTCTCTAGCTTTATCTACTATGCATCTAAACTTATTAGCAAACCCTTCTTCTTCAGCTCCTGCTAAATCTATAGCTACGACCCCTTTATTTAAAAACCTTCTACCTTCTTCAACAACCAACAATCCACTTTCTACACTCATAAATTTCACACATGACAATATTACATTTCCTTTTATCTCATAAATATCTTCTGCTTTTTTTATTCCATTTATTACACTTTGTATTATTTCTTCAAAAGATAATCCTCCTTTAGTGTGAAGTTGTGGTGCAAATCTTACCTCTATATATTTTACATTTTCATTTGCTGCATCTTCTAATAATTCAAATGTAATTCTTTCCAAGCTTTCTTTACTTTGCATTATTTTATTTGGAAGCTCAAATTTTTGTAAGTATTCATCAAGTGATGTGCAATTTGGAGATACCTCAACCATATTTTTTATTTCTATTTCATCATATGAAGGTAATTCTATATTTTCAGCTTTTGCTATATCTATTATTGTACTTGCTCTTACACTTCCATCTAAGTGGCAATGTAGTTCTATTTTTGGTAATTTTCTAGCCATAATATTTTCCCCTTTGTATTTTTTTATTTATTATATATATGTTAGTTTTACTTTTTTGTATAAAAAAAATTCTTAATTACAAAGAAGTTTTGCATAACAAATATACACAACTTCTTCGTAATCAAGAATTATTGGTTCTTGGTAGAAACCCCCAAACCATATCATTGGGGTTATACGAAATATTTATTTTTATTAATTCTATTATCTTTTTATATTATTGTCAATATATTTTATTAATTTTATAAACAATGCATATGACTTTTAACTTCATTTGATTTTACAATATAGCCTTGACCCTTTGAACAAAATATTGAATTTGAAGTATACTCACTATCTGAATCTTTATCATAACCTCTTTTCTCAACTACATTCTCAGTATTGTGACAAGTATCATATCCATCAAATACAAAACTAATACTTCCACTTCCTTTGCTAAAAGTAACTAACTCTAAGCTATAATCCATAATTGTAGCAACAGGTGCTCTCCCCTCTACTATGCTTCTATCGTCTATCACTATAGGCGGTTCAAACTCTCCATGCATCTTTTGAATATCTGATAATACTCTTCCCATATTATTTAAATCTACTTCTATCTTAAATTTATAATAAGGCTCTAGTATTATATTCTCAACTGTTTCTAAACCTTGCCTTAAAGCTCTTAATGTTGCTTCTCTAAAATCTCCACCGCTAGTATGCTTATTATGAGCTTTTCCTGTAATCAATGTTATTTTCAAATCAGTAAGACTATATCCACCTAGTATTCCACTATGTTCTTTTTCAAATATATGAGTTTTAATTAAATTCTGATGCCCTATAGATATATCATCAACATGTGCTTTACTTTCAAAACTTATATTGGTATTTCTCTCTCCTGGTTCTATTTGTAAGTGAACTTCTGCGTAATGTCCAAGTGGTTCAAAATGCCCATATCCAATAGCTTTTTCTTTTATAGTTTCTTTATATAAGATTTCACAAGGTCCAAACTCTACATCTATACCAAATCTATTTTTAACTATTTCTTTTAAAATCTCTAATTGTATTTTTCCCATAACGTGTATATGTATCTCTTTAAGATTTTCATTCCAAAGCATATTTAATGATGGCTCTTCAGAATTTAATATAGTAAAAGCATTAAGTATTTCTTTAAGGTTCAAGGAATTATCAAATATTATTTTTGACTTTAATGTAGGAACTATTTCAAATTTAACTTCTTTATTATCTATGTCAATTCCGTCTAGCTTAGCGTCTGTTATATAATTTCCAGAAATAGTATTTGTAAGTCCCACGACTGCAAATACATCTCCACCCCTAACTTCCTTTACTGCCTCGTATTTACTACTATTGTAAATTTTTATATTATTTATTTTTTCATTAATAGTTTCATCTTTGTATATATATGAAATTTCATCTTTTATTTTTAATTTTCCTTTCAACGCCTTTATATAAGTTATTCTATTTTTATTTTCATCATATCTTATTTTATATACTTTTCCTATAAAATCTTCTTCTTCTTTATAGTCAGTATAAGTTAAAAAATCTAATTTTTCTATGAACTCTTTTATGCCTATGTCATTAAGAGCTGATCCTTTTAATAGCGGACATACTTTAGTATTTTTAACCATATCTTTTAAAGCTTCTATCCATAAACTTTCATCATATTCATCAGATAAATATTTTTCAAAAAGATTATCGTCTCTTTCTGCTATAAACTCTATAATATCTTCTTTTAATTTCTTTTCTTTTCCATTTAAACTTAGGCTATCACTTATATCTATCACATCTGTAGTTAATGTGTTTTTTATGTCTTCTACTACATTTTCAGTACTTGCACCTGTTCTATCTATTTTGTTTACAAAAAATATTATTGGTACATTATATTTTTTTAATAATCTAAATACAGTCTTAGTATGTGATTGGATTTTTTCAACTCCACTTATTATTATGACTGCATAGTCCATTATACTTATAGCTCTTTCCATATCTGGAGAAAAATCTATATGTCCAGGTGTATCTATTAAATAATAGTTTGAATTATTATATTCAAAAACACCTTGTTCTGAAAATATAGTTATACCTCTTTTCTTTTCTATATCATGGCTATCTAGAAAAGTATTTTTCAAATCCACCCTACCTCTATTTCTTATGCTGTTTGTATTATAAAGTATTTGCTCACAAAATGTTGTTTTTCCAGCATCAACATGAGCAAGTACCCCTATTGTCTTATTCATTTTCCACCTCTTATTTTCCTTTTGTATTTAAATGTCTAAGCTATAATATATAAACACAATATTATCATATGATTTTACTTAATTATATAATATGTTTCAACTAATAACTATCATATATATCCTTTGAAGTTCTTATGAGAATTAAATATGTATCTTTGTACCTCTTCTATATCTTTTTTCTCTTTCAAACTGTTGTAATAATGAACCCTCAATTTGTAGTTTATATCTTCTCTGTCAAAAGCATATCTCTTATGCTCCCCGCTACATGATGCCAATACGTGAGCCATTAAATCTACTAAATGTATCAACTTATAC
Source organism: uncultured Peptostreptococcaceae bacterium (assembly GCA_947072565.1). Lineage (GTDB taxonomy): Bacteria > Bacillota > Clostridia > Peptostreptococcales > Peptostreptococcaceae > Romboutsia_D. The sequence continues at coordinate 12,745 of CAMTIM010000072.1, read as the reverse complement.
GCATTATTCCTTGAATAAAATCTTCCATCTCCCATTACGTGTGCTATATAGTTTCTATTAAAATATGAATTATCCCTTGCTAATTGATGTTTTGTGAAAATAGTTTGTTCTGATATATCAATAAATGCTCTTATATATTCATCAACTATAAATGGATGTGGTATTTTCTCATTGCAGTAATTATATTGAAGCTCGGCCCATTTATTAAGGAGTTGTTGTTCTTTTGGCTTTTTACTTGTAAACTTAAATCCATATAGTGACAATAGTATTCCTTCTATTATTGGAATTAGTATCATTACAGTGGATATGTATTCTTCTTTAAAAAGACTTATATAAGATTGTTCTATTATGTGAGAAAATTTATTAAGATGCTTTGTTTTCATTATTAAAGACGACATATTTAATGCTCTTATATGAGGATTTATTATATATGGTTCCAATATTTCTATAATCTCATTTTCTACCGCTTGAGTTTTTTTTATGTTATAAGTTTTGTTTAAATCTATATTATCACATATGCTTTCTAGTTTAACTATATCTATTTCTTTTATATCTTCAGCTATTACAGAAAACCCAAACTTAGTTATCTTTTGATTTATTTTAAATAGCCTTATCTGAAGATTATTATGATAATATAAATTACAATCGTATTTTTTAGGTTCTATTAAATTCAACTTATTTTTTTCTTTTACCTCTTCAAATATTTCCCTTATAGCTCTTCCTCTACTTTGAGACTGTTGCTTTATCCCTAATTCATCAATAGTTACAACAAATTGATCTCCTTTTTTTTCAAATTTCATTGGGTATCCAAATATAAATTTAGTAAATGCTTCATCCACAACTTACACCCCTCTTTAAATAATGTCTTTTATTATATATATATTATTGTAGTACTTGCTTAATGTTTAAATCAAATATATATTTATATTAAACACAAAAGCTGACTGCACAATAGTACAGTCAGCTTTTTATATATATAAATTTATAATTACTTTCTCTTATTCATAAACTGAATATTTGTCCCATATTTGTTCTAAGTCATCAAAATGTTGTTTTATATCTTCTTTTTCTTTCATTCCAACAGCTATTATAAGCGCATTAGCTATACTCAAAGCTGGAACTAATGAATCAACAAATGATGCCATATTACTTTTTACTAGTAAAGTATTGTCTGCAATTGATGCTACTGGTGCAAACAAACTATCTGTTAAAGATATTATATGTGTCCCCTTTTCTTTAGCAAAGCTTACTATTTGATATGATTTTTTAGAATATCTTGGGAAACTTACTGCAATTAAAACATCATCTTCACCAATTCTTACTATTTGTTCAAATGCATCTCCCATATCCATTCTAATTATATGAACATTGTCTAATATTATATCTAAGTAAAACCCTAAGTATTGAGCTATAGCAAAAGAGCTTCTCATTCCCAATATATATATTTTTTTAGCTTTTAGTAATCTATTTGCAGAATCTTCAAAAGCCTTTTTATCAATTTCTTCTAAAGTTCCTCTTATGTTATCCATGTCACTTTTCAATACTTTATTAAGTATTGTATAGTCATCACGGTACTCATTTGCCATTTCTACTCTCTGTACTGTTGTTAGTTTATTTTTTATCAATTCTTGAAGTGCTGCTTGTAACTTTGGATACCCTGAATATCCTAATGCATTTGCAAATCTAACAACTGTTGATTCACTTACACCTACAGTATCACCTAATTTACACGCAGTCATAAATGCTACCTTATCATAATTTGATAAAATATATTGTGCTATTAACTTTTGTCCCTTACTAAATCTTGGGTATTGCGCCTGTATATCAGATATTAGTTTTTTGCTATCTTTTAAATCTTTTGTATCGTCCATAAATATCTCCTTTAGTGGTTTGCATGAATACTCATATTAAAAAGTTCAATTCCTTTTTCAAATGCTGCTATGTTCAATTTTTCTGTTCCTTTTGGGACTCTTTTTATCATTGATTTTTTTATATTTTCTGTATCTATATCATCTATGAGTTGGCTAAGCACACCAAGTGCTACCATATTTGCGGCTACACTGCTACCCATAACTTCTTTTGAAGAATCTATTATTGGAAACTTATAAATATTTGATATTTCTCTACATTCTACTTCTATTGAACTATCTACTACTATTATACCACTTTTATCTACATCTTTTAAATACTCATTTAAAGATTTTTGTGTTAAAGAAAGTAATATTTTTGGTTTTAAAATTTTAGGAAAATTTATCTCACTATCACTTATTATTACTTCAGCTTTACTAGCTCCACCTCTAGCTTCAGGTCCATAAGATTGTGTCTGCACTGCATTTAATTTTGAGCTTATAGCTCCCTCTGCAAGTATTATTCCAGCAAGTATTAGACCTTGACCGCCTGAACCACTAAGCCTTACTTCCATTTTCATAGTTTTTCTCTCCTTTAACAATTTATTTATCAAACTTATCTAACATTTTTTTATATTCATCTGTGTATTCAGGTGTTATTGTATCTTTAAATACACCTATATATATATTGTCCTCAAGTTCCTTTTCATTAACACTATCTTTATTAGTTATATTAACACACTTATCTCTTAATTCATTCATCAACGCTACAGCTGAACCCTTTTTATTTTTTCTTCCATAATAAGTTGGGCATATACTTAAGCCTTCTACTACTGAAAAACCTTTATGTTTTAATCCTTCTTTTATATACTTAATAGTATTTGGAACATGATATACACTACCACGAGCCACAAATGTCGCTCCAGCCCCACAAGCTAATTCACATATATCAAATGGTTTATCAATATTTCCAAAAGGTGCTGTAGTTGCAAAATCTCCAGTTTTAGTAGTTGGAGAGTATTGACCTCCAGTCATACCATATATATTATTATTAAAAACAATAGTAGTAATATCTATATTTCTTCTGCAAGCATGTATAAAATGATTTCCACCAATTGCTGTTAAATCTCCATCCCCACTTATTACAATTACATGAAGTTCTGGTTTTGCAATCTTTATTCCTGTTGCAAAAGCTAAAGCCCTTCCATGAGTTGTATGAATAGTATTAAAATTCATATATCCAGCTGCTCTTGATGAGCATCCTATTCCTGATACAATACATACCTTATCTTTATCAAGGTTTAGTTCTTCTATTGAAACAGCAATTGCTCTCATAAGTATTCCGTGACCACATCCAGGACACCATATATGTGGCAATCTATTTGTTCTTAAATTTTTTTTTACTATCTCACTAGGCATCTTAAATATTCCTCCTTAATAGTATCTATTATTTCAATTGGAGTTATGACTTCACCATTTATTTTATTTATGCCAATTATATCTTTTTCTTTACCTAAAGTTTTTTGTACTTCTTGTATCATCTGACCCTTATTCATTTCTACAACGATTATCTTGTCTATATTCTTAGCTACTTCTTTTAGTTTTTCTTCAGGAAATGGCCATACTGTTTTTACGCTAAATAACCCTACTTTTACATTTTCTTTTCTCAATTTTTTTATTGCATCCTTACAAGAACGGCACATACCTCCAAATGATACTAATAAAATATTTGCATCATCCGTTTTATATTCATCATAAATTAATATATCATCTAAATTTGCTTCTATTTTATCAAATAATCTATTCATTAGTTTTCCTGTTTCACAAGTACTATTAGTTGGAAATCCTGTCTCATCATGCATAAGACCAGTTACATTGTATCTATATCCTTCACCAATACTTGCCATAGGTGGAATAAAGTCTTCACAATACTCATAAGCCTTGTATTCATCCTTATTGCAAGTTGGCTTTTTCCTATTTACAATCTCTAATTCTCCAGCTTTAGGAATTTCTATTTTTTCTCTTAAATGCCCTACTACCTCATCCAAAAGAAGTATTACTGGAGTTCTATATTTTTCAGCGAAGTTAAATGCTTTTACAGTCAATTCAAATGTTTCTTCTACTGTTGATGGCGATAATGCAATAACAGGATGATCTCCATGAGTTCCCCATTTAGCTTGCATTAAATCTGCTTGCGATGGACTTGTAGGTAAGCCTGTACTTGGACCGCATCTTTGTACATTTACAATTACACATGGAGATTCAATTAATGATGCATATCCTATACATTCTTGTTTTAGGGAAAATCCCGGTCCACTTGTTGCAGTCATACTTTTATACCCTGCTAAAGACGCTCCAATAGTCGCTGCAATTGAAGCTATTTCATCTTCCATTTGAATAAATTTACCTTTAATTTTTGGAAGCAATAATGAAGATAATTCTGCTATTTCTGTAGATGGTGTTATAGGATATCCTGCAAAAAAACGCATTCCAGCATAAATTGCTCCTTGTACGCAAGCTTCATTTCCCTGTAATAACTTTGTTCTTTCAGTCATACCAACATCTCCTTAAATTTACTCAGTTTTTTGTAGATATATTGCATAATCTGGGCACCTTTGTTCACATTTACCGCATAATATACACTTTTCGCTATCTTTTATATAAACTGTATCATCATTTAACTCTAATATTTTAACTGGACAATACTCAACACAAATACCACATTTTTTACACCATGTGCTCTCTATAACCACTGTTTTTTTCATAAATACCCCCTAAAAACATATAAAATTTATGTTTTAACATGCAAAAAACCATGCTTTTAAAGCATGGTCTTAAAATTCGTTCTTCTTTTCTATCAAAACAAGTTGCGGAGGATTATTTATTTGATTTACAAATCCACATTCCAACACATCAAAATCGCTTTGATCTAAATTTTTAACAAAATCATATACGCTATTTTTCTCATCCATTCCACCTTCGTGACCTGTGTAGATCGAAATACTCACTACACCATGAGGTTTTAATAGCTTTAAGCTATGCTCTATAGCTTTTATTGTTGTATTTGGTTTTGTTATAATCCTATGCTTAGCTCTTGGTAAATATCCCAAATTAAATACAATACATGAAACTTCTTTTTCAACATACTTATCCATGTTTTCATGCCCATCTAATATAAGCTTCACTCTTTTGTCTAAATTTTCTTTTTCTAACTTTTTAGCCGTTGATTTAATAGCTTCTTCTTGCACATCAAAGCTGTAAACAAACCCATTTTCCCCAACTTTTTGTGCTAGGTACTTTGTATCATACCCATTTCCCATAGTTGCATCTACTACAATGTCGCCTTCACTTATTATTTGTTCTAAATATAATTTGTTTATGTCAGTTACCTTTGTTAAATATTTTGCCCTTTTCATATAAGCACCTCTATTTTAATCCTTTTAAATAATCTACTTCTTCTTTTGTTAAGTTTCTATATTTACCAACTTCTGTTCCTCTTAAAGTTATGTCTCCCATAGCTACTCTTCTAAGTCTTAGTACAGGATGATCTATAGCTCTACACATTTTCCTTACTTGTCTATTTCTACCTTCATGTATTTTTATTTCACATATTGCATAATTTTTTTCTTCATCTTTTTTAACAATTTTTATTTTAGCTGGAGCCGTTTTGTAATCCTCTATATTAAGTCCGTCTTCAAAGTTTTTCATTTCATCAGCTGTTGGTATACCTTTTACTATTGCCATATAAGTTTTAGCAACTTCATGCTTTGGATGAGTTAATTTATATGTTAAATCACCATCATTAGTAAGTATTAATAACCCACTAGTTTCGTAATCTAATCGACCTATAGGATAAATTCTCTCTTTTATATCACTTACTAAGTCAAGAACACTAGGTCTATCAAATTGGTCTTTTACTGTTGTTATATAGCCTTCTGGTTTATTTAAAACTATATAAACTTCTTTTTCATCTAATCCTATTTTAGCTCCATCTATTTCCACTATATCATTTTGTTCATCTATTTTAAATGATAGCTCATTCACAACGTTACCATTAACTGTAACTCTTTTTTGTAATATTATTTCTTCTGCTTTTCTTCTTGATGCTATTCCACAAGAAGCTATGTATTTGTTAATTCTCATATTGCACCTTCTTTTATGATTTTATATTTATTTTTGTATTTTACTTATTTTTATTTAACTATTATACCATACTAACTATATGTCAAATACAAAACATTTAATTTTTTAAATATCTTTAGTATCTTTGCATATACTTTAATAGTATTAATTTATAATATTTAGCTATAACATATTGTAAATATGTTAATTAAGGAGTTCTTATGATTTCAAAAGAAAATATAAAATATTATATATTCATAGCATTTATTAGCATATTAATTTATAAAGTTGTAGATACACCAACTAGGCTGCTTTCTAATATAGGTGGTTTGATAAAAATTTTAAGTCCTTTTTTATTAGGTATTTTATTTGCATTATTAATTAATCCTATGATGATGCTATTTGAAAGAAAATTTAATCTACACAGAATATTAAATATACTTTTATGTTATATAATAATATCAATTGTTTTAATATTAATAGGTAAGATTTTCATACCTGCTATAATTAATACTTTAGATACTCTAATAAAAGAAATTCCAAATTATATATCTATGTTAGAAGAATTTTTAAATAAATACGTTTCTAAAACTAATATATTAGAGGTAGCTTTACCACACATTCAGAAAAATTTAAACGTTATTTTAAAGGAACTTATAAATTTATTTTCTAAAACTTCTTCTGATATTGTTATTTATGTATTTAGTTTAACATCATTGCTATTTAACATCGCTATGGGTATAATTTTATCAATTTACATGCTATTTGATAAAGAAAATATATCTCTAGGTTTTAAAAAACTACTTTATTGTGCTACTACTAAAAAGAAGGCTAATAATATTATTAATTTTTTTAAAATGTGTCATAATATATTTTATCATTATATAATAGGAAGAATTTTAGATTCTGCTATAATTGGTGTTTTAGCATTTATAGGATTTAAATTTCTTTTAAAAATTGATAATGTTTTATTCTTATCTTTTATAGTTTTTTTAACAAATATTATTCCATACTTTGGCCCATTTATGGGAGCTGTACCTCCTTTTGCTATGACTCTAATTCAAAGCCCTATTAAAGCATTTTGGGTTTTGGTATTTATATTTGTTCTTCAACAAGTTGATGGAAATATCATAGGTCCTAAGATAATGGGTGATCAAGTTGGACTTAGTCCTCTTTGGATAATATCTGCAGTATTAATTGGTGGTTCTTTATTTGGAATTATAGGTGTTTTCTTGTCTGTACCAATTGCTGCTGTTATAAAATCTTGCCTTGATAAATATGTTCAAAAGAGAATTTATATAAAAGGCTCAAAATAAAACTTAAATATAGACATAAAAAACTGTAGTTTTAATAAACTACAGTTTTTTATGTCTATATTTCTAAAATTTTATTATAGTTTTTTATCTTGTACGTGTTTAGCTGGTGGAGAAATCACCGAACCATCTAATAATTCTTCTTGATTTTCTTCTTTCTTAATTTTTTTGTCATCTTTATCTTCTTTTTTATCTTCTCTATTTATTGTCTCATTTTTATATTTTTCCAATTGTTTTTCTTGTTCTTTAATCGCTTCTTGTTCGATTCTATATCCATCTTTATTTGATACAATCTTTGCATTTTTTTTTCTTTTTTCTTGATCACTCTCATATTTTTCGTTTAATAAAATCAGATCTTCTTTCTTTTGTTCCACTTCACTTTTTATAACCGATGAACCGTTTTTTATTTTTTCTATGGTTTCAAGTTCACTAATTGCCTTTTTATATTTTTTTTGATTTTCATACCTTAAAACAATATCCATTACGGTAGCTTGCTTATACATTGATCGTACATTTTCATCACTACTATTTATACCTAATTCCTCTGATAAAACTTCTTTTGCTTTTTTATAATTATATTCTTCTAGATACGCTTTTCCATCTTTTTGTACTTCCTGTGCTTTTTTTGTAGAACATCCACTTGAAAATATTAAAAATATTACTGAGATCATTAACACGATTTTAAATTTCATAAAAATTCTCCTTTTTCTAATGTTGATTTTATTATGATTAATGTTTTTCTAGAATTTTTTATAAATTATATCTATAATCATATTTTTATTTGTTTTTAACATATTTTCTGTAATTTCCAATCTATTATTCAAAAGCACAGTATTTAGTTACAATAAAAAACCTATTTAATTAAATAGGCTTTATATATATCTAAATAATTTATTTAAATTCAAATCTAAAAATACTATATCTCCATCTATTCTATTTGACTGTATATTTTCTAGATCTTTAGATGTTACTACAATTATTTTTGGTGGTTCATAAAATGGAATTGTAGAATTTTTCATTTTATTTTCTATATCCTCATATTTAGATATTCGTAATTGTTCATCTAAAGTTATATCTACTAAAATTTGTTTTGGATCATTATATTTATCTATATATTCTATAAATAAGTCGTACTTTGAACCTCCAACGGATATATTTCTATAAAATCGTTTAAGTTCATATCCAGCTGAATTAAGTTTAATAGCAAATTCAGATCCTATTACAGCTTTAACTAATTCATTACCTTTATACATCTTGCTTCCACTTAAATAATATACATATGAATTATCTTTATATCCAGAATAATTTATATTACATGGATATTTTCTCAATGTGTATTCATTACACATCTTTCTTAAAGTTTTTTTGAATGATTTTTTTCCATATTTTTTTCTTGTCCCATAAACTTTTCCAACCTGAGTTTCAGTCATACACCTAACTCTACTAATTAATATTAATATATCTTTTTCTATCCCCATCATTATGTCTGATCTCCTTGAAGTTATTTTACTTACCAAGTTGTACTATCATTATATTAATTTGAGGACATAAAATTTACATTTTTTAGTAAAATTATTTTAATTCTATAAACAAGTAAAAAGCAATGTATTAATACATTGCTTTTTACTTAGTATATTATTAATTAAAATATTTATTTTAATTTTTCTTCTATTTTTTTATCTGCATTAACAGCTTTTACATTTCCTAAAGTTAAGTTATCAAACTCTATTATATCTACAAATCCTTTTTCGCCTTTTTGGTAAGATATTTTTACTTTATCTCCAACAGAAGTTAAAGGAATTTTTATTGATAATTTTGAAGTAGCATTAAATATTATGTTTTGATTTTCATTTAGTGTCATATAATAGAATGTATTTCCTGATTTAACATCAGCACTAATTCTTGAAATAGTTCCTTCTATATGTTCGCTAGTTACATCATTGTCTATTTTAATAGTGTTGCCTTTTGACGCTAATGCCTCTCTATAGTTTCTTAGAGCTTCTTCTTTACTTTCTCCAAGACCTAATACACTAAAGTCTTCTACTGATATAAATGCTACCATTTTAACAAGCCCAGCTTTATCTTTTAGTGATGATACGTATGTTGGCGTTCCTAACATATTATACATTACAGGGAATGTAGCTTCATAATTTTTTTCCTGAACCTTACCTTCTGCAGATCTCATTGCTGCAGTCTCAGTTGCTCCCGGTTGTTTATATAATTTAGCCTCTTTAGTACGAGTATCTACTAGCATAAATCCTATAGTAGACTCATCTCCACCTGAAGAAGTTATACCAGTATACCAATATGCCTTATTATCATTTCCATAAACTAAAGATGTTCCTTCAGTTGGAACTAAAACTCCCTCTTCAGATATAACTGAGTTTAAGAATCCTTTAACATATAATCCCCAATCATTTATTTGATTTGTAACAAATTCTTGAGGTTGTATTCTATCTATCCACTTTGGTGCATTTTTTATTGTATATCTCTTAGTTTCTCCAGTTTCAGCATCAACTGTAGCTACTCCTACAGCATTAGCTCCACCATACCCTATTTTATGCTCATATAAGCTTGTAACCCAATAAGGTCTTCCTTCATCATTTATTTCTAATGTAAAATCTGTCATACCTGCATTTACTATTCCTTTTATATACATATGTCTATGAAGGTCTTGAAGTAAGTATGCTTCTGGCTGATACACTATTTTTACAGGTTTATTATCTATCTTTTGAACTAATCTAACATCTTGAGGATTACTTGCAGATACCATCACATATCCTTTAGTACCATCTAAAGATGTTACCCATTTAATTATATCTCTATGTACTAATGGTGCTACCCAGTATAATTCACCTTTTACACTTTGTATATGGAATTTTCCAAGCTTTGATACACTTCCTAAAGCTGGATCTTCTCCAAGTTTTTTGTCTCCTAGCTTCATAGCCATGTCTTCATCTACAAGACGTATGTCATTTACACTTACAGGACTTACATCTTTCGAAAACTCACTTTCTTTTACTGTGCCTAATAAGTTTTTATATGTCTTTGCATGAAAAACAGGTGTAGATGCTAAAAATGGCACTGCAATACTATACGCTATTAGAATAATCGCTATGCTAAAATTGTATTTAGCAACCTTAGAAGTTCTTTCTCCTCTATCAAGCATCATATCTAATATTCCTGCTACGCCAAAGAATATTATCAGTACCGAAACACATGATATGAAATCTAAACTTAGTACTGGTAATTTAACAAATGAGTATATCGCTACAACTATAAACGCTATCCCATATGTTTTAATAAATTTTTTCATTTAATACTCCTTTCAACCCAAATAGTTATTAATATCATTATATCCATTTTTTACAAAAAAATAAATACCTCTTATCAAATAAGAGGTATTTTCTTATGCTTTTGCCATATTTCCTACATATAAGTGCTCTTTTACTTGATATTTTGATAATAGTCCTTCATACTCTAAATTCAAACAATCTAAATCATAAAAATCATTTGGTATAGTTTCATACGATGGTTTATCAAAAATCTCAACACCACTTCTTTTTAACATGTCTGCCACAAAGTGAGAGCACACGTATTTATATTCTTTTTCTCTTGGTTTATCTACAGTTAAATACACAAGTGCTTTAACATCATAATCATATTCATTTCTATTTTGACTAACATTCATTATATTCTCATATATTTTTTCATATTGTAAGTTTGTAACATCTAACGAGTACACCCTACACATAGTATTTTTTCTAATAGCATACAATCCTTCATTTATATTTTCCTCCACAAAACCCGCAAAAATTGGAGTCTTTGGATTTAATCTTCCAAATGAATACATTGGCTTTAATTCTTGATTTAAAGCTATTGATACGTGTGCATATGGGGTTTTACTTATACTTCTTATAAGATAAGATAATAAAGTTCCAGTATAAGTCGTTACTATATATATCTTTTTCATATTTTCCCCCCCCTTAATAATATTTTATTTTGTTAAGCAATTTAATTTAATAAACTTAACAATTCTAAGTTATACCTTAGTTTAATATAAATTATTATTTAGGTACAACTATATTATAGTATCATAAATTACAATATAGTTCAAATAATAAAATAAATTTTATTCATATTTTTTATTTATTACTTCCACTTTTGTGAATTTTATTATTTATTCGTTGTCCAATTATCCAAGATACTAATATAGCACATATTAAAATAACAATTTTCATCGGATGATAAAATATATGATTAATATCTTCACCTACATAGCTTATAAGTAAAAACATTACAAACTTCCCACAAACCATTCCAGAAATAAATGTTTTTAAATCGAATCCAGTAAATCCAGATCCTACAGTTATTAAAAAATCCGGAATAAATGGACATACATAGGATATAAAAATACTATTAAATCCTTGTTTTTTTATCCAAGCGATTACCTTTTTCACTTTGTCTTTATCTTGGTATTTTTCAAAATATTTCCATTTTGAAAATTTATTAATTATTAAATAAAGTCCTACTGATGCAACACTAGAACCTATCCAAGATACTAAAAACCCCATCCACATTCCAAGAACAAAAGCATTTGCTACTACTATTGCTATTAATGGCAATACAGGTAAAAAGGTTTCTATTGCTATTAATATAAACCCTACTATAATAGCTAAAAATTTATAATCTGCTAATGAGTACAATATTTGTTCCATAACAATTTGCTCCTAAAGTTATGTCGTCAAAATTTTTATCCTACTATATTGACCTTATACTTTGATATAAAATCAATTAGATTGTTAACTTCTAATTGTAAATCTAATAAAATTTCTTTATCTTTTACATCGATTTTATTAAGTGTTAGTGGATAAGTGTCATTTTTGTTTACTATCAAAACATTATCCTTTAAAGTAAATGGTATCTTATCTTTGTATTGTTTTAATAATCTACCTATTTTCTCATCTTTTATTTTTATTTTTCCTAATTTACAATCAGTTAATTTAATATTTAAATTATGATTAACTATGGTTGGATTTAAATTTAGAGATATTTGACTATCTATAAATCCTAATACTTTATAAGGCGAAACAACTCTTATAGTGTCATTAAAAATATTTACATCTATATTTTTTAATTCTTCTATATTATATTCTGCCATCGCTGTATAAACTACATTTTTAAAATCATCTTTAGATATAGAAATCTTTCCTTGAGCCCTAAGTGGATTTTTAAGTATCTCAACGTTATCTATAAAAGAACCCGTTAATAACTCCTCCCTAGTTACAAGTCTACCTTTTGATGTACTAACACTTTCACTTGGTGTTAGAGCATAATAAGTTCCTAATAGAATAATACCTATTATTACAAATATACCTATTATTATTTTCAAACTTTTTTTCAAAATATCACCTCTTTAAAATATTCCTAAACATATTATATAACTATTATTGGTAATAATAT
>CAMTIM010000071.1 GCA_947072565.1 uncultured Peptostreptococcaceae bacterium | reverse complement strand
AATATTAAAATTATAAATAGAAATATTCAATTTGTATAAAATGTATTTCAAAAAGTGTAGCAAATATAAGCGGTAGTTAATAGTATATAAGGTATGAAGTTTTGACTAATAAGAAATGACATCGTGGATAAGGAGGCCTATAGTATTAGTTAGGCCTCTTTTATTTACAATAAAAAGCTTAAAGGCAAGTTAAGTCACTTAAAAACATTTCAAACATAACACCTTCATTTCTATCGGTAACAAAATTAGATGTATAATTTATAGATTTATAAATGAAGTTAGTAGCTTCTTTTACAGCAAAGTCTAAATCATAGTCTTTATTTAAAAGACCACATAGTATAGATGTAAAGATATCTCCTGTACCGCTATAAGAACAGTTATTGTACTTTACAGAATAAGAAGAAAACTTATCTAAATCTTTGTCATAACTTAAATTTAAAATGTTTTCATCTTGTATTATTCCTGTAATAACTACCTTATTAGGGCCAAGTAAAGAAACTTCTCTAGCTATATCCATAAGTTCGTTTTCTTTAAATCCATTTTCATTGTAATCCCTATTAGTTAAAAAACAAGCTTCTGTTAAATTTGGAGTAGCCAAGTTTGAAAGTTTAACTAATTCTTTTATTTTAAGACACATCTCTTTATCAAAGACTGGATAAAGAGAGCCACAATCGCCCATAACAGGGTCTACAACTATGAATGAGTTAGGATTTTTAGAAATGAAATCACAAACTATATTTACTTGATCTTTTGATCCTAAAAATCCACTATATATACAATCAAAATTTAAACCTAAATTTTTCCAAACGCAAGAATAATCATTCATATGATTAGTGAAATCTAAAAATGTGTATTCAGGATATCCTGTTTGACTTGACAAAATAGCTGTAGGAAAGGGACAACATTGAACCTTTAGCGATGAAAGTATAGGAAGAGCAACAGCCAAAGAACATCTTCCTATCCCTGATAAATCATTTATTGCTGCAATTTTTTTCAATATAGAAACACCTCCAATATAATTATATTACTACTAAAAATAGAAAAAAAATAGTTAAAAAAATAAAAACATTAGTGTATGATTACAATTTATTATTTAAAAAAATTAAAATTATTTATTTGTTATTTGGATATAATAATACAAAATAATAAACTATTATGTTTATATAAAAAGTAGTTAAAATTATATTGACAGTATTTGTCCTTTATAGGGAGGTGTGATTTTGAAAGAGTCTAAAATAAAAAATAAGTATATAAAAGGCATAATTATATCATTAGGCTTAACTTTATCTATTGGAATATATACATATATTGAACAAGATAGGGTTCAAACAAAAGAAAGATTAGTACAAGTTAATGATATAGATACACAAGAAGTTAATAATCAGTATAAAATACTTCTTGAAAGTTTATTTGATTATAGAAACAAGGCTTTGTTAGAAAAAAATGAAGGAATACTTAAAGAATTATATGAAACAGATAAAAAATTTGGACTTTGGGCATACGAACATGAAGTTAAAAAAATGAAGTATTTAGAAAATTGGTCAAATAAACAAGGCGTTAAATTTAATGATATAAAAACAAAAGTTAAAATAAAAAAAATAAAACAAAAAGAAGATGATCTGTACGGAATTATATGTACTGTATCAACTGAGTATAAATATTCATATGAAAATCAAAGAGATGTTATTAATATGTTTAGAATAGGAACGTATCATTATTTAAATGTTAAAATTAGAGATAATCAATATATAATAACTAAAGAATGGTATACTGATCCGTTCGCAGATTCTTTAAATTTAGAAAATATTAAATCTGAAGATATAAGAGATTATATATTAAAGCAAGATCCAATTAAATTAGAATTAACACCACAGCAAAATAAAGCAATAAACTATGCTCATCAGTATTGTGGAGCAGCTGCTGACGAAGAATATGGATTAAAATTTAATTCTAATTATAAAGATTTCAATCCAGATGGAGGAGATTGTGCTAATTTCGCATCCCAGATAATGTTTGAAAGTGGAAGATTTAAAAAGAATGATACATGGAATTACGAAGGAAATGATAGTACAAAGGCATGGGTAAATGCACAAGCATTTAAAAATTATATAGTCTATAGTGGAAGAGGTAGTTTAGTAGCAAAGGGTTCATATCAAGATGTATATAAAGAAGCATATAGCTTACGACCTGGTGATTTTGTAGCTTATGAAAAAGGTGGAAGGATAACTCATGTATCAACAGTTACAGGGCTAGATTCTAAAGGATATCCATTGGTAACATGCCACAATACTGATAGACTTCTTGTTCCTTGGGATTTAGGATGGAGTGATAAACAAATACGTTTTCATATAATAAAAGTACACTATTAATATAAGTTTTAAGCCCTACAAAACACAGTTTAAAAGCATAGTGACAACGTTTTACACGGTGGGAATTATTGACAAATACGGGTAAATATGATAAAGTGATAGTAAGGCTATCGTGTATTATAGCTAAATAAACTTGTGTTTTTTAGGAGGATTTATTAATGAAAACTGGAGTAGTTAAATGGTTTAACAATGAAAAAGGATTTGGATTTATATCTATAGAAGGCGGAGAAGATGTTTTTGTACATTTTTCAGCTATAACTGGTGATGGATACAAGTCTTTAGAAGAAGGACAAAGCGTTGAATTTGAAGTAGTTGAAGGAGCTAAAGGTCCTCAAGCTGCTAATGTAGTTAGATTATAATATAAATTCATATATATTAGCAATTCTAGTAATATGTGAAATACAGCCGTTTTTAAGCGGCTTTTTTTATGTGATTATTTAAGGAAAATAGGATTATAAATAAATAACTTAAAATTCATATGGTTGCTTTATAAAAGCTTTGCAACATCAATAAGTGAATATAAAATTTTTTAAAAATAGTTTGAAATAAAAAAATATTATATAAGTTTATATTTGAATTTAAAATAATAAAAAAATATGTTAAAATGGATAATGGATAATAAATTTTGAATATACTGCTTCTATAAAAGATGAAGTAATGTTTATACAAGTATTTGGAGGTGTAGTATAGTGAACATATTATTTTTTCTGACACCTAAAAGTGAAGTTGCATATATATATGAAGACTACACTATGAGGCAAGCTTTGGAAAAGATGGAGTATCATAGATATTCTGCTATTCCTATAATTGACGAAGAAGGAAAATATGTTGGAACTATGACTGAAGGGGATTTACTATGGACATTAAAAAATGACTTTTCCCTAGATTTAAAATCAGTAGAAGATGTTCCAATAATGCAGATAAAAAGAAGAATGGATAATACTCCGGTTTCTATTAATGCAAATATAGAAGATTTGATATCTAAGTCTATGAATCAAAACTTTGTTCCAGTAATTGATGATCAGCAAACTTTTATAGGAATAATTAAGAGAAGAGATATAATAGAATATTGCTATAACAAGTTAAAAGTATAAAAACTTAAAATTATAAAGCCTAGCAAATTTGCTAGGCTTTATATATTTTCATATAATATATTAAGTTATATATTTTTAGAAATATTTACTGTAAATTTTTTATTAGTCATTAAATTTTACAGTATTTTGGTATTTAGACTTAAGGTCATTTAATTTATTAGAGTAAACTTCACTTTGTTTTTGATACATTAAAGTTTTTTCTATTTCATTTTTAACTTCTTCATACTCTGATTCTCCGCCAGATTGTATATCTTCTAATTTTATTAAATGATATCCAAATTGAGTTTGAACAGGTCCAGATATTTCACCTTGCTTCATATTAAATACAGCTTCTTCAAATTCAGGAACCATTTGTCCTCTAGGGAAAGATCCTAAGTTTCCACCAGCATCCTTAGATGGGCAAGTAGAGTGTTCAGCTGCAGCATCTTCGAAAGATATAGCACCTTCATTTATTTTATTAAATAAGTCAGAAGCTTTTTCTTCAGTATCTACTAATATATGTTTAGAAGAAGCAGTTTCTGATTTGTTAAATTTACTTTTATTAGCTTCAAAGAAAGCTTTTTTCTCATCTTCAGTTAATGTTATACTAGATAAAACTTTGTTTATAGCAAATTGCTTTAACATGTTTTCTTCAATTTTTTTCATTTCTGATTTAAAACTCTCATCATTATGTAATTGAGTTTCTTTAGCTTCAACATAGAATAATTCTTGATTTACTAAATCTTCTAGTAATTGTTTTTTACCTTCTTCAGTGTTAAAATGCATAGCTTGATAAGGATCTAAGCTTTGTAATGCACTTTCAATATCTAAATTAGTTATTTCTTTTTCACCAACTGTAACTAAAACTTTTCTTTCCATAATAGTTAACTCCTTTATATATATTGTATTTTATTGATAAGGTTATTCTTCAATTTAAATCATATCAGAAAAGTACTCATATGTCTAATATTTCCAAGCATTATATTAAATATGTATTAATATGAAAAAGTTATAGTAATTAGCAATAAAGCTGACAAAATACCTACTACGCCTTCATTCATTTTATATTTGAAATTTTTAATAACTGATATATAAAAATAAATAAGTATGAATATAAATTTAATAGATAATAAAAGCATACTTTTAGAAAATAATAGATAACTACATAAGAATAATATAAAAGTAACTAAGGTACTTACCCTATACAAAGTAACTATTTTAGGGAATTTTTTGAGGTTATATAAAATTAAAAAAATGTAAATTATAGATAGTAATGTAAATGATGTAAACATAATAATCTCAGTTTGAAGCTTTGGGATAACTACGGAATTGTACCAGACTATTGGCCAAAATAATAATGTTAAAAATTTGAAAAAGTCATCTATAAACTTAGTATTATTCATAATACACATCCTTTCTAATTATTAAAATTGATCTATAAATAAATTAAATCATATAAATAGTCTAAATACTATAATTATTATCCATATATTATAAAAATATATGATAGTTTGTAAAAATAATTAATATACATTAATATATATTAATTATTTTTTTATTATAATTAGAACTTATTATAAATGGAGGCGAGTTTATGTATAGATATTATACAAAAGGAGTATGTACAAAATCCATAGTAATGGACATAGAAGAAAATATATTAAAAGAGGTATTGTTTGAAGGTGGATGTAGTGGAAATGCATTAGGAATAAAGCATTTAGTCGAAGGAAAAGATATAGATGAAATAATAGAAAATCTTGAGGACATACCATGTAAGGATAGGGGAACATCTTGTCCTGATCAATTAGCTAAAGCACTAAGAATATATAAGGAATATGCATGTAATAAATAAAAAAAATGCTTCTACCTTTTAAGTAGAAGCATTTTTTTATTGCTTATTAACTAAAATTGCTATTTTAGCATCTGGGTTGTAGCTTATTTGAACTAATTGATTTCTTTTAATATTTTCAAGGTCCTCGCCACCATAGTTAATTTGTAACTTTATAGGCATTTTTCCTTGTTTTATTATAGCAACGTATTCTTTTTTACCCTTTTTCTCTAAACTAATTAAATTACCAGCATAAGGTTTGAAATTTTGGTATTTATCTCCAGATTTCTTTATATAGAAATAAGTACCAGCAGCTATTACTAAGTTAACTCCAAGTACAATCCAAGAGTTTATACCAGCAAAAATCCCACCTATTAGCACAACAACCATTAAAACAATAGGAATAATAGCTTTTCTCATAAGTAATTTTCCCATTATTTCGTTAGCCTTTTTTTCAGGGCCAGTCATTGTTTTTGATCTAGCAAATGATTCTGCGAATTTGTCTTTAAAGCCCATATTAATCCTCCTAATTTAATAAATATTTAGTTATAATAACGATGTCATGGTTCAAACTAAAAATTTACTACATTTATATTATGTACAAGTTTGCCATTAAAATTTATATTCAAGCAAAGCAAAATATATTAATCATTTTATCATAGAATTATAAAAAAGAAAATAAATGTAGTAATAAAAACTTAATAAATATAATTTATAATTTTTTGTATCTAAAAAACTATTATTTAACAGCAGCTACAACTGTCATTTCAACAAGTAAACATTCTCTTGCCATCTTTGCTTCAACACAAGCTCTAGCTGGTTCAAAGCCATTTTCAACCCATGCATCCCATATAGAATTCATATCTGCGAAATCATTCATATCTTTTACATATATTGTAACAGATAGTAAATGTTTTTTATCAGAACCATATTTATTTAATAAATCGTCTATTTTAGCTAAAACCGCAGTAGTTTGCTCTTTTATATCTCCTTCTGCATGAGTTTGTCCGCATAAATAAACAGTGTTATTATGAACAACAGCTCTGCTCATTCTTCCAGTTCCTTCGAATCTTTTTATTTCCATAATGAAAACCTCCAATAAATTTTGACAATATAAATTATAATATATATAAATTTAATAATCTATAGATATTATGATTTATATTGAATTTAAAGTATAAGCAATGAATATATGCAAAAAATATAAAAATATAATATAATAATTTTATGGGGTTTAAGTGTAGGAAGTAATTTATGAGGAGAGATAAAATTTTATTATGAATATTATTAATACTTTAGATTTGATTAGGATTAAACAATCAATATTAAGAAAAATAGACAAAGAAATAGTTAGTCATGGTATAGAGACCGCCTATATTGTATGCATGTTAGCGGATGAGCTTGGCTATAGTAAAGATGAAATATATTATTTTGCAATAATATCCTGTATGCATGATATTGGTGCATATAAGACTGAGGAATTAAACAAAATAAAACAATTTGAAGTCGTAGAAACTACAAGACATTCTATTTATGGATATGTTATTTTTAATAACAATAATATAACTAAAAATATGGCATCATCTGTTTTATATCATCATCATTCATATAAAAATAAAAATAAGTATATACCTGAAATTGAGATATCAAAATTGGCATTTTTGATAGGATTAGCAGATAGAATATCTATACTTTGCAATTTATTAAATTATGATGAAGATAAAATAACTAATTTTATATATAAAATGAACAAAGATTTCTTTGATCCAAAGTATATCGATGTGTTGTATAGATTGATAGAAAGCAAAGGGTTAATAAACAAAATTGTAAGTGGAGATTATAGAAAACATCTATTGGAATTAATTAAAAATAAAAATCTTGATATGCAACTAATTAAAGAGTATTTATTATTTTTACCAATATCAATAGATTTTTTTAGTTTTGAAACATCTCTTCATACAGTGAGTGTATCTTCTGCAGCTAAAAAGATATGTGAATATATGAAACTAGGCCAAGAATATAAAGAAAAAATAGAAATAGGCGCATACCTACATGATTTAGGAAAGGTGTGTATACCAAAACATATACTTGAAAAAGAGGATAAACTTACAAAAGAAGAATTTGAGATAATGAAAAAACATGTATCTTATACAAGGGAAATATTAGAAGATGCACGTATAGATGAAGAATTAATTAATTTAGCATGCAATCATCATGAAAAATTAGATGGAAGTGGATATAGTAAAGGATTAAAGGAAGATGATTTGAGCGTAGGAGATAAAATAATAAGTATAAGTGATATATTTTGTGCACTAACTGAAAATAGACATTATAAGAAATCATTCTCAAAGAATAAGGTTATGCAAATACTTTCTAATATGGCACAGTCTAATTATATAGATAAGGAAATGGTAGATATAGTATGTAGAAATTATGATGAACTTTTAGAATTTGTGAATCAAAATAAAAAATCTTATGAAAATTGCTTGAAAAATATGATATTAGAATATAATGAAATAACAACTCAAATGGATAAGTTGCAGATATAGTAGTTGTTATATAAAAAAATTAATAATAATAATAAAAGGAGGATATTTAATTATATCCTCCTTTTATTATTAAAATTAATAAATAACTGAGATTAGACATTAAACTGAAATAACATTATTATACTTTAAAGTAGAGAATAGTTGCTACTATATATAAATGTAGTAATTGTTATTGAAATTTAAATATGAGGTGAAAAAAATGAATATTTCAAGACCTACATGGGTTGAGATCAATATAGATAATTTAATATATAATATTAGGCAAATTAAATCTTTTATAGGTGATGAAGTAAAATTAGGTGTAGTTTTAAAAGCTAATGCATATGGACATGGATTGATAGAAATCTCAAATTTTATAAAACATGAACAAATAGACTATATATGCGTTGCATCATTAAAAGAGGCTTTACAGTTAAGAAATAATAATATAAAATTTCCTATTTTAGTAATGGGATATGTATCTAATGATTACATTGAACAAGCTATTGATAGTAATATAACAATAACTGTATTTGATAATAAATATGCTCATGAAATAATAAATAAATGTAAGCAAATAAATAAGAGATGTAAAGTTCATATTAAAATAGACACAGGGTTCAATAGGTTAGGATTTAAGATATGTGAAGACTCTAAAAAAGATAAGTCAACAATAAAAGAAATTAAAGCTATTTTAGAATATGATGAATTTATAGTAGAAGGCATTTTTTCTCATTTATCTCTTACAGATGAATCTAGTGATAAAAATCAATATACTAAATTTAGTGAATTTATGAGAAATTTAAATGAATTTAAGCAAATACCCATAAAACATATTTGTGATAGCATAGCAATGTGTAAATACACAGAGTTTCATATGGATATGGTGAGAGTAGGTTCTTGTATATATGGATATAATTCTAGAAATCAAAATTTAGTACTAAAAAATGTAATGACATTCAAATCAAAAATAATACAAATTAAAGAAATTGAAAAAGGAGAAGGTGTAAGTTATGATAAAACATTTGTAGCCAAAAAAAATATGAAAATAGGTATTATACCATGTGGATACGCTGATGGCATTCCAAGAGAACTATCTAATAAGGGATATGTAATTGTAAATGGAAGAAAAGCTTTTATTATAGGAAGTGTGTGTATGGACCAATGCATTATAGATGTATCAAGCCTTAGTGAAAATGATTATAAAGAGGATGTAATATTTTATGGAGATAATGGACCGGATTTATCTTGTATTTGCAAACTAGCAAATACAAATAAAAATGAAATTCTAGCAAGAGTATCAAACAGAGTATCAAAGATATATATTAGTGATAAAAATAAGTTAAGAATTATAAAGTAGTTGGTTAATAAGGGATATATGTTAAGGGGGATAAAAATGAATGTAGCTAAAACTTTAAACATAGGGGATACAATAGGAATCATAGCACCATCAGGGCCACTAAAAGAGGGCAGTGTTGAGCAAATAAAAAAAGGTATAGAAGAATATGGATATAGAGTTAAAATAGGAAAAAGTTGCTATTTACAGTATAAAGAGTACTTAGCAGGCGATGATAAAACTAGGGCAGATGATATAGAAAAAATGTTTAAAGATAAGGATGTAGATGCAATAATGTGTTTAAGGGGAGGGTATGGTGCTAGTAGATTATTAGATAAGATAGATTATAGAGTAATATTTGAAAATCCAAAAATATTTATAGGTTTTTCAGATATTACAGCGCTTCATATTGTTTTTAATCAAATTTGTAATTTATCAACATATCATGGAATAATGGCATCTACAGTAAATAAATGGGATGATTTTACATATACATCTTTGATAGATTCTTTAAATTTTGAAAATGAGTTATGTGTTGAAAATCCAATAAAAGAAAAAATGTATCCAATTTATAAAGGAACAGCAGAAGGGGTACTAGTTGGTGGAAATTTATCTCTTATAGTATCTACTTTAGGAACTAATTTTGAAATAAATACAAAAAATAAAATTTTATTTATTGAAGAGACAGGGGAAGATATATACAAATTAGATAGAATGCTTACACACCTATATCACGCAGATAAATTTAAGCATTGTAGGGGGATAATATATGGAGATTTTAATGATTGCAAAAGGTCAAATGAAGGTGAAATAATTGAACTATTAAAAGAAACATCTGAGAGAGTTAAAAAGCCATCATTATATAACTTACAGTCTGGTCATTGTATGCCTATGATAACCTTGCCATTAGGAGCATATTGTCAGATGGATACAAACAATCAAATAATTAAATTTATAAGGTAAGTTATTATAAGTATGTTATAATCAAATAAAAGAAAAACTTTAGCCAGGAGGAATGGATATGTCTGATGATAGAATAATCGATTTTAATGATTTAAAAAATAAAGTCAGAGATTCTGACGTAGATAAATTTGAACAATATATATATAACTTATATTTTTCTGTTATGGATGGAAGCTTAACTATGGTTGAATTTTCAAAAAAAATATTTGATTATATGCAAGAAAATAATATATCTCAAGAAAAGTTCATGAATATACAAAAAAAATTCATGGAGAGATATGGAATGGATTCAAAAGAGGTAGAAGAGCAACTTAAAAACTTTGGAATAGACCCATTAAGTGCAGGATTTGGTAATATGGATATTAATAACTTTACTAATGAAAACATAGAATCAATTAAAAAAAGCGCAAGCTTTTATGAAAAATATGGGCAGAAAATAAAGCCTAAAAGTTGTATAACAAGTTTTGTTAAAAATGATGTTAATGACATTGAAATAGTAATAGACCAAGAGAAAGTTATGCTTTATAGCAACAAAAAAATAAGTTTGATGGATGCAGAATTAAATGAATTTTTATTAGAATATAAAAATATGTTTAATAAAAAAATAAAAGTAGTTTTATGCGAAAATTACAGTGAATATGAATATTAAGATTGTAAAAATATAAATAGTAAGATAGTACCTTTTAATCATTAGATTATTTTAAGGTACTATTTTTTTTGAATTTAATAAAACACAAATAAGGGAACATTAAATAAGAAGAAAAATAAAATATAATATGCAGAGAAAATAAAAGGGCAGCATAAGGGGGAATTTTGATGGCTATTAATGAAATTTTTAGAGAAATGTTCCATGATAAAAAAAAGGAAAAAGAGATAGAGTATCAAAAAGAAATAATAAAAAAAAGTTTAGAGAGTCAAGGGAACTTATTAAGTGATTTTGAAAAAGGGATGGACTTACTAGAAGAAGAAAATTACAAAGATGCTATGTTTTTTCTAGAAAAATGTGCACAAAATAATAATTCGCAAGCTCAATATGAAGTAGGAAAAATATTAAAAGAAGGACTAGAGGTAGATCAAGATATAGAAAAATCTAAAAAATACTTATTAGAATCATATAAACATGGATTTAAAAAATCAGGCGCACTTTTAAGAGAAATGAGATATGAGGAACAAGGGAAATTAAATAAAAAAATAGACACAAAGTTTAATAATAAAAATAGTGATTTGGGATTTAGTATAGACATGCCTATAGATTGGATAGAATTAGAGTCTAAAAATAAAGCTTGTTTTGATGCTATAGCAATTGATAACTTTAATGGAGAAGTTATATTTAATATAAAAATGCAGGTGTTTTTAATAGAAATACCAGAAAATATGACAGGTTGTGTGTCACTTCAAAGAGTTGCAAACAATATGGGGTGTATAGAGTCTGTTGACTTTAACAATGGGCATTGTGATGGAAAACTTATATGCGGAGAAGGAATTGATGGTACTTGTAATTATATTTTTATAGCTAAAGGCAAGCGAGGTGTTTATGATGTTAGAGTCATTGTAGATAAATACCTTGAACCTATGTATGAGGATGTAATAGACCATATTATATATAGTTTTGATATAGTTGATAAAATATAAGAAGTATTAATTTAGAGTTAATATAAAAAAATTTCATATTAGTCACGACAACGTGAATTTAAGATGCGTATTAAATTCACGCTATCGTGATTTTTTAATTAGTTTTTAGAGTTAGATATTTCTTCTGCTAAATTATTTAAATATTCCCATCTTTCATATTTATGTTCAAGCTCTTTTTCAGCTTCAGCTTTTTTATCAATAACTTCTTGTAGCTTAACAAAATCAGTAGCAAATTTAGAAGTACTATTTTCAAGGTCTTCTATTTTTTGTTCAAGTTTTTCAATATCACTGTCGATATTCTCGAATTCTCTTTGCTCATTAAAAGTAAATTTAAGTTTTCGCTCGCTCTTAGGCTTTTCTTTTTTAGAAGTAGATATATCTTCTTTTGCCTTTTTAGCTTCTTCAAATTCTATACCTTGAACTTCTTTATAAATTAAGTAATCGCTGTAATTACCTGTATAAACATGAATAGTTCCCATTCCTTCATATGCAAATATTTTATTACAAATTCTATCTAAGAAGTATCTATCATGTGATACAGTTATTACAACACCCCTAAATTCATCTAAATAATCTTCAAGTATATTTAATGTATCAATATCTAAGTCATTTGTAGGCTCATCTAATAAAAGTACATTTGGTGCAGCCATAAGTGTTCTTAATAAATGAAGTCTACGTCTTTCTCCACCAGATAATTTTCCGATTAAAGTGTATTGCATAGTTGAATTAAATAAAAATCTTTCGCACATTTGAGAAGCGGATATTTTAGTTCCATCTGCAGTTTCTATATAATCACTAATTTCTTTTACATAATCTATAGCTCTCATTTGAGTATGCATATGAGAATCATCTTGATTAAAGCATGCAATTTTAACAGTTTCACCTATTTCTATATGTCCAGAATCAGGAGAAAGTTGTCCATTTAATATATTTATAAGAGTAGATTTACCCATACCGTTTTTACCAATTATACCAATTCTATCTGTACGAGCTAGTGTATATTCTAAGTCTTTTATTAAAATTTTATCATCAAATGCCTTAGATATATTGTGTATTTCAATTATCTTATTTCCTAGCCTAGTAGACCCAACTGATATATCCATTTTTCCATCATTAGAAAAGTCATCTTGATTTGTTAAATCATCAAATCTTTGAAGTCTAGCTTTTTGTTTTGTACTACGAGCTTTAGCACCTCGTCTTACCCAAGCTAATTCAGTTCTTATTAAGTTTTGACGTTTTTCTTCCATACTAGATTCAAGCGCTAATCTTTCCATTTTTTTTTCTAAAAAGTTAGAGTAGTTACCATCATAGCTAAATAGTCTACCTTTATCTAACTCTATGATTCTATTAGAAACTCTATCTAAGAAATATCTATCATGAGTTATCATAAGCAATGAACCACGTCTATTATTAAGATATTCCTCCAAGTAGTCAATTGTATCATTATCTAAGTGATTTGTAGGTTCATCTAGTATTAATAATTCACAAGGCGTAATAAGAGCTGAAGCTAGTGATACTCTTTTTCTTTGACCACCAGATAGTTCTTTTATTTTTTTACTGAAATCAGATAGCCCAAGTTTTGTTAATACCATTTTAGCTTCACTTTCTAAATCCCAAAGATTAAGAGCATCAATTTGTTCTTGCAGAGAAATTAGTTTAGTATTTAAAGCATCAGTGAAGTCTTTATTGATTTTATCAAGTGTTTCTTGATATTGTAATAATAACTTCATTTCATTAGAAGTGCCCTTAAATACTTGCTCTAAAACTGTAAAATCTTCGTTGTAATCTGGATTTTGAGGAAGATACTCAATTCTAACTCTATTTGCTTTAGTTACAGTACCGCTATCAGCAACCTCAGCTTCAGCTATTATTTTAAGTAAAGTTGATTTGCCAGTACCGTTGACACCTATAATACCTATTTTTTCTCCTTCATTTATACCTAGAGAAATGTTTTCTAACAATGTTTTTTCAGAGTAACTTTTACATATATTTTCTAAAGTCATTAAATTCATAATATCACCTATATTTCTAAATTATTTAGTTTATTTTTATCGAAGTGTTGATTATAAGTCTTTTTAATATAAAATATATAAATTTAAATAATAAGTGTTGAAAAATGTATTATTCAAGGCTAAAATTTAAATTGTTGTAGTATATTCATACTTAAAATCTATATATATTATAACTCATAACAATAAACTACACTAATAATATTTAATAAATATTAAATAGGAGTATGTATCGGGGGTAGGAGTATGGAAATATACATTTCGCAGCTAGATGAAACTGAAAAAGTACTTCCAATTATAAAAAAATACAATGTAGGACTAGAAGTTGTCCAATTTGCAAGCCCTTTTATATTAGATAACAAGCAAATGTATTTATCAAATTATAAAGAAGAGATTAAAGATGTATTAGATAAAATAAATATTTCTATACATGGACCATATGCAGATCTAATTCCAGGGGCTAGAGACAAGGAAATACGTAAAGTTACAAAAAAGAGATTAGAACAAGGCTATGATGTAGCAAGAGAATTAAAATCTAAAAAAATAGTTTATCACAATAGCTATACACCAAATACATATACTAATACTGAATGGATTAAAAATTCTACAGAATTTTGGAAAGATTTCACACAAAATAAATTAGATGATATAGAAATACATATCGAAAACACAATGGAGAAAGATTGCTTTTTAATAAAAGAGTTAATAGATCAAATAAACAATCCTAATTTTTCTGTATGCTTAGATGTAGGTCACGTAAATACATTTTCAGATATTAGTATAAATAAGTGGATTGATATCTTAGGTAGTGATATAAAACATATGCATATACATAATAATTATGGTGAAAAAGACACTCATAGTGGAATAGATAAAGGAAACATTGATATAATAGAACTTTTACAAAATGTAAATCAAAATATGAAAGATACAAGCGTGTCATTAGAGGTATTAGATATAAATCAACTATTAGAATCATTAGAGATACTAGAAAAACATAATTTAGTTAAAAAAAGATAAAGAAATTATTTTGATTTTTTTATCTTTTTTTAGTATAGATATTAACTTAATGCAATTACCAACACTAAAATTAAATATATAACTTAAAGATAGAATTTTAGAAATTTATTACATTAAATTAATTAAAATAGTTTAAAATTATATAAAGAGGAGTGATTAGATATGAAAGCAGAAATAATAACAGTGGGAACAGAAATACTTTTAGGTGATATAGTAAATACTAATTCTCAGTATTTAGCTAAGGAATTAGCTATTTATGGGATTGAGGTTTATTATCAAAATACTGTTGGGGATAACGAAACAAGACTTATAAAAGCTTTTGAAGAAAGTTTAAAAAGAAGTGATATAGTTATTACAACAGGTGGGCTTGGACCTACTAATGATGATATAACTAAGGAAGTTGCATGTAAATATTTTAATCAAGAACTTAAGTTACACGAACCATCTTTAAATAAAATAAAAAACTACTTTAAAAAGTTAAACATAGAGTTAAGTGAAAATAATAAAAAACAAGCATATTTTCCAGATGAAGCAATAATACTTGAAAATAATAATGGTACAGCTCCAGGGGCTATATTAACAAAAGATAATAAAACAATAATAATATTACCTGGACCACCAAGAGAAATGAAGGCTATGTTTGAGGAGTCTGTAAAATTATATTTACAAAAATTAACAGACAGTGTATTAGTATCAAAAACACTTAGAACATTTGGTATTGGAGAATCGTTGTTAGAAGAAAAAGTAATAGATATTATAAATGCACAGAGCAACCCGACAATAGCTCCTTATGCAAAAGAATCAGAAGCAATTCTTAGAATAACTGCTAAAGCTAAAAATGAAAAAGAAGCAAATGATTTAATAAATCCAGTTATAGATGAAATTAAAAATAGAGTTGGAAAATTTATCTATGGCGAGGGAAATACATCATTAGAAGAAGAAGTTGCAAAGATAGTTGTAGATAAAAATATGACAATAGCCGTAGCAGAATCTTGTACAGGCGGTTTAGTAAGTTCATCTCTAATAAATTACCCAGGCATATCATCTGTATTTATGGAAGGGTGTGTAACTTATTCTAATGAAGCTAAAATAAGTAGATTAGGTGTTAAAAAAGAAACATTAGATAAATATGGTGCAGTAAGTAAAGAAACAGCTAAAGAGATGGCAGAGGGGATAGCTAAAAATTTTAATACTAATATAGGATTATCAACAACAGGAATAGCAGGTCCACAAGGTGGAACTGATGAAAAGCCAGTAGGACTTGTTTATATAGGAATATATATAAACGGGAAGACAACTGTTAAAAAATTTGTATTTAGTGGAGATAGACAAAGTATAAGGGTGAAAGCTACCAAAACTATACTTAATGAATTAAGATTAAAACTATAAATCATTATAAAGACTATATGTTTTAAGTAATACATAAAATTATTTCATTTTATATTTAAGTTATTCTATTTACAAGATATGAATAATGTTAAAATAGTACTTAAGGATTATTTAAGGAGGAAAGAATATGAAAAAAGTGTTATTAATGATAGCAGAAGGATTTGAAGAGATAGAAGCTATATCAGTTGTAGATGTATTAAGAAGAGCTAATATAATCTGTGATATGTGTTCGATAAATAAGGAATATGTTAAAGGAACTCATGGCATATTGATAAAATCAGATTGTTGTATAGATGATATAGATGCAAAAGAGTATGATGCGATAGTTTTACCAGGAGGACTGCCAGGTGCTACAAATTTAAAAGACAATAGAGTAAAATCTTTTGTAGAGGAATTAGATAAATCTAAAAAAATAATTGCAGCTATATGTGCAGCACCAGAAACTCTAGAGGAATTTGGAGTACTTAAAGGTAAAAAATGCACATCTTATCCAGGTTTTATAAAGGATAGAGAAAGTATTGAGTATATAGATGAGATAGTTGTAAAGGACGATAATATAATAACTAGTAGAGGACCTGCAACATCTATAGCATTTAGTTTAGAGATTGTAAAAGCGTTAGGTTATGAAAAAGAGGCAAATGATATAAAGGAAGAAATGATGGTTAATTTTTATAATAAAACAGTAAAATAAATTAAAAGTGTAAAGTTAGCAATATCAAGCTACTTTATACTTTTTTTTTATAAATTTATATTTCATACATATTACAAACTAATCATAAAATTTATTATATAAATTAATGTATTTTATTAATAAGTTAAACGATATAAGAAAATACTATCTATATAATGAAATAATTATAATAAGGAGGTAAAAATGTATTATAAACAACGATATATAGAATCTGTTAAAAGGTTAAACTCTAATATTAATGGATTAGAGAATGATCAAATTCCAAAGAGATTAGATGAATTTGGATATAACGAATTAAAAGAAGGCAAAAAAGTACCTACGTGGAAGCTATTTTTAGAAAGTTTTAAAGACCCTTTAGTTATAATTCTTTTAATAGCTGCGATAGTACAGGTATTCTTAGGAGAAATGGTTGAGTCTATAATAATATTTATAGTAATTATGCTTAATTCGATTCTTGGAGTAACTCAAACAAAAAAAGCAGAAGGTTCTTTAGAAAGTTTAAAGAAGCTATCATCTCCAAAAGCTAAGGTGCTTAGAAATAATGAAAAGATAAGTATATCAGCAAGGGAACTAGTACCTGGGGATGTAGTACTTTTAGAGGCTGGAGATTATATACCAGCGGATGGAAGAATTATAGAAGCTCAAAGTTTGAAAATCGTAGAGGGAATGCTAACTGGAGAGTCTGAACCCGTATTAAAGCACAATGAAAAGATAGATGAAGATGTTGGTATTGGTGACCAAAAAAATATGGTTTTTAGTGGATCTCTAGTTGTATATGGTAGAGGTAGTTTTATAGTTACATCAACAGGTATGAACACTGAAATGGGAAAAGTTGCAGGTCTTTTAGAAAGTGCAGAAAATAAACAAACTCCACTTCAAGAAAAATTAGACCAATTTGGAAAAAAACTTGGGATAGCAATAGTTATAATAGCAATACTTATATTTATAATCCAAGTTGCAAGAGGATTTATGAGTGGGGGAAACATTGCAAGAGGTAGCATTATAATAGATTCATTTATGTTTGCAATAGCGGTAGCAGTAGCAGCTATACCAGAGGCACTTTCTTCTATAGTTACTATTGTACTTTCTGTTGGAACAAATGATATGGCAAAAAAACAAGCTATAATAAGGAAGTTGCCAGCCGTTGAAACTTTAGGATCAACTAGCGTTATTTGTACAGATAAAACAGGTACTTTAACACAAAATAAAATGACAGTAGTTGATTTTTATATGTATGAAACAAAAAAAGAAGATATGGAACCTAGTAACATCAATTATTCATATCATTCAAAAACGCTTACAGTTGCATCTGCAATATGTAATGATTCAAACATAAATCAAGAAGGAAAAGAATTAGGTGACCCAACTGAAGTTGCTTTAATAAAATTTGCTAATAATAAAAGTTTAGATTATCAAAAACTAAGAGAAAAATATGACAGACTAAGTGAAATACCATTTGATAGTGATAGAAAGCTTATGTCTACCGTAAATGATATCTATGGAAATGCATATATGTTTACAAAAGGAGCACCAGATGTTGTACTTAGCAGATGTAAATATGCGCTAATCGATGGAGTAGAAACCAAAATAAGTGATGAGATTATAAATGCATATAAAGAAATAAATGAAAACTTTTCAAAAAAAGCACTTAGAGTTTTAGCTTTTGCATTTAAAGATGTACCTGATGAGGATTTTGTGCCAGCTTTAGAAGATGAAGTAGACATGACATTAGTAGGACTTATGGCAATGATTGACCCTCCTAGAGATGAAGTTTTTGATGCAGTAAAAGACGCTAAAAGTGCAGGTATAAAAACTGTAATGATTACAGGGGATCATAAAACTACAGCCGCAGCTATAGCAAAAGAAATAGGAATTATGGATGAAGAAGATATAGCACTTACTGGACAGGAATTAGATGATTTAAGTGAAGATGAATTAAATGAAAAATTAGAACATATATCAGTATATGCAAGAGTATCTCCTGAAAACAAGATAAGGATAGTAAAAGCATGGCAAGACAAAGGTAAAATAACAGCTATGACTGGTGATGGTGTAAATGATGCTCCAGCACTAAAGCAAGCTAATATAGGAATAGGTATGGGAAGTGGAACTGATGTTGCAAAAGATGCATCTGCTATGATATTAGTTGATGATAACTTTGCAACTATAGTAAGTGCAGTGGAAGTAGGTAGAACTGTTTATAACAATATAAAGAAATCTATAACATATTTATTTGCAGGAAACTTTGCAGGTATAGTTACAATCTTGTTTGCAGTTTTTGCTAATTGGGCAAATCCATTTACTACATTACAATTATTATTTATAAACTTAATAACAGATTCACTACCAGCAATAGCTTTAGGATTTGAAAAACCAGAAAAAAATGTAATGTCTAAAAAACCAAGAGATCCAAATGAAAGTATATTAGCAGGCGGAACAATAAAATCCGTAGCATTTAGAGGAATGACTATAGCTATAGTAGTGATAATTGCACAATATATAGGAATGAAAACCTCTCCACAAGTTGGAACAGCGATGGCATTTTCTACTATTACATTAGCAAGGATATTACAAACTCTTCCTGCCAGGTCAAATGAATATAATTTAATTAAATTAGGATTCTTTTCTAATATGTATGTAATATATGCGATTATAAGTTGTATTCTAATCTATGGATTGACATTATTACCATTAGCAAGAGAAATATTCTCAATACCTATAGATTTTGGATTTGAACAATTAGGAATATGCATAGGATTAGCTTTATTATCTACTGCAATAATGGAATTAGTTAAATTTAGACATAAAAACGAAATTTAAAATATTAAAAAAGACCTGTAATGTATAATATTACGGGTCTTTTTATAGTAAATAAGAATTTATATTATTTTTGAAATTTAATGCCTTGATAAGAATTACGTTTATTTAGTTCTGCATCGATAGAATTTAAAACTTCCCATTTCTTTAAACTCCATAGAGGTCCAACTAGTTCATCTCTTTTTCCATCACCGGTTAATCTATGAACAATCATAGTTTCAGGAAGAATTTCAAGCTGATCACAAACTAGTTTTATATATTCATCTTGAGTCATTAAGGTCATCATATTTTTTTCTAACATTTTTTCCATAGGAGTATCTTTTATAACATGAAGTAAGTGGATTTTTATACCATCAACACCCATTTTAGCAACAGCCTTTGCAGTTTCCATCATCATATCATAATCTTCTCCAGGTAGACCGTTTATTATATGGACTATTACCTTTATATTTTTAGCTTTTAATTTTTCAACACCTCTAACAAACTCTTCATAATCATGACCTCTATTTATCATTTTAGAAGTATTATCATGAATGGTTTGAAGTCCTAGTTCTACCCATAAATTAGTTCTTTGATTAAGTTCCCCTAAATAATCTACTACATCATCAGGAAGACAATCTGGTCTAGTTGATATTGAAAGTCCAATAACATCATCAAGCTTTAATATAGTTTCATATTTTTCTTTTAAAACATCTAAAGGAGCATAAGTATTAGTAAATGCCTGGAAGTAACCTATATATTTTGCAGATGTCCACTTTTTGTGCATCATCTTTGTTATATCATCAAATTGTTTAATAAGATTATCTTTAGGGTTACCAGCAAAATCACCAGAGCCATCTTTACTACAGTAAGTACATCCTCCAGAACTTATTTTTCCATCTATATTAGGACAAGTAAAACCAGCATTTATAGATACTTTAAATACTTTTTGTCCAAATGTATTTCTAAGATAGTAATTCCATGTGTGGTATCTTTTATTGTCAAAAGCATATTTGAATTTTGTCAATTGTATCACCTTTTTCTAATTAATATTGTATACATTAATTTATATTACCATAAAAAAAATATATATACAAATTGCTATTATTTGATCAAATATATGTTAAATCATATATACAAATTAGTATTAAATTACCCTATATTCTAAAAACACTATTTACAATACTGTTACCTATTTTACTGAATATATATTTTATTAGATTAATACAATATATTAATTAAAGGAATCAATGGGGGAATAAAATAATGGATAAAGACAATCTTAATGAAAATGAAAATTCTAATATCGATGAGGAAAAAGAATTAAATGAAAAAAAAGAATTAAATCAAGAAAAAGAATTAAATCAAGAAAATATTATTGAAGAAGACGAAAATTTAAAAAATAGTGAGGGGGCAAAAGGCGAAGAAACAAAACCTGAGAATGAAGAAATTATATGTGAAGAAAAAGAAGAAAACTCAAATCAAGAAGAAGATCTCAATCAAGAAAATCAAGAAACAAAAGATGAGTGCAAAAGGGTTATAAACAAAAAATTAAAAATTACAATTGGTATTATAGCTATATTGGCAGTTTTATCATATATAATAGTTAATTTAGTGGTATCTAAATATGATGATATAGTGTATCCTGGATATTCTATATACGGAGAAAGTATAGTAGGTTTAAATAAAGAACAGTTACAAAATAAAATAGATGAATATAAAAATAAAATAGATAAAAAAATAATTAATATAGATGCTGGTGGAAATCTTTATAAACTAAGTGTAGGAGATATAGTCCTAAGTTATAATGAAGATAAATTATTAAATCAAATATTTAAGGAAAATGAAAATAAAAATAAACTTCAAAAATTAGCTGTAATAATAAGAAAACAAAAAAATGATTATAAGCTAGGTATTGAAGTTGATAAAAGAGCAATAAAAGAAAAATCAGATCAAATAAGCAAAGAAACTAATAAAAAATGTGAAGAGCCTAGAGTTTTAATAAATGGAAAAAGTATCAGATATGAAAAAGGTAAAAAAGGTATAAAACTGGATGATAAAGACTTTTTATCAAATATAGAGAAGTCTATAAAACAGAATAATATAGATAAACAAAATATAAAAATAAGTGGTAAATATATAGATGACAATCCTAAAGTAAATATTAAAGATGTAGAAGATGTAAATTATAGAATATCAACTTTTTCTACTACATATGGATCTGGTGGAGGTAGAGGTCGTAATATTGAAATAGCAGCAAGTAAAATAGACGATTTACTTTTAATGCCTGGAGAGGAATTTTCGTATGAAAAATCAGTAGGTCCAGTAACTCAAAGTAATGGGTATACATATGCGCCCGTTATAAGTAATGGAGAACTTATACAGGGAATCGGTGGTGGTTTGTGTCAAGTATCATCTACTTTATACAACACACAATTAAAAGCTGGCATAGTTCCAACAGAAAGAAGAAATCACTCAAAGGCAGTTAGCTATGTTCCTAGAGGGCTAGATGCTACATTGGCAACTGGAAGTATTGATTATAAATTTAAAAATACTCATAAGTACCCTATAGTTATAAATACTTATGCTTCTGGGGGGAATTTAACTATAGAGTTTTGGTCAAATAAAGATGCACTTAAGGGAGTAGAGTATAAGCCTGTAGGATATGCAAATGGAAAAGTTGCAAACACATATCTTTATGGTTATGATAAAAATGGCAAAAAGGTATATGAGAAACATATAGACACAAGCATATATAGATAAAAAAAGTGTTGCTAATAATAAAATTAGCAACACTTTTTTATTTTATTCTAACGTTTAAGTCCATTACCTGTAGATAGTAAGTAGACTCCTAAGAATATTATAAGTAATGATAATATTGATGCAATAAATCTAGATAAAAAGAATGGAGAAAATACCAATACAAAACCGAATAATAATTCGAATATTCTCCAAAAGCCTAATTTGAAATAAGGGTTATTTCTAGACTTAAGTATTTTTGACAGTTGTGAAAATATAAGGTAAATACCAAATAGAGAGGACATAATACCTTGTGTTTTATTTGGAAAAACTATTAATAATAAAGCTCCTAGTAAAAGTAGAATCTGTATACGGATAAAAGGAGCAATTTCATCTTTAGGAGCATATCGTCTAAGTTCATTAATATTTTTTAGATTTAGATATGCAGCAAATAATAAAGCTATAGCTAATATCCACGATACTATTTTTATTCCAAGACCCTTATAAAAAAAAGACAAAGTCCCTAATGCAAGAAAAAGAACGCCCATTATTATAAATTTATTACAATTTTCTTTTTTATAAATATTATCAAAGTTGATATTAAATATTTGTAACATTTTATCACCTCATAAATTTTAATTATACAATCAATTTAAAGTCATTATAACAAAAAAGCTTTTTAACAGTCAACTTACTTAGATATGGTTATTAATAAATAGGTTGTATCATAAAATTACAATAGAGATACTAAAGGAGGGATTACAATGTCAAATATAGGAGCGATAATATGTGCAATACTAGCAGGAGGCTCTACGGCACTAGAAGCATTTGTAAACGGCGAACTAGGTAAAAATACTACGGCATTAATTGCAACTTTTATAAGTTTAGTGGTAGGTGTTTTATTTTTTTTAATAAGTATTTTATTAACAGGTGATTTTAAATCTTTAATGAACATAAGCGATATAAATCCAAAACTACTAATTGGAGGTATATTAGGAGGGCTTGTAATATATTTTACAGTGAAATCAGTGCCAACCTTAGGTGTTTCAAACACGTTAACATTAATAGTAGTCTCTCAAATGCTAATAGGTCTTTTAATTGATGGGATAATTTTAGGACAAGGAAGTATGCATTTGTATAAATACATAGGAGCTGTTTTGTTAGTTATAGGAACTTTCTTTATACTAAATTAAGTATATGATTAAATTATAGTAAATATAAAACACCTATAGATATAATTTATATAGGTATTTTATATTTTAATAAAATTATTTTTTTTCCCATGCTATAACAACAAATTCTTTTCCTGTAGATTTTTTTAGGTCAAGCTCTGCTTTTTTTATAGCTTCTTGTTCTTTTGGTGATATGCTAGCTATTTCATATACACTGTTGGAAGTTTGGTTTTGCATAATGTATTTCCTCCTTAATATTATTTTCAAATATAGTTTGTGTAAAAAATAAAGCTTATATAACAATAAGTAATTTACATAACTGGTAAAAATAAATTATGTACATTGGTATTATACTAAGGTATATAATATAATAAGTATTAATTTATACAAATTAAATTAGGAGTGATATTTTGCGGTCAAAACAACAAATTTTAAAAAGTGTATTATTAATAATATTAGGCTCATCAATATTATCTTTTGGAAGTTATAATTTCAATTATCAAAACAGCGTAACAGAAGGCGGAGTTTTAGGGTTAATACTTTTGATAAAAAATATATTTGATATATCTCCAGCTATAACAAGTTTAATAATAGACGTATCGTTATTTGCACTTGGTTCTAAATTTTTTGGAAAGCAATTCTTATTATATTCATTAGTATCTACAACTACATTCTCTATAACATATAAAACTTGGGAAAGTATAGGGTTTTTGATACCTAGTCTTATGAATAACATGCTAATAGGAAGTATATTGGCCGGTGTTTTTGTAGGTGTAGGTGTAGGATTTGTAGTAAGAGGTGGAGGCGCAGCAGGTGGAGATGACGTCATTGCTCTTTTAGGTAATAGATTTACAAAATTAAAAGTAAATCATATTTACTTAATAACTGATGCTATAGTTCTTTTGTTATCATTAGTATATTTAGATTTTAAACAAGTATTTTTCTCTATAATTGCGGTAACTATAAGTGGTAAAATAATAAGTTTGATTTATAAAGATAATGATGATGAAGGTAAAGAGTGTAATGAAGAAGAAGTAGTATTATTATAATTATAAAAGCTATGAGCTATTTAAAATAACCCTAATAAGAGGTATATTTTAATTTACTCATAGCTTTTATAAAATAACTTAAAAAAGTTACATAGGAAAGGATTATAATATGAAAGATTATTATAAAATAGGAGAAATATCTAAAATATATGGCATAGGAAGAGATTCATTAATGTATTATGAAGAGTTAGGTATATTAAAACCATTTAGAGACACTAATGGCTATAGAATGTATCGTATATCAGATATTTGGAGGTTGAATTTAATAAAAGAATTTAGAAATTTAGATTTTCCAATGAAAAAAATAAAAGAATATTTAGATTGCAGAAGTATAGAAAATACTAACAAAATATTAAAAGAAGAAATAAATCTAATAGATAAAAAAATAAAAGAACTTGAAAAACACAAAGAAAATATAAATAAAAGGCTAGATTCTATAGATGATGCAGTTAATAACTCAAAGCTAGAAGAAATAGAATTAGTTTATATACATGAGAGAAAAGCATTAAAATTAAATGCTGATATAAAAAAGGATGAGGATGTAGATTTCTTGATACAAAAACTTCAAAAAGAATATGAAAGTAGGTTTAACATACTTGGAAATAATAATATTGGAGCCACATTTTCATTAGATAAAGTAAAGAAAGGCATATTTAATGAATTTAAGTCTGTATTTTGCTTTTTAGAAGAACATGAACTGATATATAACATAGTTGTCAAAGAAGGCTATTATGTAACGTTAACATACAGAGGTGGATACAAAAATAATAAATTTCATTTAAATAAAATGATGAATTACATAAACCAAAATGGTTATGAAATTATAACAGATCCTATAGAAATATATAAAATTGACGTACATGAAACAGGGATTGTAGACGAGTTTATAACTGAAATACAGATACCTGTTAATATAAAAAAAATTAATAGTTAAAAGATATATGCACTTTGCTAAATAAAAATAAATTAAATAGTAACAAAAAGTAGAAAAATATCATAATATTAAATATAGATACTAACTTATTTAGATCTATTTATATGAATTATGTGTCAAGGCTTATAAATATAAATGTGCGGAATATAAAACGGTAGAAACTTAGAATAAGTTTCTACCATTTTGATTTAATAAAACTATTTTATCCATATAGGAGCAGTAACAGATATTTTATCATTTTTTTGAATTACTTTAACATAATAAAACTTATTTTTTATTGATTTAGAACTAAACTCTAACTTAGCTAGATTAGAGTTAAATTTTTTGCTTTTTATTATATCGCCTTTATTGCTTATAATTTGAATTTCCTCTATCTTATCTTCAAAATCAGTATCAATTACACTTACGCAAAATCTAAGTTTAGAAGTTTTACTTATTGTAGATCCCATAGGAAGGTCGTTTATAGTATAATCAATTTTTAGGTTTTTGTCTTCGCTAGCATAGACTCTCATATGTTTAAGAGCATCGTATAAGCCATCCTTAGTTAAATCGGTAGATAGTACTACTGTTCTAAATTCATTAGCTATACCAAAATCAACTCTATGATTGTCTTGATTACAAGTTGGGGCTAGATGCCATCCATTATCTAATGCCAATTGATACATATCATGAGATCTAATGTTTTTTTTAATATCTTTATTATATCCATTTCCGACCTCTATCAATGATATAACGCTATCTCCATAAGGTGAATATTTTAAGTTATTAAATTTACCAAATTTATCACATGGGTGGTTAAATTGACCAATTAAATCGTCTTGATTATAAATTAATTTATAAAAATCATCTAATTCCATATCAGGTAATTCTGAACAAACAAATCCTTCTGAATTAAATATATTTATATGACCAATCGGATTTTTCACGTTATAAGGATAAGTCATTTCAAATCCATTAAGAGCTATAAATTTTCCATTAGAAGTAAACATATTTTTATATTTTGTTAGTTCATTCCACTCATTACTAAATGATGCATTTTCTATATTACATTCAAGATTATTATCCAACATGTTAGAATGTTCTGTTATGGCAAAAAAGTCTAAATTAGCTTTGTCTCTAGATAAGTAGTAAGCATCACTATAACTACCATGACCATCACTTGCTGCGGTATGAGAATGCAATAAACCTCTGTAATGATTATAAACAGGTGTACCAACTACAAAATACCATTCAAGAGAAGATATATTTTTCTTATTTGATGAATCAAATATCTCTAGTTTTACTATCTGAGTACCTCTTTTAAACTTTTTATCAGGAGTATAACTAATTTCATTATTAGATATAATTGATTTTTTAGTTACGTCTTGATAGTTTACAAATAATTTAATTGAAGAAGTATCTATATTATTTTGACTAGAATAATTTATCTTTATAGTTGGCTTAGAGACTATGTATTGCTCACATTTATTTGGAGATACAGAATTTATAACTAATTTATTATTATCTAAATTACTACTTTGTAAAGTTTTTTCATTTGAAAATTTAAAACTAAAAAAATTATCATATGAAATTTTACTTATTGCAATAAATGAGAACAGCAACATTAATAATATTATCTTTTTCTTTGATGTCATAGAAATCAGTCCTTTTTATAAAAATATAATAATTATGTTGTGTATTTTTTTATGTGTACATACATGAAATTATAGGATACTTTAATATAATTTACTAAAGGGCAAAACATTTACTAGGAGGGTGCTATGAAAATAGAAGCTATTGAGATAAATAAAAGCAAAAAAGAAGCCTTAAAGCATGTATCAAGAAAAATGCCATTAATGAGTAAAGTTTCTCAGTTTAATACAGTAGTAAATGATATACATTTAGAATATATAGAACTAAAAGTATTAAATTATGAAGTAATAAGTAGAGAAAAAACAAATAAGGTATTTAGGCAT
Source organism: uncultured Peptostreptococcaceae bacterium (assembly GCA_947072565.1). Taxonomy (GTDB): domain Bacteria; phylum Bacillota; class Clostridia; order Peptostreptococcales; family Peptostreptococcaceae; genus Romboutsia_D. Next base: position 19,522 of record CAMTIM010000071.1, on the reverse strand, counting down.
GAAACAAAAAAACATTACATAACAATGCTAGTGAATACTTTTAATGGATACTCTGAATCTATTGATATAATACCTAGCACAACAAGAAGGTATGTAACTAAAAGTCGTATAAAGAAAGCTAAAATAGGTGAATGTGATATTATAGAAGGTGTTAAAAGTGAGATTATGAATTTCTTAGGAGAAAAATATAAAAGCAATACAATAGATAAAGTTAATTTACAAAATATTAATATAAAAGAAGTTAAAAGTATTTATAAACCTTATTGGGTAGCAAATTTTAGAGGTAGAAGTATATTAGTTGATGCGTAAAGAATTATAAAAAAGATATAGAGCAAATCAATTGTCTCTATATCTTTTTTATGTAAAAATTAATTTTTAGTATTGTTTTTTATTAAGTAGTCTAATGTTTTTAGTTTATAGCCTTCTTTTTCCCAATGAGTAAGTACTTCATCTAATATCTCAGTATTAGTTTTAGAGTTTGGGTGAAGTAAAACTATCGCACCAGGGTGAGTTCTTGAATATATCTTTTCTTTAGCATATTCATGTGTAGGTTGCTTGTCATTATACCAATCAACATAAGCAAAGCTCCAAAATATTGAACTATAACCTAAATCTTGAGTATACTTTAAAGATTGTTCGCTAAACTTGCCCATAGGTGGTCTAAAGTATTTAGGCATATCTTTACCTGTAACATCTTTGTAAGCTTTTTCAACGCTAGTAAATTCAGATTTGAACTTATTAAAATCTGTAATTTGTGCCATTGAAGGATGTGTTTTAGAATGATTACAAACTAAATGACCTTCTTTTTCCATTCTTTTTATTAAGTCAGGATTATTTTTGATATAGCTTTCAACAACAAAGAACTGAGCTTTAGCATTGTGTTTTTTTAGAGTATTAAGTATGCTCTCAGTAGTTCCGTTTTCATATCCTGCATCAAAAGACAGATATAAAACTTTTTCATCAGGTGCTCCAACATAATAAGAATTATATTTTTTAAAGAAATTAGCTTCCTTTATTGGGTCTGGTTGTTTTCCATCATTTCTAGGATTAAAGTACCAACTATATTCTTGAGTACTAAGATCTTGGTTTAATATTTGAGTTTTGGACTTATTAATCATATGAAAATTAGTCCCAACTAATATACAAAATACCAATACAAAAAAACTAAGAATGAAATAAGTTCTAGATTTTCTATTGTTCATAAAATCACCTCTGGTTGTTATAAAATTGTAATCTTAATCTATATATAGTTTCTATAAATAAAGTTAAAATATACTCTGAAAATCAAAATATTATTTTAAATTATAAATAATGATTTTATTGAAATCGTAATACTATATAAAAATATACTTTTACTTTTTGGATAAACTTATCATATAATTATGTATACAAAATGAGTAAAAATAAAATCTTATTAAGAAAATTTAAAAGAGATTTTATTGAAAGGACTAAAAAATGAAAGATACTATAAATATATTATCTAATGAAGTTACAAGTGTTTTAGATAAGGTTGTATATTTAGATATAGAAACAAGCGGGTTAAATTTGAATAACTTTGAAATAATAGAAATTGGAGCTATTAAAATAAAAAATGGTAATAAAGAAATATTTAACACCTTAATCAAAAATCAAAAACCAATTTCGACACAAGTATATTCTCAATATAGTAATTTATATAAAAAAAATATTCAAAGTGCGCCTAAATTAAATAATATAATAGATGAATTTGTAGATTTTGTTGAAGATGCAGTAATTATTTGCCACGACACATTGTTTATAAAACAAATTTTAAATAAATGTATGCCAAAAATTAAAAATAAAATTATAAATTCTATGGAATTAGCAATTGTATTAGAGCCATACCATAAAGAATATAATTTAAATTATTTAAAAAAACAATTAATAAGTAGCACTCAAAAAATAGATAATAAGTCGCTTACTCTACATAAAATAGAAGATATGATTAAAATAATTAATATATTAATAGTTAAATTAAAAAAGTCAGAAGAATCTACATTAGAGCCATTAACATTTAAAATAAACTCATATCTAAATAAATTTATGTTACCAAAATGGGAATGGAGTGAGTTGATAGATAATGCTTCTTATACACAATATCATTATGAAAAAGAGATATTTAAGGAAGACAAAGGTATAAAAGAAAAAGAAATTTTAAAAAAAGTTTATAAAAATGATAAAAACTATGAAGAATTATTAAAAGATGAAAGTATATGGGAAAGTAAAGAGGGATTTTTATATGAATATAGACCTGGTCAATATGAACTTACAAAAACTATAAGAGAAACATTTAAAACAAAATCAGCTAATCCTAAAATAGCATGCATACAAGCACCTACAGGAATAGGAAAAAGTGTAGGATATTTGCTTCCTGTAATTTTAGAATCGAGGCTTAATAATAAAAGAGTTATTATATCTACTGATACAAAGGAATTACAAATACAGCTTATTAATAAAGATATACCTAATGTATTGAACTCGTTAAATCTTAACAATAAAGTTAGCTATGGATATATAAAGGGGAAAAATAATTATATCTGTGTAGAAAAATTGGAGATTTATAAAAAAGATTATAACGAACAAAATCCAACTATAGAAGAGATATTAGGTATTATAATATTAGAAAGATTTATAAAAGATGGGAAACATGGAGATATAGAAGAAATAAATCATTTCATAATAAGTCATTTTGAAAAAATGGATATCCACTTAAGATATGTAATGTGCGATCCTAATTTATGTAGGCCTAAAAAGTGTTTTAAGGATTGCTTATATAAAATAAGAACAGAACAATTAAAGGAAGAGGATATAACAGTTATAAATCATTCACTGCTTGCTAAATGGCCTTATAAAGAAGAAAAGCCACTGGAACATATAATAGTTGATGAAGCACATAATTTAGCTGAAAAGGGATATGAGTTCTTTTCTAGTACTATTGAGTATAAGATGTTTTGTCATTTTTTAAAGGAAATATATCCATATGAAAATATAAATAATAGCATATTTGCATACGAAAATAAAAATAAAAAAATAAAACCATTTGATAAATTTTATCATCATGTGCATTTTGATAGAAATATAAAAAATAAGATAAGTACTAATATAAATTTAATAATAGAAGAAATGAAAAATATATTAGATTTTGGAATGAATTCACATTATAAAAATATAAGTAAGTATAATTTAAGGTGGGAATTAAATCTACAAGAAAATGAAATAGCAGGAAAGATAAAAATTGATAATGAAATAAAAAATATAACTTACGATAAATATAGCCAAGTAATAAAAAATAGTTGCGATAAAATCATAAGAAATTTAGTATCTATATTGATTATAATAGATAGAAATTTAGATGACGATAGTATAGATAAAGAGTCTGATGTTTATAAATTTGGAAAAGCTAGAATAAATGAATTAGAAAACATAAAATCTGTATTTCAAACCTTTATGGAATATAGTAAAGATGATGATTTTGCAAGGATAATTGAAATAGATAAAAATTATAATTACTTCGAAATAAGAGTTGTTCCATTAAAATTAGCTGCATTATTTGAAGAAAATATATTAACACAAATAGAAAGTGGTGTATTTTTATCAGCTACTTTAAGTGTAGAAAATAGTATGGATTATTTTAAAAATACGTTAGGTATAAACAGAGTTGAAAGTATAGAAAAAATAATACCTCCGTTATATGATTATAAAAATAGAGTATCAATAATTGGTTTAAATGATTTGTGCAACTATAACAATAAAGATTTTCCAAAAGAAATGAGTGATGTTATAAATAATGTATCTAAGATAACACAAGGTCATTTACTATCTTTATTTAATAGTAGAGATAGGCTAGAAAAAACGTATGATTATCTTTTAGACGATTTGAATAATCAAAATATAGAAGTTTATATGAATAAAAAAGGTATTAAAAATTTAAATGACATAAACAAAAAGTGTGTAGTATTAGGTTCTAAGGGTTGCTTTGAAGGCGTAGATATACCGGGAGATGGATTAATCTGTGTTACATTAGATAAAATACCAAATTTAAATCCGAAAGATCCACTGTATTCAACAATTATGAAAAAATATAATTTGCCTTATCATGTTGTGAATTATCCACAGATGGCTATAAAGGTTAAACAAGCTATGGGTAGAATTTTAAGGAGCCAATATGATTATGGTTGTTTTGTGATTTTTAATACAGGAACTAATATTCATACTATAAAAAAATTAGAAAGAGATTTGCATGGATGCAGTATAAATATTATGGGCAAAAACAAAATAACAGAATGTATAAGTGATCATTTATATAAGTCTAGAACTGTTGTTATGAATAAGACTTTAATGGAAATTATAGATATATTAAAATATGATGATAATATGAACGTTAAAAATGTAGAAAAATTTATAAACAAGCAAATGAAAAATAGAAATATAAATAGTAATGTGGTTGATTTTAAAGACGAAATCTTAAAAATAAATTACTATAATCAAAATTACTCAATACACAAAGATAAGCTTAAATACAAACCTAAATAAACATTTTGATATAAAATAAAATAATATATAGCAGTTTAAATAGAGCATGTTAAATCACTTTAATTATTTAACATGCTCTATTTATTTGAAAAAATATGCTTGTTTTTATGCAAGTGAATTTATAAGTTGAATAAGATACAATAATTTAGAAAAAATAACTATTATAAGGGGCTAAATACAAGTGAAGAAATAAGGAAGGCGGCTTATATGAATTATATATTATTAATAATAGGTTTTTTACTACTTATAAAAGGAGCAGATACATTTGTAGTAGGTTCTTCATCAATCGCTAAGATTTTTAAAGTTCCAACTTTGATAATAGGTTTAACTATAGTTGCATTTGGAACTAGTGCACCAGAAGCTGCAGTAAGTGTTACAGCTGCTTTAAAAGGAAGCAATGATATGGCAATAGCAAACGTAGTTGGATCTAATATATTCAATTTATTATGTGTAGTTGGTGTTGCAGCTATAATAAATCCTATTAAAGTACAAAAGAGTACTATAATAAAAGAGTTTCCGTTTGCAATATTAGCAGCAGTAGTTTTGATGATATTAGCACATGATGTAAAGTTTCAAGGATATAGCGAAAACTTATTAACTAGAGCGGATGGATTAATGCTATTAGCGTTATTTGGAATATTTATGTATTATTTAATAGAGATGGCACTTACATCAAAAGAAGAAATGAATATAGACCAAGCTAAAGAAAATATATCTATTGGAAAAAGTATATTTATGAGTATATTAGGTATTATAGGGATACTTATAGGTGGTCAAATGGTAGTCAATTCTGCAAGTAGTATAGCTATAACCCTGGGAATGAGTGAAAACTTAGTAGGACTTACAATAGTTGCGATAGGTACATCTTTACCTGAATTTGTAACTAGTGTAATTGCTGCAAGAAAAGGAGAAAGTGATATTGCCATAGGAAATGTAGTTGGATCAAATTTATTTAACATACTATTTGTTTTAGGTATATCTTCAACTATAAGCAATATACCAGTTCATCCTATTGTATTTATAGATATGCTTGTTATGATAGTTGTAACTGTATTAACTTGTATATTTGCAGCTACTAAAAAAAGTGTAAATAAGATAGAAGGAATCTTTCTTGTACTTATATATATCCTATATATGGTATTTGTAATAATAAGACAGTAAACATAAATATGTAAAAAAATAGCGTTGTTATTAATAACAACGCTATTTGATATATTAAATTAATTTATTAAGCTACATTTTCAAGTCTTAATTTTTCTTCATCTGAAAGTTTTTCAATTGTTATTCCAGTTGCCCCAAAGAATAAAGAAATTAAAGGACAAAGTAAGTTGAAGAATGCAAATGGTAAAAATGCAAATGATCCAACTCCAAGTGTAGCAGACATATAAGCTCCACAAGTATTCCATGGAATAAGTGCTGAAGTTACTGTACCACTATCCTCTAAAGCACGAGATAAGTTTTTAGGAGATAAACCTTGCTTTATAAATGCATCTTTATACATACTTCCTGGTATAACTATAGCTAAATATTGATCGGCAACAGCTATGTTAGTTCCGATACATGTAAATATTGTAGCTGCGATTAGTCCAAAAGTTCCTTTAGCTACACTTAATATAGCTTTAGCTATTACCTCTAGCATTCCAGTTTTTTCTAATATACCACCTACAGTTAAAGCACAAAGCATTAAAGAAACTGTTCCTAACATACTATCCAGACCACCACGAGTTAAAAGTTGGTCTACAAAGTCCATTCCAGTAGATGAAACATATCCACCTTTAGCAGCTAAAAATACATCTGCCATAGATGAGCCTTGGAAAACTATAGCAATCACACCACCAAGTAAAGCTCCACCTATAAGTGCTGGTATTGCTGGAACTTTTAAGATTACTAACACTATAACAGCTACAGGTACTAAAAGTAATAATGGCGATAAAGTATGATAGTTATTAAGTAAAGCAGTCTGTATTTGGTTTATTTGAGTAGTATCTATTTGGTTACCAGCATATTTCATACCTATTATTGCGTATAAAACAAGAGCTATTAATAAAGCTGGAACAGTTGTGTATAGCATATGTTTAATATGTTCAAATAAAGTTGTACCAGCCATTGCAGGAGCTAAATTTGTAGTATCTGATAGTGGAGACATTTTATCTCCGAAATAAGCACCAGATATTATTGCACCAGCTATTATATTAGTAGGTATACCAAGGGCATTACCTATACCAAGTAAAGCTATACCTATTGTACCTGCAGTAGTCCAAGATGAACCAGTTGCAATAGATACGATTGAACATATAAGCGTTGTAGCAACTAAGAATATACCAGGTGATAATATATTAAGACCCCAATATATCATAGATGGAACTACACCACCAAGAATCCAAGTTCCAATTAACATACCAACTACTAAAAGTATAAGCATTGCTTGCATCGTAGTATTTATTGTAGATAAAATTCCGTCTTCTAATTCTTTCCAAGTAAAACCTAATTTAAATACAGCTATAGATGCTGCGAAAACTGCACCAACTATAAGTGGTATATGAGCAGATATTTCATATTTTCTTAAGAATACTAAACATGTTACTAAAATTGTTACTAAAAACCCTACACATAATAGTGCATCGAATAATGTTACTTGCTTTTTACTGTTCGTTGTCATAAAATCCTCCTATTAATTTGTATCGAATATAACGGTAAGGAGAAATTTGAGATTAAAAAAGCCTAGGATAAGAAGTTATCCTAGACTTAAGTATTCAATGTAAACATTGAATTAGAAACTTAATCTAAAGATAGTACTCCACATGTTAATGTGACAGTGCCATATATATTTTATATGACCCCAATATATAAGCTTAAAGCATCACTTATATATTTCGGCACCGTTACCTTTTATTTTGCGTCTTCGTGCTTAACTCAACAAAATTACTTATTAACAATGCGACCTCTACCAATTAGTTATATTCGATATTTTATTTATTTAAGGATTATATCATGGATTTAAAAAATAATAAAGCATTAAATAATTACCAAAATGAAATAATAACATTTTATAATATAATGAAAATATAAATAAATCTTTTAAAATCAATGGCTATAGGATAAAATGTATATTATATTTAATACAAAAATAAATATAATAAGGAGGCGATTGTTTGAGTAAAAAAAAGTTTTATGCTGTAAAAAAAGGTAAAAAAATAGGAATATATAATACTTGGAATGATTGCAAGGAACAAGTGAATGGTTTTTCAGGAGCTGAGTATAAAAGTTTTGAAACTTTAAACGAAGCAAAGGATTATATAGAAGACAAAAAAAATGAAATTTTAAAAAATTCAGATAGTTGTTTAGAGGCATATGTAGATGGAAGTTATGAACATTGTATTAGGGCGTATGGCTCAGGTGTAGTAATATTAAAGGATAACAAAGTAGAAAAAACATATAGCACAAAAGGTGAAAATGAATCACTTGTAAGTATGCGAAATGTAGCAGGCGAAATAGAGGCTGCTAAAATTGCAATGCAATATTGCATAAGCAATGAAGTTGAAAACTTAACTTTATATTTTGATTATGAAGGAATTGAAAAATGGTGTAATGGGGCATGGAAAGCTAACAAAGAAGGAACTATTGATTATAAAAAATTCTATGACAGTATAAAAAACAAATTAAATGTTAAGTTTGTTAAGGTAAAGGCTCATAGTGGGAATAAATACAATGAAGAAGCGGATAGGCTAGCTAAAGCATCTATAGGAATATAAAAAGTCTTGCAAAAGAGCAAGACTTTTTATATTATTTAAAATTCTCCATACATATCTTCTAATTTTTCTTTAAATAAAACAGGATCATTTATTCCATCATACATAGCTTTTGCAAGTATATTTGCTTGATCATAAGTTGATGTCCAAGAGAAAATTCCCCCTAAGCAATTTTTAAGTATATATTGTGATTTTAAATATATAGAAAGAGGATCATCATATGACATTGCAAAGCTACCGTCTTTTACAAGATATGGTGCTTGAGCTTTTGCATCAAATTTATACTCATATCCGTTTTTATTTATATAATTTTTTCTAAGGTCGTCGTAAGATTTAGTTAAATTAGCTCCGAGTCTACCATAAAAAGGAACACCTAGTAATATTTTTGAAGGTGGCATTCCAGCAGCTTCTAAATTTTTAATCCAAAGGTCAACGTTATATCCAGGTAAACTAAGATCAGAATCATAAAGGTTAGCGTGATGTCTTTTACCTAGTTCTCCAGTTTCACCAGCTGTAAAATCATAACTCATAAGGTTAAAATAATTTATAAGTGGAGCTATTTTATCTATCTCAACACTTCTATTTATATAGCCTTTATCACCTGTTGCAGCGACACTTAACCATTTGTCATCTCCTATAACATCTCTTATAGCAGTAAGAAGTAGTGTGAAATTCTCTCTATCTACTGGTCTAGACTTAATACCAGCTGCACTAGTAGCAGGATATTCCCAATCTATATCTATTCCATCTAATTTATATTGATTTATTAGCTTATTAACCTGTCTAGCAAAATTATATCTAGATGTAGGAGTTAAGGCAGCATCAGAAAAACCATCTGCACCCCAGCCACCTATAGCTGCTATTACTTTTAAATCTGGTTTTTGAGATTTTAAACTTAATAATTCATTTAAATATTTTGGTGTAGGAACTAATAACGTTCCATCAGCATTTATTTCAACAAATGCATAAATAACAGCATCTAAAAGTTTTGCATCTACATTTTTAGGATTACCTAAAACATATTCCATAACTATTGGACTTACATCAGGACAAAAAGAAACATCATAAGGTTGTTTTTTTATATCCGTTATTTGAGGACGTGTAGATTTTTTACTTTTTTTATATTTACAAGGAACATAGTCTGTGGAATTTTTATTATCCAAATCTTTATTTTTATCAGGAACAAAACAAAGATACCAATCTACGCATGTACAGTTTTTGTCACAATTTTTGATTCTACTTTTTAATTCTTTGTAAGTTTTAGGATATGGAAGTAGAACTGGCATTCCAGGGAACCAATTAGCTGGAGTTACCACGTTATCTTTATCACTTGTTTGTAAAGCTTCTATTATTCTTAGTATTTCAGGAATATTTCTTCCTGTAGTTAAAGGATAATAAAGTATTGTTCTTAGGATTTGTTTATCATCTATTATAAAAACAGATCTAACAGTTGATGTGTTGCTCATTGTTTCTGAAATCATACCATATAATTTAGCGATTTTCATATCTCTATCTTCGATTACTGGAAACGGTATTTCTACTCCGGTTAATGAAAAAATATTATATATCCAAGCTAAATGAGAGCTATTGCTATCAATACTAAGACCTATTAGTTCAGTATTTCTTTTTTGAAACTCAGGATAGTATTTAGCAAAACATAAAAATTCTGTTGTACAAACTGGTGTAAAATCACCAGGATGGGAAAATAAAACAACCCATTTTCCATAATAGTCGGACAATTCAATAGGTCCAAATGTTGTGTTAGCCTTAAAATCAGGAGCTTTTGATCCTAAACTTGGCAGACATGGCATATATATCACCCCTTAATTTAATAAAATATCACCTATTCTTATTGTATTAAATTGTATAGAGTAGTGTTACGGATAAAAAATCAATATTTTAGTTGGAATTTTAACAAAAAACACTAATAATAATTGATATTTTTCTTGGTATTTGTTATAGTTAAGTATAAGGTTAAATGTAAATATTTGTTATTGTATGGGGTGAGAATGTTGAAAAAAATCCTAAGAAAAATGAAAAATGTCTTAAGGGTATTGATTATGTCAAGTGTTGTATGTTTTTTACTGACATTTACACTAATTATAGTAAATGCTGTTATGGGAATATTTGTACCGCTAGATTATTATTTAATGATCCTTGCTGTTTCAACTTTAGGTTTAACATTTGGATTAGTATTATATAACTATAAAAAAATATTCTTTAGTAAAAAGAAAATAAGAAAAAACAAACCTTTGACGTCAAATAAAGTTAAAAGAGATGCAAGTAAGGTAAAGAGAGATACTACTAAAGTAAAAAGAGACAACCGTAGAGAAGCTATTAATGCGAAACGAAAAATTTCATAATAAATATAAGTTATACTTTTAATTAAAAACACAGTTAATACTGTGTTTTTTTGTTATAATTTTTTTATACCTATAATAGAAAATAAATATAAGAAAATTATATAGGGGGAAATTATTTATGAATTATAATATATTTGAATGTAGTATAGTGGGTTATAAGAATGTATTAAAAAACTTAAATTCTCAAGACTACTTAGATTATAAAATTTTAGAAAATGCAATAATCTGTGCGGTTGCAGATGGACATAGTGGAGAGTTTTTTAAATATAGTGATGTTGGTTCTAAATTAGCATGTCAATGTGCAATACAGACACTCGAAGAATTAATTAATGCGGATGAAGATAATGTCTTAGAATTGTTAGAAAATGAAATAATACAAAAGCGCGTATTTGACAAGTGGATGGATTTAGTGGAACAAGATTATAAAAAAAATAAGCCTATAGTTTACAAACCTCAATATTTAAAATATTCAACAACATTAGTTGCAACTCTTATAACTAATAAATTTAGATTATATTTAAAAATAGGTGATGGAGATATCGTAATTAAGAGTAAAGGTAGCTATAAAAAGATTATAAGTACAAAATATAAAAAAATAGTAGATTCTCTTGGAAGATATGATTCATATAAAAATATTATGTATTATATAGAAAAAAATAGTGACTCACAGGCAGATAGCATAATTTTATTTACAGATGGATATGAAAATAGTTTCAAAAATGATGAAAAATTGTATGAAAGTTTAGATACTACGATGAAAAGATATAATAAAAATATATTTTCAAAAGAGTTATTAAAAATAGGATATAAAGACTATTTAAAAGATTTAAGTAAACATGGAAACCATGATGATATAAGTATTATATTTATTATGTAATATTAAAAAATAACAGGGCAAACTCAATTTACAGCAATATGACTGTTAAGTGAAGATATGGTTAATAATGTATATATATGATATAATATAAAGAAGTTTATAGCATTAATAAATCAGTAAAACTAGGAAGGGAAAGCTAATGAATTTAAAAGAATCCTTTAATAAAGGTGTAGATTTTATAGATAAACATAAAAAAACTATAATCGCAGCTTCATTATCAATATTAGGGTTAATAATCTTAATGGTTATATTTTTTATAAGTGGTGATGAGTTTAGTATAGAAAAAGAATCTAATACATTATTGAAAAACATAGAACAGCGTAAATATTCTATAGCTCTTGAAAATTATGATGATTATAAAGATAAATTCTCAGAAATCAAAATGCATAGATTTAATAAATCTATTTCAAAGAAAATAAACAAATTACTTCTTGAAAGTGGAGATAAATATATAAACAAAGAAATAACAAAAGAGCAATATATAGGAATTATAAACACTATAAATGCGTTAGGAACTATAGAAATAGATTTTAAACGAGTTGTAGAACAAGGTAAAAGAGTAAGTGAGATGTATGAAAAAGAAAATATAGATTATGAAATTGCCATTTCTTACACGAACATAGCATCAACTCTAAATGGAATAGTATATGAATTAGACTTATATAAACAAAACATAGAAGAAATTAATGAATCAAGGAAACTGTATGAAGAAGCCGATAAAAATAATAATAATCGTCTGTATTATGAAGCTATAGTTGGATACAGTAAAGTATTAGAAAAAGATAAAAAATATTATGATTTAGCGCAAGATAAAAAAAGTAAGTGTATAGAAGATATGTATGATTATTATATACAAAAAATTTATGAATCTGATGAAAATGGAAACTATGAAGAGGCACTTCAATATATAGAATATGTTAAACATTATTATCCAAATGATGAAAATATATTATCTCTAGAAAAAGAATATAAAAAGAAACTATCTCTTTATACACTTTCATCTGAAGATATAATAAATTTAATATGTAAAAAAAGTGGTAAAAAGAAAGAAAATTTATCAATAAACTCATTTTATCAAATGATAGATGGTGAAAAATATTATTATGTAGAATTGCTAGAACATGATATATTAACGGATGAAATTTTAATAAATGCCAAAACAAAAGAAATGTATTCTTATAAAGACACTGACAAAGATTATAAACAAGATTATATTGATAGTTACTTTAGACATATTGGAAATGGGAAAATGCAGTTTGCAATAACTCAAGAAAAAGCAAAATTTATATTGGGTAAAAAGCTTGATGAAAAAGGACATAAATATAAGGAAATATCAGAGATAACTCAAGATAAAGCGCAAAGGTATGTAACGGATAAAGAAAATTTGAAAAAGATATTAGGTAAAAATAAAGATTTATATTATTATGAAATGGTGTATAGTGGTTTCTTTAAAGAGAAACAAGTTTATATTATAAATATGTATACTGAAAAAATATATATTATATCAAAAGATAAAATTAGTGAGTATTAAAGCGTGTATTTAACACGCTTTAGTATTTTGATTTATAATGTTTTATAGTCTCATAATTTTATATAGATATGTTTATTGTATCAGTAAAGCGTTAAAAAATAATATATAGAACTAATATAAAATTAAGGAGATACAAGAATGGGTAGTATGAAAAAAAATATATATGTTGGTATAGGTATTTTATTATCACTTATAGTATTGTTTGTAGGGTGGATTAGTTTCCAAATAAATGGAGATAAAGTATTAAAAAATACATATATTAATGAAATAAATTTAGGTGGTCTAAACAAAAAACAAGCAAAACAAAAATTAGAAAAAAATTATAAATTAGAAAATATAGAAGTTAAATATTTAAATGAAAAGTGGAATATAGACAGTAAAGAAATTGATCTTTCTTACAATATAGACAAAACTTTAGAACAAGCATACAATCAAAATAGAGAAGCATCGTTTATAAATAATATAAACAAAACTATAAAAGCTAATTTTGGTAAAAAAAATAATATTAAAATAGATATAAATTATGATGAGAAAAAATTAAAAAAAGTAATAGATAATATATCAAAAGAAATAAATGTAGAAGTAAAAGATGCTAAACTAAATGTAAATAGTTCATCTATAGATATAGTTGAAGGTAATAGCGGATTAAGTGTAAATACACAAGAAAGTATAAAAAATATTATTAGAGAACTTCAAAAAGGAAACAAACAAGAAGAATTAGTTGTTACTAAAATAGAACCTAATATAAAAAAAGAGCAACTAGAAGAAGTTGACACTTTGCTAGGAAGCTATTCTACAACATTTAACTCTTCTGTATCTGGGAGAAGTAGTAATATAAATATAGCTGCAAGTAAAACAAGTGATATTTTATTAATGCCAGATGAAGTGTTTTCTTATAATGAGCATACTGGTATGAGAACTGTAGCTAATGGATATAAAAATGCACCAGTAATTGTGCAAGGCGTTGTCCAAGAAGGTGTAGGTGGAGGTGTTTGTCAGGTTTCATCTACATTATATAATTCCGTTTTATATGCAGGATTAGAAATAGTCAACTTAAAAAATCATTCGATACCATCTACTTATGTACCTAAGGGTAGAGATGCTACAGTAACAGATGGAGGTATAGATTTTGTATTTAAAAATAATTTAAAATATCCTGTGTATTTTAAAAATTATGTATCAGGTAATGTTGTAACGTGTCAAATATATGGAAGCTCAAAAGATAAGCAAAAGATACAGATATCTACAAGTATAGATGGAGTATCTGTTGCACCTGTAAAAAGAGTAGATGATCCAACAATACCTAAAGGTGAAGAAAAAAACTTAGAGGCTAGCAGAAATGGATATACAGTGTCTACGTATAGACTGTATATAGACAATAATGGAAATGTTGCTAAAAAGGAAAAAATAGCAACATCATATTATCCAAAGAAACAAGGGGTAATTGCAGTTGGGACAATGGAACCAAAAAAAGAAGAACCTAAAAAAGAAGAACCTAAAAAGGATCCACAAGTACCTCCTATAGCACCAGAGACACCTAATAAACCAGAAAAACCAGAAGTTGTACCTGAAGTGCCACCAGAAAAACCTGAAACTTTACCAGAGACACCTAATAAACCAGAGGAGACGGCACCTCAATTATAAAAAATAAAAAATACTTTAAATTGTATTAATATATTAGGAGGTATTAATTTGAATTTAAATGAAATAACAAATTATATACAAAGTGTATGCGAGAACATATCTAGCATACTTGAGGTAGATGTTACTTTAGTAAGTAAAGATTTAGTTAGACTAGCTGGGACTGGTATATTTAAAGATAAAATAGGCGAAGTAATACCTGAAAAAACTATATATTATAATGTGCTTAAAGATGGTAAATCATATGTTATGAATAAAGAATTAGAAGAAAAATGTAGTCTATGTTGTAATAGATTTGACTGTAAGGAATTAGCTGATATATGTACACCTGTTAAATTTGAAAAAAATATAGTTGGGATTTTGGGAATCGCAGCATTTGATGAAACTCAAAAAAATAAAATACTATCAAAAGATAAAGAGTTAATAGATTTTATAAACAGTATGTCAGAATTAATATCATTTAAATTAAATGAACTATATGACCAACAAATAAAAACTATTGAACAATTAGAAAAAGAAGCCATTGAAAATGCTATAAAAAAATATGGTACTAATACAGAAGGTATGAAAAATGTGGCAGAAGCATTAAATATAGGTATAGCAACTTTATATAGAAAAATAAAAAAATTTGATATTAAATATTAAATTACAAAAAAGAAAAATATCGAAAAATGTATAGTTTTGACTTAAAATATTAAATGTGTTATCTTAGATATATATACATATATGGGAGGCGATTATTATTTTAGGTGAAAAAATTAAACAAGATATACAAAGGATGCCTAGAAAAATTCTAGATATAGCTTTAATAGAAGAAAATAAAAGTGATTTAACTTTTTTTAATATAGCTGAAGAAGAAACTAATGAAACATTAAAGGCACTGAAACAAAGTTATGTAACAAATAATTATAAAGAAGAGACTATTTTGAACTTGCAAACGGCACTAAACAATAGTTCAGATGACACGTCAAAAGAATTAAAAATAGAATCATACAATAGATATAATAATGCTCTTGAATTAGCTGAGAAGAACTACATAACTAGTGCATGTGAAACTATAGAAAAAGCATTAGAGATTAATCCTAAAGACGTTGATATTTTAAACTTAAAGGGGTTATTAACTTTACTAAAATGTGATTTTTCTAAGGCATTTGAAAGTTTTTACACGGCTATGTGTTATAGCAATGATGCATTATCTAGAAAATATGTCGATAAACTTTCTTCAGATGAGTTTAATGTATTTTTAGGAAGGTATAACCACTCTATAAGATTCATAAATGAAGAGTTAAACCATGAATCGATACATATATTAGATAATATGATACAAGAAGATCCTGAGCTAATTGAACCTTATGTAATATTATCATTGTTATATGATAAGTTAGGAAATTCTAAAAAAAGTAAAATGTACCTAGATAGACTTAGAGAAATTGATAAAGATAACTCTTTATTTGAGTCAAAAGAAAAAATTGAGTTAGAGAAAGACGAAAACACAACAATAAAGACAAAGCAAAATAAAAAAAATATAATACCGTATATATTAATGGGTTGCTTAGTGTTAGCTGCAGGGGCATATTTTGTTTACAATAAAAATAAGATAGAAGATTTAAGTTCTCAGCTAGTTAAAAAAGATCAAAAATTAGATGAAGCAGGAAATAAACTAACTGAAAAAGAAGAAAAATTAACTGAAAAAGAAGAAAAATTAGAAGCGAAAAAAGAAGAATTAGATAAAGTTAAAAAAGAAGAAATAATAGTTACAGATGAAATAACTTTATACAATAAAGGGCTAGAGTTAAAAAAAGAGAAAGATTATAAAGGTGCAATAGAAAGTTTTAAGTATGCGATATCAACGGGGAAAAGCAAACAATATATATCAGAATCAATATATGAAGTAGCTCTATCAAATGAAAAACTAGGTAATAAAGATGAAGCTATAAAATATTATAAAAAATATATAAACACATATACATCTAAGGATACATATTATGATGATGCGTTTTATCAATTAGGAATGCTATATTATAATGATGGTCAATTAGAAAACGCTCAAGATGTTTTCTATGACTTGAGAAGTGAGGTTCCAAATAGTATGTATAATAACTCAAAAGTAAGTGAAATTTTAAAAGAAAAATAAATACTTAATTTAATTAATGGCTATCTTTATGTATGTAAACTTCATATATAAAGATAGCTATTTTTATGATGTTAATTGATTTTATGACAGGTATGTAGGAAAGTAAAAATAACACTATTAAAATAATAAGCATAGTGTGTATTAGAGCATAATAAAATATAATAACAAGACTATACGTTTATTATTTAATAGGGGGGCTAAGTATGATAGAGAAAGACTTATTTCTTCCGATACTTAGGGATGGTAAGTATGGATTTATAGATAAAGATAAAAATCTTATAATAAAGCCAAGATTTAAATATGTATCAGAAAGATTTAGAGATGGATATTGTGTAGTTACTTACATAAAAAAAATAAGAAAGTCAATAAGGTGGGTTTTTGGATATATAGACAAAAATGGTAATACACAAATATTTCTTCATTTAGATAGTGCATCTGAGTTTAATGAAGGTTTAGCTAGAATTAAAGTAAATGATAAATACGGATATATAGATACTTCTTTAAAGGAGGTTATAAGTTCTAAATTTGATTCGGCAGCTAATTTTAAAGAAGGATTAGCTGGTGTTAAAATTAATAAAAAATGGGGGTTTATAGATAAAGAAGGGGACATAGCTATACAACCTGTATATACATATGTTAATCAATTTTTTGAAGAACGAGCGTTGGTTGAAATAAAAAATAAGTATGGGTATATAAATAAAAGTGGAGAAATTGTAGTAGTACCTAAGTATGATATAGCCACAGATTTTTCTGAAGGTTTTGCTGCAGTAAGAGTAGATGATAAGTGGGGATATATAGATAGAAACGGAGAAATGAAAATAAAATTATTATTTGATAGAGCTAAGCCATTTTACGAAGGTTTAGCAGCGGTATGTATAGATAATAAATGGGGATATATAGATAAGCAAGGTAATATTGTAATAGATCCTATATTCGATTATGCATGTAATTTCAAAGATGGATTAGCAAGATTTAATATAGGATCTAGTTCTTTAACAAGGGGTATAAGTGCTCCAAAAGGAGGTATGTGGGGATTTTTAAATAAATCTGGCCAGATAGAAATAGTTCCTGTATTTGATTCAATATCAGATTTTGAAGATGGTTATGCACAGGTGATACAAGGAAACAATAATAATTATATAGATAAATGTGGAAAGCTAATATTATAAATTTAAATTTGAAAAAAAAGTATTTAAGTAGTAATATAGAAGATAAAAGGGAGGATACCCTCCCTTTAATTTTTTGACAGAAGAAGGTTTTTTAATAAGGTGACCTTCAAGGAGGCAAAATGAATAAGCTTAATCAACTAGCTATAATACTTGGAATTTGGGCTGCGGGAGAGTATATAAGTTCATTTATACAAAGTGTAGTGATAATACCAGGAAGCATAATCGGTATGATATTATTATTTTTACTTTTACAATTTAAAGCAATAAAAATCGATAGTATAAAAGAAATAAGTGATTTGTTCCTGGATAATATGGCTATGTTTTTTATACCAGCAGGTGTATCATTAATAAACTCATTAGATCTTATAGCAGATAATATATTTGTTATTTTAATAAGTATAATTTTGAGTACAGCTATAGTTATGTATATAACTGGCATTATAGTTGAAAAAATGATACAAAAAAAATCTAAGGAGAACTAATCATGTATAATATTTTAGACACACCATTATTTGGACTAGTAGTAACAATTGTATTTTTTAATTTAGGTGTATATTTACAAAAGAAAACAAAACATCCAATAATGAATCCGTTATTAATTGCAATTGTTGGTATATTATTATTTTTAAATTTAACTAAGATACCATATGAAAGTTATAAAAAAGGAGCAGAAAGTGTAAACTTTTTTTTAGGACCTGTAACGATAATACTGGCAGTGCCGTTATATAAACAATTTAATTTATTTAAAAAATATCTATTAGAGATATTTATAGGTATAGGATGTGGAGTAGTTATATCATTTATATCTATAAAAATAATTGGAAGTCTAAGTAGTGCCAATATTAACATAATAAACTCTCTAATACCAAAGTCGATAACTACACCTATGGGTCTTTCTCTTACTAATACTATAAATGGTATAGAAGCTATAACAGTAGTAGCTATAATCTTAACAGGTATAGTAGGGGCTATAATTGCACCTATGGTATTTAAATTAGGTAAAATAAACCACCCTGTAGCTAAAGGAATTGCATTAGGTACATCAGCTCATGCAGTAGGAACTTCTAAAGCGTTGGAGATGGGAGAGATAGAAGGCGCTATGAGTGGACTTTCTATAGGAATATCGGGAATAATAACTGTTATATTGATTCCTATTATAATAAATTTTGTAGGATAAAAATAAATTTAAAAAAAATAATATAAATTTAAAATTAAAATTATGAAATAATTGCCATTTGAAATTCACGTTATGAAATAAAAAAAATATTAATTGCATAATTAAATTAAATAGAAATAAAATAAGTGTGAAAAATATATATAAATAGCATTATTTAATATAATCTATAGAAATTGAATAATTTACAAAGTTTATTAATTGCAAGATGGATAAAGTAATTTTCTTTTGCTGATAGAAAAATATTTATTATATCAAAAACTATTAAAATTATACAAGATTATTAAAAATGATAACAAAAAAGGCACTAGACATATATAAAAAAGATAATAT
>CAMTIM010000070.1 GCA_947072565.1 uncultured Peptostreptococcaceae bacterium | reverse complement strand
TAATATACTAGATAGTTTAGAAGAGGAATTATAATATGCAATTTTATCCAAGTTTTAATAATGTTTTAGATAAATTCAACCAAATAGCTGGAAACCAAACTGGAATAATAAAAGCAACTGCTACACCTCTTATAAATCAAGATAAGAGTATAAACTTAAAAAGTATAACAGGGAACATGCCAAAATACCACAAAAGTGTTTTAGAAAGACTAAGTTCAGATGTTCAATATCACATAATAGGATATGGAAAATTTTATGAAGAGTCACTTATAAAGTACTGTGGTGAAAGTATAGAAAGATATTCTAGTATAGTAGCTCCTAAACTTGTAGATGATGAAGTAGTTTATGCTACATACAAGGAAATGTTAAAAGTTGGAAAAGTAATGCCGCTTAAATATATAGATGTTTTCACTAAAGAACAATTAGGAAAAATATCTACTTATCTAAAGGATTTTTCAAGTGAGAAAATAACTGAAGATGATGTAGTAGGCTGGATAAAGTGTCCTTCTCTTTTAAATAAAGATGAGGAGATATGGGTACCAGCATCTATGATGTTTGTTGGGTATGAAGTGAACCTAGAGAAAAATGAAAAGCAATACATACAAGGATTTAGTACGGGTACAGCGTCTCACATAGACTTTAAAAAAGCACTTATAAATGCTATAGTCGAGTATTTGCAGATAGATTCATTTATAATAAGTTGGCATACAAACCGAAAATGTAGAAAAATAAATATAGATGATGAAGTTATAAAAGAGGAATTAGAAAAGATGGGTCTTGGAGAAGACTCTATATACGAGATAATACCACTTGAAATGACTCTACCTGATAATAATGTTCCTACATTTGGAACATTTATAAGAAGAAAAGATGAAAAATTACCTTATATTTTATTTGGACTTCAAGGTGATTTTGATATAAGAAATGGAGTATATCGTTCCATAATGGAAGGTATATCAATATCTCACAGTGGATATTTTAACACAATCTATAATAGACAGACGGTAGAGATGATAGCTAAAAATGATGATATAGAGTTTTTAGATTTAGACTCAAACGTTTTATATTACAGTATACCAAACAAAATAAAAGAAAAAAATGATCTTATAGAATCGTTCATTGGAGAAGAAGTAAATTTAAGTGATATAGAAACTATAGATAACTTAGATGTAGATTCACAAATTAAAAACTTAATTAAACAAGTTAAACAAATAAGTGAATATGCAATATACAAGGATATAACTCCAGTAGAAGCTAGAGAAAAAGGATGGTATACAGTTAGAGTTCTTATACCAGAGATACTTGAAATGTGTATTCCAGAGTTTCCATTTAAAGACCACCCTAGAATGAAAAAATACGGAGGCGTAGTAAATGAATACCCACATCCTATGCCTTAATATACTTGTGATACTATTTACACTAAGTCCTGCAAGTTTAGTTGGAACTATATTTAATTTCCCGGGAATGGAGAAATTCAAAAATAATAAAAATAATTTTTTTAAAGCTTTTATGTATTTATTGATGTTTCAAGTGATTTGTATATTTATTATGAATAGTAATTTGTTTGAAATTAATTTTCCAAAAGACAACATGTTCTATATTATAGCTCTTATATTTATACCAATAGCTATACTTATAGAGATAATAATAGGATGTATAGTTGTAAAATTAAAAGGAAATAAAATATCGAACATTAGTTTCTTTAAAAGTAATAAATTAGATAAATCTATCATTATAAATACAGTTGTAATAGCTTTTATAGAAGAATTAATATTTAGACAAATTTGGATTAATATATTACATGGATATTTTGAAATTAATATTTATATAGTGATACTAATTTCATCACTTGCTTATGCTATAAATCATATAAGTATGGGATTTAATGTGATAGTACAAAAATTTGTGACTGGTGTTTTATATGCAACACTATATTTGTTAAGTGGCTCTATAATTATACCTATAATAACTCATTGTATTCAAAATTATGTGGTTATGAAAGTAGGTGCAAGTGATGAATAGTGAAATATTATTATATAGTATATTAATATTGATTTTATTATCAACAAGCTTAGCTAATAGGATAAATTTATATAGTACTACAATGAAAAAAACATATCTATATATAAATAGTACAGTAAGTTTAAGCAAAAATGTGTATTTATATAGTTTAAAAATAGCACTTTATTCAATTTTAATGTGTATAGCAGCTCTGTTAATGATAAATATTTCAGACATTGATATATATTTTTTTAAATTTTATACAAATGAAAATATATTTAAATGTTTTATAGAATTAATTGCTTCATTAATGATAAATATTAATGTTTTCTTTTTAAGTAATATATTAATTATATCTATTTTATTAAAGAAAAATTTAAATAAAATTATAAGCGAAATAAAATGGATACAATGTGATGATGAATATAGTATTTATACTAAAATGATAAGACCTATATTAATTGGAATTGTAGAATCTATAATGTACAGTTGTATTTTAATAAAACTAAATATTGATGTATTAAATGTAGACTTTTTTAGTTCGATTATTATAGCATCTTTGGTTTATGGGATTTGTAAGGCTTTGATGATGAAAGATAACACTCATAAATTAGTAATGTTGATGTTTGGATTTTTTGTAGCAATAACTGGTAGTTTGCTTTATGGGATTACCGAAAATATAATATACACTAGTTTATTATATATATTTAACATAAGCTTTTGGGTGTTTAAAAGGTAGGAGGATTATTATGAAAATATTAGATATACAAAATGTGTCTAAAAAGTTTGGAAATTCTACAGTAGTGGATGATATAAGTTTTTCTGTAAATTCTGGTGAAATATATGGTTTGCTTGGACCTAATGGGGCAGGGAAAAGTACTACTATAAACATGATATGCGGATTATTATCTCAAACTAAAGGAGATATATTAGTATTTGATAAAAATACTAAGAAAAATTTAAAAAGCACAAAGAGAGATATAGGTATAGTTCCACAAGATATAGCTATATATGAAGATTTAACTGCTATTGAAAATGTTATGTTCTTTGGTAGTATATACGGTATTAGTAAAAAAGAACTTAAAGCAAAAGCAAATAAAGCACTTGAATTTGTTGGGCTTTTAGACAAAGCTAAAACACTACCTTCAAAGTTTTCAGGTGGTATGAAAAGAAGATTAAACATAGCTTGTGCCTTAGTTTATGAGCCAAAACTTATAATAATGGATGAGCCAACTGTAGGTATAGATCCTCAATCTAGAAATTACATATTAGAGTCTATAAAAACCTTAAATAAACAAGGTGCTACTATAATATATACAAGTCACTACATGGAAGAAGTAGAAGAGATATGTACTAAAATTGCTATAATGGACAAAGGAACTATAATAGCACAAGGTAGTAAAGATGAGCTTAAACATATGTGTAGCGAACTTAGTCAATTAGAGCTATCTATAAGTACTCCTAATAATAGAGATGATATTTTAGAATTAATTAAAAATATAGAAAATGTAGAAAATGTATTATTAAATGATAACAAACTTTTAATAACAATTAAAAAATCTGATAAATTAGAACAGATTTTAAGTGTATTAATAAAAAATAATATATCAATACAATCTATAAATCAAAAAAATATCGATTTAGAAACAGTATTCCTTAATTTAACAGGTAAAAAATTAAGGGACTAGGGGTGATAATATGATTTTTAGCATAATGAAAAAAGAGCTGTTACAAAACTTTAGGGACAAGCAAGCTATGTTTTGGATGATAGTATTCCCAATAATAATGATATTTATATTAGGAAATTCTTTGTCAGCATTCTTTGGACAAGAAGGTTTATCAGTTCCTAAAACTAAGGTAGTTTATAACATCAAAGAAGATACTAAAGAAACTAAGAATCTTGAAAAGTTTTTTATTGATTCTAAAGAAAGTTTAAATATGGAATTTGTAAAAAATGATGATAAAGACAAAATATTATCATATATAAAACTAGGTAAGTACGATTGCTACCTAGAAATAAAAAGTGATAAAGACATAGCAGTATACAGTAATGATATAAAAAATTTCAACGCATCTTTAATTACTAATTTAATAGAGACATACGTTGAAAAGACTAATGCTATTGAAAGTATAAAGGATAAAAATCCTATTGGACTTAGATTTGTAGATGCAGATTCTAGTGTGAACTTTGTAAAAACTAAATCATTAGACAGTGCAAAAAAACCAACTTCACTTGATTATTATTCAGTAACTATGCTTACAATGACAATTCTATATTCAACTCTTACAGGTGCAATGGCAGTTACTGGAGAGAGAGTTAGAGGTACAATGAACAGAATATCTTGTTCGCCTGTTAGCAAATTTAGTGTATATACAGGTAAAATGATAGCTTGTTGTATTGTTGTAGGTATACAAGTAAGTTTATTATTCTTATTTACAAAGTATATGTTTGATGCTAACTGGGGATCTGATATAACGGGGATAATGCTTGTATTAGTTAGTTTAATAATATTTACAGTTTCACTAGGTATGGGATTTGCTAGAATGTTTAAAAATCCAAATTTAATGAGTGCTATTATCCATATGATTATAGTGCTAATGAACTTCTTAGGTGGAGGGTATGTGCCACTAGATATGTTTGGTAAAAATAATATCTTAACTGTTATAGCTAAGATATCTCCTATAAAATGGACAAATGAATCAATATTTAACATAATATATGGAAATGATAATTCATTAGTAATTACTGCCGTAGTGATAAATCTATCTTTAGCAGCAATTTTAATGATTGTTCCAAGCATATTTTCTAAGAAAGGAGAAGTGTAAAAATGAGAGATATAATGACTATAGCTAAAAATGTTTTAAAAGTAACTTTTAGAAAAAAGACTAGTATATTAGTTTTTATGCTTCTTCCTATAATGAGTATATTTATAAGTCAATACTTAAACCCTACTACGCAGCCAAGTGTAAAGGTGGGTATATGTGATGAAGATAAAAGTAAACTTTCTAAAGACTTAACGGATTACTTGATAGGCAAGGATAATACTGAAGTATTTTTCGTAAAAAAACAGGACATAGACTCAAATATATTAAACAAATATCTAGATACTGTAATAGTTTTAGATAAGGGATTTGAAAATGATATAATAGATTCTACATTTAAAAGCTTAGATATGATAACTGTAAAAGGCGCTGATGTAACAATCTGGCAGGAAAATTATTTAAATTATTACATAGGAAATTTACTAGATATAAGTAAGAGTTCATCTAAAGATAAAGAAACTTTCTTTAAAGTTTATGATGCTTTTAAAGCTAAAGAAAGCAACATAACTAAAGAGAAGATAAAAGATGAAACTAATAGTATTGGAGTTTCTAAGCAAAGTATATCATTATTATTAGTATTCATGCTATCAGGTGCAACTGTATCTAGTCAAACTATAGCTAAAGATAAATCAAACAAGATATTTAATAGATTGTTATCATCACCTATTAAGATATCTAGTTATATACTAGGAAACTTTATAGCAAACTTTTTATTAAATACACTTCAAGTAGTAACGATTTTAATATTTGCTAAAATATTAAATTTAAATTACCATATGCCACTTGGATATGTGTTTATATTATTATCATCGTTCTCACTTGTATCTGTAGGACTTGGAATGTTCTTAGCATCAGTTAGTAATTCAAGTGCACAGGTGGGATATTTATCAAATGCTATAATAGTTCCAACTTGTATGCTATCAGGATGTTTTTGGCCGATTGAATATATGCCAAAGATAATGCAAGACATAGCTTTATTATTGCCACAAACATGGATAATAAAAAGTATAGATACTCTACAATCTGGAAATAGTATTTTGAGTGTTTCTGGTAATATATTGATAGTTATTTGCTTTGCTATCTTGTTATTAGGACTTTCAATAGTTAATATTAAAAAAGGCGAGAAAACAAAAAATTACGTATAAAAATTTATATTTTTAGATAAGACCCCCTTGTAATACTCTCACTTAGATGAGTATTACAAGGGGGTTATATTAATATGAACTTATGTATATTACTTAACTTTAAATCTTAAAACAGTTTTTCTATTTTGTTCGATAGTTTTTCTAGGATCTGATATATAAATCTCTTTATGTGTTTTTTCTATTCTAGTTAAATTATTTTCCGCGCAATAATTCTCCATCAATTCAAATGACTTTGGCTCATCATCATAACTTCCAAGATGCATCATCTGAACACACATACCTTCTTCTATCTCCTCAAATTCTACTTTATCTAAGAAGACATTATCTTTCTTTTCTTTTACACTTTGTACAGCTTTTTCAAAGAGCTCCTCAGTAACAAAATCTGGCTGTCTTATCATAAGCTTATAAACAAAATGATTTTTATCTAAATAATCAAGCTTTCTTCCTTCTTCATCTAAATCCCAAATCCCTTCAAGTGGAAACACTGTATATTCATAATAACCATCTGGTACTGTTCCTTTTTTATGCATCATTCTTATAAAATAAGATGTTGAATAAAGTGACTCTACTGCCTTAGCAAAGTTTTCATTTTCTGGATGTCCATGTCCTATTACTGTAAAGTATTTTATCTTTTGAACATCTATTTTAGTTGGTTGGTTTTTTGGAAGATATAAAGCTTTATCTTCTTTTCTCCATTCGTATTTTTTCATTTTAATCTCCTTAAAGTGTGTATAGTAGCATTTTAATATTAACTTATAAAAATGTAAATGCTAAATTTATGAAAAATACATTATATAAATTATATAAAAAGTAAATTTTTGGATAAAATAAATAGATAAAAGACTTAATCTAGCTTTGAAAAATAGAGAGGGGAAAATATTGTGATTCCAAAATTTAGTGTAAAAAGACCATTTACAGTAGCAGTGGGCGTTATATTGGTTATGATATTAGGGTTTGTATCATTTAAAAACATGAATACAGACTTACTACCAAGTGTAGACTTACCTTATGCAATGGTAACTACAGTATATCCAGGAGCAAATCCTGAGAAGGTAGAGTATTCAGTTACAAAACCATTAGAACAAGCACTAGCAACCACTAGTGGACTAAAAAATATAAAATCCACATCAAGTGAAAACTCAAGTACTGTAATGCTTGAATTTAATAAAAATATAAATATGGATTCAGCAATGATTGATATGAGTGGAAAAATTGATATGGTAAAAGGTCAATTTGAAGATAGCGTTGCATCCCCTATAATCATGAAGATGAATCCAGATATGATGCCTATAATGATGCTAAGCGTTGATATAGAAAAAATGGATATAAAAGAAGTTACTAAGTATGTAAATGAAAAAATATTACCTCAATTTGAGCGTATTGAAGGGGTAGCATCAGTAACTGCAATGGGATTAGTTGAGGATCAACTTAAAGTTACTTTAGATAAAGAAAAGATAGATAAAATTAATCAAAGAGTACTATCGACTGTAGAATCTGAATTTAATAAACAACAAAAGGTGTTAGATAAATCTAGGGACGATATAAAAAATTCAAAATCTGCTATAGAAAAAGGAAGTAGCGAATTACAAAAAGGAAAAATACAGCTACAAAGTGCAGTAGAGAAAATAGGTATGTCAAGAAGCGAATTAGTAGACAACATAGACAAAGCTAATATAATTCTTTTACAAAATGAGCAGCAAATAAAACTTTTAAAATCTGCATTAGAAAAAATGCCTAACGTACTTGATTTAAAATTTATAAATCTAAGTTCAAAGATAAAAGCATTAGAAGATGCTAACAAAAAAATAGAACAAGGAATTAGTTTAGCAAAAAAAGGATTAGAAGCTATTGATGGACTTGAAACTCTAAAAAATAAAGAAAAAGAACTACTAAATACATCTACTAAGTTAAAACAAGGAGAAGAAGAATTAAATAAAGCTCAAACAAAGATTGATGAGGCAAAAGGTAAAGCATACAAAGGTGCAGACATTAAAAATAAAATAAATGCTGCTATGATAGGCAAAATACTTGTAGCTGAAAACTTCTCTATGCCAGCAGGGTATGTAAAAGAAGGTGAAACACAGTACACAGTTAAAGTAGGAGATAAATTTAAAAGTGCTAAAGAAATAGAAGATTTACTTTTATTTAAAGATGAAAAGACTATTGGAAGTATAAAATTAAAGGATGTTGCTAAGGTAGAATTTACAGATAACTCCGATAAAACTTACACCAACATAAATGGAAATAAAGGAGTTATGCTTACCTTTCAAAAATCAAGCAACTTCTCAACATCAAATGTAACAAAGTCCATTAATAAAACAATAAAATCTCTATCAAATGAAAACAAAAACATACATATCACAACTCTTATGGACCAAGGCGTATATATAGATATGATTATAGCTAGTGTTTTGGATAACTTAATATACGGTGGTATATTAGCTATTATTGTATTATTAGTTTTTTTAAGAAGTTTTAAAACTACACTTGTTGTAGCATTTAGTATACCTATAAGCGTGTTGTTTGCAGTAGTACTTATGTATTTTAGCAACATTACATTAAATATTATTTCACTGTCTGGATTAGCACTTGGAGTAGGTATGCTAGTTGATAATAGTATAGTTGTTATAGAAAATATTTATAGGCTTAGAAACCAAGGAATGAGTATTAAAAAAGCCGCAGTTTATGGAGCAAGACAAGTATCAGGGGCTATATCTGCATCAACACTAACTACGATATGTGTATTTTTACCTATAGTGTTTACTAAAGGTATTACAAAACAGTTATTTGTAGATATGGGACTTACTATAGCATATTCACTTATTGCAAGTTTGGTAGTAGCACTTACAGTAGTACCAGCTATGTCATCTAGTTTGCTTACATCAGTTTATGATAAGCCACATAGATTATTTGATAAATTTGTAGAAGCTTATGAGTTTATTCTTAGAAAAAGTTTAGATTATAAATATATTGTAATTACATTTTCAATAATTTTACTTTTATTTACTGGATACAAGGCATTAGGCATGGGAACTAAATTTATGCCAAGTATGGATTCTACACAAATGACAGCTAGTATGAAAATGCCTAAAAACTCTAAAAAGTCACAAATTATAGCTACTAGTGATGAGTTTGTAGATAAAGTTCGAACTATAAAAGAAGTAGAAACAGTAGGTGCAATACAAGGAAATATGATGGGAGATAATACAGATGCTACGTCATTTTATATAATATTAAAAGAAGATAAGAAGCTTACAAATAGTCAAGTAGAGGATTTGATTTATAAAAAAACAAAAGGAATGAACTGTGATATTAAGGTTAGTGCATCAACTATGGATATGAATGCTATTGGAGGGTCTGGAATAGAAGTAGTAATAAAAGGAAATGAATTCGATAAGTTACAGGAGATATCTAAAGAAATAGCACCCATATTAAAAAAAATTGAAGGTACTACGGACGTATCAGATGGGATTAAGGAATCACAAGGTGAAACACGTATTATAGTAGATAAAAACAAAGCTATGGAGTACGGATTAACAGTAGCTCAAGTTTATCAAAGTGTATTAGAGTCTATTCAAAGAGATAAAACATTAAGTAGTGTTAGGATAGATGAGAATGAATACCCACTTATAGTTGAAAATGAAACTGAAATATCTAAGGATAATTTATTAGAACAAACTATAAAAGCTAACAAAGACAATGAACAAATAGAAGTTAAGCTTAAAAATATTGCAAAGGTAGAATTTGTACAAGGTATATCATCTATTACTCGTGACAATCAATCTAGATACATAACAGCAAGGGCAAGTGTAGATTCTAAACACAACATAGGGCTCGTAAGTCGTGATGTAGAAGATGCACTAAAAGACTATAAAGTTCCTCCCGGATATAGCATAGAAGTAAAAGGCGAGAATGAAACTATAAACAAATCTTTAAGAGATTTAGTATTTATGGGAATTTTGGCAATTATATTTGTTTATCTTATTATGGTTGCACAATTTCAATCATTGCTATCACCATTTATAGTAATGTTTACAATTCCATTGGCATTTACAGGAGGATTGTTAGCTTTGATAATTACAAATGGAGAGATAAGTGTAATTTCAATGCTAGGATTTTTAGTTCTTTCTGGAGTTATTGTAAACAATGGTATAGTGTTTGTTGATTATATAAATCAATTAAGATTAGAAGGAAAAAATAAAAGGGATGCAATAATAGAAACTGGTCGTACTCGTATAAGACCTATACTTATGACAGCTCTTACTACGATTTTGGCAATGTCTACTATGGCATTAGGGGTTGGAATGGGTTCTGAGATGACTCAGGGCTTGGCAGTTGTAACTATTGGAGGTCTTATATACGGGACAATACTTACTTTAGTTGTAATACCAGTATTATATGATTTGTTTCATAGAAGGGAAATAAAAAATATAATAATAGACGATGAATAGTATATGATGAATAGTTAAAGATGATATATAAAAAATAGTGTGTCTAAAACATAAATTAATATATTTTAAAACACACTATTTTTTATTGTTCTTCTATTTCCATATAATCTTCAACTACATGACCACATTCAGGGCATGTATAGATATCAACTGCATATTCAAATTCTTCTTTAACTTCATTTTCAGTTCCTTCATTTAATATTTCAAAATCAGTTCCTTCTTCATGCTTAGTTAAATCCATTACTTGCACTATACATCTTGGGCAATACATTGTATTCATTTTTAGTTCACCTCCATAAATAATGTGATTCATTCATTTTATCATTATAAACAAAAATTTACAAACTTCTATATTTCAATATGGTGGAAATATGGTAGAAAAATGATGAAAATACGGTAATGATGGTAAAAAATGAAAAATAAATGGTTTGATTTGAATTTAATTTGAATTTATCTTGAATTTAATTCGAACAATTGGCTAAAATAATGAAAAAACATAAATTAAAGTATATAATAAAAAAACATACATTAAAGTATATTATAAATAGAATACAGAAGTACGAAATGAACCTTTTAATAAGGAATACTTTAAATGTTCAGAAAATTATTTAAATAGGAGGAAGTTTTTTAATGCTTATAAAACAAACAAGGCTTACGGAAGAAGCCAAAAAAAGTAAAGTACTTTTAAATATTTTAATTGCTATGATAATGGCATTTATGTTTATTCAAGTAGGAATGTTAGTAGGTGCAATAGTTGTTCATCTTGTTATAGCTATATTATTAGCTAGTGGATTAATCGGTCAAAATAAAGAGCTATTTGCTTTAGTAGAACATGGATTTTCATTCTTGTTTATACTATTGTCTGTATTTTGTTGGGTTAAATTTGTAGAAAAAAGAAAAATAGTATCTATGGGATTTTACAAAGAAGGTTGGGCTAAAAAATATCTAGCAGGTATTTTTATAGGTATATCTATGATGAGTATAGTTGTGTTTATATTATTTATGCTAGGAAATGTAGTGGTTGAACCAAAACCTATGCAACCAGTAGGTATGGCTGCTTTAGTAAATATTCCGATTATATTTATAGCGTGGATGATTCAAGGTTCAACTGAAGAAGTAGTAACAAGAGGATGGCTAATGAATGTATTAGGTGCTAAATATAATATTACAGTAGGTTTAGTAGGATCAGCTTTATTATTTGGAGTACTACATTTAATGAACCCTAGTGTAAATTATATAGCTTTATTAAATATAGTATTAGTTGGTATTTTCTTTGGATTATGTGTTATATACACTAATAGTTTATGGTTAGTTTGTGGGATACATGGTGCATGGAACTTTGCTCAAGGAAATCTATTTGGATTTGCAGTTAGTGGTAATAAACGTGGATCAGGAACTTTAATAGATTTAGCTTTAACAGGAAATACTACTATTACAGGTGGAGAGTTTGGACCAGAAGCAGGTCTTGTATGTAGTGCTGTATTAATAGCTGCTACATTAATTTTACTATTATTAAAGAAAAAAGGATATTTTTCAAAGCATGCTTAAAAGCTTAGAAAAAAGATATGTTATATAAGTTGCTTTAAGGATGTGATATTAAAAAATACCACATCCTTAAATTTTACTAGAAAAAGGAGGATTTAAATGTTAACACAAAAGACGAGTTTGGTAGATGAGGCAAAAAAAAGTAGAATACTTCCCAATATTATATTGGCTCTAATCCTAATACCAATATTTTTAACTGTAGGGTCAATAGTAGGGACAGTAGTTACGCATCTTATTATGCGTATATTTAAAAGAACTAGTATTTTTATTGAAAATAAGGTACTAATAACTTCATTAGCTACATTAGTAACATTTGCATTTACATCTTTTACAGTATTTTTATGGGTTAAATTTGCAGAAAAAAGAAAAATAGCATCTATGGGATTTCATAAAGATAATTGGTTTAAAAAATATGCAATAGGATTTTTAATAGGTTTAGCTCTTATGAGCACAATAGTACTAATATTATTTATGTTAGGCTATGTAAAAATTGAAACAAAACCTATACAACCAGTAGGGCTATCAGCTATAGTACCAATTTTAGTTATTCTTATAGGTTGGATAATACAAGGTGCAACCGAAGAAATATTAACAAGAGGATGGCTTATGAACATATTAGGTGCTAAATACAATATTGCATTTGGTTTAATAGTTTCATCTATATTATTTGGATTACTGCATTTAAGTAATGATAATGTAAATTATATAGCTATATTAAATATTATGCTATCTGGAGCAGTATTTGGATTATTTGCTATAAAAACTAATAACTTATGGATTGCATGTGGAATGCATACTGCATGGAACTTTGCTCAAGGTAATTTATTTGGATTTGAAGTTAGTGGACAAGATTTTCAAATAGGAAGTTTAATTGATTTTAATTCAACAGGGCATGACCTTATTACAGGAGGCGTATTTGGACCTGAAGCAGGACTTGCAAGTACGTTTGTATTAGTAATTTGTATATTAATTATATTTTTCTTAGATAAAAAAGGTGTTTTTGCAAAATAAATTAAATTATAAAATAAAAACAAGACTAGATAATAATTATCTAGTCTTATTTTTGTACTTTAAAAAGGGATTAAATCAAATAAATACACTTAATGAAAAAATATAGATTAAGGTATATAATGAAAGTATGAGAAGTAATGGAAAAAATTAGAAAGGAGAATTATTAATGTTTGTACAAAAAACGGATTTAGTATCACAAGCAAGAATGAGTAAAAAGCTTCCCAATTTTATTTGGGCTATTATATTAGCTTTAATATTTATGTTCTGTGGAGAATTTTTAGGAGGACTTATTAGTTATCCTCTTATAAAGTATTTAGGAAAAACCAATTTCTTTACAGAAAATAAAGAAATGATACTTTTATTGATTACTTTACTTTCATTTATGTTTACATCGTTAGTAGTATTTTTTAGGGTTTCAAAGATAGAAAAAAGAAAAATAGAAACTATTGGATTTTACAAAGACAAATGGTTGAGAAAATATGCAATAGGTTTTTTGATAGGTCTATTTATGATGAGTGTAGTAGTGCTAGTGCTATTTATGCAAGGATATATAGAAGTTGAAAAAAGACCTATACAACCAGTAGGAATATCAGCGATAGGTAGTGTTTTAATAATACTTATAGGGTGGATAGTACAAGGGGGAACTGAAGAGGTACTGACAAGAGGATGGCTTATGAATATATTAGGTGCTAGATATAATATTACATTTGGGCTAATACTTTCATCTGTGTTCTTTGGTTTACTACATTTAGGAAATCCTAATATAAGCTATATAGCTATATTAAATATTATATTAGTAGGGATTTTCTTTGGACTTTGCGTTATAAAGACTAATAATTTATGGATTGTGTGTGGAATGCATAGTGCTTGGAACTTTGCTCAAGGAAATTTATTTGGATTTGAAGTTAGTGGATTAAATGTTCAAGTCGGTAGTTTATTTGATTTAAATTTGGTTGGAAATGATATTGTTACAGGAGGCATATTTGGACCAGAAGCAGGACTTGCAAGTACTTTTGTGTTAGCCTTAGGTATATTGACTGTATTTATTTTAGATAAAAGAGGGTACTTTTCAAAAAATAGATAATAAATTAAGTTTTTAATATATATAAATTAAAATAAAAATAAGGCTAGATTTAATTATCTAGCCTTAACTTTATTTTATTTCCTCTACTAAAGTTTTAAATGAAACATCATCTATTTTTATGTTGAAATTTCTATTTTTTAATACTTCTTGAGACCTCATATTATTTTTAATGTTTTCAATTTCGTCTTCAGAAAGCCTCAATAATTCATGAGACTGATATATATTTACTTCTGTAAATGATATCTTATCACCTGGCTTTGCTTGTGCAAGTTTATACAAATCTGTACTTATTACATTTGCTATTTTAGTATATCCTCCAATAGTTTGTCTGTCAGCCATCATTATAATAGGTTTACCGTGACCAGGTATTTGTATAGCACCAAAAGCTATACCATCAGATATTATATCAGCACCATTTAGGTGTTTTATAGGTTCTCCATCTAATCGATATCCCATCCTATCACATTCATCAGTTACAAAGTATTTACCTGAAATGAATTTTTGATATTCTTTATCTGAGAACTTATCATCTTGAGGTCCTTTTACAACCCTTAATGTAATTTCATTTTTAAAGATTGGTATATATGCATCATCAATAGTGTTTATAGTATTACTTTTAAGGTTATTTAAATTTATATAATCACCTTCTCTTAAAGCTCTACCTTCATATCCACCTAAATTAGCTTTTATATAAGTAGATTTACTTTCCATTACATAAGCTACATCAATACCTCCTTCAAATGAAATGTATGCTCTACATCCATTTTTAAGTTTATCAAAAGATAATATATCTCCACTATTAACTATATAACTTTTCCACATTTTTATAGGCACATTGTTAATCCTTGGACTTAAATCTCCTCCAGTAATAGCTATTTTACTAGGTTTGTCAAATAGTAGAGTAGGGCCCATAATAAGAATTTCAAGTGAAGCTTCATCTTCTTTGTTTCCAAGTAGTATATTACCCAATCTATGAGAATATGAATCCATAGCTCCAGACGTAGAAACTCCGTATTGTTGATAACCTATTCTAGGACTACCTTGTATTAAAGTCAAAAGGCCTTTAGATTTTACTGTAAATCCCATTATAGCTCACCTCCAGCATTAATTATATCAAATTCTTCTTTTGTTATAGGTATGAATTTAATATAACTTCCAGCACTTAGCAAAAATGGATTTTCTTTATTTGTATCAAATAATTTAAGAGGAGTTCTACCAATAAGTTGCCATCCTCCAGGACTATCTATAGGGTAGATACCTGTTTGTTTAGAAGCTATACCAACTGACCCTGCTTTGATTTTAGTTCTAGGAACTTTTAATCTAGGTGTTTCTAACCTTTTATCCATTCCTCCTAAGTAAGGAAATCCAGGTGTAAATCCTAACATATATATAAGATATTCTTTTGATGAATGAATTTTTATTACTTCATCTATAGATAAGTTATTGTGTTTTGCTACATTTTCTATATCAGGACCATATTCACCACCATATAACGTTGGGATTTCAATTACTTTTGGTAGCGGTATTTCTATATTACCTAAATTTTTTTCTATATCTTTTAAAGAACTTATAAGCTCATCATATTCTATTTTTAATGGATTGTAGTTAACCATTAAAGATCTATAAGTTGGAATTATTTCAACTATATATTCTAAATTTCTTTGGTTTATTGCAATCATCATAGACCTAACTTTACTGTTTACTTCATCTGAAATTTTATTTGAAAACTCTATAACCAAAGCTTTATCTCCAGCATTTAAGTATTTTGTTTCTTTATACATTTTAAATCCCCCAAACCTTTTTATTACCCTGCTAACATACTCATACTTTGTAGTGAAACTACACCTGCATATCCTGCTATTAATACAATAATTATCCCAAATATAAATAGCCATTTAGGATGCTTATATTCACCTACAATGTCTTTTCTTCTAGATGCCCATATTATTGTTCCAACTGTAATAGGTAAAATTAAACCATTTAATGCTCCTGCTAATATTAATAATTTTGCTGGCTTTCCGATTACTGCCATAATAACTGTAGATATAAATATAAACGCTATTATAATATATTTTTCATTTTTAGCTATAAATGGATGTAGTGTCTTTATAAATGACACAGATGTATAAGCTGACCCAACTACAGATGTAATTGATGCTGCCCATAAAACTACACCAAAGAATTTATATCCTATCATTCCAGCTCCTTGTTGAAAAGCTGATGCAGCAGGATTTTGTGGGTCTAATTGAAGTCCCTTAGAAACAACACCTAAAACTGCTAAAAATAAAAGAATTCTCATAAGAGAGGCTATAGCTATACCAGAGACAGCCCCCTTTGTAATTTCACCTATATTTTCTTCACCAGTAATCCCAGCATCTATTAATCTATGTCCACCAGCAAATGTAATATATCCTCCAACAGTTCCACCAAGTAGAGTTATAGTTGGGAAAATTAAAGATTTTACATTTTGAGGAGCTACCGATCTGTATAAAGCTTCTCCAACAGGAGGCTTTGTAACGACTGCAACATAACCTACAATAACTATCATTAATACACCTAGTATTTTTACAAACTTGTCTATTGCAGAGCCTGCATCTTTAGATAAAAATATAAGTATCCCCATTATCCCACTAATAATAGCTGCTAGCCTTACGTCCATTCCAAATAAAACATTTAACCCAAGAGCAGACCCACCAATGTTTCCTATATTAAAAGCTAATCCACCTAACGCAACTATTAACGCAACAAAATACCCAAGACCTGGGATTACCTTATTTGCTATATCTTGACCTCTAAGACCTGACACCCCTATAACTCTCCAAACATTAAGTTGGGCTCCAATGTCTAGTATTATAGATAATAAAATTACAAATGCAAAACTTGCTGCAAATTCTGATGTAAATTGAGCTGTTTGAGTTAAAAATCCAGGGCCAATAGCAGATGTTGCCATAATAAATGCAGCACCTAAAACAGCTCCTAAGTTTTTTGAACCAGGTTTTACATTTTGTTTTAAATCTTTATTTACATCTTGCTTTCCTTCTTTATTAGATTTTTTCACTTTAGTCCCTCCTATTTTATAAACTCTGAGAGCTTAGCAATTTCTATATTTTCATTTATTAGTGCTTCGTAAATTTTGCATACAAATTCTAAAGCCTTAGGATTATCTCCATGCACACATATTGATTGAGCATCAATATTTATGTCCTCACCACTTATTGATTTTACTTTTCCCTCTTTGACCATTCTTATAACCCTAGATATAGCCAAATCAGTATCGTGTATTATAGAACCTTCTATACTTCTAGATACAAGAGAGCCATCTAAATTATATGCCCTATCTGCAAATACCTCACTAGCTACCCTTAGTCCTATGTCTTTTCCTGCTTTTATCATTTGACTATTAGCAAGTCCAAGAAGAATTATATCTTTATCAACTTCATATATAGCCTCAGCTATCCCCATAGCCAACTCTTTATCTTTAGCAGCCATATTATAAAGTGCTCCATGTGGTTTAACATGTTGTATTTTAATATTATTAGAAGTAGTAAATGCCATAAGTGCACCTAATTGATACTTAATATAAGATTTTGCTTCTTGTTTTGTTATTTTCATTTCTCTTCTGCCAAAACCTTCTAAATCCATAAAACCAGGGTGTGCACCTACTGCCACATCCTGGTTGCATGCATTTTTTACAGTTTTACTCATACAAAGAGCATCTCCAGCATGCCATCCACAAGCAATATTTGCAGAAGTTATATGCTTTAGAATTTCTTCATCAAGACCTAACTTATAATTTCCAAAACTTTCACCTAAATCACTGTTTAAATCAACCTTAAACATAAAATCCCCCCTACATTTAAATTTTAGTAATGCTAACTAATTTTATTTTTTTTACTTAATTTGATATAAAATAAGCATATTTATACATATGCTTGGACTACGAAACATATTCTATGGTAGGGAAGGTGATTAGATTGGAAAAAAAATTAATAATAGAACCATCTTGGTGCAAGCAATGTGGGGTTTGTATAGAGTTTTGCCCTAAAGCGGTTTTAAAAATGAATGATGAAAGTGTATACGTTGAAAATGAATCTGAATGTATTCTTTGTGGTTTATGTGAACTAAGATGTCCAGATTATGCAATATATATTGCAGAAAATATGTAATTAAAGAGGGGATATTATGGAAATAAAAGCAAAGTTATTACAAGGAAATGAAGCTTGTGTTCAAGGTGCGATACGTGCAGGAATGAAATTTTTTGCGGGTTATCCAATAACTCCATCAACAGAAATAGCAGAAATATCATCATTAGTACTACCAAAAATTAAAGGTACATTTATCCAAATGGAAGATGAAATAGCATCTATATCAGCAGTAATAGGTGCATCTATATCGGGGAACAAATCTATGACGGCAACAAGTGGCCCTGGATTTTCTCTTAAACAAGAAGCTATAGGATATGCATGCATAACTGAAACTCCTTGTGTAATAGTAAACGTTCAAAGAAGCGGACCTAGTACAGGCTTACCAACAAGTCCATCACAAGGGGACTTAATGCAAGCTAGATGGGGAACTCATGGAGATCATTCTTTAATAGTTCTATCTCCTACAACAGTAAGTGATACTTATCAATTGACAGTTAAGGCATTTAATTTTGCTGAAAAATATAGAACGCCAGTAATTTTACTTTTAGATGAAGTAATTGGACATATGAGAGAAAAAGTAAATTTATCTGAGTTAGAAAATTTAGAGATAGTAAATAGAAAAAAATCAAGTTGTAAAAAAGAAGAATTTAAAGCTTACGAAGTTACTAAAGATTTGGTTCCTAATATGGAAAAAATAGGTGATGGATTTAAGTTTCATGTAACAGGTCTTGTGCATGATGATACTGGATTCCCTACAAATAGTACAAGTGAAGCTCAAAAATTGTTTTCTAGATTGACTGATAAGATAAATAATAATTTAGATGACATACTTTTATATGAAAATTACTTAACTGATGATTGTGAAATGTTAATTGTAACTTTTGGATGTATGGTTAGATGTAGTAAAGAAGTAGTTGATAGTATGAGAGAAAAGGGAATAAAAATAGGATTACTAGCAATAAAAACAGTATGGCCTTTCCCAGAGGACATAGTAAGAGAATTTAGTAAAAAAGTAGATTACATGTTTGTACCAGAGATGAATATGGGTCAAATGGTTTTAGAAGTAGAAAGAGTAGTAAGTGGTAAGTGCCCTGTAATTGGAATCAATAAATTTAATGGAGAAATTTTAACACCTAAAGAGATAATATCTAATATAGAGGAGGTAATTGTATATGCCAAGTAAAATTATTGAAAACAATTTTAGAGTAAATAGGTTACCACATATATGGTGTCCTGGATGTGGACATGGTGTATTGATGCACTCAATAGCAAGGGCAATAGAAGAATTAAATTTAGATAAGGACAATATTTGTATAGTCTCTGGAATAGGATGTTCATCAAGGGCTAGTGGATACTTTAACTATAATACAATACACACAACACATGGAAGAGCACTTTCATTTGCAACAGGTGTAAAGCTAGGCAACCCAAAACTTAAAGTTATAGTTATAACTGGAGATGGAGATGCAACAGCTATAGGAGGAAATCACTTAATACATTCTTGTAGAAGAAATATTGATATTACAACTATTGTATTTAATAATAATATATACGGAATGACAGGAGGGCAGTATTCTCCAACTACTCCAACTGATGATAAAGCAACAACAGCTCCATATGGTAATATAGATAAACCGTTTGATATTTGTAGCTTATCAGCAGCAGCAGGAGCTACGTTTGTAGCTAGGGCAAGTGTGTATCATGTTAATCAGATGATAGCATATACAAAAAAAGCAATAATGCACAATGGTTTCTCATTAGTAGAAGGGGTTAGTTCTTGCCCAACATATTATGGTAGAAAAAATAAAAAAGGGTCTGCCGTTGATTTAATAAAATGTATAAAAGATAATAGTATGGTAACTAATGATGTAAATAAAGCTATAGAAGCTGATAAGATACCAATAGGTATTTTTAAAGATATAACTTTACCAGAATACACTCAAGAATATAAAAAAATGGTAGATAAATTTTAATTATTGCTAGGGGAGGATATTTTTGAATGATTTTCGAAGAAAGTTGCTAAATTTTAATATAAAAATAAGGCTAGATTATTGAATCTAGCCTTATTTTTATATTAAATTTTGACTAAGATAAAAAACAAGAAACTTATCTAAAGTTAATAAGGCTATTTCATTGAGAGTTGGAAGCAATGAGGAATAAATAAGAGGGGTATTTGAAAATAATAAAATTATAATATAAAAGACTATCTCAAGATGCAGTTTTATATATTTTATCTTGGCATAGTCTTTAATTTATAGCACCTTGTTTAAATTGTCCCTTAAATTTATAGCTAAATTTAATATACTAATACTTTAAATTTGATGATTTTAAAGAATCAAAGTATATATTAGTTATTTCTTTGAAAAAATCATCTTTAGTATATCTATCAACATTATGGTTCAAAAGGAAGCATTTTGTATAGTACAAAATTTCATTTTGCCAGTTCAATTCTAATCTCTCTATGTTTACATGCCTACAGTCGCTTACTCCAAGTAAATAATCTATAGAAACATCAAAATATAATGCGAATTTTTTTAGTGCTTTTATTTCTGGGTTTTTTTTATTGTGTTCGTATTGCGATATTGATGATTTTGTAACCGTATGTTCGCACATTCTATTAAAATCATCTGCTAATTCTTGTTGTTTTAAGCCTTTTTCAATTCTTAATTTTTTAAATCTTTCTCCAAATGTCATGATTAACACCCCCGCGTACTTAAAGTCTAATATGAAATCCATAAAATGTAAATATAATTTACATTTTTTGGTAAAATTTATATTAGGTTACAAAATTCTACAATTGATGCCAAATAGAATAATAAAAAATAGTTCTATATAATCAGAACGTATTAAAACTTAAAGAAAAATTTAAATATGCTTAGTAGGTACTATTTTTATGCAAAGAATAAAATCATTCTCCTATTACTTTGTACGGATACTACAGGATATTCTTTAATAAAAAGATTAAAAAATACTTCTGGGGGTAAACAAAATTATTAAAGTATATCAAGTGAATATTATTCGAAGTTCAAAGTAAAAAAATACACTTTTAATAATAAAAGTGTGTTTTTAATGCAACCTAGTGAATATTATTTTAAATTAATCTTTAATATTTTAAAAATAATAAAGTAGAATATAATTCCAATTAAGATAAATGATACTAATCCATAAGTTGGAGAAAATCTGCTAGTTAAAAATATTGAATATGTTCCTTCTAAAACTGAACCTTTAAAATTTAGAACATATGAACCGAAGAAATTATTTGCAGCATGTGCACCTATTGCCAATTCTAAACCATTACTTTTAATAGTAATTAAAGCAAAAAGGAAGCCTACTCCAAAATAATATAGCGGTAATAAAATTATAGATTGTGAAACCTCTGGATTACCCAAATGAGGAATCATAAATAAAACTCCAGATATAGATGATAAAGCTATTGGATTTTTAATTTTATTTCCAAAACCTTGAATAATATATCCTCTAAAAAATAATTCTTCTGTACTAGTTTGTATAAAAGTAAGAATTAGTGCTATTGGTAAAAACTTAAGTAAGTTTGATGCTGATGAATACAAGTTTACGGCAGAAGGGTCAATAAAGTATTCAACCAAAGAACTTATTGCTGTTAATATAAAATAAATACCAAATCCTATAAAAAATCTTTTCCAACTGATTTTATCACTAGCTGTTATCAATGATTTAAAACTTCTTTTGTGTATATTTTTAATAGTTAAAATAATACCTAAAAGAGTTTTCGCCTTCTCTAGCTTTTTCAATATAGTTTAAATTTGTAAACATAATCTCTCCTTTAATAATGAAATTTATAAAATGTGATGAGAAGCTATTTAAAAAATGATTAATTAGATGTTTGAGAATCCAAATCTAAATGACCAGATTTACTAAGTGCCTTTCTAAGCACCATGCTAAGAGGTATTGAAACAATCATACCCATTGCTGAACTCATCAAAGAACTTGGAATGTTTAAAAGTGCAGCTTGATAACTTCCTATAACTACAGTCCAAGCACCAATGTATCCAACTAAAGTCCATAAAGACGCTACAATCAAAGCAAAGATATTTAAAATTAAATTCTTTCCTTTATTTCCATTAAAATGAGATATACTTCCTGCCAAAGCACCTGCAATTCCTTTTATAATAAAAGACCATATCGTATAAGGCGAAAACCCTAACAATAAATCAAAGAAAGCAGAACCTATTGCACCAGCTGGGGCAGAGTATTTTCCACCAAATAAAATGGATAATGTAAATATCATTGCACTACCTAAATGCACCATAGCACCATTTCCAAATGGCACTTTTATAAATGTTGCGACTGTACACAAAGCTGAAAACATTCCTACATAGATTACATATTTTGTATTTTTGTTCATATTAATCCTCCATATATTTATTATAAAGATACTAATGATGTTTAGTTAATTGTGATTATTATAAAATAATAGTATCATACAATATTTGGAAAAAACAATAACACTGGATTAATAATGAAAGTGTATGGATACAAAAAAACTGACAACTGTGAGCTGTCAGTTAATGTAATATGTTTATGGGTATTTTATTGTGGTTGTTCTACATCTACTCCAGCAAATGCGCTTGTTTTTAATTCTGAGTCATTAGGAGTAGATAAGTTAGCTTCATAATATTTTGATATTGTAGTACTTAACCATGGAGAAACTTTAGGCATAGTTTTAAATCCTTCGCAATATTGATATAATGCTACTCTACGGTTTTTATCATTGCTATTAAATTGGTGTCTTATTTCAATTGATGTTGATTCATCAACTGATATAGTTTTATTAAATGTTCTAGTTAAACTTTGTGTTGATTGATAAGTGAATCTTCCAGTTGCCCCTGAAGCACTGAAATCTGTACCTATAGACAGTGAAGTTCCTGAAGATTTAGCTAAAGATAGTGCTTCTGAATTATTAACACCGTATCTTTGACTTTGTACAAGAGTTGTATTACTTGTAGGACTTACGTTAGAACTGATTATTTTTTTCCAATAAGAATAATTTTGTACTAAAGACCCTGCTACATGAGGAGAATCTCCTTTGAAAACAACACTAAATGCAGTTTCATTTGCAGGTACGTGTTTATCAGCTAATTTCGATAAATTATCAGTACTCACTCCATCAGCAGATATGTACCCTATAAATCCAGGGATATTATAGAAGTTTACTGTCCATGGACTACTATTTTGTGAATAATTAATCACACCATCGTTTAAATCTACAGTTTGATTAAATGTTACATCTAAAACTACATATTCTGGTGCTACAGTTTTTTGTTGACCAACAGAGATTCTATTAGGGAATCCGTTGTTGTAATACTCTGATTTTGCTTCTGGTAAAGGCTTAGAATTGTCTACATTTGCGATTGGTACACTTACTGGCTCAGCAGCGAAAGAGTTGAAACTTGCTACATTTGATACTAACATTGCAGTTATTGCTAGAGTTACCCCTATTTTTTTTGAAAATTTCATTTTTTATCCCCCTTGGTTAATTACTTAACTAGAGTATATTACATAAAGTCTCCAAATTCTACATTTTTTTGAAAAAATTTACAATTATTTCCATAACGTTCGTTATTTTTTTACATTTTTCAACCTTTTTTTCTCTTGAAAAGATGTTTAAATTTTAACATTTAATAGCTTTTTAAATAAGGTCTACGTTTTGAGACTAATAGTGTACAATAAGAGTAGCAAATAAATATAAGAAAGGATAAATACA
Organism: uncultured Peptostreptococcaceae bacterium; assembly: GCA_947072565.1. Classification (GTDB taxonomy): domain Bacteria; phylum Bacillota; class Clostridia; order Peptostreptococcales; family Peptostreptococcaceae; genus Romboutsia_D. The sequence continues at coordinate 22,088 of CAMTIM010000070.1, read as the reverse complement.
TGATATTAGAAACTATAAAAACTACTTTTATATTAACTATGTCCATGATAGGAATGTTTGTGCTGTTTGGTATGATTTATAACTTTATAGAGAAAAAGAACTATAGTTATATTCAAAAAACATTTGGATTCAATAGTATTTTAATCACTGGTGTTATAGGAACAACTATACATGAATTAAGCCATTACTTGATGGCCTTAATATTTGGGCACAAAATAGTGGAAGTTGAATTATTTAGACCAAGAGCTGCTAAAATTGATGGTGTGCTAGGTTTTGTAGAACATAGATACAATAAGAGAAGCTTATATCAAAGAATAGGTAACTTTTTTATTGGGATAGCGCCTATGATATTTGGAACAATAGCTATAATTATTAGCTTTAGACTATTACTTCCAGAAATGTTTTTAAAATTAAACATTTCAGAGTATATAGATTTAATTAATACAAATAAGTTTCAAGATATATATTTACTTTTAGAAAATAATTGTAAACTATTGTTTAATATGGTCTTTAGTATATCGAATTTAACGAGTTTTAGATTTTGGATATTTTTATTTATAATGTATTCTATAAGTACACATATGTCTTTAAGTAAAGCAGACTTAAAAAACTCTGCTTCTGGGTTAATGTTTATATTTATAGCTATAATGTTTGTTTCGCTTATATGTACAGTATTAAAAATTAATTTAGATGTATTACAGTTAATATTTTTAAAATATAATTTGTATTTGGTTTGTTTTTTAGCATTAGGTGTTATATTTGGTTTAATTAGTTTAGCAATTTCATTTTTGCTTTATAGATTAAAGAGATAATTGTTTTTATTTAGTAAACAAACTTTTATGTACAATTAAATCTCCTATTTCATACAATAGAAGGAATGATTTTACGTAGGGGGGATATGTTTTGAATAAAGGATTATTAACAATTAAAGTAATTGATGAAAACACTAATTTTCCTATAAAAGGTGTAAAAATCAATATATACACGATTCCAAAAGATGAATGTGAAAAGAGCAAACATATTTACAAAGACCTAGTTACAAACTCATCGGGTCAAGTTAAAAAAATACCTTTAGAGGCTCCGGACTTAATGTATTCTTTAGTTCCAAATTCTCCAAGGGCGTATAGTGTTTATATGTTACAAATCTCAAAAGAAGGATATGAAACTATTGTTATAGAGGGCGTTCAAATACTTCCGTTTATAGAGGCTATTCAAAATATTTCAATGTCATTGGTAGGCACAATTGGTTCTTTAAATAAAGGAGTATATATAATAGGAGATAATACACTTTATGGTACTTATCCACCTAAAATATTTGAACCTTCTAAAAAGCTAGGTCCATTTGTACTACCTAGAGTTGTTGTTCCTGAATTTATAATAGTTCATGATGGGTTGCCAAGTGATAAAACTGCACCTAATTATTGGATACCTTTTAGAGACTATATAAAAAATGTTGCAAGTTCGGAAATATATGCTACGTGGCCAACTCAAACTTTATACGCAAATATAATAGCTATAGTATCTTTTACATTAAATAGAGTTTACACTGAATGGTATAGAAATATGGGATATGATTTTACAATCACGTCTAGTACTCAATATGACCATAAATTTATATATAATAGAAATATATTTGATACTATAAACGTTGTTGTTGATAATATATTTAATGTTTATATACAAAGACCAAAAGGTTCTAAACAACCTCTTCTTGCTCAATATTGTGATGGAGTAAATACCCAGTGTCCAGGTAAAATGACTCAATGGGGAAGTAAATATTTAGGAGATCAGGGATATAGGTTTGAAGATATTTTGAAATATTATTATGGATATGATATAGGTCTACAAGGTACTGATCAGATAGAAGGAGTTCCTTCTTCTTATCCAGGTTATTCGCTACAATTAGGATCTAGTGGAGAAAATGTAGCGATTATACAACATCAATTAAACGCTATATCAAAGGCATATCCTGCGCTACCTAAGGTTTTGGAAGATGGTACGTTTGGTCAAGATACTAGAAATAGCGTTATGAAATTTCAAGAGATTTTTAGAATGACACAGACTGGAGTAGTTGATTTTGCAACTTGGTACGCTATATCTAAAATTTATGTAGCTGTTACAAAGATTGGTGCATTTGGAATATAGATAAATAAAAAGGGCGTCTAAATAGACATAAAAATGATTTTGTATTTAATCATTTTTATGTCTATTTTTACTTATATAAAAAAATAGTAGCATTCTACACAATAGTAGTAAAATTAAAGAAGACATTCTTCTTTTAGGTAAGCCGACAAATGTCCTTTTATAAGAGAAATATATAAACTATTTCAAAACAATAAAAATTGATACTATATAAACAGAAGGGAGATAAACATGCTAAAAGCAACCAGTAGACAAAGAGATATAATAAATGCAATTATCAGTGCTGATGGATACATTAGTGGAAATGATTTGGCTAAAATAAATCAAATTTCAACTAAAACAGTACAAAGGGAAATTAGAGATATAAATGATTTCTTAAAATCATATAACTGTGAAATTCTCTCCAAAAGAAGCTGTGGATATAAAATTCAGTACGAAAATTCAAAAGATTATAACGTGTTAAAAAGTATAGTAGGGAAGAATGCTCTTAACTGTCTATATACACTAGAAGAAAACAGAGTGGAATGGCTAATAAGAAAACTAGCTTTTTTATATGTAGATAGTGATAAAGAATCTATAAAATTAGATGAGCTGTGTCATGAAATTTTTATAAGTTTGTCTACACTTAAAAATGATTTAAAAATAGTAAAAGGTATATTAAATAATTATAGTTTAAGTTTACTTAGAAAAGGTAATTCGGGTGTTTATATAAGTGGAGATGAAGCAAAGTTTAGATATTTCTTATCTGATTATATAGTACACAAAATAAGCAGAGAAAAATCGTATTCTATTTTGGATATGATAGATGAAAAATCATCTGAAAGTATTAAATCTATAATAATTAATGTGATTAATAAATATGATTTAAACATTACTGATTTGGGGTTTGATAATTTATTTAACCATATAGTAATTACAATCACAAGGATAAAAAATGACAAAATTATTCATAGTCAAGAAACTAAGAATATACCAATAGGCGATATAGAATATGAAGCAGCAATAAATCTTTGTAGACATATTTGCGAATTAATGGAGATAGAATTTCCAAGTGCAGAGGTTATTTACATATACCAACATCTAAAATCTCAAAATAGATTATTTAAAGATGATAATTACTCTCTAGATAAAGAAGATAGCAACAATCTAAATACTATAAGAAAAGCTCTCAAAGAGATATATTTACAAATAGGTATAGATTTTTCTAGAGATGAAATTTTACAAAATGGACTTCTTATTCATTTGAAAAGTGTTTTAAATAGAATTAAATACAAGATGAAAATTAGAAATAGCCTTTTAGATGAAATAAAGAAAAATTATGCCCTAGCTTATGAGTTAGCAAACTTCCTATCAAGAGCAATAGAAGAAGATATGTGTATAGATGTAGATGAAAATGAAGTTGGATTTTTAGCACTACATTTTGGTGGAGCATTAGAGAGGATGAACATAAAGGGTAGAAAAGATATGCTTAAAGTTATCATAATATGTGCATCTGGAATGGGTACATCAATACTCTTAAGAAGTAAATTAGCAAATACATTTGGCTTGAAAATAAATATATGTGGTGTTTATCCATCTTATAAATTAGATGAATTAGATTTTAATGATATAGATTTAATAATTTCTACTATAAATCTAGAATATAAAAATTTACCTATTATAAACGTATCACCAATTTTAAGTGATACAGATATGAATAAAATAAACCATTTTATAAGTACTGGAAATGAAAATTATAAATTAGATATAAAATCATACTTCAAAGATGAATTATTCTCACTTGATTTAGATATGAAAAACTATTTAGATGTCGTTGATTATATGTCTAACAAAATGTATGAATTAGGATACATAGATGAAGTAATGAAAAACTCATATATAGAAAGAGAAAAACTTTCATCAACAGAAATAGGTAATATGGTCGCAATACCTCATGCAATAGTTGGAGAAGTTAAAAAGCCTGGAATTTATGTAGTAATTTTAAAAGAACCTATTAAGTGGGTATACGCAAATGTCCAACTAGTAATGATGATAGCAGTTGATAAAAAAGTATTTTTAGAACATGAAAATTTATTCTTAGATATTTATAATCCAGTTGATGAACTATATAAAGTAGAAAAAATAATAAATAAAAAAGATTTGAATTATATAAAAAAACAATATTAAAAATAAAAGGGAGAAAAAATTATGAAAAAAATAGTAGTAGCATGTGGAGCAGGAATAGCAACTTCAACAGTTGCAATACAAAAGTTAAAAGCAGGATTTGAAAAAAGAGGATTATTAAACCAAGTATCATTTACTCAATGTACAGTTGCAGAATTACCTAGAAAAGTTGAAGGTCATGATATGGTTGTAACTACAGCTCAATTCACACAAAGCGTTGATATACCAGTAATATCAGGATTAGCTTTCATAACAGGTATAGGAGTAGATAAATTGATGGATGAAATAGTTGAAAAACTAGGAATGTAGGTGAAATAGATGTTAAATAGGGAATTAGTATTTCTAGATGCAAAGTACAAATCTAGTCATGAATTTTTAACTTCTATAGCAGATGAATTACTAAAAAAAGGTTACGTTAAAGAATCTTTCAAAGAAGCTATTTTAAAAAGAGAAGAAGAATACCCAACAGCCATAGGAACTGAAAAGTACAATTTAGCAATACCTCATACAGATTCACAACATGTAAATAAACCTGGAATAGTTTTTGTCAGACTTAATAAGGGATGTCAATTCAAAGAGATGTGTACTAATAATGACATAGATGTAGATATGGCATTTGTATTATTAGTAACAAAAAAAGAAGAACAAGTATCTTTATTATCGAAGCTAATGGGATTATTTTCAGAAAATGAATTTTTAGAAAATTTATATATGGAAAAAGACGAATCAAAGATAGTAGCATCTTTAAATAATGAAATAATGTAAATTAAAATAAGAGGAGGAGATAACAATGGAGATACTACAAGGATTAGTTGACTTAGGTCCATCAGTAATGATGCCTATAATATTTTCGGTGTTTGCAATATGTTTAGGTGTTAAAATTGGAAACGCAATAAGATCAGGACTCTTAATAGGAATAGGATTTATAGGGTTAAACGTAATTATAACTTTACTTACAGAAAACTTAGGACCAGCAGCAGAAGCTATGGTTAAAAACTTTGGATTAAGTTTAAATGTACTTGATGTAGGTTGGCCAGCAGCATCAGCAATAGCATTTGGATCTACAGTAGGAGTTTTAATAATACCTTTAGGAATAATAATAAACGTAATAATGCTACTTACAAGAACCACTAGAACTGTAAATATAGATATATGGAATTTTTGGCATTTTGCTTTTACAGGTTCTCTAGTTTATATGTTAACAGGAAGCTTACCAATAGCTTTAATTATGGCAGCGTTAAATATGATAATAACTATGGTACTTGCGGATAGAACTGCTCCATTAGTTGAAAAAGAACTTGGACTTCCAGGCATATCAATACCACATGGATTTTCAGCATCTTATGTTCCAATAGCATGGGCAGCAAATAAAATATTAGATGTAATACCAGGAATAAATAAAATAAAAATGGATGCAAATGATATACAAAAGAAATTCGGAATATTTGGAGACCCGGCAATACTTGGAACAACAATAGGTATTTTACTTGGATTATTAGCAAAATATAATATAAATAAAACTTTAAACTTAGCAGTAGTAATGGGTGCAGTACTTGTACTTACTCCAAAGATGGCAGCTGTTTTAATGGAAGGTTTGATGCCAGTATCTGAAGCTGTACAAGCTTTAATACAACGTAAATTTGAAGGTAAGGCTAAATTATACATAGGATTAGACTCAGCAGTTAGTGTTGGTCACCCAGTTACATTAGCAGTTTCTCTTGTATTAGTACCAGTTACATTAATATTAGCTTTGATAATACCAGGAAATCAATTCTTACCATTTGCTTCACTTGCTGGATTACCATTTATGTTTGTTTTAATAACTCCACTTGCAAGAGGAGATTTCTTTAGAACGTTTATAATAGGTGCAGTAGTTATAGGAGTTGGCTTATTGATAGGAACAAATATGTCTCCATTATTTACAAAAGCAGCACTAGCAGCTAAATTTGCTATACCAAATGGGGCTACAATGATATCAAGTATTGATTATGGCTCAAGTCCACTTCCATGGTTAATAGTTAAATTAACAGACTTAAAAACAATAGGTATAGGAGCTTTAATAGCATCAACACTAGCTCTTATGTTATGGAATAGAAGTATAATAGTAAAAGAAGATAGACAATCTGAAAAAGAAAATCAAATACAACAAGGTAATTAACATAAAATAAGCCTCTTTAATTAGAGGCTTATTTTATATTATAAAAATTAAATTATTTCTATTCTAACTAACCAGCTCTAACACATTTGTTGACTGTTCACTACTATTAGCATTAATGATAATATATTCAATACCTAAAACTATATTAAATATTGTAATTACCACTAAAGCATATAATAAAGGTGGTAATCCATTACCAACACCAATAGGAGATGCACTCATATATGCATAATTAGAGCCTATTGCATTATTTAACATAAACATTAATACATGATAAGTACTAATAAATATTACTCCATTTTTTAAGTCTCTTGATGTCATTCCTACTTTTCTTATAAATAATATATATATAGACCCCCATAATAAAAACAAATGACCTATAAAGAAAGAAAATTGAGTTATATGAGGATAGATAAACGGGTCCATACTAGGGAATAAAAGGGCTGATGTTGAACCAAATATACCTAAATAAGAACCGATCTTCATGAGTGTTTTTTTATTTGTAATTAATCCTATTCCAACAGATATGATGGCTATCCTACAGTGATAAAGAGGTAATCCTTCTTTGATTAAATTGTAATTACTTATTAAATACCATGTAAATAAGATAGCTTGTTGAAAAATTAAAATATATCCGATAAACAGCTCTAAATTTTTATTGGGAAGTTTGAATTTAAATAAAAGCAAAATTCCTATTAAAGCTATAAATAACAAAAGTAAATGCCACGTCCCAAAGGCAACAAAATTACTTTTGGTTGCATTATTTCTAAAAAAATAATAAATATTTTCCATACTAATCTCCTAAAATTATAATAATAAAGATTTTAAGCACCGTTATAATACTTGAACTTTCAAAGTAATATTATGTATTATAATGAATAAAAAGTCAACAAAAAGAGGAAGTAAGTCGGTTAGAACAAAATAATTAATCTGATAATAATAAAAAATAAATTCACATACAATAAGTTTATTTATACTATGATCCCTTTAGACTATAAATAAAAATAATCCAACAGTGGTGATATTTGTAACTAAGGGAATTAGTACACAAATAAGATATTTTTCTAAAAACCTAAAATATATCTAAATTATAGTGATTATTTAAGAAAATTTAGTTTTTGTTTAAGATTGACTTTAATAATGTTAATGCTATAATTAATATTGTTAAACATAAAGTGTAAAAAATATTAAAAATAATGAAAGAGGAAGTGCATGAACCAAAAAAATTTACCACAATGGATACTATCATTAGATGAAGAAGATTTGAATTTTGTAAAAAATTTCATTATTACATCAGGGTCATTAAAAGAAATATCTAAGTTATATGAAGTTTCTTATCCAACAGTTAGACTTCGTTTAGATAAATTAATTCAAAAAATAAATCTAAATGAAAAGGAAGAACAACAACCTTTTCACACATTCATAAAAGGCTTAGCTATTGATTCTAAAATTGATATAGAAACTGCAAAAATGATTATTGAAAAGTACAAAGAAGAAAAGGGGGAAAAATAATATGCAACATTTATTAATAGCAATAGTTATAGCAATTATTTCAGTAGCAACACAACAATATTTAAGTACAAGAAAAAATTGGATTATAGGTGGTTTTTTACCTACTATATGGATAGGATTTTCAGTTTGGATAATTTACTTTAGTAATGTAAAAACTGCTCATTCTTTAATTCCTGAGTGTGTAGTAATGTTTCTAACTTTAATATTTGCTTGGGCAGATGGAAGAGCATTGGTTAAAAAGAAAGTGAATGAAGAACTAAACAAAATGAAAATACATGATATTAAATAAGAAATACATGTTAATTAAAGAGGGGATAGAATTGGAAAGGTATTTTGATAAAATAAGTTTATTTAAAATAATAATTATTTTTGTAGTAGTTGCAATTATTATAGGGATGGCATCAGAAGTAGAAATATTAAAAAATAAAAGTGTTTTAGATGAAAATTTTTGGATGACAGTTGCTAATTCAACTGTATTAATATATTTTATTTGGAGTTCGCAAGGGAGTAATTTTATCATCTATTGTATTTGCAGTACTTCATCCTGAATTGGGTCATATATTCTCATTTATAGCAGGGGTAGTTTTCTCATTGATATATTTAAAATACAAAAATATTTTAATAAATATAATCACTCATGCGTGCCACAATTTTGTATATTTTTTAATTACAGTATTCTCAGCTCCTTTTGCAAATAAAAATGTAGATATATCAAATATAGAAAGTAATATATATATTTTTATAGGTGTTTTAGCATTGGTGTTTTCTTTTAGGTATTTATTTAAATATATAAAAGAAAATTTTCCTAAAAAAGATAGTGAAAAGAATATACTTAAAAGTTATAGTTAAACTTTACAATATAAAACTATATAACCTGTTAAAGGTAACACCTGAAAGTGTAAATTCATTTAGCGTTATAAATTGTATATACTTTCTCTTTCTTCTATGTTAATATTTGTATGACTAATTATGATTGAGAGAGAATTATATAATCTAATATATAAAAAGAGTAGAACTATTTAAAAGTATCATCTAATAAATAAGAGGTGTTTAAATGAGAAATATACCAGAGGAAGTTAAACAATCAATAGTAAATGTATTTCCAAAAGAAAGTACTCTAGCCATTATAGTATTTGGTAGTTATGGCACAGATAGACAGACTTTAGAAAGTGATATAGATATAGCGTGGATTCCTAATAAAAAAGTACCGATTACAGAACTTGCAATTAAAACACAGGCTCTAAGAAGTGTACTTGATATTGAGGTTGATTTAAAAATTGTTACAGAAAATTATACAATAGAACTTAGAAAAGCTATTTTTGAAGGTGATGTTATTTATGAGTGTAGAGATTTTAAGCATTATCTAAATAATTTCTATATTGAAAATAGTGATGTAATAGATATTTTAAATTGGAGGGATATGTATGGTGATTAAAAATAAATTAGCATGGAGTTCAATTGACGATGTAAATAGAGATTTTGGTTCTTGCTTATATGATTTACAAAATTTTAAAGTACTATATAGTAAAGAAGAGATGCCTGTATTATGGGGAAGATATATAAAAGAAGGTTTTAAAAATTATATGGTTTCTTTCCTAGAATTAACAAAAGCGATGTTATATTATAAATCAATTGATTTGAACATAAAATCTAAAAACTTTTATGACTATCTTCTAGCCTGTGAGTATCATAATTTATTACCTGCAAATTCTTCTATAGTTGTAGAGACGCTTAGAAAGTTAAGAAATGATGATTCACATGGATATGATATACCAGAGTTTGAAGAAATGTATGAGTTGTTTACACAGAATGAAGATGTATTTGTTAGCATAAGGAATGCTTGCAAAAAAGATTTTACGGAAAAACTGTTTTAAATAAGCACACCAAAAAGTTTGGACTTTATGTTCAAACTTTTTTTTACAACAAAATCCCACTTTACCACTTACAAAGTTATAAAAAAATAACTATTAAAAAATAGCAGTCTAAAAAGTTGCACAAATAAATTGACTATTTTTAATCTTCTGTGCAAAATCAAAAGGTAGTATACTTAAATCAAGAAAGGCAAACAAAATGTATATAAATAAACGATTGCAAAATATATTAGAAATATTGACAAAAACCGACTATATAAATACAGAAGAAATATCAAAAACACTAGGCATATCAAAGAGAACTACATATTATGACATAGTTAAGTTGCAAGATTATCTAGAAAGTAAAAATATAAACTTAAACAACATTAGAAGCTTAGGGTATTATTTAGGTCCAATAGATAAAGAAGAAGCAAAAAAATTATTAAGGGTTTCAAAAGAAGATTATATACTCTCACCAAAAGAAAGATATATAAAGATAATAATAGATTTGCTAATTCTAAAAGAAAAACTAACTATAGAAAAGCTTTGTGACAAATTAGAAGTAAGTAGAAATACAATACTAGGTGATATAAAATATGTAAGAAATTATATAAACAAATACAACTTAGAACTTACTTCATCAAGTGGCTACAAAATAGAAGGCAAAGTAAACAATAGAAGATACTTATTTTTAAATTTATACAATGAATATAATTATTTATTTGATGAATATGAATTTCTAAATGAGTACAATTCTATAAAATCAACAATAGAAAAACAAGAAAATAATATACTCAAACATAGCTCTATAAATTACATTTTAACGTATTTAGCTAGCTTTTATAAATATTACTACAATAAAAATAATGATAGTAATTTTTTATACAAAGAAGATAAAGAGTTCTTTGAAAACAATGATAGCAACAAAGAAGCTAAGATTTTGCTTGAAATTATAAAAAATGAACTTAACGCTGATATACATGAAAATGAAGTATATTACATACAAACATTTTTAACAAAAGATAAACAAATTAGAGAGTTATTTTTAAATGAAAAATTAGCACAAAAGTATATTGGATCTATAAACATGATGGTAAAAGAATTTGAAAAAATCTCTTGTATATCAATTGATGATTATGAAAAGCTTTCCATGAATATATTTGAGCATTTAATGCCAACCCTGTTTAAAGTTAGATATGGAGTTTATTATCCAAACTTTATAAAAGATGAAGTTAAAGAAAAGTATAAACCTATATATCAATTTACAAAACAAGTTATAAAGCATATAGAACAAGAATTAGGGATGTTTTTAAATGATGATGAACTAGCATATATAGCAATGTACTTTGGTGGATACACAACTAAAATGGGAGTTGAAATAAAAATACCTAAGATAATTATTGTGTGTAACTCAGGAATGGCAACATCTCAACTTTTAAAAAATCAAATAGAACAATTATTTGACTTAATAGAAATTAATGATGTGTTATCATTATCAGCTTTTAAACAATATGACAAAGCTTATGATTTTGCAATAAGCACTGTAGATATAAGTGAAGGAAATACAAAAGTAATAAAGGTAAATCCAATACTCACAGATTTGGACAAGCAAAACTTAATATCACAAATATCAAATACACAATCTAAATTTAACTTAGAACAACAACTATTAAAGAAAATAATGAGTAGTGTAGAAAAGCATACAACTATTAACAATAAAGAAAAATTAAAAGAAGAAATAAAAAGCATATTAATATCAGCTAGGGAAAAAGTAGAAAATTATAAATTGACCTTAAGTGATATTTTAAAAGAAGAAAATATAAGCTTAAACCAAAGCGCAAGTGATTGGAAAGAAGCAATACAAATCAGTGCTAAAAGCCTTAAAGACTTAGGTAGAATAAATGATGATTATACAAAAGCAATGATAAAAAGCATTGAAAACTTAGGTCCATACATAATATTAGCACCAAATGTAGCAATGCCACATGCAAGACCTGAGGATGGGGTAAACAAATTGGGAATTAGTCTTACAACTTTTAAAGAAGAAATAAAGTTTTCTCAAAATGAAAGACATAAAGCTAGATTATTTATAACCCTAGCACCAAAGGATAAGCAATCCCATTTAAATGCACTTGCATCATTAAATCAGATTTTATCAAAAAAAGAGAATATAGAAAATATAATAAATGCTACAGATAAAAAAGTAGTGCTAGATATAATAAAAAAACATTCATAAAGTCAAATAACGGGGGAAAGCAATGATAGTTAAAGTTAAAGACAGAGTTAAAGATTATAAAGAAGCTATAAAAATATCATGTGATAGCTTAGAAGAAAAGGGATACATAAAAAAATCTTACTTTGATGCGATAATGAACAAAATAGAAGAATTTGGACCATACTTTTGCATAGCACCTAAAATAGCAATGCCACATGCAAGACCAGAAGATGGAGCTATAAAAACAGAACTATGTGTACTTAAATTAAATGAGCCAGTTGATTTTTTAGGAAAAGAAGTAAGATTATTCATGACATTAAGTGCAACAGATAGTACTTCACATCTTAAATTAATGCAAAGTGTAGCTGGTGTTTGTATGGATGAGAATAAATTAAATAAAATATTAAATTCAAATAATGAAAAAGAAATCATGGAGGTAATGTAATATGAAAAGAATAATGGCAGTTTGTGGATCAGGATTAGGATCAAGTTTTATGGTAGAAATGAATGCAAATGAAGTATTAAATGAATTAGGAATAAGCGGATGTGAAGTGACTCATAGTTCATTAGCTGATGCAACAGCAGATCAAGCAGATATATTTATAACAGCTAGAGATTTAGAAGATAGTGCTTCTCACTTACCAAACTTAATAATATTAGATGCTTTATTTGATAAAGAAGAGTTAAAAGTTAAGTTGCAAGAAAAATTAGGTTGCTAATAAATGAAAATTAATAACTTATTATAAAACATAGATGGGAGATTAAAAAATGAATGGAATTTTAAAAGTAATCGTAGACTTTGTGTCTGAACCTGCAGTTTTAATAGGAATTATGGTTTTGATAGGATTGTTACTTCAAAAGAAACCTATAGAGGATATAATAAAAGGTACACTTAAAGCTATGGTTGGATTTGTTGTAATCTCAGCTGCAGCAGGAATTATAGTTGGGGCATTAGAGCCTTTTGGTAAGATGTTTGAATATGGATTTAATGTAAAAGGTGTTATACCTAACAATGAAGCTGTAGTTGCTATGGCTATGGATGAGTTTGGTACAACAACAGCACTTATAATGACTTTCGGTATGGTATTTAACATATTTATAGCAAGAGTAACTAAGTTTAAGTATATATTCTTAACTGGACATCATACTTTATTTATGGCATGTATGATAGCTGTTATATTAGTTTCAGGTGGAATGAGTGGAGTTCATTTAATATTTACAGGCTCTCTTGCATTAGGACTTATAATGGTATTATCTCCTGCAATATGTCAGCCTTTTATGAAGGGAATAACTAAAAGTGATGCAGTAGCACTTGGTCATTTCTCATCAATAGGATATGCATTTGCAGCAGTAGTTGGAAAATTAGTAGGTAAAGGATCTAAATCTACTGAAGAAATGAAAGTTCCAAAGTCTTTAAGTTTCTTAAGAGACTCAGCAGTATCAATATCTATAACTATGTTAACTTTATATATAGTAGTAGCATTAGTTGCAGGTAGTAAATTTATAGAAACTAATTTATCTGATGGTAAAAACTTTATAGTATACTCAATGATACAAGCCTTAACATTTGCGGCAGGATTTATATTAATACAAAATGGTGTTAGATTAGTTTTAAATGAAATAGTACCTGCATTTAAAGGTATAGCTACAAAGTTAGTACCTAATTCAAAACCAGCACTAGACTGTCCAATAGCATTTCCTTATGCTCCAAATGCAGTTTTAATAGGATTTATAAGTTCATTTGTTGGTGGTATAGTTTCAATGTTAGCACTTGGAGTTATGGGACTTACTATAATAATACCAGGTGTCGTACCTCACTTCTTCACAGGAGCTACATCAGCAGTATTTGCAAACTCAACTGGTGGTAGAAGAGGAGCGATAATAGGATCATTTTTAAATGGTATAATAATATCATTATTACCAGTAGCATTGCTTCCTGTACTTGGTAACTTAGGTATAGCAAACTCAACATTCTCAGATGGAGATTTTGGTGTAGCTGGTATATTCCTAGGTAAGGTACAAGAATTTGTAGGTGGAATGGGTCTTACAGCTGTACTTGTTGGTATATTAGCAGTACTAATAGGTGTAAGTATAAGTTCTAATAAGAAAAATAAAGAAGACGCAAGTAAAGTTGCTTAAAACTATATAATTTATACTAAAACCCTCTTATAGTAGAAACATAAATCGCTAGTGGTGATTATTGTGACTAAGATAAGGGGGCTTTTATAATTCTTGAAATTAATATAAAATGATATGTAAACAAAATGTTTAGACGGGGGTAACATAAATGAAAAAAGATATATACACAAAACTAGATGAACTAAATATAAAATACAAAACATTAAAACATAAAGAAGTATTTACAGCAGAAGAATTCTACGATGTAACTAAAGATATGCCAGGCTATCACTGTAAAAACTTGTTTCTAAAAAACTCAAACAAAAGCACAAACTATCTCCTAGTAGCAAAACACGATAAAGCAGTAAACTTAAAGGACGTAAAAGCACAGATAGGAAGTACTAGACTTTCATTTGATACACCTGATAAGCTGTATGAATTGTTAAAGGTAACACCTGGAAGTGTAAATCCATTTAGCATTATAAATGATGTAAACAGCAAGGTGGAGTTATTGATAGATAGTGAGTTGTTAGATGGTGAAAATCTTAATTTCCATCCCGCTATAAATACAGAAACATTTAATATATCAGGGGACGATTTCAATAAATTTTTAGAACATATTAGTAATAATGTTATTAAAGTAAATATATAAACTATTTACTTTGATAAATCGTAAAATAATCAAAAAACTGTGTCAAAACATTATACAATGGTTGGAATACAATATATTTTGTTGCAATGGAGTAGAAAAATCTACTCCATCTTTTGATGTGTACATATATCACTTTTTATATACTTATCTAAAATATTAATTATCATATTATTAACACTTCTATTATCTTCTTTAGCCAAAAGCTCTAATTGAGACTTTAGATCCTTTGGTATAGTCAATGTAGTTCTAATATTTACATCTTTATTTATCATACAATCACCTCAAATGTATTATATCCAATCCGATGAAAAAATTACCACTTATTAAAAAGAGACTTATACAAAACATAACTATAAATCACTTATGAATCACCTATGAATAACTTGATGAAAAGGAGCATGAGATTATGCGACCAAGAATAAAAATAGGCAAAAATGTATTTATAGATATGATAGAAAAAGGATGCACAAGAGCAGAGATGACAAAAATTTTAAACGTATCAAAATCTACATTAGCTAGACTATTAAATGAACACAATTTATCAACTAAAAAAGAATATGAAGATTTAGTGGGTAAACAATTTGAAAAATTAAAAGTAATTAAACGTCTAGAAAATTCATCAGACAGAAGAAGAGTATACCTTTGCCAATGTGATTGTGGAAACTTCACAAAAGTAAAAGCTAGATATTTAAATTGTGGAGATACTAGAAGTTGTGGATGTTATAAGGACTTTGGTGAATACAAGGAACAAAATCAAAAAGAAGCATATAAAAAAGTCGGAGAAAAACATGGTAAGCTAACAATTATAGACATAAAAAAAGATAAACATGTAAACGTATATAACATGGTATGTGAGTGCGAATGTGGAAATATAGTTGAAAGAAAATATTCGAATTTATTAAAAATAGAAACTCCATCTTGTGGATGTTATGCAAAAGAAATGAGTAGTAAAAGAATGAGCGAGGATATATTAGTTAAATTTAAGAATAACAGAAATAAAAACTGGTATTTCATAAAGAATGATGAAATAGTTTATTGTAGATCTGGATACGAGGTTATATATGCAAATTATTTGATTTTAAATAATATAGAGTTTGAATATGAGCCAAAGTGCTTTAAATTGGACAATGGAAAAAGATATACACCTGATTTCTATTTGATAAATGAAGATAAGTATATTGAAATTAAAGGTGTGCCATTTCATGTGTTTGATAAGAGTAGCCAAAGCGATAAAATTAAGAAATTTAGAAGAAAGTATAGGTTAGATATATATTATTGGGACGATTTGGTTAATATATGCCATTTACCATACAAGGGATACGCAAGTTATGGAGCTAGAGCAATGAAGTTAAATGTATCATCAGAGGATTATTTAGGTAAATATTTGTATTTAACGTATTAAGGCGTAAATCCACTAGGTGTTTAGCCTAGCGAATGTAAGCCTTGCCGATAGGCTACTTTTGATTATGCTTAGATAATAAGTTTTCTATTGCTTCATCCAATAACTTAGATATTGGTATTATTGTTGTATCTGAAAGTTTTTTTAGTTTGTTATAAAGTTATGTATCTATTGCATAACCTATTCCTGTATGATTTTTTAGAATAGTTACATCCGAAAAATATTATAAATCATAGATAAACTTATTGCAAGTGGTATCATCTTACGATACTCTGGGTTTAGAGGTGATACGAAAATGTATCAAAGCAAAAACCACAGTAAGTTCTTATTGAGATATCATATAATTCTAGTTTGCAAATACAAAAAGCATCTTATGTTACAATATGGTGAGTATGTGAAAGCAACTATGATTGATATTTCTAATAAGTATGATTTCAAAATATTAGAAATTGAAGTTGATAAAGAACATATACACCTAATGATTGAAAGTGAACCTAAAGTTTCTACATTAATGATAGTTAGAGTTTTGACACAACAAACAACTATTAGACTATGGAAAGAATTTTGGGACAAACTAAGAAAACACTTTTGGAAAGAAAAAACATTTTTTACAGACGGTTATTTTGTTTCTACAATAGGCGAGGTTAGTTCTCAAACTTTGAAAAAGTATATCCAAAATTAAGGATAGAAAGGAGTATAATGTATGTTAAAGGCTTATAAATACAGAATATATCCAAACGAAGAATAATCCATATATTTAGCTAAAACATTTGGATGTAGCAGACTTATTTATAATCTAATGTTAGCTGATAGGATAAAATCTTATGATGAAAATAAAGATTTAGATATAAAACAAATGAAATACCCTACACCTGCACAGTATAAAAAAGAGTTTGAGTTTCTAAAAGAAGTTGATAGTTTAGCATTAGCTAATGAGCAAATGAATTTAGATAAAGCATATAAAAACTTTTTTAGAGATAAATCAGTAGGATTTCCTAAGTTCAAATCTAAGAAAAATAATCATCATAGTTACACAACTAATAATCAAAAAGGCACTGTATATATTGAGAATGGATATATCAAAGTTCCTAAATTAAAAAGTAAGATAAAAATAAAACAACATAGACAATTTGAAGGAACTATAAAATCTTGTACAATATCTAAAACTCCAAGTGGGAGATATTATATATCTATATTGGTAGAAACTGAAATAAAAACATTACCTTTGGTAGATAAAAAAGTCGGTGTGGATGTTGGTTTGAAGGAGTTTGCAATATGTTCAGACGGATTTAGAATGGCTAATCCTAAACATCTTAGAAAGTCTGAAAAAAGATTAGCTAAGTTACAGAAAGACTTATCACGAAAGAAAAAAGGCAGTAATAATAGGTATAAAGCTAGAATTAAAGTTGCTAAATTACATCAAAAAATAAAAGACCAAAGAGCAGATTTCTTACACAAATTATCAATTAAGCTAATACGAGAAAATCAATCTATAGCTATTGAAGATTTGAGAATAAGTAATATGCAAAAGAACCACAAATTAGCGAAAGCTATAAGTGAGGCATCTTGGTATGAATTTAGAACTCTATTAGAATATAAAGCCAAATGGTATGGTAGAGAAATAGTTATTGCTCCATCAAACTACGCAAGTTCTCAACTATGCTCAGAATGTGGATATAAAAATAGTGATGTGAAAAACTTAGGACTAAGAGAATGGACTTGTCCAGAGTGTAACTCACACCACGACAGGGATATAAATGCTAGTAAGAACTTAGAAAAGCTGATAGCATAAACTATTGGTATTATATAGAGGTCGGTGTGACCTTGATAGCTTGGAGAAACTTGTGTCGTTAGACATATTGACCAAGAAGCCACTTAGTCTTTAGCTAAGTGTGTAGTTCACCGTATTAAGATTATACTCATATATGTAGGCTATGGCAAAATGTCATAGCCATTTTTATTGTATTTAATATCAATTAAGTTCAATAATCAATTGAAATACAAAGTGGGTTTGTTTGAAGAAAATATTGGAAAAATGGTACAATATGGGTTATTATTATATAGGGTGATAAAATGCAAAACATAGGGATAAAGGTAAAAGAAGCTAGAAAAAGAAAAAAATTAACACAAAATGATCTAGCAAATAAAATAGGTGTAACAAAACATGCCATTGCAAAATATGAGCAAGGGCAAAGAGAACCAAACCTAGAAATACTTACAAAAATAATAGATGAATTAGAAATAGATCTTTGGGAGCTATCTCCTAATTTAAATATGGAAATAAAAGCAGCTGAACCATACGAGGAAGGAATAAAATTTGCAAAAGAAGTATCCCAAAAAAAGGAGTACAAAGAAACCTTAGACAAGTGGGCAGGAGATAAAGCAGACTACAATATATTAAAAGAAAATTTCTCATTAGATAAATTGGATAGTGTTCATCAAAAGCTAAGAGATGTTGAGTATGAAGAATACGTAAAAAGAATTCAAAAAAATAATACTATAGATGATGTTGTTATTGATACAAAGACGTTTAGAGAAGATTTTTACAAAGAAGTAAATAAAACAATAGAATTTGTACTAAAACTAAAACTAGAAGAAGCAAAAGAAAAAATAAAAGAGTATTAATATTTAAGAGGAGAAGTAATGAGTAATTTATGGAAATTTAGACCAATTGATTATATAGAAGAATCTACATTCAACAAGGTTTTGGAAAGGTTTTATAACCATGGAATATCAGGGCTAGTAAGAGAAAATATACAAAATTCTCTAGATGGAAACTTACCTGGTAGTACAAAACCCGTTATAGTAACAATAAACACAGGTAAAGTTGAAAAAGAATATATACCTGGGCTTAGTGAAATTAAAAAAAGAGTAAACGCTCTTGAAGGACGTAACAGTTACACAAAAGAAACAATACAACATATGAAAAATAAAATGGATGTAGACGAAATAAATTACATATCATTTGAAGATAGCAACACGAAAGGTCTTAAAGGTGCAGTTAACGGTCAAAGCGACAATAAAGGCGATACATGGAGTATCTATGCCTACAATAAGGGCGTTCACACAGAAGAAGAGGATCAAAGCGTTGAAAAATCAAGAGGTGGATCGCATGGTATAGGTAAAATAGCATCTAATGCTGCATCAGAATTATATATGATGTACTTTGCAAACTGTGATGAAGAAGGAAATCAACACCTTGGAGGTACAGTTCAATTAATTGAACATAAATATGAGGATAGATTTTATCGTTCAACAGGATATTTTACTGATGAGAGATCCATAGAAGAATATAAAACTAAATTTCATCCATACAAAAATAATTTTCATAAGGTGTTTAGAAAAGATACAAGAGGATTAAAAATAATAATTCCTTATTTAAGAGATCAATTCAATGACGAAAGAGAAATATTAAGAAGTGTGTGTGATAGTTTCTTCATAGCAATAATTGAAGAAAAGCTAGAAGTAATTATAAATGATAAAGAAATCAATAGTAAAACAATAAAAAAATATATCAAAGATAGCAACTACTACACTCAAGATCTAAGTGAAACTAAGGATATATTTACACCACTATACTTTGATACTTATGAAAATATAGATGTAAAGACAATAACTATACAAGATAAGGATAAAGTTAATTATAACTTTAAACTATATTTCAAGTATGATGATTCAATACCTAGTGGGCGTGTTGGTATTATTAGAACAATAGGTATGAAAATAGAAGATAAAAAAATAAAAAATAATGTAAGGAAGCCATATAATGCTGTAATGATACCACAATCAATAATAGAAGATGAGTTTTTAAAATCATTAGAAAATGAATCTCATACAGAGCTTTCTTACGAACATATAAAAGATCAAAAATTACAAAGTAATGCAAAAAGATTTATAAGTAACTTAGTAAAAGCTATAACAAAAGAAATAGAAGAAGCAGTTAAAAAGAATAATCCTACTGATGGAGCTATGAATACATCAGATCTATTATATATAGTAGAAAATCAATTTAAAAAAGATCTATCAAAATCTACTCCTACAATAAAATTGAGTAAGGGAGATAAGGAAACAACAGTAGTAAAAGTAAATCCAGAAGTAAGAAAGAAAAAAGAAAAAACTAACAAATATCCAAAGAAAAAACAAGATCCTACAGATCCACCAAGAGTTAGAAAAGTAAAAACAAAAGGTGATAGCGAAAAAGAATTAGAAAGCTATAGCATTCATCCAGAAATTGTAGAAAGATTGATAGTTGGAGATAAAGAATATATTAAATTTGACTTATCTCAAAGTCCTGATATAAAAAAGGCTAGTAAATGTAACTTAGCACTATCTATAGTTGATGGTATGGGCAAAGAATATGCCAATGAATTTAATATGAATGATAATTATAGTAGTGCAACAGATATGTCCAATAAGAATACGTTAACAGTTTCAAAGAACTCAATAAAAGATATTAAAATACAAAAAGGTATAGTACAAATTCAATTGAAGCTAAAGGAATCATACAATAGAGCTTTAAAATTTGTATACTATGTGGAGGTATAAGATGATATATAAAAAAGATGCAAACTTCCCTTATCCAATACTAACAAATACCTCTAATAGTTATGATAGTAGTAATTTTATACTAGATATAGATTTACATGAAAATACAAAAGGCTATAAATTTGAAATAAATTGTGACATTGACTCAGATTTTATTTTAGATTTACTTAGAAAAAATGATGCAAAGTTAGTATTAGTAATACAATCAAAAGATAATAAATTCTTTGAGATAAATTTAGGTCAAAAATATATAGATATCCCTAAGTCTAGAATATCGCTAAGTAAAAGAACAGTATTACAATTATTAATACAGTCAAAAGAAGAAATTAATTTTGAACAAAACCTGGACTTAAATTCTTTTTATAATGAATTTAAAAATGAAATAGTAGTACCTAAAAACTCTGTATTAGGATTTTCTAATGTAGTTACATTTGATGGAAGTCAATCAAAGCCATTGGATCTATTTGAAAAGAAAGTAGACTCAAGCTTAAAATCTGATATAAAGATAGAATTAAATAGCGAAACAATAGTAATTAATTATAAGAATGAAGAACTACAATTTAATGATTCACATATAAGTGGAACTTTAAACAATCCATATATTTATATGGGACTGCAAAAAGCTATATTTAAATTCATTCACACAAATAGTGAAGATGGTGAAGTAGTATACTTAGATGATATAGATGTACCAGAAGATGGTCTAGATTTAAAGCTATATAATCTAATGAAAGCAAAGGCTATAAAAGATGTTAGTATGGAAAATATGGATGAAGTTATTCATTTAATATCAGATAGAGTAATAGAAAAATATACAGCAGCAGTAAGGGGGTTATATAAGTAATGGAAGTTAGGCTACTTAAGAAAAATTATATAAATAAAGAAGAATTTTATAATGATTTTCTTAATGATAATATAAAAAATAAAGAAGAATATTTTACGGGAAATATAGCGTTTATTAAAGAAGCACCAAGTTTTCCTGTATACATAGCTAAAGGTAATGAAGATACAAAAAATAAGCTATTTCATGAAGCTTTTGAAATAATATCAAATAATTATTTAGATACAGATCGTGATGTTCATTTTGATGAAATGTTTTGGTATTCGCTACTTTGTGTTCATAAAAGAGATTACTTGTTAGAACAGTATCCAGAAATTGCTGAGAGTCATAGTAATTTTAAAAATATAGTTGTGAAAAAATTTGACTGGGAGAACTATATTTATAAGTTGATTATAGGAGCACAATACATTAATGATAATGTAGAAGATGAAGATGAAAGAAAAAGGTATTATCAATTAATTATAGATAATTTGGATTTATATAATTATAT
>CAMTIM010000069.1 GCA_947072565.1 uncultured Peptostreptococcaceae bacterium | reverse complement strand
AAAAACATCATCTGAAATCAATAATCTTGTCTGATAATCAAGTGCAGAGAATGGTTCATCAAGAAGTAGTATATCTGGATTAACAGATAGGGTACGAATAAGAGCAACTCTTTGTCTCATACCACCAGATAGTTCTTTAGGGTACATATTTCTAAAATCCCAAAGATCATAAGTTTTTAAAAGATTTTCAACTCTAGTTATATTTTCAGGTGTTTTCTTTTTCTGTATTTCAAGACCTATAGTTATGTTGTCCATTATAGTTCGCCACTCTAATAGATGATCCTTTTGAAACATATATCCTATATTTCCTTTTAGATTTACTTCACCTGAAGTAGGTTGTAAAAGTTTTGTTAGTATGTTTAATATAGTTGATTTTCCACTTCCTGATGGTCCAAGTAGCGTTAGAATTTCTCCTTCTTTTAAAGTAAAGCTAATATTTTTTAGGACTTCTATTTCTCCCTCTTTGTTGTAGAAGTTTTTGCAGAGGTCTTTTACTTCTAGTATTGTTTTCATGGTGTCACCCCCGTAGATTTTACTTGTATAGTTTATAGTATTAAATTTGGGTGAGTTTTGTACCATTTTGAGTTATATATGTTAACTCTATTAGATATATTAAAAATAAATTTACCATACCTTAAATGAAGAATAAGTTTATTCAATAATGCTTAAAATTGCAGAGCCGTTCCTATTGGAGTAGAAGTGCCAAATTGTTCTTTGATAGATATAAAATTTATTTAATTTTTCAATCAAAGTAGAGAAATAAGATACATTTCTTGAAATTCTATCATATATAATTGTATTTGATTTTTTTGAATAAATTGTAGCTTTAATAAGTTTAACCTTCTATAACAGGGTGATGATATTAAAAATTATATATATTATTTGTTTAAATTAGCTATTTATGAATATATAATGTAGCAATAATTAAATGATATAATTAAATTAATTAACTTAAAGAAGGGAAAATTTTATGTACGATATTATTATTATTGGAGCTGGAGTAAGTGAAATATTTACTGCTTATACGTTAATACATGAAAATAAAAATTTAAGAATAAAAATTATTGAAAAAGGAAAGACATTAGAAAATAGAGTGTGTCCTATAAAATCTAATTTGAAAAACTGTTTAAACTGTGACATATGCAATAAATTTATGGGTTTTGGGGGGATGGGTAGATCAGAAGGAAAATATAATTACACAAATGACTTTGGAGGATATTTAGGAAAAATAATCGGAGATAAAAAAGCTTTAAAATATATGGATGAAGTAGATAAGATATTATGTAAATTTGGTGGAGATAAAGCTCCTTTTTATAGTACAGAAAATATAACTTTAAGAAAAAAAGTAGAAAAACATGGATTTAGATTACTTACTACAAAAACTAGACACCTAGGAACAAAACTATCACTAGAGATCTTAAATAAAATGCATGAGGTTTTAAAAGATAAAATAGATATATGTTTTGAAAAAGATATAAAAAGATAAAGAAAAATTTATTATTAAATGTAGAGATGAAATTAAATATATTAAAACAAGGTGTTTATAAATAAGGAGCAAAATATGAGGATAGCAATTTTTACTCTTGGTTCAAGAGGAGATGTACAGCCATATGTAGCAATAGGAAGAGAAGCTATAAAAAATGGACATAGTGTGGTAATTTGTACAGGGGAAAGTTTTAGGGGATTTATAGAGGATAATGGGATAGAGTATGCTAAAGCTGATTTAGATTTAATGGCACTGCTTAAGACAAAAGAAGGACAAGAGATTTTTAACAATGGTACAAAGCATATAATCAAAGCTATGAAGTATGCAAAAGAAAATGTAAATCCAGCATATAGAAATACTATGGAACAATTTTATAACTGTGCAAAAGATGCAGATATAATTATATATCATCCAAAAGCCTTAGGTACACAAGACATAGCCTTAAATTTAGACATTCCTTGTATATGTATGTCGCCAGTACCGTTTATATATCCTATAGAAGAATTTCCTAATTTAATAGTTTCATCAAAAGGTAATTTTGGAAAAATATTAAACAAATTAACTTATTTATCAATGAAGTATGCAGAAGCATCAAATATAAAGGAAATAAATGATTTTATAGAAAAAGTGCTTAAGCAACCTAAGCGAAAAATAGGAGTATATACTTATGATATAGACAACAAAGAAATACCAATAATATATCCAGTAAGTAAGTATTTATTCACAGAGGTTAAAAGCTGGATAGACAAAGTTTATTTATCAGGATTTGTTTTTCTTGATAATGAAGAAGAAGTATTAAGTGATGAAATTATAGATTTTATAGATAAAAAAAGTGCACCAATAGTTATTTCTTTTAGTAGTATGCCACTTAAGAATTCTAATAGATTTAAAGAAATTTTAATTGAAGCTCTAAATAAAACTAAGAATAGAGCTATTGTATTAACAGGTATAAGCGGAATGAGTTTCGAAAGTGAAGAAAACATTTTAGGAATACCATCTGCTCCTCACAATTTATTGTTTTCTTTAGCTAAGGGGATAATGCATCATGGAGGGGTAGGAACGATGGCAAGTGCACTAAAATCAGGAAAGCCACAATTAATTATGCCTTTTTCTGTAGATCAGCCATTTTGGGCAAATAGATTGTATAATCAAGGATATGCACTAAGACCTATATTAGAAAAAGATGTTACTGTAGATAAGCTAATAAAATTATTTAATGAAATGGATAGAAAAGAAAATATAGATAGGGCAATCAGAATTAAAGAAAAATTAGAGTGTGAAAATGGTAATAAAAATATAATTAGCTATATAGAAAAGATATATATAAATAAATAGCTTAATCATTGTATAGCATATAAATATAATCTATACACTTTATTTATTAAAAATACCATGTATACCATTTTCCATAATATTTTTCATAATAAAAATCAACTTATCGGAAGGTAATATCTTATCATTTTTAAACCAATAGCTCATAATACTAATCATAGATGATAGTATATACTCCAAAACAAAATCAAATTCTAAATCATTAAGTTTTGTATCTTTAACTAAAGCTTCCTTAAGCAGAGGTTTAATAGAGTTTTTTAATTTACTTGCAAAAGCAGGATCACCATTATCTCCAAGTAAAACTGAATAATATTTTTCATTTTGCTCATATAGTTTTAAAAGCATATTTAGCGGAATTTCATTGTTTTTATTTAGTATAGATATAGGTGGCAACTCATCTAAACTGGGAATGAGTGAATTTTCTATTTGTTCAAGTACATCATAAATATCAGTAAAATACTCATAAAACGTACTACGGTTGTAACCAGCTTTAACTGTAATTTCTTTTATAGTTATTTTTTCTATTCTTTTTTCACAGTATAAGTGCCAAAAGGCATCTATTAAATTTTGTTTAGTTTTAGATACAATCTCTGTATTATTTTTCACTTTACACCTCTATAAATCCGACATTAATATAAACATTGTCGGTTGATGATAAATATAAAATTTTTTATAATCTAAATATACAACAGGTTGTTTGACTATACAAGAGGAGTGATTTAATATGATTACAATAATATGTTCTGGTTCAAGAGGGGACTTTCAACCTTATATAGCGCTGGCTCAACAAATAAAAAAATTAGGTAAAGATGTAAGGATAACAGGATTTTCACAATTTGAAGATTTTGTAAAAAGTTATGGAATTGACTATATTCCAATAGAAGTGGATTATAAAGCATTAGGCGTAGACCCTAAAATGTTAAAACAAGCAGGCTCAGCAGATAACCCGCTTAAAATGCTTTTAACTTTTAACAAGATGAAAAAATATGGTGCTCAGATAGCAAAACAAACCTATGATGCATTTGAAGGAAGTGATTTAATTGTTTATCATCCAGGATGTACTATAGGATATTTTGCAGCACAGGAGATGAACATACCATCAGTACTTGCTACACCATTTCCTATGCACAAGACTAATGAGTATTTATCTGTAGTGATGTATGGCAAATCTAAACCTACAAATATAAATAAGAAGATAAGCTATAAGATGATACAGAGTATGCTTTGGTTAGCTTCAAGTAATACTGTCAAAGAGCATTGGAAAGAGCGTTTTGGAAGAATGCCTATAAACTTTAAGAATCCTTATGAGAAAGTATCAAAATTACAACCTGCAATAGTTTCATGCAGTAATTATGTATTTCCTAGACCGAAAGATTGGAATGAAAATATTCATCAAAGTGGATATTGGTTTGTAGAAGAAAACAATGAATACAAACCTTCTAAGGAATTAGAAGACTTTATAAACAAGGGTGATAAACCTGTGTATATAGGTTTTGGTAGTATGTTTGATAGTGATGAGAAAGATGAGATAGTTAAAATTATTATAGATGCTATTATAAAATGCGGTAAACGTGGAATTATTTCAGGTATGGGTAAAATAGATAATTTACCAGATAATCTTATTTCAGTAGGAAGTATACCTCATACATGGTTATTTGAAAGAGTATCAGTAGTTTGTCATCATGGTGGTTCAGGAACTACAGCGGCAGGGTTTAGGGCAGGAGTACCAAGTGTTATTATACCATTTTCAAATGATCAGTTTGCATGGGCGCACAGAGCCTTTGATTTAGGTGTTGGGTGTAAGCCTATTTATAAAAAAGATCTTACTGCTGATAAACTTGCACATGGGATAGCTTATGCACTAAATAAAAATATAGTTGATAATTCAAAGACTTTATCGGAAAAAATATTTTTAGAACAGGGAGCATTGGACAGTGCTAAAATAATATTAAATGTATTAGAGAGGTAGAGTATGAAAGAAAAAATATAATTTATTAATTAGGAGAGGTTGTTAATGATTAATTATAGTACACTTGAAAATATAGATATTGAAAATTTACATAGTACATTTATAGAGGCTTTTTCAGATTATGAAATGAAAATAGATATACCTCTTTCAGCACTATATCAAAATCTTCAAAGAACAGGTTATGTTGCAGAAGCTTCAATATGTGCATCTGATGATGAGATGTTAGTTGGATTCTTATTAAATTCAATTAGACAATGGGATGAGAAACTAACCGCTTATGATGTGGGCACTGGGGTCATAAAGGAATATAGAAATAAGGGAATATCAAGTAATATGTTTTTAAATGCTTTACAATATATGAAAGAAATGGAAATTAAACAATATCTGCTTGAGGTAATTCAATCAAATACATCTGCAGTTCACTTATATCAAAAACAAGGTTTTGAAGTTTCAAGAGAGTTTGAATGTTTTAATTTAGATAAAAAGCTATTCACTCGTACATCAATACATGAAGTTCAATATATAGATTCAATTACTGAAAATGATTGGATAAAATTGACAAAGTTTTGGGATTTTAAACCATCATGGCAGAATTCAATTGACTCAATTAATGCTGTATCAGATACATTTATATACTCTATTGTAAAGGTTAATGATGATATTGTTGGGTATGGAATCATAGATAAAAAAACAGGAGCTATTCCACAGATTGCAGTAGACAAAAAATATAGAGGTAGAGGTATTGGAACGAGCATATTTGAAAAACTATTACTAAGTACAGACTCACATAATATTAGCCTTGTTAATGTAGATAGTCAGTGTACTTCTCTTAAGCATTTCCTACTTAATTCAGGATTTAAACAAATTTTGAAGCAATATGAAATGGTTTTTGAATTATAACAAACTTAATTCACACTCTTAATATAATGTAAACAAAAGGGTAGGAGTATGTAAATAAATATACCATCCTACCTTTTTGTAATTTTTTGAGATATTTTTTTAAAGAACAAATATACCTCGAAAAAGAAAGTATGTTCTTTGTTGAGGCGAAAAAAAATTTAATATAATATTATTATTCCTAACATTTCATAACTTTACTCGTTCTTTTCTTAAAATTATTCATCTTTAACTCAACATACCTTACAGGAACTTTTTCTAAATATGCTATTTCATTATATTCTTTGCCTATGTATTTATAACAAATTTCATCCGATAATAAAAGTTCACTAGCTCCAGTATCAGCTTCTGTTTCTAAAGTTCCTAATCTAAAATATGTATAAGTAGCTAAAAATAAAGCGTTAGTAGTAGGGTGAAGTACAGCATGACCTAACTCATGAGCACATACCTCACGACGCCCCATATCATCTAAATCAGGATGAATAAGTATTACTTTTTCCCCTTTAATCATGCCATAACATCCCTTTAGTTTATTTATATCAGTATAATTAGGTAAATAATTTAATTTAATCCCCATTGCATTTATAAGTTCTTCTGGATCAGATGAATAATAGCAATATGTAACTCTTCTAAGTGTTTCCCTTATATAAAGGGGTATCTTCTAAAACATATAATTTTAAGGAAAATGGTAAAATACCATTTACTGTAGACGAAATATTGAAGTTAATTGAACGTTTAGATTTGACATTTGATGAAGCTAACGATATTTTTTTCTTTAGTAAATTACCAAAAAGTTGGATAAAAAATAAAATATGCTAAAACGTAAAGTTAAAGGGGGAATCTAATGAGAAAATATTTAGATGCAAATATAATATTTGAAACAAAAGATAAAGATAAAAAATCATGGCTTGAAGCTAGAAAATGTGGAATTGGAGGAAGCGATGCAGCTAGTGTGCTAGGGCTTAATCCGTATAGAAGTTCAATGAGTGTTTATTTAGAAAAAACTAATGAGAATAATATTATAAATAACTTCGGGAAGGAATTTATTAATCAAAGAAGCTTATCTAAAAAGGACTCAAATGTAGTAGATAAAGAAACCAATTATAAAATGGAACTTGGCAATAAATTAGAAAACTTTGTAGCTAATGAATTTACTTTAAAAACTGGGAAAAAGTTTAGAAATGTAAATGGCATTTTAAGAAATGATAAATATCCATTTGCTATATCAAATATAGATAGATCAGTTGTAGGTGAAAAAGCATTTTTAGAATGTAAAGTAACTAGTAGCTACAATAAAAAGCTATGGGAAAAAGAAGTACCTATTCATTATCAAATACAGTGTTACCACTATATGGCAGTAAGTGGAGCAACTCATTGTTATGTAGCAGCACTAATTGGAAATGAAAAATTAATTATACATGAACTAAAAAGAGATGAAGAAATCATAAATGAAATAATGGATTTGGAAAAAAGTTTTGGGATCAGTGCGTATTAGGTGGAGAACTATCTTTACCAGATGGAAGTAGTGACTATTCAAAAGTACTTCAAAGTTTTTACAAAGATAGCAAACAAGAAGAATTGATATTATTTGAAAAAGAGGATGTATTAAATAGATATGATGATGTTTGTGGTCTTATAAAAGAACTAGATAGTGAAAAGAAAACTATAGAGCAATATATACAAATGCAAATGAAAGAATATGAAATAGCATATCTTGGGGAGAGGAAGATCACTTGGAAAACACAAAAGAGAAAGAGTTTGGATACTAAAAGATTAAAAGAAGAATTGCCAGAAGTAGTAGAAAAATATATGAAAACTACTACTTGTAGAGCATTTAGAATTTAATAAAAAATTTATAGGTATATATAACAGTAAAGAAAGTACAAATTAAAAAGAAGAAAAGATTCATAGCAAATGAAAATGTAAATTTTTTAGTACTTCTATAATTAATAAAAGAGCTATAAACGGTAGGTAGATATATAAAAGAACCACCCACTAGTATTAATTTAGAATTTAGATTAAAAAGACCTATAAGTCCGAAAGCAATACCTAATAAAGAAAAAATATTGAATTCATTAGTAAGAGACAAAACTTTTTTTAACATAAGAACCTCCAATAATAAAGATAATTTAATTGTAGTTATAAAACTTTAAAAATTCAATAAAAGGAAGATAAAAAATGATGTATTGATTTATTAAGAGTACTACAAATATCTAAAGCAATAAGATTTAGAAATATCTAAATATAAAATTAAAGAAAAACATGTAGTATAATGGTATACTATTAATATTAAGTTTTTATTAGTAAGGAGAATGATAATATGTTTATGTTTTTTGATGAATTTAATGAAGATGATATAGAGAATGATGGTAAAAATATTAATATTGATGATCTTTTAAATACAAAGATATCTTATAAAACTAAAGTTATGGATATAGAATCTGTACTAAATGCTCTAAAACGTGGGGATTATATATTGCCAAAATACCAAAGAAAATATGTATGGGAAAAAGCGCAAGCATCAAACCTAATACTATCTTTGATAAAAAATATTCCGATACCTCCTTTATATTTGTATTATGATAATAATACTAAAAAATATGTTGTATTAGATGGGCAACAGCGTATAACTACTGTTTTCATGTACTACAACAGTATTTTTTATAAAAGTAAAAACGGAAGAGAAAAAATAGATTTTAGAGATGTATCTAGAATGCTAGACGAAGTAGAGTACTTAATAGGGAAAAAGGAATTTGCTCAAGAAGACTCAACTACAAAAGAAATAAAACGTATTGACGATAAGATAAATTTAATATATAAAGATATTGAAAGTAAGTATAATGTATCAAAAACAACTTTTAACTTAGAGCTTGGAGAGTATCAAAAGGATATAACTTTTAGTAATTTTGATGAAAAAGCTAAAAGAATACTACGAAGAAAAGATTTAGAAGTAGTTTTTGTTGAATGTGAGGACAAGAAATCTGATAAAGCATATTCAGAAATTTTTAAGTTACTTAATAGTGCGGGAAAAGAATTGAGTAGCCAAGAGATTAGGAATGGTGTTTATTACAATAACACATTGTATGATAAGATTTATGAATTAAATAAAGGTAATCCTGTTTGGAGAAAAATATATGGAGCTGAAAGTTTAATATGTAAAGACTTTGAATACTTGCTTAGATTTCTAGCGCTAGACTACTATACTAAGTATGATGAGAGTATAGATGCGTTTGAAATTAAATTTGATAAAACTTTTTCTTATTCAAATATTATAGATAGTTATTCAGAAAAATTTAATAGAGTATTAGGTGAAAATGGCTCTGATAAAATAGAAGAAGCTGAAAATGCTGTGGGAAAATTAAGATTATTTTTTGAAAAGTTTAATGATATCGATAAAAGTACAAAAATGACAGGTAAAAATTTATTAATTTTGGAGTCTATGTTTTTAGCTTTTTCAAAATTAAATTTACTAGGTGAAAATATAAATATATCGTACTTTGAATGTGTAGACAAATTAAAGAATGATCAAAATGTAAAGTTATATATAGCTCAATCTACATCTAGCAAGGGTAATGTTCAGAGTAGAGTCAATGAAATAATATTATTAATGCAAGGGATGTTTGAATATGAATGTAAAAGACATAACTAAATTAATGAAGCAAGCTATAGTAAATGATACAAATTTTTTATTACATAAAGACATGATAATTATAGGGGAGAATACATCAGGAAAATCAAAGCTATTAAAAGATCTAATTAAAGGATTAAATAATAACTCAATTTATTTTATAGATTCTAAGAATAGAACTATACCTATTAAAGAAGGAGTATTAGGAGATGAATTTAACAAGTTCAAAGTAGAGGAAATTGTTGAATATAGAATAAAACCCGAGAATTTTAACAGAAGGGATGTATTTTATACTGCTTCTGGAAGTGAGATTGTACTGGGTGAATTGATTAAATATAATTCAAAATATGCAAACCTATTTAAAGATACGTTAGGAATAAATATGACTTATGTAAAATCGAATGAGCTTGTTCAAGATGCAGTAGAAGATATTTGTATTGGACCAGATAAGTTAAGTAAAATATCATCTGGAATTCAATGTAGACTAAGGATATTGATGGAAGTTAATCATGCTAGTGAAAATAAATGTAAAGTTATAATAATAGATGAATTTAACACTAATTTAGATTACAAAGCAGCTTCACAATTTTTTATACAACTGAAAACAAGGTATTCACACATAAGGTTTATAATAACATCTCATAGTATTTACACTTTAAGAGGGATAGACAATGCAGATGTAGTTAAAATATATAAGGGTTTTGAAAAATCTGAAGATAATAGTTGTGAGTTTTTTGATTGTAAAGATTTAGATAATTTAGAAATAATAGATAGAAAACTATTTAGTGGAAGTAGCTATGGAAAACAAAAGAATGATACAGATATATTTTTATCCAATATATTAAAAAGAGTTATATCAGGTGAAAATATTGATTATGATTTAGTAAAAAAAGTAAACCAAATAGAAGGATTGACATTACGTCAGGAAATAGTACAAAAATATGTTCTAGACAGAATAAAAGTAATTGAAAAAGTAGGAGGATAAATGAGATTAAAGTTTCCAGTTAATTTTAAAGTAGATTACCCTGAAAAAAACTCATTATATTATTCAGGCGTTGATAAAAAAATAATTCTAGCAAACTTGATGAAATCTTGTGATAGCTATTGTATGTATTGCGGGAAAAATATAATAACAGATGATAAAGCTGAATTTAATATTGAACATTCATTAGAAAAAAGTATGCAAGTGGATGGACAAAATTTTCTGGAGAATTGTAAATATAATTTATCTATAGCATGTCCTAGTTGTAATCAAAAATATAAAACAAGGATGATTGATAGTGTTTCAGAAGAATTAATCAATGTAAAAGTAGAATGTTTAGAAAAAAAATGTAATGAGATTTGTGATGAATATAGAAAAATTTTAGATGAATATTTAACAAGAAACTATATAATACTTCAGCCAAATTGTATTGATGATAAACTAAAAGGATACACTATTGATTACAATTTAATAAAACATATATTTGAACCGGGAAAAGAATGTACAGATGAAAGTAGTATAAAATTTATTTCAGAACATATTGCAAGATTCCATCTAAATAGAGAAATGTACACTCAGTCAATATTAAGAATATGTGAAAAAATTTATAAGACTATCTACTTATTGAGAGATTTAGGAGCAAATGTTAGTGTACAAAATAGTTTGAAATTTATAAAGAAACCAAGATATAATAATATTATGGAGAAAATATTTATTGAGTTTATAGAAGAAATGTTTGAAAGTATAGATGAGCTTGAAGAGTATTGTAAATTAAGTATTGTGCTAAGCTATATATAGATTAATAAATAGGATAGTTAATTATACAAATTTAATAGATATTAAAAGCTCTCTAAATTTTCAGGGAGC
Source organism: uncultured Peptostreptococcaceae bacterium (assembly GCA_947072565.1). Classification (GTDB taxonomy): domain Bacteria; phylum Bacillota; class Clostridia; order Peptostreptococcales; family Peptostreptococcaceae; genus Romboutsia_D. Next base: position 5,627 of record CAMTIM010000069.1, on the reverse strand, counting down.
TTTTCTAATGCTAAAAATTAATATAAAATCAAAGGTGAACAAAACGTTCAGGAGGGTTCAATAATACAAACAAGGAGAAACAAATGACAAATTCAAATAAATTAATAACAAACACACAAAATCAAAACTTACTAAACGAACTACAAAAAAGCCTAAAAGAATGTAAATCCTTCTATTTCAGTGTAGCCTTCATAAACTACAGCGGACTACAACTACTACTAGACACACTAAAAGAGCTAGAAGACAAAGGAGTCCCAGGTAAAATAATAACATCAACATACCTAAACTTCACAGACCCAAAAGCACTAGACAAAATAAGAAGCTTCAACAACATAGACATAAAAGTATTTGTAACAAACAAAGAAATAGGATTCCACACAAAAGCTTACATATTTGAAAACGAAGATAACTACAAAGTAATAATCGGATCATCAAACATAACACAAAGTGCACTAAAAAGTAACATAGAATGGAATGTTGAAATAATATCAAAAGCAGAAGCTCCATTTATCCAAGACGTAATAAAAAAGTACAACAACCTTTGGGAAATAAGCGAAAACGTAGATGATGAATTCTTAGAAAAATACGAAGCTTTTATAAAACAGCTTAAAAGTATAAATAAAAGTAATAACCTTATATTTGAAAACCTAAAAACAATAACACCAAATACCATGCAAAAAAGAGCTATAGAAAATCTAGATAGACTTAGAAATCATGGGGAAGATAAAGCACTAGTAATAGCAGCTACAGGAACAGGTAAAACATATATGTCAGCCTTTGATGTTAAACAATACAACCCTAAGAAGCTACTATTTTTAGTACATAGAGAAGAAATACTAAAAAAAGCAAAAGAAACATTTGAAAAGCTTCTAAAAGATAAATCTATTAAAACTGGATTATTTACAGGAAACTCAAAAGAAAAAGAAGCTCCATATCTATTTGCTACCATACAAACTATGCATAAATATATACAAGACTTTGATAAAGATTACTTTGATTACATTATAATAGATGAAGCTCACCATGCTGCTAGCAATACTTATTTAAACGTACTTAATTACTTTACACCTAAATTCACACTAGGTATGACAGCGACTCCAGAGAGAAGTGATAACAACAATATATTTGATTTATTTGATAACAACGTAGCACTAGAGGTTAGACTTCATGAAGCTTTAGATGAAGAGCTTATAATACCTTTTCATTACTTTGGTGTAACTGATATTGATGGAGTTGATTTAAGTGATGTTGATATAGATGATATAGCGGCGTTGACTCAAAGGCTTAAGGTTAATGAAAGAGTTGATTTTATAATTGATAAGATGAACTTTTATAATCATGATGGAGAATATAGAAAGTGCTTAGGATTTTGTGTAAGTATAGATCATGCTAATTATATGGCAGATGAGTTTAATAAAAGAGGTATCAAAAGTGTAGCTTTAAGTGGAGGAGATTCTATAGCTAAAAGAGATGAGTATATAAAAAGGTTAGAAGATGACAATGATGATTTAGAAGTTGTATTTACTGTTGATATATTTAATGAAGGTGTAGATATACCAGCTATTAATACTGTACTTATGTTAAGGCCAACAAACTCACCCATTATATTTATACAACAGCTTGGTAGAGGGCTTAGAAAACATGATAGTAAAGAGTTTTTAACTGTCCTTGATTTTATAGGTAATCACAGCAAAACTTTCTTAATAGCTATAGCTTTAAATGGTAGTAGATATTATGATAAAGACAGTTTAAAGGTAGCTGTTGCTACAAACTTTGCAAATGTACCAGGATGTACTCATATACAAATAGATGAGATAGCAAAGGAGCAAATACTTGAACAAATTGATAGTGAAAACTTTAGATCTATGAAGTATTTAAAAGAAGAATACAATGAGTTTAAGATTATGAATAATGGAAGGGTTCCTTATCTTTTACTTGATTATATAAAGTATGAAGGTTCACCTGATCCTATTAAGTTTATTGATAATAAAAAGACTTACTTAGCATTTGTAGCTAATGTTGAAAAAGATAATGATCTAAAGCAGTTATTAAGTGATGATAATCTTGAAAGTGCTTTAAAAGAGTTAAGCAGCAAGCTTCCTTTAAAAAGGGTTTATGAGTTTGCTATACTTAAGTATTTATTAAAGCATGATAGTGTAACTTTAGACAAGGCTAAGGATGAGATTTTAAAGTATATAAAGTCTGTAGATGATGACAGTATAGTTCATGCTTTTGAGTATTTAAATCAGGATTATTATGATTCTGTTCAAATTAAGGGTAAGTTAAAGCTTGTTGATTATAGAGATAATGTTTTATATGTGAGTGATGAGTTTAAGGAGATTTTAGAGAATGTAGATTATAAAAGATATATTGAAGATGTTATTAATTATGGTATTTTTAGATATGAGAAGGAGTTTAAGGAAGAGTATTATGGTGTACCATTCTTTAAACTATATGAGCAGTACAGTATGGTAGATGCTGCGTATTTATCTAATTATAGAAAGATACATTCTTCATTTAGAGGTAGTGGGTTACTTGTTAATGGGAATGATTATTTCTTGTTTATTGATCTTCATAAGGAAGAGGGGATTGATGAGAGGATTAATTACAAGGACAAGTTTATAAGTGAGGAGTACTTCCAGTGGCAAAGTCCTAATGCTACTAAGCAAGATAGTGATAGAGGTAAGAATATTATTTTTAATAAAGATAGAGGTGTAAGTTTACATCTGTTTGTTAGAAAGTATAGGGAACTTGATGGTAAGTCAGAGCCTTATGTTTATATTGGTAGAGGTGATACTGTTGAGTTTGAAGGGGATAAGCCTATAACTGTGAAGCTTAAGCTAGAACATGAGGTACCTATAAATATTTATAGGGAATTTGTGGAGAAAGTATAAATTGAGAACTAGGCGCAAAGTTTTGAGCCTAGTTTTTTGATTCCATAGACGCAATTACAACATTTACCATAAATCCACAATATAGTATAATGTATAAGGAATATTAAAAGTTAATACAAGGAGGAGCAATTTGAAGCTAAAAAAAGTTATTATAAAAAGTAAAGATAAGCTTAAAAGAAAAATGATTGAAAATACTATAGATAATATAGGTAAATTTAAAAAATACTTAGATAAAAAGTTATATTTATTAAATAAATATGAAAACAATGAAAGTATAGATATGTATGAAAAGTTATCACCAATAAAAATAGATAGTGATTTGTACCTAACTGAAATAGATCACGGATTATTTGATGAAGATATAAAAAATATTGCTTTATCAGGGCCTTATGGAATAGGTAAAAGTAGTATATTAAAAACATATATACATAAAAGACCATTATATAATTATCTAAGTATATCGTTAGCTAATTTCACAAAAAAAGAAGGTAATGAAAGCAATAAAGTAGATGGAGACAACGTTACCCAAACAGATATTTTATCAGAGTTAGAAAGTAACATATTAAAGCAAATGTTTTATAAAGTTAAACAGAATAAAATACCATACTCTAGGTATAGACGAATAAAAAAACTAACTAATGCAAAGATATTGTCAATAATAGCTGGAATAGCATTATTATTATTTACAGGTATTTTCTTACATAAACCAAGTAAAATAAAAGATATTTTAGCTGTTAAAAAGAATGATTTTATTAATGTCAATGGATTTCAAATTACCATAGTTTTTGTAATATTTATAGTAATATCTTTAGTGTTTTTAATAAATATTATAAAGTATGTTAAATCTAATTTAAGGCTTAATAATATACAATTTAAGAATATGGAAATGTCTAAATTTGATGACAAAGAATTTATATTTAATAAAAATATAGATGAAATAATATATTTTTTTGAAGTGACTAACTATGATGTTGTTATATTCGAGGATCTAGATAGATTTGATAATATAGATATATTTATAAAGCTTAGAGAGTTAAATGAGCTTATTAATAATTCACAGCAAATAGGAAGAAAGATAACATTTATATATGCAATTAAAGATGAAATATTTGAAGAATATAAAGATAGGACAAAATTCTTTGATTTTATAATACCTGTAGTACCGATTATGAATTCATCTAATTCAGCTGAAAAAATGAAAGAAAAGCTAAAACTCGATAAGTCAGAGCAAGCTACTAAATTAAATAAAATAATAGATGATGTAAGTTTATATATTGAGGATGTTAGATTAGTTACAAATATATGTAATGAATTTAAGATCTATAAAAAAATATTAGAAAATGCAGAACAAGACAAGTTATTTGCAATTATAGTATATAAAAATATATATCCCAAAGATTTTGCTGAACTTCAATTTAATAAAGGGATGCTTGCAGATATATTTAATTTTGATAAAAAGCAAACTTTAATAAATAGTGTGATAAGAGATATTAAAGAAGAATGTATAAAAATTGAAAATAAAATTGAAGAAATAAAAAAAGAAACAATAAACGATATACATGAGTTAAGGATAATTTACTTAGAAGTTATATTTAAACAAATAAATAGTGAATTGTCTATCAATGGAGAAAGATATGATTATGATTCTCTTATAGATCGTATATTTAATGAAGAAACTTCTATAAATAACCATAGATTACAATATAACGGATATACAAGTAGTTTTAATAAAGATATACGCATAATGTTAAATTATGACAACGAAGATAGCTACTATAATAGAGAAAAATTAATAAAGTTAAAAGAAGATAAAGAAATAAATAAATTAAAAATGAAGCTAAGTAATTTAAAGAAAAAGATTAATGTAATACATACATATAGAATACAGGAATTAATACAAGAATTTGGTGTAGATAATGTCATTATTAATGAAAAGGCAAGGATAAAAAATCTTTTAATATATTTAGTTAAAAATGGTTATATAGATGAAATGTATGATTCATATATAGTTCAGTTAAAGAGTGGAAGTTTGACTAAAAATGATGTGGATTTTATAAAAATGGTTCAAGGTCAATTTGAAGCTAAGTACGAATATACTGTAAATAATCCATCTAAAGTTATAAACAGTATATCTGCGAATGATTGTAAAACAGTATCTATTCTAAATTATAACTTAATAGAATTTATGATTTTAAATAAAGATACTTATAAAGCACATTATAGTGCAGTATTAAATAAATTAAGTGATGAAAGCAAAGAAAGTAAAGAATTTATAAATTTATTTATATCATCTAAAAAATTAGGATATGAACTGTTATCAGATATTGCTAAAGTATGGACAGGTATATGGAGATATATTGAAACTGAATCAAATTATGAACAAGCAATTAAAGATAAATTACTAATTCATTTAATTACCAGTTTATCTATAGAAGAGATAGTAAAGATAGATGAAGAAAATATATTAACTGAGATTATATCAAGAAGAATAGACTTCTTTGAATTAGTAAAGGATATAGATGATAAAGATAAAATAAAAAAATTATTAACTAGATTGTGTACTAAATTTAAAAAATTATATAGAAGTAATCCCGTCGAAGCTTATGATAGTGAGATGATTGAATATATTTATAATAATTGTTTATATGAAATAAACAAAGAAATGATTGAATTTATAATAGAATATAAATATGGATAAGAACATATTAAAGATTTGGACAGTAAGAGCTTTAA
>CAMTIM010000068.1 GCA_947072565.1 uncultured Peptostreptococcaceae bacterium | reverse complement strand
AGACATAAAGTATATAGTAAAAGCAAATAAAATAAATAAATTTTGATTTTATTTGTTTTTATCTCCGTTTTATATTAAAATTAAAGTAGTGAGTTAAATAGAGATAAAAAAAACAAAGGTGTGTGTTAATTTTATGAAGGTATTAAATAGAGGTATAAGCAAAGAAAATATAGTCGGAGTTAAAAAATATTCTAAGTGGTACAAGGTTATAGATAACGAAATCATGTTAATCATAAGTGAAGAAAAGAAAAACAGTAAAAAAGAATTAGTAAATCTTGTACAATGGAAAAACAATAAAGCGCTTGTTTGCTTAGATAGTGAAGAATATAGAGCTAAATTTTTCAACAAGCACAAAGATTTAAAAGTAAGACTGTTTATAAAATTAGATACAGGATTACTTTATAATGAATATAAGACTATAGACTGGGATTTAAAAGATGACGCTATAGTAATCGAACTTGCTTAAATTAAAAAAATTTACACATTAAAAGTGAACTCTATTGAAGGGTTCATTTTTTTTATTAAAATAAAAATTAAATTTTATGTGAATTTAATATTTTATAATTAAATGTTGACTCTATACTTACCATAGAGTTTATAATAGGTCAGTAGGAAAATTTAATAAGAGGTGAAAAATATGGTAAATCAATTTTTAAAATATGCTGTTCCATCTGCTTTAGCAATGTTTATATCTTCATTATACACAGTTATAGATGGAATATTTGTAGGACAAGGTGTAGGAGATAGCGCCTTAGCCGCAATAAATATAGTATTACCTTTTACTGTAGTATTATTTGGTATAGCAAATATGCTTGCAGTTGGAGGAGGAGCGTTAGTTTCTAAAAATGTAGGGGCTGGGGATACTGATAAGGCAGTAAATATTTTTAGACAAGTATTTAAGTTACTTTTAATAGTGAGTGCTATTACAAGTGTAGTATGTATAGTATTTACAGAGCCAATAGTAAAAATGTTAGGGGCAACAGACAATCTTAAGCCTTTATCAGTAGATTATCTTAGATATTATGCAATATTTTGTATTCCTAATTTAGTTGGAATAGTATTAAATAGTTTTGTAAGAAATGATAATAAACCTAAGTTAGCCATGATATCAACAATAGCAGGAGCTATAACTAATATAGGACTAGATTATGTATTTATATTTATATTTGGACTTGGTATAAAAGGTGCAGCTATAGCAACTGGACTTGGTCAAATAGTTACAGTAAGTATATTACTTCCTCATTTTTTAAGAAAAAAAGGAAATTTAAGTTTTGGAAGTGTAAGTTTAGATATGGCAACTATAAAGAATTTCTTAGCAATAGGGTTCCCATCATTCTTTGCACAAGCAAGTTTTTCAGTTATAGTATTACTTCATAATATAGCTTTAGTAAGATATGTAGGAGAAATTGGAATCTCAACATATAGTATAATAAACTATATAACTACAAATATTTATATGGTATTATTAGGATTAACATTTGGAGCACAACCACTTATAAGTTATAATTTTGGTAAAAAAGATAAACAAACAATGCTTAAGTTTTATAATATAACTTGCAAAGCATCACTTATAGTAAGTATTTCAGCAGCTCTAATTTGTTTTGTATTTGGAAAGCAAATAGTAGGAATATTTACAAATGATCCTAAGATAGTAGAATTAGGATATACAGGTATAAAAATATCTTGTTTAGCTTATATAGTTGGAGGGATAAACTTAAACACTTTAGTTTACTTCCAAGCTATAGAAATACCTAAGTTTTCAAATTTAATTTGTTTCTTTAGATCAATGTTATTTTTACCAATATGTTTAATGGTATTACCTAACTTATTTGGTATGAATGGTATATGGTTTAGTGTATTAACATCAGAGAGTATAACATTTGTTGTTATGGCATTAATAGCTAATATAAAATCATATACAGATAAATCTGTAGATGAACAAGAAAAAGATACTCTTCAAGAAGCAGTAAATATATAATATAATAAAAATAAGTAAAAGCTATGTTTAAGTTAACTTGAACATAGCTTTTAAATTTTAAAAATTATAATAGAGGTGAAGAGTATGGAAAATCATTTTTCTATTGGGCAAATGTCAAAACTACATAATATTTCGGTACAAACACTAAGACATTATGACAAAATGGATTTACTAAAGCCTTCTTATACTAATAGCAGTACTGGGTATAGATATTATTCTACAAGAGATTTTTTGACAATGGACTTAATAAAACAATGTAAGTCTATGGGATTAGCACTAGAGGAGATTAAGGAAGTAATTAAAAACTATACGTCGCTAGAGTCTATATTAGATACACTAAGCAACCAAAGAAGACTTGTAGACGATAAAATAAAAGAATTAGAAAGTATAAAATACAAGATTAATTCTCTTGAAGATAAAATAAGATTATCTTTAAAAAATGGAATTAACGAAGTATTTATAAAACATAACGAAGAAAGAAAATTTTTAAAATATGAATATACATCTAGATATACTGATGAGTTTGAATTAAATTTAAGAGAGTTGCTGTTAGAAATTGAGAAAACTTATGGAGACTCTAATGCTGAAATTGTTTTTACTACATCTTATGATGATATAAATAATATTAATAAAAATGCAAATAATATTAAAGATGTAATTTATAAGAATGTTATGATCCATCTAGAGGAAGAAATAGACTATGAAGAAAATAAAGTTATTGTTTTACCAAAAGGAGATTATATAACTTTGTATTTTGATGATCAATACATTAATGCTTATAAATATTACAAAAAAATTATAGATTATATTAAAAATAACAATATTAAAGTACAAGGGGATTTTTATGAAATATATATAATGACTAGAGTTGGAAATGATGGCAGAGAAAAATCATTAGGTCAAATTGAAATAAAAATCTAGATAAAATATATAAAATTACTAAAGTAAATAAAAGCCTTATTTGAAAAATTAAGGCTTTTAATGAAAAAAAAGTAAAAAAAGTATTGACGAAAAATCAAATATATAATATAATTATATTTGTAGCAAAGAGGTTAAGAAAAACAACTTAATGAGATCTATTAGCTCAGTCGGTAGAGCACCTGACTTTTAATCAGGGTGTCCCGCGTTCGAGTCGCGGATGGATCACCAGTTAAACTCTTAGATATTTTATCTAAGAGTTTTTTTATTGAAAATTATATTAATTAAGTATTAAAAATAGTTGACAACATTGATGAATTAATAATAAACTATATTTTATCAATGATATGAAAGAAGGTAAAATTATGGAAGAATTATATAAATTTATAGAAGAAAAAATAGTAGCTGCAGGTTATAATGGACCTGTAAGTGGTCAAGAAATATATGAAGAGATTAGTGATGAAATAGAAGAAAAGGAAAATGGAAGCTATATATTTATGTCAAAGAAAGAAGATGATGTTTTCTTTGAATACCAAATTGATGTAATGGATGATAATTTTAATTTATCATATATAGACATTAATACTGCACAAGGTAAAATACACGTAGACTTTGATGAAAAATAAATTGAAATAAAAAAACTCTATTTGAAAAATAGAGTTTTTTTATTAAATAACTGTATTTCTAGTTTTCTTTGCCTCTAATAATTTCATATCAGCATTATTTATCACATCATTAAAATCAATATTTTTTTCATCTAAAAAGCAAACTCCAAAGCTACATGTAGTATGTATAGGAGTGCTATTATATATAAATTTGTAGTTGTTAATTTCTTCTCTCAAATTATCAGCAATAATGTAGGATTGTTCTTTAGATATATTTTCGATATACATAATAAATTCATCTCCTCCATATCGGCAAATCCATCCATTATAATTTTTAACATAAGAATTTAGTATAAATGAAACTTCTTTTAGTATATAATCCCCACAAAGATGTCCGAATGAATCATTTATATCTTTAAATTTATCTAAATCTACCATAATAAGCGCTAAAGAGAATTTACAATTATTAAATTTATTTAGGTTACATGGAAGTTGTTCATTTAAATATCTTCGATTAAATGTATTTGTAAGAGGATCTTTTATTGCTAATTGATTTAATTTATATATTTCATCTTGCAGGTCTTGAGATGTTTTATCCATGTATAAAGATGATGATGTGTCATCGGTAATATCTCTTAATAGTTCCACAACGTATTTATCGTTATTTATTTGAATAGGTGCAGCAATAACCATATAAAGTTTATCATCGATATTTTCTACTTTTGAGAAAGAAGCATTTTCATTTAAAGCTCTCATAGAAATGCAGTTAGGACATGACTCACCTCTCTCCCAAAAATCAAAACAGGTATGGCTTGATGCTTCACGTAAATCGCTATTAAAATCTATAATAGTTTTGTCCTGAGGATTAACTATTCTTTTAATAATAAATATATTATCTAATATATTTATGTAATTCTTTGAATCTA
>CAMTIM010000067.1 GCA_947072565.1 uncultured Peptostreptococcaceae bacterium | reverse complement strand
TATGTCCATAAGTATGGAATTTAAAATATCTTTCAAATTCTTTTACTTGTGCCTTATGTGAGCTACTACCACTTTTTTTAGCATCTACATCTAGCATCTCACAAAGTGCTTTATAATTTTTTATAGTCATTCCGACTTTTAAGTTTTCTATTTTCATTGCTGTTACTCGCTCCTATTTTAGTTTCAGCAACACACTATGACTATTAACCATATTGACTTTACTTTTTAGTATATGTATAATAAAAAAGTAATCAAAATTAGTTGACAATAGTTTATAACATTAAAGGTATAAAACATTTAATGTTTAACTATAATAATAGTAAAATAATATACTACATAATAGGGACTGCAATCCCTTACTAAATTTCAATTTAGTGTATTTGTAGTGTGTTGCATATAGATTTTTTTCTAAGAACAACTCTCTGCGTCCAAACTTTGAGTTGTTTTTTTGTGCTCATTTAAAGCTCTTGTAGTACTACTACAGTGTTCTAGATTAATTATCATATCATCTTTTAGATAACTGATATCTTTTTCCGAGTGTCCATTTAGTCGTGCCAACTTATAGCTCTCTTTAATATTATAAAATAATTCATGTTCTAATGCTTTGATTTCAAAAGCTTCATGCTTGTGAGCTTCATATTCACTCATATTATTATCTAAAGTTTTTACTACCTCAAATTTTAGTATAGCATTTTCCCAAACATCTTGGAACTCTTTGTCATTTAATTCCTGATATACTTCCCTAATTTTATCATGTACAGCTTGCATTACCTCGTTACAATGCTTCCCTTTTTTTAAGTCGTATAAATGTTCATTCCAACGTTTCTGCGGTTCTCTCTTAGTTACTCCTCTGTAAAAATATCTTTCGTGCCATCTAGAAAATCTTTTTTCTAACCTCTCCTCTATACTTGTTAAGTCAATAGTTATATTATAGATGCTCCATTCTTTGTTGGCTCTATCTATTTTTCTTTTCTCTTTCATATGTTCTTTTATTTGTTCTGTATTAGTATGTTTGTTGGAACTTTTCAGCTTCACAACTTCCCTTTGACACTCTTTGCAATAGCTCTGATAGTAACATCCATAGTTTGTTTTATGGTATACACCAAACTCACTTATCTCCTTATTTGGAGATGCTAATAACTCCTCTCCACAGTATTTACATGGCTTCATATATTCTTTTAATTCTTCTAGTGCTTTTGCCACACTCTCACCACCCTTTCTATTTTTTTATTTATTATTGACATTATACCACAAAATCACTTTAAACTCAAGTCATACCAACGGTTACAACCATTACAGCACTCTATAAATCCCCGAGCTAAATAAGGAAAAAAAATATTTTTAAATTTATTTTTTTGGGTTCTTGAGTGTGTGTAGTAACTAACTTTTTTTATCTATTTTCAATACCACCAATCTTATAAAAGTCCCCCCCCTATTCATTCACAATATATAGTTCTTCATGTAACAATTAATGGCTACCGTAGTTCAACCGTAACTTTCCTATAAATAAGGACTACAAGCTAAAGTTGGAGCTTAAAATCGCTTACCGTACCGTAGATAAATATTTTGTACGTTTATAGATTAACTACAATCCCCTCTACAGCTACTCTGTAAGTATTCCATTACCTAATTTATTGTCTATTTAAAACCAATCCATTTAAATCAATTCTAAGCTCTTTAATTTCCATCTGTGATAATTCATATAGCTATTTCATTGCAAGCTTTTGTAATGGCTATATGAAGGTCACAAACACCCTTTAGCGTTTCTAATCTATTATTATTAAAACTAAGATTTTATAAATTTATAAGTACTGGTTCACTTATGTTTACTATGTTCGGATGAAATCCCGATGCTATCCTTGAATTATTTTCACGTCTAATATTCATTGGTTCACATTTTATCGTTATATCTTGACTATATAAGTCCCTCCTTAAGTTGTAATACGTTACATTTAACTCCATAAAATATTCTTCGACTTTTCTTATATCTAATTCTATAGAAATATAAATTAGCATATTATCCCCTACATCAACATATCTCCTATAAAACTCTTCATAGTCTCTTTGGTTATTATTTTTTTTTCGTCTTACTATAGGTTTTATTGCCTTATTAATACCTATATTTTCTATTGCTAATTTTAAATCAACAGTGTAATTATACTCACTTGAGTTATGTAATCCATAAGACATAGACTGTGACATATGCTTTGTTTTTAATTTTTTTTCAATGTATTCATCACATACAAGGTTGTAATCTAAATATGGTAACACACTCATCCTTTTGTCATCTTCTCTTTTTTCATTTTCATTTTTAATAGTAACTCTTAATACTATAAAAGTAATAATCCCACCTATTGAGCTCCCTAGGACACTTCCCCAAAAACTAATCCAGTCATTATCTTGTGCTACTTCAAATATAGCTTCTGTCCTTATCATTACGTTTACTAAGTAAACTAAAAAAAGTATTATTATTATACCAATAAAGATATATCCTATATTTTTCCATTCAACTTTTTTATTATTTTTTTTTATCAATTTAATCACTCCCATTTTGATTATAACATACCAATAAATACCACTTATCAACTAGTTCCTAGATATGTATTTTCGGATTAATTGATAAGAATGTAGTATTTCCAAGGTGCTTATAGTTTGAAGTAATTGAACCTTAATTAGAAAATAAAAAGCTGATAAGTATACCCTATCAGCCAATTACTATTAATTTTTATCACTAAAAATTTTTACACGTTTCTCTAACACTTTTAGAATTGTATTTTTTTGGTGTAGTAACTATGCTATACTTATCACCTTTAGATGATAACCTTTGATATGTTGTTCTACCTTCGAACTTAGGTAAAAGAAGATATTTTAATGGTTCATTTTTTATTGGATTAAATAAATTATTCATGTTCAATAACCCTCCATTATATTTTAAGTTAATTTTATCATTATTATTATTTTCAACAAGAGGTAATTTGAATACTATTAATATAAAAATCTACTTTTATAGTACGTATCTTATTCTCTATATTAATTAGAGCATAAAAAAAAGACTGTTTCCGTTACAGTCTTTTTAAAGGGGTATTGGGATTTTTTAAATACTATTTTATGGGGGGATAGTATCTATTTTAATTTACTTAATTTCAAAGGGTAAGAGAAGCATTGAGCATAGCTCCTCTTTATATGTCTATTACTTCATTGTCTGTATTGAGTCAATTACCATTGTTTTATCATTTTATGTCATTTCTTGTTGTCTATGTATACAATATACTGTGTATTTAAATTTGTGTCTATATTATAAAATATACTTTATATAAAAAAAGTTTTTTATAGTAATCCAAACATCTAGCTCTCTTGATGCTCTTTTATTAACTTGTCCAACGTTGGTCTACTTACTCCAAGCTCCATTGCTAATTGACTCTTATTGATTTCTCTTGTTATGTATCTATTGTAATGCTCTTCAAAGTTATCAACCTTAACTTCTTTTCTACCTTTGTACTTACCTTTAGCCTTAGCTATTGCTATACCTTCTCTTTGACGCTCTAATAAGTTAGCTCTTTCAAACTCATTTATAGCACCTATCATTGTCAACATTAGCTTTCCTGTTGCGGTACTACTATCTATATTCTCTTTGTTAGATATAAGCTTTACACATTTAGATGTTAGAAGCTCAACTAGTTCTAACAAGTCCTTTGTACTTCTAGCTAATCTACTAAAGTCATGTATTACTATTGTGTCACCTTCTCTTACAAAGTCTAGCATTGCGTTTAATTCAACTCTATTAGTATCCTTTGCACTTACCTTCTCTTGAAATATTTTTTCTACCCCATACTTTTTCATAGTCTCCAACTGTCTAGCTTCATTCTGTTCAACTGTACTAACCCTAACATATCCTACTATCATTTTCCTTAACCCCTTTCAACTTATCTTATGCCTTAATTATATACACATGTTAATTTAGAGTCAAGAATTTTGTTTACATTTTGTAAATAAACTGTAATTACAACTCTAAATTAAAACATATTCAACACTAAATTATGTAAATTTAGAGTGTACTTTATTTTTACATTTATAAAAATAAAAAAAGATAGGAATAACCTATCTAATAACTTACTGTTTATTTTTTATAGTTTTGTAGTATAATATAAGTAACATTATTGGGTGCCAATAAATATGGTATCCAATGTAAAGAAATTACAGTCTATTGGAGTAGAGTGGTAGTTTCTAATCAATTAAAGATTATTTTTTCTTGAATTTAATTTCTAATAATTTAAATTCAAAATCATAGCCACTTTTTCTACTGCTAATAGAAGAGTGGTTTTTTATTTTGTCATGGATCCTATTAGATATAAGGTTTAGTATAACCGTATCTATAGCACCAATAACAAATATTATCATTTGTTCCATATAGCTTACACCTCCTTCCTACTTATCGTAGGAACTTGGATTATATGAAACTAACACTCTTAAACTGTAATCTCTATTGTATTATATCATAGAAGTTTTTTTATTTACAAGTATTCCCTTGTTTATGAGTGCCCAAGTAAGATAATATTTGTGAATGTTACATAAAAAATATTAAATTAATTAATATACAACTATCAACTTTCTGCATAGTATTTATTATCTATTTTCACAATATCTTCACCATACATTATTTTGAAAGTGTCTACCCTAAGGGGATTGTACTATTTAACTAAGTGCTTTGTGTTATTTTCTATTGAGCACACTTTATGCAGGGTTCTTTACCTAAAGTATTTGCTTCATTCAACGTACTTTTATATGAGTTTTCACCACCACAAGTATTTATCAAATGATATTTTTTTCCTGTTGGTGTTATATAAACCATATCACTGTTATCAATATCATCTTCATTTAAAGTTTCTACAACTGATACAGAAACTTTTTCACTTTCTAAATTACCCTTTGAATCCTTTATGTAAATATTTGTAGTTCCTATATTTTTTGACCTTATTTGTACATTTACAACTTTTTTACCACTGACACCAGTGACAGTATTTAAAACAGCTTGTGCTATCTTCTCATTTTCACTTATGCATATAATATTATCCTCTTCAATTTTATAAGGCATTGCAAAATATGATACAGATGTAGCTTTACCTAATTCTATTTCAATCGGTTCATTTTCCCCATTTAATTCAAACGATTCTACATTTACAGTTGAAGTATTGATTTGATTACAAGAAGTTAAAATTATCATTAAAATAGAAATTGTAGTTAATCTTAAGGATTGTTTTATTTTTGAATACATTATATCTCCTTTATATCCACTGTATCTTCTATGGGTAGAATCCTAAAAACGCATATTTCATACGTCAAGGCGATTTTATCCGCTGTTTACAACGGGTTTAATATTTTTATCTATTAAACTTTATTACTTTTATAGTCTTTCAATAATTTATACATTTTTGAACTAATATATTGAAAATGCTAGCTTAATTTTGCTTAACATGTATTTTATACGAAATCCTGACTCTACCCCAATTACTATAAACTCATTATTTGCTCATATTTTTCATGAGCTTTTTCTAATTCTAATTTTGATTTTTCTAAATCACTTTTATTATTATCCTTAATATAATGTATTTCATACGTTAGACTAGATGTGTAATAGTCTATAGTTTCTTTTAGCTTAGGTTGTATATCATTTTTAGGATATTCTCCATCCTCTTTAATTCTTCTTGTAAAAACTTTTGCTGATATCTCATCATCTAATTCCATTAAGTTATCTCGATAATTAGTTATAATATCTAAAAGTTCCTTAGCATCAGAACAGTCAAGTATATCCTTCTTTTTAGTTTCTGTAATATCATATAGTTTTTGTGCATAATATTGTGCTATTGCTTTATACTCATCATATGTAACCTCTCTATTTTCTAATATTTTCTCCTGTAAGCTCAATTTTTTTTTCTGTACTACTGCACCCAACTATCCCTAACGATAAAATAACCATTGCTCCTATTAAAACCTTTTTCATCTTCTACCCCCTACTCTATTTCTCTGTATTTTCTTGTTTACTTAATAAATCTAATATTTCTTTTTGATACTCTTTACTTGTATATGTATTTTCAATTATTTCAGCAAAACCTTTAAACATAAGCGATACAATCATACCAGTAACTATTATTATTCCACCGTAAACAATCACGATTGGATTCCATTCACTTATTGTTTCCCCTAGTAACTCTAATTCTTTTTCAGTAGGCATAAACATTGTTATTGCTCCTACTATAATTGATAGTGCTAAATACATTGTTCCAAATATAGATAATTTATTTGCTATTTTATTATTCATTGTTACTCCCCCTAATTTTTACTTATGATTGCTCATATATTCCTTAAGTGCCATAGACACTAAATCCACCTTTTTGTACTCTTTGTGTTCATCTATAAACTCATTAAACTGTCGTAATACATTTGTATTAACTCTAAGTGTAGTCAATTTATTATCAGTATTTTCCAAATCAATTACTATTTGAGTACTCAAAATAGTACTATTCTTTTTATAAAGTTCTATCATTTCAATTAATGTTTGGTATTCATTAGATAGATTAACTAAATTACTTTGTACAACCTTGTCACTCATCAAGCTAACGTCTGTATTACTGCCGTTATTAAGCTTCTCATCTATTTCCTTTATAGTTATATCCTCTTTTACTTTGATGTCTCTTACAACTTTTTCAACGGCTGTTACACTGTCGTTATATATGTACTCATTACTATCTTTAGAGTAACTATAATTAACTTTTTTAAATCTATCAGTTATAGTACTTCTACCCACTCCTAGCTCTTTTGATATCTTAGTTAAACTATATCCTTCTTTTAACTGATTGTTGATGTATTGCACCTGTTCTAGTTTTTCAAGTTGATTAAATTTCTCCTTTGTCACTGTTAACACCTCCTTATACTGTCGTTATACATTTGTATATTCTACCATATATATACAATATCCTCTTTTTGTATCTTATTTTTCAAGTTATTTTTATGTTCTATAAACAGATCGTTGTGTTAACCCGCAAAATAAAGGAGATGATTAAATGCTTAATGAGACAATACCAGCTCTAAAGTTTTCTAATAGATAAACAACAAAAAAGCACCTACAAAATTATTGTAAGTGCTTTTTACTAACCTAGTATCTTTTTCAATGCATTATATGTGTCTTCATTTACATCCATATTTCTTTCATCATCTAATAAAACTCCATATCCTGCAACTTCACCTGTAACTATATCTTCGTCTAACTCTACAGTTACTTTAAAGTCCTTTGATAATGTATCTAAATCATGTTTATTCCCATTAGTATCTTTAAATATTTTAGCCATTTTAACACCTCCTGTGGTAATAGTATAAATATAATAACATATAGTCTTTGTAGTATCTTGTAGAAATTTGCCATAAATTATAAATATATGTTACTAATATTAACTTACAGTATTAAAGGTTATAGCTTCACACTCTCCACAAAATACCTAATCTAACGCATCAATTGACCTTGTTATATCATCAAGTCCATCCAATGTATAATACATTTTTGTGAATTCTAATGCTTCTATAAATGTTAAGTCATATTTCTTCATATAACTTTTAATATCCTGCATTAATTCCTCTTTTTTAAATACTTTTCCCATTTTATTTCCCCCTATTTGAATAATTTAATAATTACTAAAATATGCTATTTCTATACTTACCTCAAAGATTGACTTATTTCATTATAGGCTCTCAATCTATTCGGGCTATTTTTACCTAATTTATGATTATACATTTCTACTAAACTATCTCCTGCAACAGCCATGCTCCTTTTGTCTATAGAGCGGTATAGTGTACTTATTTGCTTAAGCATTCTCTCTTGGCTATAATTTAATTCTTCCATTATAACCATCAAAGGAACTGCTATTTTATCACTCTCCATCGCTTTTCTAATCTCTTTTTCTTGCTTTAAATTAGATGGAATAGCATTTTTTAGCTCTCTTATTTTATATAGAGTTGACTTTATTTTATATATTTCTAGCTCTGCACATTTCAATCTACCTTCTTTTATTTTATTTTGAGTTTCACCATTTCGAGATTTATATAAAAACCAGATTCCTAAACTAATAGTTATTTTTTCTCTGCTTATAAATTCAATGAAATTTTGATAATCCTTATATCCTCTGTCCGCAAAGCTTTGTATATAGTCAGACAGCTTCCAGTTTTTTTGATTTCTATTTAAATCTTGAGTTAACTTTAAGCTATCATCACTAGCTCCTTCTACTGTAAAATAAACAGGTATATCCATATTTTTGCAAACTTGAAGCCTATGCTGTCCATCAATTATAGATAAATCTGAATCTACTATAATTGGCTGCGATTTTTTATATCCATTTTCAACAACGGAACTTTCTATTTTTTTAACATTGTTTACATCTATATTTCTATTTCCAGATAACCTATTTAATTTTGAATACTTTTTAGATTCAAATATAATTCCTGCAATCTTAACCTCTTCATCAAGCTCAATAGCTTTTTTTATTTCAGCCACTAAATTATTTTCCTCTAAAATATTTAAAACTTTTGCTTCTATACTTTGATTATTCATAGCCTTCA
This sequence comes from uncultured Peptostreptococcaceae bacterium, assembly GCA_947072565.1. Lineage (GTDB taxonomy): Bacteria > Bacillota > Clostridia > Peptostreptococcales > Peptostreptococcaceae > Romboutsia_D. The sequence goes on along the minus strand of CAMTIM010000067.1, from coordinate 1,796 downwards.
CCCTCCATTTTTTATCTCATACTCCAAATATATTAGCTATAGGTTTGTACGTATTCCTAAATCTAAAATTTTTAGATTATTATTTCTATATTTTTTAATTAAGTAACTAAAAAAGCACCTACAATTGATTTTGTAAGTGCTTTAACCTTTATATATTACTAACTCTATACTCTATAACCTTAGAACAAGCATCAATTACTACTTCCTATTTATTATATATGTTACTTACATTAGCTTACAGTATTAAAGGTTTAGCTTCACGGCCTAACGCACCCACAAGGGGTTTGTTATTGCACATTATACACTTATAAATTTTCCATTGAGCAAAAACCGCTCAAGCTAAAATTCAACGGTCTAAGTGCTTATTTGTTATTAGTGTACTTATTTTACTAGATGCAATAGGAATAACTAGCCCTCTTACCTTCACATTAAAAGTAATGCGTATGCAAGTATCATCAAAGTAATAAGCTTAATTTGAGCGTGTAGCGAATAGATAACTTTAGTGACACCAGTAATATATTTTTAGCTACGGCGATAGCCTACCGTTAGGTTATATATAAAGATATTTATATACAATAAAAAAAGAACCATATAAAAACGTATAATAGGGGTTTATTATATTATACGTTTTTATATGGTTCTTTTTTGTAATTAAAAAGGACTAGGTTTTTTTCCTAATCCTTAGTATTTCAACGTTTATATATCAAATTCTATTTGTTGTCTCTTTTGTTTTGTGAACTTATCTTTTAAACTTACAGCACTTTTTTCTATTAGTGTCTTAGTTAATTTATCATGATATTTTGTATAATCTTTATCAGAATTAAGCTTAATTTTTCTAGCTTTATACTCTTTCATATCAGTTGTATCAGTATTTTTAGCCTTTGTATGTCTTGTTTTACAGCTTCTATTTATTGATTTAGCTATATTACCATTTATACTATCACTAATAACTATACGGTTATCATCCTTGCCCAGTTTATTATATTCCTCTTCTATTTTATCATTATTCCAAGTTATTTCATATGCGTTGTAATAGAAGTGTATATTTGCTTTACATTCTTTGAGATTCTCATTCACTAATTTACTATATGCTTTCCATGCTCCATTGGTAAATATATCTTTATCAGATGTAAAACCTAATTCAACTTTTGCTTTTGACTCACATCTAAGTATTATTTGTTTCTCTTCCTTTGTTGCTTTCCTGTATTCAGTGTCTTTATAGTGTAATACTTCTCCATGCTCTATTATCGGAGTTCCTAACTCATTGTATGCTATATTAACCTTTTCAATAGCAACAGCTGTTACTATATCATAAACAATAAGTGATTCATTTCTCAAGCTTTTCAAGTTTCTATCTGTGTTCTCTCTTATCTTCTTGTTGTTCTCTCCGTAAAAGTCTGATATATACTCCTTGGGTACTTCTATTACCTTCGATAACTTCTCTATATCTTGTTTCCCTAGTTTGTAGTTTTCGTTAACCAGATTCATGGCTTCATACAGTGAACCCTTTGAAATTAGCATATTTTCAGATTTATCTTTATGTAGCATATGTAACATTAATTTTTTAAAATCTTCTTGATACACTTTATTACCACCCTTATCTCTATTATCTACTTTCTTTTTACTTACTTCATATATTTCATCTATTATTATTTTATGTCCATAAGTATGGAATTTAAAATATCTTTCAAATTCTTTTACTTGTGCCTTATGTGAGCTACTACCACTTTTTTTAGCATCTACATCTAGCATCTCACAAAGTGCTTTATAATTTTTTATAGTCATTCCGACTTTTA
>CAMTIM010000066.1 GCA_947072565.1 uncultured Peptostreptococcaceae bacterium | reverse complement strand
ATTATATTTAATATATTATTATGTATTATTATTTTTTAAATATGTGTTATATTTTACTACTTAACTTCTATTATATAAGCTACAGATTGTGGTGGTATACTCATAGTCATTATATTTGAGTGATATACAAAAACAAAATCTCCAATGTTTAAATCATCTACCGACATTTCATTGTACTCGCAATTTAGTATTATAGTTTCTTTAGAATACACCAATTTTATAAATGTGTAAATATCATTAATATCTTTAGCTATAGTTATATATTTATAATCAGAATTTGAACTATTTGATATTTCTACTATGACGCCATTTTTGTAACTACAACATTTCATACTTTATTCCTCCTAAAAAGATATATTATTAGTTTATTCATAAATGAATTTTTAGTGTAGGTACTATATTAAAAATTTATCGAAATGTAATTTAGATAGTAACCTATATTCTAAAATACCCATAGTTTAATATGTAGTTATTTATTATTGATATACGTATTATCAATGGGAGGTATTGTCGTGAGAGATGTAGATTTAAAGTTTATAGAACCAGAAGATGTTTTTCAAGCTATAGAAAAGTGTGATAGTAAGAAGCTTAAAATAAATTATTGTTCTTTAACGTTAAATGGAAAATGTATAAATAGTAAAAATGCAATTATTAAAATAAATAAAATTCATAAAAACTGTGGATTTGTAGAAGGCGTGATTTTAAAAGATAATGAACCCTTTGAAAATATAATATTAAAGTCTAGCCAAATATTAAGCTTAGAATGTGTTAAAGGTGGTCAAAAACCTAACAAACCATCTATTTTTGAAATTATAAAAAATTGTAATGGACTAATTCGTGTCACACAATGCACAAAATTAGAAAAGGGCATATGTAAAGATAATAAAACATTTAATTTTATGGTTACTCAGATTGATGAAAAAAATAAAAATATAAAAGGATATAGAATTAAAAGCAATGGCCAACCTGAGTATATGGTCCTTGACAGTAGCGCAATATTAAAAGTTGAATGTTTATCACCTAGAGAAGCTTTTAACATGAATTTTAAATAAAACATATAAAAATAAAACGCATTTGATTTGGTAAACGCGTTTTATTTTTATATGTTTTAAGTCTTTTATATTTTATTATCTTGTTCTGATAATTCATCTTCCTTATATTCTTTTTCTAAGTTTAATGATAATATATCCTTCATACATAAAATTAAGTCTTTCTTGAATTTTTCATTTTCATCTTGTCTATTTTGTCTTTCTAGCTTTATTTCATCTTTAATACTTTCTAATTTTTTATCAACAGCGATTAAATGTATTTTTAATTTTTTTAAATCATGTTTTACGTCTTCATTAGATAGTTTTAAATTAATAAATTCGTTATATTCATCATTTACATCTTTTTGAACTTTATTTAAATTATGTATACTCTCTAGTAAACATTCTGATTTTTGTGTTAAATCTTCAACTTTAGTTAACTCATAAACTTCCGACATTGATATATCTAATTTTTCTAAAACACTTTCAAGTCCCATTAGGGCACTAGTTAATTTTTCTGTTTCTTCTAAACTTTTCTCGAATCGACTTATTAAATTCACTATATTATTTTCATTCATATTCATCACCTAATTTTCATATCTTATTTTTAAAATTTTTAATGTCTCATTTATATAATCTATATTTTTATTATGTTTATTTATTTTAGTTTCTATATGATTTTCGTATAGTTGGTAAAACTGTTTAGTCCATAATTCATTCGTGCCGTTTTGAAATATTATTTGTGCAGGGTCTACTCCTAGTTCTTTAAATTCACTTTCTATTGATTCATATATTCTATTGCTAAGTACATAGCATTTAAGTAGTTTTGTATAATTTTCAGCTTCTATATAACATTCACTAGCGAGAATATATTCTTTTAACTTTAATAACTTAGCACCTGCCTCAGAGTATTTGCCCTTTTCTTTTAATAATAGTGCTTCACACCTTTTTATACAGTGGTTTATATTTTTTGCTTTTGATTTTTCATATTGAAATATTGCTTGTTCATATTTTTCTTTAGACTCTAAATATTGACCTTCATTAAAATAATCATCATCATCTGATATATAATCAAACTTTAATTCATTTTCATTAAATATATCTATACTTTGTATATGGTCCTTTATTTCTTCGTATAAAATTAATTTATCTTCATCTTCATAAAAGCAAATATGTTCTCTAGCTCTAGTCACGGCAACATATAGCATATTAAAATAGTATCTATATAAAGAATGATTATTATATATTACACCATTAAAGATATCATCCCATTTTTCTTTATATTTAGATACTATATTTAAACATATAATGTAGTCTTTTTCTATTCCTTTGATTTCACTTAACGTAAATACCGACTCTTCTATTCCATATTCATATTTTAGCTGTACTTTATCTTCCTCATCGCAAACTAATATCGCAACGTAATGTCTATCTTTTACCATTTCTAAAAGCTTCATTTTACTATATTCACCTTGCTTTAATAGAAATGGCTTACTAGTACTTTCTCTTATTGCTTTCTCCATACAATCGTTTCTTTTATTTTTATAAAGTTTTTCTATTCTTAAGTTTGAAATCTTGTTGGATAGGGCAACTATGTCACTACAGCTTCTATAATTAACATCTAATACTTTTTTATAAAATTTATCGTAAGCATTACTAAAAAATAAACTTTCTATACGAGTAGTGTTAAAAAATGTAGGGTTTATAGTTTGATTAAAATCTCCACTAAATAAAATATTCAAAGGATTATTTACTAATTTATACATAAGGTATATTTGTATTTCTGTTAAGTCTTGAATTTCATCAACTAAAATAAAATCATATTTTTTGATTTTATTATTTTTTAAACTTTCTAGTACAATTCTAGTTATATCATTTTCGTCATATAAGTTATTTTTGTGTAGCCATTCTTGATATTTAAAAGCTATATCATAAATAATAGTTCTGTCATTTTTGCTATAAATAGAATACTCATTAGGTAAATTCAAGTAAATATTCTTATCTATTAGTTTTTGATTTATTATTTCTTCCTCTATTTTTATTTGTATTTTCTCTAAATCATTAAAAATACTAAGCTTATTTTCTATTTTATTATCTTTTAAAAAGTTCTTAATTATATCTACATTCGTATTTAATATAAATACATTATTATTAAATGTTGCAAATTCTTTATGCTGTAAGTACTCTAAAGTATCTATACAGTATTCAGTTTTTTTAAATTCAATATACGGCAACCAATTTATTCCTACTAATCCTTTTATGATACCTCTTATCTCTTTATATATGTCAAATACATCTATAGATAATTTCTTTACTTTGCTATTTCTATTTGCACTATCATAAAACCAATCTTTAAAGTCCGATAATTTTATTGATTTTATCTTACTAGAGCTATTATACAAATATTTAATTAGATAATTAAACTTTACATCGCTATTAAAATCTGATTTACCATTTTGTGAACATAGGTATCCAAACATTGATTTTATTTCATTCATCAACAATTTAGAATATGTAAAATATCCAATGCTAATGTTTTGACCTTTATATAAAGAATAGATTTTATTTATGCCTACTGTAGTTTTACCACTACCAGCACTACCAAATAAAAATAAAGGATTTAAATTTGGTTTTAAACATTCTTCTTGCTCTTCATTAAGATAATAAATAGCATTTTTTTCATCTTCTTTAATAAGCTTTAATAAGGTTTTATTATCTACTATACGAGTTATAATTTCGTTTGGACTATATGAATAGGTTTTGTAATTATTATCTATTAGTTCTTCAAATATTTCATCTTTATCTATGTTCAAATATCTCACATTTATTTTTAGATGCTTTGCTCTCTTTATTTGATTATCATGACTGCAGTAATCAAGTATTATCAATGAATTTTCAACTTTAAAAGAATCTCTAATATTCACCACTTTAGATGCAAAAGTAAAAAGAACTCTATTAGATATATCTACTCTAAACTTAAAAATTTTATCATTTCCCTTTATCTTTCTTACTGAGTAACTATTAGGTATATTTTTAATTTCATTATTATTTTTTTGCAATTCATTTATAAATAAATCTACCTTTTCTAATATAATTCCTTTTTTTTCTTTAGGTAAATTTTTCATAAAAATTTCTGTTATAAGTATTTTCATATTTTTATTCTTTAGAAGATAAGATTTTATATAAAAAATAAGTATTAGTATATATGTTAATAATCATATCTTTTACTCCTTTATCTGTGCTATATGTATTAATATTATTTATCTATAATACATCTTTTATAACCCTTAATGCATTTTTATACATAATCTTTTCTATATCATCTTCTTTAAATCCACTTTTATAAAGATTATCTTGAAGCTTATATATTTGACCTATGTTTTCTATTTCTACTTTATTAGGAATTCCATCAAAATCAGAACCTATAGATACAACATCTATACCACCAATATTAACTATATGTTTAATATGAGTTACTATATCTTGTACCGTTGGGATATCATTATTTCCTAAGAAAAAATTGCAAAAATTTAATCCCATAACGCCTCCACTATTTGCTAAAATTTTTATCATATTATCAGTTAAATTTCTGCTAGCATTCTTTATGCTCCTAGCATTTGAATGAGAAGCTATAAAAGGTTTTTTAGAAATTTCAGCTATATTATAAAAACCACCATCATTTAAATGAGAGACATCTATTAACATCCCTAATTCATTCATATGTTGTACAACTTCCAACCCAAAAGGTTTTAATTTATTAATTTCACATCCTTTTTGGATATGAGAATACCCTAATTCATTCTCATAATTCCATGTCAAAGTTATTAACCTTACTCCTTTTTCATACACTTTATATAGATTTTCGATACTTCCACTAAGCGCCCCACCTTCCTCTATTGAAAGTATTGCTGATATTTTATTTTGCTTAGTATTTAAAAGTATTTCTTCATAATTTCTAGCTAGAGCTATCTTATCTTTGTTATTATTTAGCTCATCAAAAAACTTAGTAGCCATAGTTTCAAATCTATTGAATGGATCTCTTTTATAGTTATTTAGATCAAAGTATAGTGCAAATATTTGTGCTATAGAATTAGCTTTTTGTAATTTTTGTATATCTATTGAAAAATCATTATTGTATAAATTTGATTTTGGTTTATTCATTAATAAATCAATCGTGTCGCAATGTAAATCTATTAGTTGCATTTTAATATCTCCTTTTATTAAAATTATATCATATATTGAATTTTCATTTGTTGATATTAATTTTTATTTAATTAACTTTTTTGTTTTTTAATAAGTATTTTATTCCTACTGGGTAGTAACTATTTTTAGTAAAAAAAGTTATGTAGAATTCTTTTTTTACTAAAAATAGTTATTCTGTAATATCTATGATAAAATCATAAAATTTCTTTATAGCAGTACTATATTTCATACTTTCTTCACTTATCCAATTGTCATATCTTATAGATGTCTGGTTAGCTCCACCAGGCTGAAATACATTAGCTATACATCCCACTTTCACCTTATTTTCACTAGACCTACTCCAATTGTATTTATATCTATCATCTATATTTTGCATATATTCATCTACATTCTTTAGTAAATCACCGTAAACTATGTTTGCACCTTCAAGTAAAAGATTTTCTAAAGTGCCCTTAGATTTATTATTTGGGAAAAAATAATTATGCAAAGGTATAATTTCACCCCTTACTCTACAATGACCTATTAAAAAGTCCTTTTTATTAACAATCCTATCTTTATTATACTTTTTAAATTTTTCATCAAAAGCTTCTTTAAATTCATATTCATCGGCATCAAATATTGCACAGATCCCATTTATTTGCTTAAGCTCAATTTTATTCATATTGCTTAAATATAAATCAATATCTGTCAATATGTTTGTAGCTCCATTTGATGATACTATCGCTATACATAAATCATTTTTTAAGAAGTATGCTGGTATATGTATATGCCTATCTAGTCTGTCATTTATAAAAGGATAATTTCTTGGAACTCTTGCTTTCCATATTTCTGGCAGCTGATTTATATTTTTAGCTTCTATATACTTATTAAGTAGCAATACTCTCGCCACACAATTTACATCATGTATACCTTCTACAAAGAATATAAAACTTTTCACTATCTCACATCCTGACCTAGTAAAGTTCTTATTTCCTTCAACTTATTGCCTGAAAATTTAGTTCCATATACTTTCTCTTCATAGAGTTCTACTCTAAAGCAAGATAGTATGTCTATTTCATCTTCTAAAGCTATTATCATACCGTCTATTGCTTCTAAACTATGTGTTGTACATATAAGTTGAACCTCAAATTCCTCACATGCATCTATGAACCATTTAAAAACTTCATTTATCATATTTTTGTGTATTGCAGTTTCTATCTCATCAACTAAAAGTATTCCTCCTTTAGCACTAATAACAGCTGATGCTAATGTTAAAACTTTTTTTATGCTATCTCCAAAACTAAATAAAGGCATAAAACCGTACCTCTTATGGTTTATATATGTAGTCTGAGGATTTTCTTTGTTGTCAGTATATAAAACTTTAAAGTCTAATATATTAGAATCAAACATTTGTAATAAATTTATTATTTTATCTTTATCACTTTCTCTTATATTTTCTATTGTTTTATTGATAAGACCATCTTTAAAATGATCATATGGAG
>CAMTIM010000065.1 GCA_947072565.1 uncultured Peptostreptococcaceae bacterium | reverse complement strand
GATCTATCCTTTCTTTTCTATTTGCCTTTTCTAAAGCTTTATTAGCATATATCATCCATTGCTCTCTCCAATTTTCTAGAGTTTCTTTTTTATTCCAATTTGTACTTTCTATTTTCCTAGACTTTGCATTTCCATTTTGACTATAGGTTTTATTTCCATCTTTATCTAAAATATATTCTTTCTTGGCTTTTGCTCCCCAATCTCCATTTTCATCAAATGGTCTCATTGTTAGCATTATATGTGTATGTGGATTTCCATCTCTTTTATCATGGATAACTGCATCAGCTACCATTCCATTACTTGAAAAATTATCTATAACATATGCTCTTAATAATTCTATCTGTTCTTTTTCATTAAGCTCCATCGGTAAAGCTATATCTATTTCTCTTGCTAGTTGACTATTTTTACTCTTTTCTATTTGCTCAACTTCATTCCATAATCGTTCTCTATCTAATACCCAATTAGGAGCATTAATTGGTTTAAATATTTCTTTATATATTACATCTTTTCTTTTAGTATAATCATGTGTTAATCCATCTCTTTTGTTGTATAATTTTTCACCACTTCTATATGCAATTGATGCTACTGAAGATTTACCTTTTGACCTACTTATTATCTTTGTAGATAGATGATATATTGCCAATATATATTCCTCCTTTTTATAAATTAATACTTTTGTATTAATTGTATTTTATTATTTATATTTTATATTTTTTAAAAGCACTCTGCAAGAGCGTACACACCATTTATGGTGTATAAGTGCGCCTTTGGATTAAACTTTGATGTACTTAATATACTATTTTTAATGCTATGCCTTATCTTTTAATTATAATCTTGAAAAATATATTTTTCAAGATTATAATTTTATTTAAGTAAATAAAATTAGGAGGTTTTTATTTTGAATAAAAATAAAAAATTAAATGATATCGAAGAAAAAATAAAGCAATTAAAAGTTCAAAAACAATCTTTAATTCTAAAAGAAAAAGAAAAAGAACGTAAAGCTAGAACTAAAAGATTAATTGAAATTGGCGCTATTTTTGATAGTATGGGGGTTAACTCTATTGAATTGGCAAATGAATTTAAAAATCATTTTATAAATAATGAAAAATCTAAATTATGGTTAGATAATTTCATAGAAAAAAATAAGGCTTAAACTAAGCCTTATTTTTTATTTCTTAATATATTAACTTTTTCTATAATTAAATGTGAAAATCAATACCTTTTTAGTTAGCGTATTTCTAAATAACTTGATAAAGGATTATCAGCTGTAACAGCTCCAATTTGATTATAGTTAGCATATTTTTCTGAATAATTATAATCATAAACTTCTTTAAGAGGAATAGAATGTGAAGTTGTTATTTCTTTTATAAAATCATTAATTCCAGATATATTTTTTATTATTTTTTCTATTTTTAAAAAATCAGGAATATAACTTATATCTTTTCTTATTAAAGTTGTTATTTTTTTGTTTGCATTTTTACCATATCCTATTTCATAAGGAACCCACCATGATTCTATAGTTTTTTCAGATGTTATACATAATATATAATCACTGTTCTTTATACCTTTATGAATACATTCAGTTACCTTTTTTGCATCAGATTCTTTTGTGGCTCTCTGTAAACTTGGATCATATTTATCTAAATAGATATCAATTCCAGAATTCATTAAGTATTGACCTACCTTTTCAACATAATCCTTATCTTCACTTTTATGTGACAAAAAAACAACTGGTTTTTTATCTGAAGAACTAAAATATTGCCTACTCTCATATAAAATATTTACACCTTTAGACAAAAGTCTACCCCCTTTTTAATACAAATATATTTTATTTTATATTATCATAAAATAAAATATATTTATTAAATAATAAAAAATAAATATAAGTAATTCATTCATGAAAACAAATAAGTCTTAAAGTTTTATGTATTTAGTATAAAAGTAATGCCCTTCTAATCCAAATAAATGGATTTTAAGGGCATTTTTACTAGTTCTCTTTAAATAAATTTTTTAAGAATAGTATTTTTAACTATTTCTTATCCTTCTAGGTCTAGAGTTTTCTACTAAATATCCTTTATCCCTATTATTAAATGCTTCTTCTATTTTTGAGTTTAATTGCCAAGATATATTTTCCCATCTCATAGTTACGGCATATCCACTATCTATATTATCTTGTAATCTAGCTGGAACTGTTCCTGCATCAGGTAAATATACAGCTAAAAGACCATTTCTACTTCTTGCCCCATATGGTCTTAATGATGAATAAATTTCCCAATCTACCCATTTACGCTTTGCAGTTTCACTCCCTATCAAAACTATTGTTACTGTTGAATTTTTCAGATGATAAGTTCTAATAAGCTCTAATATCTGATCATCTGTTTTATTGTCATAAGCATCTTGAAGTGATCTATCTATTATAGTATCATTTTCGCTATATGTACTTCTTATATGATTTGCCCTACTTTGATCATTTGCATGATGATAACTAACAAAAACTTTATGTGCCATTCTTATTCCTCCCCATATGATGTTTCTGGTTGATTCCATTTTTTATAATCTATTTCAAATTCAGGTGCAACTGAACAGAAAAACGCATTTATTTTTTTAAAGTCTTCTACAATTTCCTCATATCTACCATAATCTTTTTGAATCTCATATATTCTTTTATTATATATATCTTTCATTTCATTATTTATCAAATATTCGTACCATCTTCTAAAATCACTCTGATGAGATGTTAAAAACTCATTTAATTCTTTTATCATACTATTAGCTTTTTTATAACAATTTGTTTCAACACAACTTTCCTCACCTTCAGAGCTTAACTTACTAAACCATTTTTTCAAACTTGATTTTTTATTGAAAGATTTGTTTGATGATTCGATATCATATACTTTTATTTCATCCCTTAAAAAGTTATACACCTGGTAATATGAACCTATCGTATCATAAAAATTATCTCGTTCCTCATCAATTTTAAATAAGGTTCTCTTTGTATTTAAGAAATTTTTTACTTGTTGCTTAAATATATCTTCTGGATTATTGCAAATAACAGAAACTCCTCCTAAATTGAATTTCTCTATTCTAAATACCCATTTATTACTTAAAACCTTATATAGTATAAAAATTATCGTTATAACTAACAGTGGTAATGCTTTATTCAGTACTTTAATTATAAAATTTATATTAACCTTTAAATTTCTATACATTGTATATTCAGATAAAAAACCATTAATATCTATGCACATTAATAAAGCAATTATTAAAAGTGATAAAGGCACTAATTTTAGTACTTTTTTTTTCATTTTATCTCCTCCCCAATAGGTTTAGAACCCCAAATAACCTATATTAATTATACTTTAAATAATATCATAAAAATCTAATTATGATATTATTTAAATAAAAAAGGAGAATATCAAAGTGTATTAAAGATACCATTTTAAATTTAATCAGTAAAAAAATATTAAATTATAACTAGTTACTAAATTGCACTTTTATATATTTTAAAATAAAAGTAATGCCCTTATAATCCATTTTTGGGGACGACGAAATACGTGTGAAAACCTGACACATCTGCTCTATATATATTGATATGACCGGCTTTCATGCTTTATTTTTTTAATTCATACTCATTTACTCTTCGATAAAAGGTATTTGACTTTAATCCTAGTAAATTCATAGCTTTTACAGCAGTTATATTACCTAATTTCCACTCTTTATAAACTTCTTCAAAGTTTTCACCTGGATCTATCTTTCTTCTACCAAACTGAATACCTTTTTCACGTGCTATTTTAATACCTTCTTTTTGTCTTTCTTTTATTCGGATTCTTTCATCTTCTGCCATATAACTTAAAAGTTGAAGTATTATATCTGATATTAAATTTTCAAGTCCATTCATATCTTTATATTTAGTGGTATCAAGTAGTGGCATATCTAATATCACTATATCAACCTTCTTCACTTTAACAAGGCCATTCCACTCATCTAAAATCATTTGTTTATTTCTACCTAATCTATCTAATGATTTTATATATAAAATATCTCCTTCTCTAAGCATCCTTTTCAAAAGCTGATACTCAGGTCTTTTAAAGTCCTTACCACTAGCAACTTCAAGAAATATATATTCTTCTTCAATTCCTAAGTTTTTTGCCTCTACTATTTGTCTATCCAATATTTGGTCTTTAGTACTTATTCTTGCATAAAAGAATTTTCTCATGATGTCTCTCCTTACTGATGTCTTTCTATTTCAATAAGTATACTACTTAATCGAAATATTTCAAATATAAAAATGTTGATGTTTTGAATTGCAAAAAGTATAATAAAATGACTCTTTCAAAAATCCTACTTTTTGAAACTGAACTTTAGGTATTGCAATGGTTATAAAAATTATACTTCCGGTTTTTACACGTATCTTGTCGTCCCCCGATGGTCCTCTCCCGTATTGGTTTTCATAAAATAAAATCTAATATATATTTTCAAAATGTCGATTTATGTAATAATTTATGTTTTTGTTTATGTTTAATGTTGATATAAGTTATGTTAAAATAGTTTTTGGAAAAAAATGTAAAAAAAAATGGAGGCATTATGAAAATTTCACAAAAAATAAAATCAGCTTCAATAATAGCAAGTATAATGGTATTTACTATGGTAGGAACTTCTTTTGCGTATAGCTCTAGTTTCACAGGAACATTTGGACAGGGGAACTATATAGATGGGAGTACTAATGGTAAATATTATGGTTTAGGCGATGGTAAAACCAATGTATCTGGACAAGCAGTAGTAACTAACTCTGATGGTAAAACTAATGAGGGTGCATATATTGAAGTTAGAAGATCAACAGCAACAGGAAGTAGTAAAGTAATGTACTTGTCTACTGCTAGTTATAAACATAGTATTAATTTTAAGGGTTCATTTACAGCAAAAAAAGGTAAACATTATTTTGTTCTTAGAAAAGCTAATAGAAATTATCCTGGATATATATCAGGAACGATAAGTCAATAGTATGTTATTAGAAAAAAGTATATTAACCGCATTTATTTCTTTTATAGTATATTTTATTATTTTGTTATTTTTAAATAATAAAAATAAACTTACACTTAAATATGGAATTTGTTTTACGTTAATGTATGTATATGGGGTGCTAGTTTTCCATATAACTATACTCCCACTACCATTAGATAAATCAGGAGTAGAAAGCTTATCTATGTTTGTAACCGGAAAATATATTAATATAATTCCTTTCAAGGATATATCTGGATATGGATGGGTCTCATTTTTTAGGCAAGTTGTAGGTAATATTATTATGTTTATGCCATATGGATTTTTATTGCAATCTATAACAAAAAATACTCAAAATATAAAAACAATAGCTATTAGCGCTTTTAAAGTGAGCTTATTAATTGAAACCTTACAATTAATCATATGCATTTTTATTATAAAAGCACCATTTAGAATATTCGATATAAATGATTTAATTATGAATACATTTGGTGCTATCGTAGGATATATAATATATAAAAATTTAAAAATACTGTTTTTAGATAAATATAATAAAAATGTAGATTGATTATAAAAAAGGACTATGTAGATTAGTTATGACCCTGTCAAGTAGATATTCATAAAAAAGCACTTTATGCGGCATGTGTTCGGTATTCAACTGGACTCATGCCGTTTTTTATTTGTACACGCTCATGATTAGGGGTAGCGTCGTTTTTTTCTAGATTTACAACGTTAAGGCAATTTTACCCGCTGTTTACCGGGGGACGACAAGATACGTGTAAAAACCGGAAGTATAATTTTTATAACCATTGCAATACCTAAAGTTCAGTTTCAAAAAGTATTCATTTTGAAATAAAAATTAAAAGTAAAAACTAGTTATATTAATGTGTCTAGAGAAGATGTGGCCAGTTTTTACACGTATGTTGGTCTCCCCCGCTAATCAAGAAAAAATACAATAAAAAACTATATTTTTTATAATAGTTTGGGGAGAAAAAAATAATATGAAGAAAAGAGCAAGTAAAGTAATAGCATTATCATTAGTAGGAGCTAGTATAGTAAATCCAATGTTTAATGTAGTTAATGCTATGGAGCAAACACCAGTAAAGCAAGAAATCCAAAATGATATGTTAGCAAATTTAGGAATTAAAACTTTAAAAGATACTGATGATGGAAATACAGTATCTACTTCAACTTATAATAAACAAGATGATTCACTAAGACTTGTAATTGAAAAAGATGGAGTAATTGTACAAGATGAAATAACAAAAGGTATTCAAAATAATGATAATACAAATAATACGCTAGAACATTCTTCTAGAGCTACAGTTAGTGTGAGAGCTTTATACTCTAAATTAAAATATTCTATTAATATGAAAAGTTGGACTATAACAAATAGTAAAGGTTCAGTAAAGCAAAAACCAGAAACAAAAAGCCATCAAGCAAACCTTTATAGATTTAAAAGTTCAGTAGATGCATGTAGACGAGATGAAAATATTGCATCTGCGAGTCTTGTTGGATTCCAAACATCTGTAATTGCTGCAGCTATAACTGGGGCAGTGTCCGGTGGAATTGGATCAATAATTGCGATACTTGGTTCTATAGGCGCGCCTATAAGTGCTGCAAATAGCCTGTGGAGTTCTTCACAACATATGAAAGATGCAAACAGATACTTTGCTATATTATAGTAATTTATCATATGCTTTGTATGGTATTATAATATTTATACTTAGAAATAATATATTAAAACTTGTAAAAGAGCCCAAAGAAAATGATAGAAAAATCATTAATACTCTTAGTATTATTTATATAGTAATAGGTTTAATTACAAGCATAATTTATATTGATGGAATATATTTATTAATTATTGTATTAGGTTTTCCGTGGGTTTTAATTGAATATTATAAATCGTAGGCATCTTATTTATTAAGATGCCTTTTTTGTATACTTAGGGTACAGGAGCATATCCGTCAACCTAAGAGATATTAAAGTCTATAGGTCTCACTATCATATTTCCGAAAAAAAGTACCAAAGCTTGTTCAATATAAGCAATTACAAGGAGATTTGCTTTATTATAAATAAAAAAAGGTCAGTCCCTCTAATAATATTAAACTTCATTTTAACTCTAACAATATTCTTTTCTGAATATATATATTCATCGTATTACAGCATATTTAGTTGGTACGAAAACTGTGGAACTCAATTTTTAGCAATTTTAATGATTTCTACACCTATATTTTTAATATTAAGTGTAATTTATCATTTTTTAGGTAAAAAAACATTGTTACAGATTTAAATAAAAAACTTCCAATTATTTCTCTTTTAGTTTTTTTAGCTCCACTAATAATAGATCTTAGTTTATCTGATCTATTATTAGTGGAGCTTTATTAGGTTTTTGTTTATGTTCGACTTCAACAATTGTTTTATTAAAGAATAATAATTAGATACTACCTGACAATCATTAAATTTCAGATTGTTAGTATGGTTATCCTATTAAAATAAATTCGCTAAATTTCCGTGTAAGGATTATGTATTCAAGGAGTAATTGAATTTTAAACTTTTTATTAAAGTCACTAATATATTTGATACAATAAAATTAAAAAGGAGATTATTATGAGAAACTGTTTAGAGTGCAATGATCATTTTACTTTTATAGATAGATTCAAATTTCTAATCACAGGAAAACTTACTTGTAAAAAATGTAAAACTACATATAAAATTAAAAACACTATTTATCGCTTTATATATATTTTAGTTGTATATATTTCATGTATTTTTATTGCACCAATATTTGCAAATTATGAAGGAATAGATTTAAGATGGCATTATAGGGTAATTATTTCGATTTTTATTACTGTATTTTTAATCACAATATACGATTTAATCCCTCATAAATTACAAAAATATAAAATAATAAAGTAACAATTCCCTAAATTGCTATTTAGGGATTAGTTATAAGAAAATTAGTGTTTCCAACACTTGTAATATATACATAAACAAAGAAAGGGCAAACTTAATTTTATTAAGTTCACCCTTTCTTTATTTTATTAACTTATAAAGCTATATTTTCCATTTTAAACCTTATTTTCCAACTAAATTCCCTATTTGTCCTTAATTTAATTATTTCAATTCTAACTTGATTCTAAAGGTTATTTCAGCATGATTTATAGTTGGTTTTAAATTATAAATTGTACTTTTCTATGTATTCTTCCAATGCCATAGACACTAGATCCTGGTTGTTATATTTTTTATGTTTATTACAAAACTCTTTCCATTTAGTTAATGTTTCACCATAAACTCTAAATGAAGTTCCCTTTGCTTCACTATCAAAATCTTTAATTTGTATTTCATTACTCGCAACTACTTCTATTACATTTGTAATATCTTTGTAATACAAATTATCTTTATAAGCATTTATAACTTCAAATATTTCTTCTTTAGCTTGAACTATTGCTAACAAATCATCTTTATAATTTTGTAATACATTTGTGGTATCTTTGTAATCTTTATTAAGATTTTCTTTAATATTAATTGAACTTTTTTGTAATACATTTGCATTTTCTTTGTAATATATTTTTTCTTTTTGAGAATATTTATATCCATTTTCTTTTATGATTTTTCGAAGTGATTTATCACCAATTCCTATCTCTTCTCTAATAAAAGTTACAGTTTTACCTTCTCCTATTTTTTTATTTATGTAATCAATTTTTTTATCTATATTTAATTGTAAAAATTCTTCTTTAGTCATTTTATCTCTCCTAAAAAAATCAAATTTTATTTGTAATACATTTGTAGTATATTACAAATGTATTACAAAATCCTTTTTATTGTTTTCAATTCTTTAATTTTTTTAAACGCACTCGGCAAGAGCCTTCGGAGAAAAAAGAGCATAAGGGTAAACTGTAATTTTTTTAGCTGTTAAATCTCTTTTTTCTATTCATTTATTTATATAAATCAAGAAGATCTCCTTACCTAAATAATCTTTTATCTATACAAAAATAAAAAGGAAACTTAGTTCAGTTTCCTCTCGTCACTTGCTCCTCACTCCATCCAAACACTAACGCTATCCTTATATTTTTTTAGACTTCATTTATAAAAATAACGTCAGTTGTTCATTTAGTTTTTTATTAAAATATAGAATTAATAATAGCTATTATTGAAATTATTAAAGCTACTATTGATATTGATAAAGATAATTTTTTCATTGATTCTTCTCTCATTTTTTACAGACCCCTTTCTTATAAATAATTATATATTAGTCCTTAAAGTTTTAATAAAAATATATATAACTATGTCCAAAAACTTTAAACATAACCAAAACATATAGATTTCTTATGCACCAAATGCATTTCCTTCAAAACGCACTTTTTTAGTATCATTTTTTATAATTTACAAAGTTTACTACATTGTTTTTTATTGGAGATTGTTCCTTAACTTCTTCTTTTGGCTCTTTTAATCTCCTTTTTTCTAATCTTTCTATAAATGCCTTCTTTGTTTTCTCTACAAGTTCATCTTCTAAATCTATAAATTCAAATGTTTGCTTGTCCAAATACTGATAAGTTCCATCTTCTTCATTCAAAGAGTAATGTAAGTAATCCTTTAACAATTCTTCATTGCTCTTTTCTCTATCATAAGTCTTTAAATAAAAAGTAATACTACCACTAAGTTTTAACCAAAGTTTCTTAGAATCCACTATCAAAAACCTCCTTTTAGATACAGGTACTACGTACCCTATAATACAAGCGCAGAAAAAATGAGACCTTTTTTTTTTATTGTTATCATGATAAAATAAAACTGTTAATATAAGAACAGATAAAAAAAGAATGACCTACTCCAATAAGCCATTCTTTTTCATATACGTAACATGACGTTTTAAAGTTTTCAAAGGAATATTTAATAATTCCGATATATCCTTATTTTTAAGTCCTTGTTCCCTAAGGACTTTTATTTTTTCCCTTAAAATTATTAATTCTTTTTGCTTAGGCATCTTACCCTCTAGCTTTAATTTTTTTAAATATCTATTTTTTTCTCTAGCTCTATGCCTAACTTTATATTCTTCTTTAGAGATTATAGTTGTCATATATTTTTCTTCATCTTCTGTTATTTGTAAAAGTTCTATTATTGTTTCATTTTTGTATTTATAATCTTTACTCTTCTCTTTATATACCTTTTCTGCGCTCTCTGTTGCCTTTGTAGCCTCTTTCGTTGGTAATGGCTTAACAAACATTCCATTAAGTTCTAAAGTATCGCCTAACGCCTTTTG
>CAMTIM010000064.1 GCA_947072565.1 uncultured Peptostreptococcaceae bacterium | reverse complement strand
CTCCTGCTCCATATGTATTTAATTCACCAGATTTAAAATGTTTAGGCTGTGATAATCTAGTAAAAGATGAACAGACTCTACATTGTGAAGCGTGCGAGAAGGATTACGTATCAGATACTTTTCAATTGTTAGTTACTGGGAACAGAAAGGAAGTTTTACGTGCTTTAAATGAGCTTGAAGCGTGCGTTTCTGTTCAAGTGTTAGAATTACCATTTTAATAAAAAAAATAGGAGTATACAATGGCTAATCAAATAATAAAGTCAATCGAATTAGTAGCAAAGGCAATGCAAGATGCAGAGATTAAGAAGGAGTTAATCTTTGATAAAAATGGTAATCCATTCAAGCAAAGTAAATCTTCCGATATATTAATGAATGCTTTAAAACCTCTCATGGTACAACATAATATAGTAGCTTCTGCTACTGTGGAAAATACAACAATAACACCACTTTCAGCAGGAGTACATGTATTTCTTGCAATAAAGTACACTTTATCAAGTACGATAGATAATTCAAGCGTAAGCAGTGTAGGCATTGCTTGTGCAAGTGGACAAGATGCTAGCTCTTGTGCGTACACCATAGCATATAAGAATGCTATGGCACTTCTATTTAATGTGCATTTCGATGCTCTTACTTCTGACGAAATACAAGAATTAAAATTAATGAATGATAATAAAAAGAAAGGTGGTATTCCTCAAATTAAAGCACCAGCACCAGCAGATAATGAAGAACAAGCAATAATTGAGGAGCTTGAAAAAGCAACTTCTTATAAAGAATTAATAATTATTTACCAAAATAACTGTTCCGACCCCTCAAGTGAATTAAGTGCTAGATTAGTAGCGTATTGCAGAAAGATAAAAGAAGAAAGAAGGTGGGAATAATGGAAAAGAAGCATAGATATCATTTAAGTATAGATAGTGGACGGTGGCATATATTCAAAAATATTTGCAAGAAAAATAAAAAAGAATACATAGAATTATATAGGCAATTTTTAGAAGAAATAGAAATTGAAGACTTACAAGGCAAACAACCAAGTACAATAGGTTTTTCTAAGGACAGCAGAAAGTTTTGGTTTTGGGGGAGCGCTGAAAAAGTGAAAATTATAAGAGAAATAGCTAAAAAAAATGGTGTTAATATTTCAAGGATTTTTGAAAGAAAAGTACAAGACTTTATAAATAAGGAGCAAAACAAATGAAAACATTTTTAATTATAATTTTAACCGTTGCATTGGGAATGATTTTTTTTACATCTATCTTCCCAATACTAATCGGACTGTATTTATTCTCTTAGTATTTAAACATTCCTTCTTCTTTATCACTAAAGGAGAAGTGAATGAAGTTTTTTTGAAAATTAATTCCAAAACCTGTTGCACCATTTTGCAAAAAAATTGTAACAAGTGCTTTAGCCTCCTGATTACTAAGGTTTTTCATCGATATGTCAACGGCTTCACCCTTAACATGCAGAGAACTAGCGACCCCTCCAACATTTTTATTATGAATAGGACATCTTGCTCCACTTGTTACAATTAAAGGCTTATTAAGCTTTATTCTTGCTATTTGTAGTACTGCGATTATTTCCTCTTTTACTGTTTTTAAGTCGCATTTACCACAGCGACACGCTAATTCATTTTGATTGAAATATATTTTCATTTTATTTCTCCATTTTTTTCAATATTTTTTCCAGTGTAAGCAACAAAAAAAAATTAGGGAAGAAGAACTTCATTAATATTTTCATTAGTTGTAACCACCTGCCCATTTACCTTTATCTCGACATTCTTTCCATGCTGTATATATTCTATCTTGTCCTTTGTCGTATGCATAATAGAAAGGATTGTGTCCCCTTTGGTTTTTGTCATAATGCTTGAACAACCCACCATTGGGAGCAACATTGCCAGTATTAATGTCCTCATTTTTATCTCCTTCTTCTTCTATAATTATTTGAATAGAAGAACCTTCTTTTGTACTTGTGCTAGCTTTTAATCTCAAAAGCTCGATGGACAATCCGCAACCAACTAAACCCAAAACAAATGCAAGTATCATTATATATCTCATAAACCAACCTATTCAAGAATTGTACCATAAATAAATAATTGTTGTAATTTTTATTTATCTTTGATACTCTAAGTCGTTGATTTTATTAACAAAATAAAGGATTTAGTATTCAAAATAAAGAAATTGAGGAAATTATTGCATTATTAATATCGGCTATTTACCTCGATGAATAATATATATACTTCAATATAGATTGTATATTGAAGTATATATATTTATACTCCTAAATAAATACAAGGGAGCATTCCTTTGTTGTAAGCAACGGTCTCATTGCCTACTCTAGGGTCGCCAGCGTCAGGGAAGTCTGCATCTTTGGAATAAAGGATAGTGTTGTAGTCAGGATATTCCGTTCCAAATCGTCCAACAGACACACCACTTGCTATGCCACTTAAAGGACCGCTATTGTTTCCTATTTTAGGGAAATGTTGGTGAGCCTGCATTTGGTCGTTCTGCTCCCTTCCTTGCAATCCGTCTGGTACTGAACGAAAAAAAGCTCCTCCTTTATTCCAAGATTTACCTTCTGTAAGCATAGGTACATTTATATTATTTTCATTTACTAATATATTCCAATCTAATTTATAATTAGCAGGTAAATCACTTAAAGCAATACCTTCTTTACTTTCAATAGGATATAAACTACCGTCGCATGCGTACCAACCAAATGGAAGGTCTGCTATTCTGAAAGGCATATGCTCTATTTTACCAACAATACCACCAACTGAAATAATTCCTTCATTACGTAAAAGTGTCTTATTATCAATTACATTACTTATTTCTGTCCATTCTGGATTAACTTCTCCTCCTGAATAAAAATCCATGCCAAAGTTAGATGCTATTGAAGCATTTAATAAAGGAGCAGTATTTGATAGTATTTTATCATTATTATTTATAAAAGAACGTATACGCATTC
>CAMTIM010000063.1 GCA_947072565.1 uncultured Peptostreptococcaceae bacterium | reverse complement strand
TAAAGAACTATCTGGTGGTATGAGACAAAGAGTTGCTCTTATTCGTACCCTATCTGTTAATCCAGATATACTACTTCTTGATGAACCATTCTCTGCACTTGATTATCAGACAAGATTATTGATTTCAGATGATGTTTTTAAAATAATTAAAAATGAAAACAAATCTGCAATATTAGTTACTCATGATATTTCAGAAGCTATGTGTTACAAAGTGCAACCTTTGATGAACATTGTGTAAGTCTTGATAATACTAAGTTTAATAGTAAATCTATTACCGTTAATTGCAGTGAGTTTCTTGAAAATAAGTTAACTGATTATACTTTCGGACAAAGACTTCGTAAATCTAGGCTAGAATTAGGATTATCTATTTCTGAAGTTGCTATTTTATGCGGTGTTACTAATTCTATAATTAGTGGATATGAATTAGTAAGATATATGCCAACTAAAGATATTTTGGCCAAACTATCATCTAAATTTGATATGGACTATCTTTGTAGCGAGGGCTATACAAAACTTATATATAATTTTGATTATTTTTTAGACGACCTAAGTTCATGGATAAATGAAAACAATTTAACTAAAGAAGATGCTGCTAATAAACTCGGTGTATCTCGTAGTTTACTTAGGTATTGGTTTAATGGTGGTGTTATTAGTATAAGTACATATAATAAAATTAATATTTCATTGAAAAAGTACCAATTATTAAAATAATTAATAATTATATTGATACGTATTAATATACGTGTTATATTTTTTTTGTAAGGAGGAGCAAAAGATGAAAGCTTATTGTTCAAGAGAGATTATAAAAATACTTACAGCTGATGGATGGTATGAAGTTAGATGCATTGGTGATCATCATCAATATAAGCATCCAACTAAAAAAAGGAACGGTTACTGTTCCTCATCCTAAAAAGGATTTTCCTATAAGAACAGTTAAAAGTATTTTTAAACAAGCAAGGATTAATACTCATTAGTCCCGCCTCCTTCTTAAAACATTTTCTTAGGAGTTGATTTTATTGAAAAAAGATATTTATATTTTCCCAGCAATATTAAGTTTTGATGAAGATGGAATATCAGTTGAGTTTCCTGATTTACCAGGTTGTTTAACTTGTGGTGATTCTACTGAAGATGCTATTAGTAGAGCAAAAGAAGTCCTTGGGCTTCATCTATATGGTATGGAAGAAGATAATGATTTAATACCCGAACCTACCAATATAAAAATTTTACATTTAGAGTCTGATCAGATTCCTGTATTAATAGATGTAGTTATGCCTATTCATAGAAAAGCTATAGAAAATCAAACTGTTAAAAAAACGCTTACAATTCCTCAATGGTTAAATAAACAAGCACTTAAGCATGATGTTAATTTTTCTCAAATATTACAAGATGCTCTTAAAGATTATCTTGGTTTAAATAAAAATTAAGCTCCTAATTATACTAGGAGCTATTTTTATATTTATAATTAATTTATTTTCAAATTATTAGTACTAAAAAAGTTTATTTTTACACAAATCCATCTATAGTCCCTTAAATTTTGTATTTACAGACTTTTTTCACACACATGCCCCTACTTTAATTATGGGCTTAAAACTAATATCTTCAAAATACTTTTTTTATTTAATAGTTACTCTTTGTTTCATCTAAGTATAATTCATAGAGTTTACATAATGCCTTTTCTCCAATAGCTTTAGCACTAGGTTCATTATAATATTCCTTTAATTCTTCTACTATATTTACATCTGCTTCATATTGAATTATAACTTTCTTACTCTTGAAATTTTCTTTATGTTCTTTTATAAATTCTCTTAACTTGTCATAAAATACTTCCTTATTATCTTCATATTCTAATGTTTCACCTTTATAGTTGATTTCTACTATACAATTTCTATAAGTATACTTCGATTGCTTTAACTTACCCCATTCTATATCTTTTTTTCCTTCATCTCTGTCATATTTCATATAATCATTTATAAATACTTCTATTCCAGAATTTTCTCCTTTATTTCCCTTATACAATGTAACCTTATAATTATTCATTATCTCCCTTGAGTTTAACTTTACTCCGTTAATATGATTTGAATTTATTTTTTCTTCATTAACTTCAATCATAACTTTATTTTCATCAATAAAATTTCGATATATATACCCTAACTCTTGTTTAAGTGAACTTTTGTAATTATTATTTTTTATTTCCTTTTTTATGTTTTTATTTAAATTACTTATAATTATTTTAGTGCCCTCTTCTTTACTATCATTATAGTCAGTAGTTTTACTTTCAGATAATAATTCTTCACTCTTTACATTAGTATCTAAAGAAAATTTTCTAGAACCATTTATTTTATTAGACCATATTTCTATCTTTTTACCTAATGTAAAAAATGATTTTTTCATACCTAATCCTGATCCATTCCTAGTGTCATAATCTATTTTAAATAATTCTTCTTCAGTTATATTATCATTTATTCCACCACTATTATCTTCTATAACTATAGATTCATCCTCTATTTTTATACTTATTCTACATAGTGCTGATTCTACTGAAATTCTCTGCTTTGCCTCTATAGAGTTATCTATAAATCTACTTATTGATTTAGATATCTCCTCTTTTTGTATTAAACTACGTTCTAGATAGTTTTTTCCTATTATAAGTTTCTTAATAATAATCCCCCCATATAGTAATTTAGTATTACTATATTCTCTAAATTTAAATAGGTTACTCCTCTTTAGCTATATTTAGGCCTATTATTTATGTAATATATATGAGTTTATACCATATCTATTAAAAAGATCCACCAACGAATTGCCATTTATAAGCATTATACTATTCTCTAATGCAAACTTTTCACACTGACTACTAAAATTACTTGTAGATATAAATATTCCTTTCATAGCATCAGAATTTCTAAGAACTGATTCAAATTCTCTAAGCTTTGGTATATCTATATTATTTTTATATCTCTTCACTTGTCCTATAACTTTACCTCCCATTATAGGGTCACTATTATTTAATATACAATCTATACCACCATCATTAGTCTTTTTAGTTTCCTCTACATCATAACCCATATTTCTAAACAATATAGTTACTAAATATTCAAGTACAAATGGATCAACTTCTAATAAGTTGATACTATCACTACTTGTAACTGATTTATTTAAATAATCACATTTGTATATAGGAACAATCTCTTTAAATTCTAAATTAGAATTTATACTTATTCTTGCTTGCATCGTTTCTTTTAAACATTTTAATTTATCTACCTTAGTTATATCTATAGATCCAAATTCGCATTTATCTATCATAGCAGATATTATATATGGCTTTATATCTTTTCCCGTAGCTAAATCTATATCTTCTATATATCCATTAAACACAATATTATCTATATTATCATACATATCAACTTTAAAAACTTCATCTATAGATCTAATCACTATTGCAAACATAACTTCATTATATATAACTTTTATATCTTTATCTTTTCTTGGTATTTCACTGATCTCATCTCTTGTTTTTATGTACTTATAGCTGTATATACTAGATACTATATTTTGTTTTGGTAATAGATAATCTATAACTAATTTTTTAGTATCTTTACAGTATCC
>CAMTIM010000062.1 GCA_947072565.1 uncultured Peptostreptococcaceae bacterium | reverse complement strand
TATATTTTTATATTATAAAATTTACAATTTTGTATAATACTCTTAAATATATGATTTTTTGATAAGATTTTATTTTTAAATAATTATATCTTTATTTTTTTCCAATATTATATTAAAATTAATAGTATGGATTATAGTATCCTTATGCAATATGCATAGTGTGCTATACAGAAAAATTAATTAATTGAGAGGTATTATATATGTCAAATGAAAATAATTCATCTAACTTTATAAAAAATATTATTATAAATGATTTAGAAACTGGAAAACATGACAGTATCATAACTCGTTTTCCGCCTGAACCAAACGGCTACTTACATATAGGTCATGCAAAGAGTATTTGTCTTAACTTCGGTTTAGCTAAAGAATTCCAAGGTAAGGTAAACTTAAGATTTGATGATACAAACCCTGTTAAAGAAGATGTTGAATACGTAAATTCGATAAAAGAAGATGTGGAGTGGTTAGGATTTAACTGGGATAACTTATACTTTGCATCAAATTATTTTGATGAAATGTACAAAAGAGCTATCCTTTTAATCAAAAAAGGTAAAGCTTATGTATGTGAATTAACTCCAGACGAAATGAGAGAATATCGTGGAACTTTAACAGAACCAGGTAAAGAAAGTCCTTACAGAAATAGATCGGTAGAAGAAAACCTAGACTTATTTGAGAAAATGAGAAATGGAGATTTCCAAAACGGAGAAAAAGTTTTAAGAGCTAAAATAGATATGAGCTCTCCTAATATAAACTTTAGAGACCCTATAATATATAGAATAGCTCACTCAACTCATCATAACACGGGTGATAAATGGTGTGTTTATCCTATGTATGCATTTGCTCATCCGCTAGAAGATGCTATAGAGGGTATAACTCACTCTATATGTACTCTTGAATTTGCTGATCAAAGACCTCTTTACGATTGGTTTGTTAAGGAATGTGAAATGGAAAATGTTCCTAGACAAATAGAATTTGCAAGACTTAATCTTACAAATACAGTTATGAGTAAGAGAAAATTAAAAGAACTTGTTGACGAAGGTGTAGCTGATGGTTGGGATGACCCTCGTATGCCTACTATATCAGGTCTTAGACGTAGAGGTTATACATCAGAGTCTATACGTAACTTCTGTCGTGAAATAGGTGTAGCTAAAGCTGATTCTAAAGTAGACAGTCAAATGTTAGACTTCTTTGTAAGAGAAGATTTACAATCAAAAGCTCCTCTTGCTATGGGTATATTAAAACCACTTAAATTAGTTATAACAAACTACCCTGAAAATGATGTTGAAATGATAGAATTAGAAAACAATGCTAAAGATGAAACTAAAGGAACTAGATTAATACCATTTGGTAGAGAACTATATATAGAACAAGATGACTTTATGGAAGAACCTGTGAAAAAATATTTCAGATTATTCCCAGGAAATGAAGTCCGTTTAAAAGGTGCTTACTTTGTTAAGTGTAATGATGTCATAAAAGACGAAAATGGAAATGTAATAGAAATTCAATGTACTTATGACCCTAAAACAAAGAGTGGTTCAGGATTTACTGACCGTAAAGTAAAATCTACTATACATTGGGTTGAAGCTAATACTGCTACGCCTTGTGAATTTAGATTATACGAACCATTAATACTTGATGATGCTCCTGAAAATGAAGGAAAGCACTTCTTAGAACAAATAAATCCTGATTCGATAGAAATATTACAAGGTTTTGCTGAACCTACTCAAGTTAAAGGTGCAAAATCTTTAGATAAATTCCAATTTGTAAGAAATGGATTCTTCAGTGTGGATAATAAATATAGTACTGATGATAAATTAGTATTTAATAGAGTTGTCCCTCTTAAAAGCTCTTTTAAACCTAAAAAATAAAAATAAAAAAGGAATGACAAAAGTCATTCCTTTTTTCTATTTGCAAAATCCTAATATCTCTATTTCATCTTTAATACACTCTATATCAAGAGGAAAATCAGGCCCTTTTTCTCCATCTACATCTGTTTTTAAATCATCATCACACTCTATTCTTACTTTTTTTGTTTTAAAGTATAAAATTTCATTTTCATTATATCCCTCTAAATGAGCTCCCTTTAATACATTAAAAAGAATTGGAATAGACTTTGGTATAGGCATTCCCTTAAATATTATAACATCTAAATATCCATCATCTAACTCTGCTTTATAAGCTAAGTTTAAGTTACCTGCTGTTTTACCATTAAATACTAACATAAGATACATATCACCTTCATATATTACTTCTTCTGAATTGACTTTTATCTTAAACTTTCTTAAATGTAGAGCTTCCTCTATACCTGTTATGTAATATGACACTCTGCCTATATAATTTTTAAATTCTGGATTAATCTTTTGAGATACATCTGTAAACATTCCTGCACTTGCCACATTTATAAAATATTTATCATTTATTTTTCCGATATCTATCTTTTGTGGTGTGGAATTAATCATACATTTTACAGCTTCAGTTATATCCCAAGGTATATTCAAAGCATTAGCAAAATCATTAGCCGTGCCTGTTGGTAAAATGCCAATAGGCACATTTATGTCAAACTCTTTCATAGAGTTTAATATCATGTTTACAGTTCCATCGCCTCCTGCTATCAGTAAATGATCATACGTATCATCCACCCCTAAAAATGCTTTACTTATATGCTCTTCTTTGTTTAATCTGTAGGGTATTAGTGTGTAATTATTTTCTTGATATATCCTTATGATATCGTCTAATACATTCGCGATTCTTTTTTCACCTGAATTTGGATTGTATATAAGTTTTACTTTTTTCATGTTGCCTCCTTACTACTATTAGTGCTTATAGTCATAGTATATTCATAATTGTAAAATCTTATTTATCAATAAATTCATTAATATGGTATAAGTGGTATATATTTTAATAACCAAAGTCTTCATTTAAAAATATAACATGAATTCTCTTTGATACTCTTTGTCTTTTTATAAGTGTATACTCGCAGCAAATTCTCTCTGGGCTGTAACAATCCATACAAGTACCAGTACTTGCACAAGGTGTTTTAGTTCCTATTCTTTTAGCATTTGCTGGTGCTGCTATTTCTTTATTCCTATTAATAGCTTCCTCTACATTTTTAACTATCTTATTTACACCTGCTATTACAATGACTTTGTCTGGTCCATAAAGCATAGCTGCTACCCTGTTTCCAGTTCCATCTACATTATAAAGTTCTCCATTTTCAGTTATTGCATTAGTACTAGTAAAATAAACATCTGAAAAAAATGATTTTCTAAATATCTCTTTTAAATCATTTGGATTTAAATTTTCTTTATATCTATCTAAAAAATCATATTTCCCATTTCTTAAAAAATCTATTACACCAGTTTTAAATAATGTTACTGATCCACCACAAGCAACCAAAGATCCCTCTTGTGTTATATCTTGTATTTTTTGTAAAAGTTGTTCTTTATTTTCTACTAAGTAACCTTCCATATTATTTTTTTCTAGTGCTTTTATAGTTCTTTTTATTCTTTGTTCATTTACCCATGCTACATTTTTATCCATTTTTTACACATCCTTTATTTTTATATATATTTTATCATATTTATTTCTATTTATTTAAACTTATGCATTAATTTTTATAACTTGCTTTATTTAATTTTCTAAAATATAATTTAGCATTTATTTCCGCTCCTACAAGCATCATCCAACTACTCAAATAAATCCATGTCATAAGTACTATTATTCCGCCTATACTACCATATATAACTTCATAGTTTGCATAGTAATTTGAATAATAAGAATAAGAAAGTGAAACTATTATCCAACCAAAAGTTGCGATAATTGCACCTGGTATTGCATCTTTTATTTTTATCTTTTTATTAGGAGTATATTTATACAAACTCATAAGTATTATAACTATTGTCGAAACACCAATTGTATATCTACAGATATTCCAAACGTTCATAAATATATTATCAAGCCCTATAAAACCAAATATTAAATATCCAATTTTTTCACCATATACTAAAAATATCATAGATGAGAAAATCAAAACTAATAATATCACTGTAAAAAAAAGACCTATAAACATCACTTTTATATAAGATCTGGTCTCTTTTACTTTATATGAGTTATTTGCACCCCTTATTATTCCTCTTACAGCCCTTGAAGATGTCCATAGCGTAAGAACGAAACTTGTTATTATAAAACTCAAACTTTTATTCTCCATCGCTGAGTTAATTATAGATAATGTTATTTGAAATGCACTCTCTGGCATCATATTTTGAAATATTGATATATATTTGTTCAAATGAAGAATCGGTGTATAAGCTATACTACTTATAGTAAATATTAAAAATGGAAAAAATGATAATAGCAAGTAAAAAGACATTTCTGCTGCCTTTGAGTTAATTTCAGCATAATTCGATTCTTTTTTTATAGTGTTTATAACATTTGAACTATCTATTTTAATCATATAGTGCCTCCTCTCTAAATTGTTATATTTATATATATGCATATAAATTATAAAAGGATGTAACATTAGCTACATCCTTAATTTTTTTTACATTAATTTTTGTATTGTTTTATCTATGTAAGTTTTTATTTCATTAATTTTTTCATTTGAAATTTCTTCAGTCTCACCTTTTACAGCTATATAAAATTTAAGTTTAGGCTCTGTTCCTGAAGGTCTTATAGCTACCCAAGAACCATCTTCTAAGAAATATTTTAATACGTCAGCTTTTGGCAGATTATCTATTCCTTTACTATAATCTTTAATATCCACTACTTTAGTATCATTTATTGATACTATTTCATTTTCTCTAAAGTAAGATATTATGTCTTTTATCTTAGCTAATCCATCTATTCCTTTTAAAGTCAAAGAAATAGTTTCTTCTTTAAAGAATCCATATTTGTTATAAAGTTCTATTAAACCTTCATACAAACTTAATCCCTTAGAGAAGTAAAAAGCTGCCATCTCAGCTATTAATAGTGATGCAACTACACCATCTTTGTCTCTAGCATGAGTTCCAACTAAGTATCCATAGCTTTCTTCGTATCCAAATACATAAGTTCTTTCATTTGTTTGTTCAAATAACTTTATCTTTTCTCCTATAAACTTAAATCCTGTAAGCACATTTAATACATCTACATTGTTAGATTTGGCAATATCTGCACCAAATTCAGAGGTAACTATTGTCTTTATTAGTGCTGAGTTTTCCTTTAATTGGTTTTTCTCTTTTAATCCCTCTATTATATAATTAGTTAGCATTCCACCAATTTGATTTCCAGTTAATAAAATATATTCACCATCGCTAGCTTTTACAGCAACCCCCACTCTATCACAATCTGGGTCAGTAGCTATAACTAAATCAGCTCCATTTTCTTTAGCTGTTTTTATACCTCTATCTAAAGCTCTTTTATCTTCAGGATTTGGATAGTCAATACCTGCAAAATTAGGATCTGGTTTCTCTTCTTCTTTAACTACTATTATGTTTTTAAATCCAACTTCAGATAATGCACGTCTTATAGGAACATTACCAGTTCCACAAAGTGGAGTAAATACTATTTTAAAGTTTTTACCTACTTCTTGTATTAATTCTTTTCTTATCACTTGCTTTTTAACCGCTTCTATAAATGCACTATCATCGTCTTTGCCTAGCATTACAACTAATTTTTTATTTTTTTCATTTACAGTTGGAATTTGACTATAATCATTTATGCTATTTATTTCTTTAGTTATAGCATTTGCAATATGTGGCATAACTTGTGCTCCATCTTCCCAATATACCTTGTATCCATTATATTCAGGTGGATTATGACTTGCTGTTATTACAATACCTGCTATTGCATTTAAATTTCTAAGTGCAAATGATAGCTCTGGTGTAGTTCTTAAATCATCAAATATATACGCTTTTATACCACAAGCAGCTAAAGTGTTTGCAGTTTCCATACAAAATTCCCTAGACATATATCTATTATCATGAGCTATAACAACACCTCTATTTTTTTCTTTTTCTGTAGTATTTTTGATTATGTAGTTAGCTAGTCCAAATGTAGCTCTTCTTACAGTATAGTTATTAATTCTATTAGTTCCAGCTGATATCACTCCCCTAAGACCTGCTGTACCAAATTCTAAGTCTTTATAGAATCTATCTTGTATTTCTTTTTCATTCTCTTTTAGTTCCATAAGTTCTTTTTTTGTTTCTTCATCAAAATATGGATTAGTTGTCCATTCTTTGTACCTTTTCATATAATCTACCATCAAACACTCCATAATTAAATTAATCTCCCTCTCATCATAAGTATAACGTGTCATAGCCTTAATTATAAGGCTATTATTATTAATAATATACTGTTTTTAGCTGTAAGTAAAGACACTATAATTAATAATTCATATCAATAAAAAAACAGTTCTGTATATATAATATATACAGAATTTTTTTAATATAACTTTAACTCTTTCATTTGTTTACCTAGCAACATTAATTTCTATGCTCTGTCTTCCCCAGCTCTGTGCTTGGCTTTCACTATTCATAAAAATATCAATTCTATTTCCTTTTATTGCCCCTCCACAATCTTCAGCTATAAAGCTCATACCAAATTCAGGGATATATACTTTTGATCCATATGGTATAACACTAGGGTCTACTGCAATTGTCCCCCATTTAGGTACTGTACCCATAGATGTTATTGAATCTCCTGCATATGCTGTAGCTACTACATTCATTTGTCTTGAATCAGACTGTTTTGAACTTGATTGTTTTAAATCAGATACTCTTGAATTAGACTCTCTCGATGCAACTATTATATCTTCTTTTATACCTTTTTTCACAATTTTATTTGTTGGTTTTTTTACTATGTTCTCTTTAATTAATTCTTTATTTACTAATTCACCGTCATTATATATTAATTCGTAAACGAACTCTTTTTTTCCTTCTTTTCCTTCTTGTTCTAGTTTTGTATTTCCTTTTTCTATATTTTTATCTTCAACTAAATTTACTTCAAAAGGAATTTTATCATACTCTTTTTGTGTTACTTTCTTTACATTTGTAACTTTTATATTCATATAATCAGTCAATTTTGTATCTAAAGCAGGACTTATTTCATCATCTTCATCATACTTTATTTTTTTTTCATCCAATAAACCTTTAACTGTTTTTTGAAAAGTTGATATTTTTATTTTTTCACCTTTAACTACTATATTTAATTGTTCTTTTTTTAAAGTCCAATATCCTCCTAATAATATCCCCATCACCAACACACCTACTATACTAATTGTTATTATTTTACCTTCTTTCATAATAGACCCCCTTTTTTTAACCAAATTTACATTTAATCATATTTATATATATTATATCTATTTCTAAAATATGTAACTATTTTGTAACTTTTATTTTTGCTAACCTTAAATATATTGAAAGGCTAGATTAAATTTTGTTTTAATCTAGCCTTTCAATATATTTATATTCAATTTATACTGTATCTACTCTGATGTTATCTCAAATGACCCTTTTACTAATATAACTTTATTTCCACTTATTTCTACAGGTGGATCTACAATCAAATCTACTAATGCCACATTTATATTCGTTGTAGCTGGATTTTTTACAGTATATCCAACCACCATATACGGTAATTTATTATCATTTTCACCGTCTGACTCTATTGGTAGTACGCTACTCTGTGAAACCCATCCATTTATATCAGTGTAAAAAGTACTTATTTCAAAGTTGTCGCTACTTACTAAGCATTTTACTGATATTGAATATGTTAAGTATCCTGACACCCTAATTTCATACAAATTAACATTTCCTTTTATTTGCTGATTTGGGCATATAGTTGTTATATTTTCAACAGGGTATTGTACTTGCTGCAAATCTTGTTCTAAATTATCGGTATTAGCAGCTACAGAATATTTAATTTGATCTTTTGATATAGAATATTCTATACCATCTGGAACTGGAATTAAATTTTCAAAATTAATTATATTATTACAATTCATCTATGGTATTCCTCCAATGCTCATTTATAAATCACACTACAAAATATCACATAAAAAGTATTTATATATATAATATTTTGCATAGTAATTTATTGTATAATATGCTTAATTTTATAGTTTAGTTCTATTTTTTAAACTTTATTTTCCAAATACCACTTTATAGTTTCAACTATGCCCTCTTCAAATTTATACTTTGGCCTCCAATTAAGCTGTCTTTGAATTTTTGAAGGATCGATTGCATACCTTAAATCATGCCCTGGTCTATCTTTTACATAACTAATAAGACAGTCTGATTTATTTAATTCTTTTATTATAATTTTCACAACTTCTATATTAGTTTTTTCATTATGCCCTCCTACATTATAGATTTCTCCAAATTTTCCATTATTTAGTATAAGATCTATTGCACTACAATGGTCATAAACATGGAGCCAATCTCTCACATTCAAACCTTGCCCATATACAGTTAATTTTTCATTGTTTACTGCCTTATTTATCATATTAGGAATTAATTTTTCCATAAATTGATATGGCCCATAATTGTTTGAACATCTTGATATAGTAACAGGCATACTATAAGTTCTAAAATAAGCTTGAACCAACATATCCGCAGATGCCTTAGATGCAGAATAAGGAGAACTTGGATTTATTGGAGTATCTTCTGTGAAAAACAAATCTAATTTATCTAATGGTAAATCTCCATATACTTCATCTGTAGATACTTGGTGAAACCTTTTTACTTTGTATCTTTTTGATGCATCTAATAAAATTTGTGTGCCTAATATATTGGTAACTACAAATATTTCTGGGTTTAATATAGAATTGTCTACATGAGACTCAGCTGCAAAATTAACAACTATGTCAAATTTTTCTTTATCAAATAGATTAAATACAAAAACTCTATCCGATATGTCACCCTTTATAAACTTATAGTTATTATTATTTTCTATCGTCTTTAAATTTTTAAGGTTAGCTGCATACGTTAACTTATCTAAATTTACTATTTTATAATTTGGATATTTATTTAAAATATAATGGATAAAGTTTGATCCAATGAATCCTGCTCCACCAGTTATTAATATTTTTTTCATAATAAAATTTGCTCCTTTATACTTCATTTGCTATTTTTAATAAATATTTACCATAAGCTGTTTTTTGTAGGTATTTTGCTTGGTCTATTAATTGATTCTTATCTATATATCCTTTTCTGTATGCTATTTCTTCTATACATCCAACATATAATCCTTGCCTTTTTTGTATTGTTGAAATAAAATTTGAAGCATCCAATAATCCATTATATGTTCCTGTGTCTAGCCAAGCCATACCTCTTCCTAACAATTCTACTTTTAATTTATTCATTTTTAAATATTCATTATTTATTGAAGTTATTTCTAATTCCCCTCTTTGTGATGGTTTTACAGCTTTAGCAATCTCTACAACTTGATTGTCATAAAAATATAATCCAGGGACTGCATAATTAGACTTTGGCATAGTTGGTTTTTCTTCAATTGACAATACATTGAATTTATCATCAAATTCTACAACTCCAAAATCACGAGGTTCTTCTACTATATAACCAAAAATTGTAGCGCCATCTTTTCTTTTTATAGCATTTTCTAATTTTTGTGTGAACTCACTTCCATAAAATATATTATCACCTAATATTAATGCTACATTTTCATTTCCTATAAATGATTCTCCTAGTATAAAAGCTTGTGCTAATCCCTTTGGTTCATCTTGTATTTTATACTGAATACTTATGCCTAGATTTTTTCCATCTCCTAATAAATCCTTAAATACTAGAGTATCTCTTGGAGTTGATATTATTAAAATTTCTCTTATTCCTGCAAGCATTAAAATTGATAATGGGTAATATATCATAGGTTTGTCGTATATTGGTAAGATTTGTTTTGATATCGATTTAGTTAGGGGATGAAGTCTAGTTCCTAGACCCCCAGCTAATATTATGCCCTTCATATAATGTCACCTTCTTTAATCGTTATTTATTACTAGGTGGTATTACCTTTGCAATACCTTCTGTAACTATTTCTCCAAATTGGTTATAGCACACTGTTTTAAGTTTTAATATAGTAAATTTTTCTTTATCTATTATTTCTATAATTTCAACTTCAGCTTTAATTGTATCGCCTATTTTTACTGCTTTTTTAAAATTAATACTTTGGCTCAAATATATAGTCCCATTTCCAGGAAGCTTCATACCTAATACTGATGATATTAATCCTGCGCTTATCATTCCATGAGCTATACGCGTTTCAAATTTTGTATTTTTAGCATATTCCTCATTTACATGTGCAGAGTTAAAATCTCCAGTAATACCTGCAAAGCTATATACGTCGTATTCACTTATTGTTTTTGTAGTTTCTGATTTTTGACCTATATAATATATATCTTCCATATTTTTTAACTCCTTATATGGTTATTTGATTGAATATATTTTTTTTCTAACTCTAGCAACGCTTTGGATCTATCTCCCACTGATTTTGCTGGTATTCCTATATAAGTTTTCCAAGGTATTGTAGGTTTATTTACTAATGACATAGCTCCAACTGCAACACCTTCCTCTATGATTACACCCGGAAATATAACACTATTGCAACCAATTATTCCGTGTTTTTTTATTGTTACGCTTCCTTTTTTTATATTCTTATACTCATCTGGAACCGTTGGATTTGTAAGAAATCTTCCAGAGTAGTCATCAGATCTAGTGAATATATTTACATAATGAGATAATCCACTAAAATCCTCCATATATATTCCCTCATCTCCTCCAGCTACATGACAGTACACTGATATGTGTATGTTATTTCCAAGTTCTATTTTTCCTGATAATATACAGAAGTCATCTATCTTACAATTATTTCCTATTATCATTTTTTCTGGATTATATATAGATGTAGTTTTACTTAGTCTCACATTAGTGCCTATATATTTAAATCCAATTTCTTTCAATTCTATATCTGTATAATATGCCATTAATTTATTCCTCTCTTAATTATTTTTCTGTATAGCACTATTTAATACTTTCATTCTGTTTATCATCTGATTATCTAATCCAAATACTTCATTAAATTTTTTCTGTGTATTTAATGATAAACTGTAAAGTAAATCTAAATTATTTTTATAATACATTACTTTATTTACAATCTCATCTATATCTTCATTTATAATACATATATCTTTACCATCGGTAAAACATGTATTAAGATTTAATTTATCAGTAGTGAATACCTGAGTTCCATTTAATGCTGCGTCTACACAACATGTTGTAGGGAAACCATCAAATCCTCCTTTTAGAATTTCAAATGGTCTAGTTGGAGATATCATTATATCCATTTCAGAATAAAATTTAGGGAAAAAGTCTACATTTCTAGTTCCATAAAACTTTATATTGTTTCTTAACTTAGATATATCTAGATCACTAGCGTTAAATCCTCCTACAACATGAAACATAATGTCATCACATATTTGCATTAATTTATGACAAACATCTATAAATATATCATATCCTTTGCTTCTGTCATTTTTTTGATATTTGTTAGCTACAAAACAAATATCAAAAGTATTTTTATCTTTTATATATAATTTTTTATCTTCACTAAAAATTGGTGAATTAGTTACACCCCCGTACATGAATTCTATTTGCTCTGGTAAAACAAATTTCTTATTAATTAAATAATCATAAGATATCTTTTGAGTTACAATCACTTTATAAAAATAAGGATTATTAAATATAGCCTCTAGCTTAGAGTCACTTTTCACATTATCTAATAAAAATCCTCCTCCAGGATATAATGTAAATACAAAAGGTTTTTTTGCATAATTGAAATACTCTAAAAATTCAAACGCATTACTAGCAAATACAGTATATAATACATCAAAATCATTTAACTCATGTACATTTTTACTTGTTAACAATTTAATATTTTCAGCATATTCAGGATAAAAATATCTATATTCATCAATAAATTTATAAGTTGCTTTAGATGTAGAAAATACTCTAGCTTGTTTTAAATTTTTCATATACCAATTAAATTCAGCTACTCTAAATCCTGTTTTAATATTTGGAAAATAATCATCTATAATAGCTAATTTAATTTCATTCTTCAAATTCAATTTGATATCACCTCTTATTAGTTTGTATAATATGCTTTATAATATCTACTATTTCTAAAACGTCTTCATGTAAAAGATCTCCGTATAGCGGGAGTATCAATACTCTATCTGAAATATATTTTGCATTGTATAAATCATTAAATTGATATATATTTTTATAACAATCAAAATCTGTTATTAATGGGTAAAAATATTTTCTTGTAAATATATTATATTCTTTCAATTTATTATATAATTCATCTCTACTTATGCCTGTTTTATTTTCATCTATTATAATTGGAAAATATGCATAATTATGTTTTACATTATCCTTACCTTCTACCATATATATACCCTCAATCTCTTTCAATTGAGATTTGTACATATCTGTAATAATCTTTCTATTTATTATCTGTTCATTTATATATCTTAGATTAACCAATCCCATAGCAGCTTGAAATTCATTCATTTTTGCATTACTTCCTACGTATTTAACACTTTCGTAGTCACTAATTCCAAAATTTTTATATGAATTAAATTTATCTTTTAAATTGTCATTCTTAAAAGTCAATAATCCTCCTTCTATAGAATTGTACACTTTGGTTGCATGTAATGAAAACATAGATATATCGC
Source organism: uncultured Peptostreptococcaceae bacterium (assembly GCA_947072565.1). GTDB lineage: Bacteria > Bacillota > Clostridia > Peptostreptococcales > Peptostreptococcaceae > Romboutsia_D. The sequence continues at coordinate 16,921 of CAMTIM010000062.1, read as the reverse complement.
CATAATTTCCTATACCAACTCCATCTATTTCTACTCCAAATACATGTGCTGCATCATATATCACCTTTAAGTTATGCTTTTTAGCTATTTGTTCTATAGCTTTGACATCGCAAGGATAACCAAATACATGGACTGGTATAATTGCACAAGTTTTATCAGTTATAAGTTCTTCTATTTTCTCTACATCTATAGTAAAATCTTTCAAATTAATATCACAAAATACTGGCTTTAAATTATTTGATACTATAGCATGTGTTGTAGATGCAAATGTAAAAGGTGTAGTTATAACTTCACCTTTTAGGTTCATAGCTTTTATAGCAATATCTAAAGCTAGATGCCCATTTATAAACAGTGTACTTTGATTAACTTTTAAATATTTTGTAATTTCATTTTCTAATTCCATATGAATCGGCCCATTGTTAGTTAACCACCTATTATTCCAGATTTGTTTAATCAGTAATTCATACTCTTCAAACGGTGGTAGAAATGGTTTTGTAACATTTATAGGATATTCGAATTTTTTCATTTTATCATCCTTTATATATTAATTTATTAATTTAATCTTCTTTATTAATTTCTTTTTTCTTTATTAGCAACATATCATTATTTACCATATTTTTAATATGTTCATTTTTAGTTGTTTTTTTAGATGTCCATATTCCAACACCATTTCTGTATTTTATTGCTATTTTATCTAGCATTCCTATGCTGCATCCATTTCTAGTTAAATACAGATACCTAGGGTAATCCGCTATTAACTTGTATTCTTCATCATATAATCCATATTGATCTATAAGTTCTCGTCTATATGAAAACCCTGGACCTGCTAAACAAGCACCTTTACACAATCTCATGTATATCTCTGTAGATGGAGTATTTAGTAAATAATTTAACATACCTCTATTTGGATATACATAATATGGATTTTCCATATTAGCATCATTAAACTCAATAAATGTAGTTACAGCTAGGTATTTTGTATCATTGAAGTATTTCACCATACTACTTACTATGGTTTCATCGTATAACATATCATCTCCATCTAAATTCATAAAATAATTTCCTGTTCCTAGTTGTATAGCTTTATTTAAATTTTTAACAGCACCTAAATTTATCTCATTTTGGTTTATTCTAAAATTCACTATATTATCTTTTTTGTTATAATTTATATAATTTTCTATATCACTTTTATCAAATTTATCAGAACAATCATCACTAATTATTATTTCTATATACGGGTAATCTTGCTTAATAATAGAATATATGCAGTCTTTTAAATATTGTTGATTGTTATATGTTACTACAATAATTGTAAATACATCACTCACTTTTCACTTGCTCCTTTCTAAATTAAAGGAAGTTTTATATATTTAATTTAATTATTAGTTTTATTTTTATAAGATTTAATTTTTGCTAATATATATTATGCACATTCGACAATTTGAGTGCATATTTTATACTAATCAATCATTTGATTAGTATAAAGTGAGAGGATTGATTCTTTTGTTTGAAAATATATCTATTTTAATACCTTATACATCTGACAATGGACTTAGAGAAAAAAACTGGAATTGGATAAAAAATAGATATGAACTTCTTATGCCAGATGCTGAAATCTGCATAGGTGACTCATATAAACACCCTTACTCAAGATCTGAAGCTATAAATAATGCAGCTAAAAAAGCTACTAGAGAAATTTTTGTAATTGCTGATGCTGATATAGTATTTGACATAAATGATTTATATAGATGTTTAGATATGCTAAAAACATATAAATGGATAATTCCCTACTCTAAGCTCATAAAGTTTAACCGAGCTTTTACTAGAAAAATATTAACTTTCAATTCAAGCTTTGATATACATTCAATTGAATTATCACAATCTAATTCAAATATATTTTTTAATTCATCTACTAATAGTAAATATCAAGTTATTGGTGGTATCTGTATAATTCGTAGAGAGCATTTTTATGAGTGTGGAGGATTTGATGAAAGATTTAGAGGTTGGGGTGGAGAAGATGATGCATTTAGCCGTGTTATTAAATATTTATATAAAGAAATAGGAAGACCCTCAGATATGACAGTTTACCATCTTTTCCATGAAGCATCTCCTAGAGATATAGATTGTTATGAAAAAAATATAGATTTGTTAAAAACTGAATATGCAAAAAACAAAGACTTATTAAGCGTAATAAAATTTATTAAAGATTGTAATAGCTATAATTAATTACTTTTAAAAGTAATTAAAATCAAGGAGGATTACATGAAAAAAATAATTATAACTTCTTCTTTTAATTTACCTATGGGTGCACATCCCGAGGTAAACAGATTAAGTGAAGATTGGATAGAATATAGAATAAATATCTTCATGAATTATACGTATAAAAGTTTTGTAAATCAAACTAATCAAGACTTTACCTATTTTATTAAATACGATCCTTTAAGTGAGAATATAATAAAGGACATATTATCAAAGTACCCAAAGTTCCCTAATAATATAAAGTTTGTTTCAAATAATGAAATGTATTTTCAAATGACTAAACAAATATCAAATTATGACTACTTTTATCTAGTAAGAATAGATGCTGATGATATGTTTCATCCAACATTTATTCAACAACTCATAGATTATAATCCAAAAGCTAAAACTAAAGTGCTTATAAATCAAGATGGATATATCTACGATATAGAAAAACATTTATTAGCAGCATGGTCTTATTTCTCACCTCCATTTTATACACTTATTTACAATAGTGAAGACTTTAAAAACAGAATTTACTACAATTTTGCAGGAGGTCACAAAGATGTAGTAAAACTTGACTATGAAGTTTTAGATAAAAAGAATTTCATAGTCTTAGTTCATGGCAAAAATACTGAAACTAAATTTTTTTCAACGTTTAACAAAGGATTAATAGAAGATTTAGAACTAAAAAATTCAATACTAAACGAGTTTGATATTAAATATATATAAACAGTTTTTATATATAAAAATATAGAGTAGGTTTGTTTTATTTAAACCTACTCTATATTTTTTAATTTTAATATATTTTCAAATATGTGTTTAAATTTATGTCTTTTAGATTATCTATATTTACATATATAACATAGTTGTAATCTGTTTCATACATTTTAGGGAAGTTCAGTCCTTTTATTTTTTCTTGGCTATCTCCATATGAGCAATTAACACATATATCTTTATCACTATTAAATTCAATCTTACATATCATTTTATCATCTTTATATACTTCAATTTCATTTCCATGTTGCTTTGGAATTAAATTAGGAGCTAAATGAAATAATAATGTGTATTTATTAATGTCTTTGCTTATAATACAATCTTTTATATTTATCATCATATTATTCTTGTCAAATAAAATAGTTCTCTCATGCTGTACATTTTCATATCTTGCATTTATTCCTTTTATAATTGATTTATCTTCACCTAACTCACATTCTATCATTTTGACACTATCATATTTTTTATCTATCCTTGGTAAACTTTCTCCATTAACTATAAGTGTATTATGAGCAAAAGATGAATATCCATATATACACTTTTCATCTTTGTAATCATATCCAAACGGTCCTGCTTCACAAATTATGTCGCCTTTATAATGTATAATAAAATTTAAGTCATCACAATGTTTATGGTAAGATGTGTTGTATGATGCACAAAAGAGTACATATACAGAATCACTTCCCCATTTATCCCTAAGTACAGCGTAACCTGATTTAAGATCCGCATAATCTGTTTTTAAATTAACTTTATCATAATTCTCTATTATTACATTACTGTAATTTTCATCTTCATACAAATTCCTATACAATTGTCTTACATCTATATTAGGTTGTGTATCTCCTATATTTGGTAATTTACCATCAGGTTTTATTATATATGTTGAAAAATCACATGTTCTTAAATATAGTTTATATAAATACTCTTTAAATTCTATATCTAAAATAAATAGTTCTTGTGAAAGCTTTAAAATTTTATAAGAAACTAAAAAATGATATGCTGGAGAATGTTCTTTATGAACCCCAGATTCAAAATATATATATTCAAAGTATGATTTAAGTCTGGCCTTAGACAACTCATAATAATAATCAGATTCTTTATTTTTAATAAAGTATTTACTATATAAAACCAAAGATATATCTTGAAACATTCCATGGTTAGTATTTTTAGTATAAAAATAATCTTGAGACAATAAATAAGCAGTACTTTTGATTTCTTGATATAATTTTTTAATATATTTTATTTCTACTTTATCTTTACAAATGTCAAAGAAATATATAAAATTATTTAACCTTAAAGAAGTTGTTTCATCATGAAATGCCATGCTTTTCTTTGAATTTTCATACCTAAATTCCTCTATCCATTGCTCTATCATACTTAGTCCCTTGAGCAAATATTTACTATCTTGTGTTTTATTATAAGCATGTATTAATGGATACAAAATAGTAAAACCATGAATTAATCTTAAAGTACTTCTATTATATTTTTCATCAAATAAATTTTCTGTATATCCTATATTTGGGATATAATATTTATCATTAATCATGTCTTCCGCTACTTTTTCAATGTTATTTTTATACAATCCTGATGAAACATATTTCAAAATATTTATCTCTTTATTTGGATTTTGTATATAATATAATATTTCTTTTTCAATAAACATACTTTTATCACACCCATGACTTGATTTTACAGATAATTGTATTAAATTAACATCATCTCTATATTATCTATAATCTTATATATATCAAAATTCACTTTAGAATATTGTTTTAATTCTTCGCTGCGTATCATAAATCTATACGTTTTAATAAGATCTACAGCTTCATCTACATAACTACATATAAATTTTTCTTCATAGATAGTATCTGCTCCATTCCAATTAAATATTATAGGCACACATCCAGAAGCAATCCCTTCTGCAACTGAAACATGTGATCCCTCAAAATCACTAGGTGATAATATATATCCAATTTTAGTAAACCACTCATCTACATTGCTTCCAAATTCATCAAATACAACATTATCTTTCCACTCACTATTTTCAACTCTCTCAAACACACTGTTATAATACAACTTTTCAGATTCATTATTATAAATCCAGTAATACTCTTTTGGATGCTTGCCTTTTATATATAGCTTATACCTATTATCTTTTTTCCATAGTTTTTCAAATATATCTATAGATAAATCTAACCTCTTACTTTTAGGGCACATTCCTATCATCCCTAAATTATATTCGCACCCTTTTATTTTATCTTTATTAAATTCACCACAATCTACATAATTGAAAATCATTTCAATTTTACCTCTAGGAATATTCATAAGCCTATACACTTCTTCAAACATATATGGAGTTATACATATTACTTTATCTATTTTTTCTATATTAAATTCTTTATAAAACTTAACTCTTCTTTCCTGTGAATGTATTCTAACTATTAATTGTTGGTAATTCTTTTTATTTTTTGAGTACCAAACTGCATTTCCTAGACCCCATTCACAAAATATTATATCAGCCCACTCTAAACATTCTTTGCTATATTCTTCATCGTGTTTATTATGACTTTTCCATTCATCTATTTTCACTTCAAATTTGTCACTTAACTTAAAATATTCAATAATTTTATTTATAAATTTAAAATCATGCCCTGAGAATAATAAATTAGTTTTATCTTTTTTAAATGACCATATTTTTAAATGTATGCTTTTGTAAACTTCTGAAAATGTATATTTTTTCACAGAATTATAAGCCATAATTGCAGCTTTTAAATATATATCTTCATTATATAAGGCTAATTTGATTTTATTTAAAAAATCCAGCTCTCCATCCTCTACAAAGAGCGGATAATCCTTTCCAAGCAAATTTTCATACATACTAGTTTTTCTTAGTATTATAGGAATACCTGCTCGTGCATATTCTAATACTTTTGTTGATAACTCCACACTATAGTCGTTATCCATTAATGCACTTCTCCAAGCTATTCCTATATCGCAAGACTCCATAGCTTTGTTTGAATCCTGTCTACTTACACCCTTTAGCCAATTTATATTTGAATTATTTTGTAAAATACTAAGTATTTCTTCTTTTTTGTCATTTATATCTGAATTAAACTTATTTCCAACGACAGTTAGATTTATGCTACTATCTGATTTAATAAGTTTTTCGCATGATTTTAATATATTATAGGTATACCAATTTTCACTAAATTTACCACTATATATAAGTCTATTTTTTTTATTAATAAACTCAGGTAAATTTTCACTAAGATTAGGTATCATTGGAGGTAGGATAATAAATTTTTCATCTGTGCTTATTTTTAAAATTTGTTTAACTAGATTTTTTGATTCTTCAGTCTGTAAAAACATATATCTAGAATTATCAAATATAAATTTCAATCTTATCTTATCTTCTATCTTTGCATTTTCTACATTCTTACTATTGTACTCTGTTATTATATAAGATATAATTTTTTGTCTTATATTTTCTTTTCTACACAATTGTTCACATAATAGATTCCCTCTGCCTATTATACAATCATAGTTATTTTTACAATCTAATTTTTCTATAAAATCTGCCGCTTCATCCACTTGCATTCTTATTCCTCTAAATTTTGTGTATTCAAAAGGATTTATTATATTTAAATTTATGTCTTTATTTATAGATTTGATTACATTATCGCTTTTTATTGGAGTTTTTAATAGATAATCAATGTCTATATTTTCATTTTCTGATAATGTGTTTATAACAGATGTCACCCATATAGAAGAACCATCTATTATGTTAATATCTATATCTCCATATAGAAGAATTTTAAGCCTGCTCATTTTCTCACCTACATAAATATTTTATTTAAATCATAGTTAATTGGAAATTTATTACCTAGCTCTATAAAATTATTATTATCTACACTAAATATAGGATATTCAAGTAAAAAACTATGTTTTATACTTTTATTGTTAAATGATTTCAAAACTTTATTAACTAATGAAGTATCATTTCTTATATTCTCATCTTGATTTCCTACAGTATAATGTTTGTTTAATAATTCAAATACAAATTTAAACTCTAAATTTTTAAAAATCTCTATATCTATTATACATCTATCAACTTCCATGCTTTTTTCATAAATGTATTCTCTTTCTTCATTAATAAGTTCTATACTTTTATTTTTATTGCTGTAATAAGAACTTTTACCTATTATATTTGCATCCGTATATATAGACCCTATAACCAAATCTAATATATAATTTTCACCGTACTTGTTATCTAAATCTATATAAGATAAATAATCACCGTTTACTATATCTTTTATATTTGTATAATTATTTTTTACGTAACTTCCTATAAAACATCTTATATCATTAACATTATAATTATTTAGAGCTTGAATATACCCTTCAAAATTTGATTCCATTATAATTATTAATTCTTTATTGTCATAGACTTGACCATCAAAAATTTTAATTGCTTCATATATTTCATTCATGCTATTTACAAAAACTATACAAGATATTTTTGCTATATCCTTTTTTATTATTAAATCCATCTTTGAAAGCATATATCTAAGCCTATCAGTGTATGTGTGCTTTATCATAACTTCTCTTATCCCATTTAATGATTTTGCTTTCCATGCTACACTATCTTTAAATAGTTCTTTAATTGATTCTTCTATTTTTTTATCATCTTCACTGCATATAACTATTTCACCAAACATTTCTTTTATACCCTTAGAATAAGTGCTTACAATAGGTGTCCCACATGCAAGTCCTTCAAATACACGTCTTGAAAACATAGTTGGTGAATATTTGACACTATTTACATTTACCATAACTTTATATCCTTTATATGCTTTATCTATTTCATCATATTTTAGATAGCCTGCAATATTTTCTATAAATTGTTCAGGAAAATTCGTTTTAGAAGTTGTACTTTCATATTTATAATTTCTGTCATAAATAGTTAAATTGTAGTTTTTGCATATCTCTAGGATATTTTCCATATCATTTCTTCGTTCTTCATGTCTATTATCATAATATGAACCAGCAAAACACATACCTTCTACTCTTTCAAATTTTTTTATAGGATTATGAAGTTTAGGTTGAACTGCAAATGGCATTGTATATACATTTTCTAATTTTTCTTTATATTTACTTATCATATCTCTATCTGTTGTAAATACATAATCAAACATCGTAGCAGCATCTATGAATTTTTCAAAATGTACCGGATCTTCCTTATTCCAAAATACTGTAGGTATTGAATTCAAATTACAATAATTAATTACTTTATATAAATCATTTCTGTCTCGATTTGCATATTTTCCTATTTTATATTGCCACGTATCATCGTTTCCTCTCCAAGCAGATTCTACAAAGAGCATATCCGGTTTTTCTCTTTGAAAAACAGCTAACCAATTGTTTGGAGTAAAAGTTATTAGATTACATTCTTTAGATAAATTTAGTGCTGTAAATGAATCTAGTATACCTGCTACTTTTAAATTTTTAATGTCACCTATATTTATTTTTTGTTCATATTCAACTTTCTTTATATCTATCTCATCGCCTACATTTATATTTATATTTTTCAAACTAAAACATCCATATCCAGTTAATCGTATAGCCAATCTATAACTAATACATCTAGAATCTATAGTAATCTCTCTAGTCTCACCCGGTTTAATAATATCAGTTTGTATTTTTGCATTATCGCAATATCCTATAAAATATAGATTAGCTGTAACTCCTTTTTCTAATTGTGCATCATATTGAAATTTATATTTATTTCCACCTTTTATATCTATATTATTATTTATAGGAGGTTTACTAAAATTAGGAGTTTTTTCTTTATATACAATATATACGTGCTTATCTATTTTACAATCTATTGTTAATACATCATTATCCAATACAGTTATACCTGGTTTTTCTCCAACTATCCACTTATCCGATGTTGTCAACACACAAATGTCATTATCTTTCATTAAACACAGCCTCCTATTTATACAATCTTTTATATCATACAGTCTATGCTATTTAGCAACTCAAGTTTCACTTTGTTTACACATTCAATTAAATTAAATTTATCTATAGACAAGTACCTACATCCAAATTTTAATTTATCTATATAACCAACTTCAATATATTCTATTAATTCATTTATTGTCTGTTTTTTAACTACGCTGCTTTTAAATATACATTTATCTAAATCTAATATATCTACATATTGAAAACTCATATCTTCATTGACTATATATATATCATTACTTTCATCTGTATCTTGTTTTAATTTTAAAAAACTTTTTTTACCTATAAATTCTGCATCACTGTACAAAGTTGAATTCATTAAATCTTCAAAATAATATTTCCCATAATAATTGTTTACACTCATAATACCTATATAATCACTCTCTATTACACTTTTTATATTTTTATCCTTATTATCAAGTAAAATTATTTCGTTGTCCTTATTATTTCGCTTAACAAAATCATTCAATTTTGTATTATTTACAATCAAGTATAGTTTTTTATAATAATAGGTTTGGCTATAATACATAATCTTAACTTTCTCTAATTCCTCTAATGAATCAATACTGCTAACTATCGCTAATAATGGTTTATTATAACTAGCACTTATTCCTATCTTATCTAACATATACACTACCCTATCTTTATAAGTATGATTTCTTAGAACTGCTCTAATTCCTCTTACTACTTTTTTATCATAGTAGTTTTTATCTTTTAATCTGATAAATTCATCTTTTAATTCATCTAAATCATCGCTCGCTACTACGATATCTTTAAACATATTATTTATTCCTAATGAATAAGAACTAACTACTGGTGTTCCGCATGCCAATCCTTCAAATACTCTTCTTGAAAACATCGTTGGTGAATCTGTAATAGAGTTTACGTTTAACATTATTTTATATCCTTTATTGCATTCTTCTAGGTCATTTGGAGATAAATATCCTTTTATATATTGTTTTAAATACTTCGGATATCTATATTGAATTGAATTTGAATAATAATTTCTATCATAAATATCTAATCCTATGTTCTCAATTGCTAATTTTAAAATATTTTCTAAGCTTGTTCTTCTTTTAGGAAATTTAGTAGTATAATAACTTCCAGAAAAAAAAGCTTTTTCTATTCTTTTATCATATATTTTTATAGGATTATGTATTTTAGGTTGTGCTGCAAAAGGAAGTGTATAAACATTATTATGTTTTAATTCTTTTATATATTTTTCTATACTACCCTTATCAGTAGTAAATACATAATCGAATAATTTAGCAGTTGACATAAATTGTTCAAAGTGTGCTGGATCTTCTTTATTCCAAAATACAGTTGGAATATTATTTTCTCTGCACCAATTTATTACTTCTTTTAATTCTTTTATATTGTATTCATTTACATATTGAATTTTTTCATCCCAACTACTATTATTTCCATGCCATGCTGATTCTACTATGAAAACATGAGGCTTGCTAATAGTTAAATCAATTTTCCATGAATCAGGCTCAATTTTTATCAATTTAACCATATCTTGATAACATTCAGTTGTAAAGTCATCAAAAATACAAGCTATATTTAAGTCCTTAATGTGTATAGGTGGATATAGCTTTAAAAGTTTTATTTGCTCTTGTGAAAGAGAAGATACATTTATTTTTTTGTATATCCTAATCGTATTTGCTTTAAATTTATCAGTATTAGATACTTTAATTGCTAACTTTATATAGTTGCATTTGTCTACATTAGTTATAACTTTAGAAGTATTTAACTCTATACTTTCTCCATATAACTTTTTATTATCACAATATGATATTATATATAATTTAACACTACAATTGTCTTCTATTTCTCCTAAAAATTCTATTTTATATGTGTATTTTTCATCTATTTTTATAAACTTTTCATTCCAATTGTATGCTTCACTGTTTTTTATATCAATACTTATATCCTCATATAATTTGTATTTATATTCGTTCATATATCCCCTACCTTTCTATATTTAGTTTTATCTTTTGTTAATTTTTATATTTTTTATCAATCTATTTATTAAATATTTTTGTTATTTAGAACCTATTAACTTATATACAAATCCTAGTTTTTCTAATTCTTCTTTATCTAAAGAATTTCTAGTATCTAATATTAAATTTCCATCCATTGCTTTTAATACTTTTTCATAGTTTATATCCTTAAAAATATTATGATTTACACCTATTATTAATAATTCACTGCCTTTTACACATTTCATTAAATTGTTCTCTATTCCTGGATAATTTTTAACATACGGATCATATATAGAAATTTCATAATTATTTTCTTTTAATATCTTAATTAATTCTATTATAGGACTTTCTCTAATATCATCTACATTCGGCTTATATGTGATTCCTAGTATAGTAATTTTTTTGTTTGTATTTTTTTCTTTGCTCTTTAATAGTTTTTCTACACTATAAAACATATACGATGGCATAGAGTCATTAGTAATTCTTGACAATTTTATTATATTTGATAAATTAGGACTGCTCTCTACTAAAAACCAGGGATCTACTGCAAGGCAATGTCCTCCTACGCCTGGGCCAGGGTTTAGCAAGTTAACCCTAGGGTGTTTATTACTATACTCAATTACATCCCAAACATTTATATTAATATTATCACAAATTTTAAGCAATTCATTTGATAATGCTATATTAACATCTCTAAAAGTATTTTCTACAAGTTTTGTCATCTCAGCAGTTTTTGTATCAGTTGTATATATATGCCCTTTTACAAAACTTTTATAAATTTTAGCTATCTTAATTGCGGATTCTTCATTTATTCCTCCAACTACCCTATGATTTTCTACTAATTCTTTTAAAATTTTTCCCGGAAGAACTCTTTCTGGGCAATACCCAACATATACATCTTTACCAATTTCTAGATCTGTTTTCTCTAATATAGACATTATTATTTCAGTAGTTGTTCCTACTGGTGACGTAGATTCTAAAATAACAATATCTCCTTTTTTCACATAAGGAATTATAGAATTTGTTGCATTTATTACATATCTCATATCTGCTTTTTTATTTTCATTTATAGGAGTTGGAACAGCTATTATAAATATATCTGCTTCACATGGAGTATTAAGTCCCATTAATTTTTTATTACTTACAACTTTTTTTACCAAATCCTCAAGATATGGTTCCTCTATTATTATCTTTCCTTTATTTAAGTTGTCTAAAACTTCTTTATTGGTATCAACACCTACTACATCATACCCACAATTTGCAAGCATAGCAGCTGTTGGAAGACCTATATATCCAAGACCAACTACGCAAATTTTTTTATTCATTATGATTGCTCCTAAATTAAACAATTTATAAAATATTATATATTTCATTTATATTATGTTGTGCATATTCATTTTGTTACTTAGTGGCTGTATTTTAACTAGTAATAAAAATGTGTAATATTACTTAATAAAACATATCACTTTTTAATTGAACATAACATATCATATTACAAACTGATTCAGTTAAAATGCTGTTTAGTTAATTTAATTTTTAATTAAAGAAGGTGATTAGTATATCTAGTTTCGAAAAGATTAATTCTACTAAATCTAGTCCTGAAAAATACTTATTAAAACAAAATAATCATGAAGCATTATTTTTCAGTTCTAAATTAAATTTATATTCTATTCAAAATATACCATCTAAAGATACTAAATCCAAAGGTATTCTAAAGCGTGTTAAAGACAGTCTTTTTAATACTAAGGTTTCTAAAGAAAATATAATCTCAGATTCTAGTTATTTAAATGTCTATTTTAATAACTGTAATTTAGAAAATTTCTACACAAATGAACCTACAGACCTCATCTATCATAATCTTTATGAAAATATAGACCTTGTATATTCTATTAAAGATAAATTTTTAGAGGCTACATTTATATTAAAAGAAAATGCTAACCCTATGGATATTAGCATTAGCTTTGATGGAAATTGTAAAGTCACTTTAGATAAAAATAAGAATTTAGAAATAAATGATTTTAACATAATAATTAATAGACCTATTTTTAAAAATACTGAGATTGATTTTGTATTAAAAGATAATACCGTTACTTTAAATTTACAAGATCCTGTACTTACAGATGTCAAACCTTTAAGTGATTCAGGCGATAATTTAGAATCTAGCGATAATATTGAAACTGATTCTATGGATTTTAATATATTAGAAGCTGATTTAGAACCCATTGAAGAAATGGTAGCTAAGGAGCCTATTGAAAAATATTTTGTTGGAACTAGGCATCTTTTAATTCCAGTTGAAAAATCAAAATTTAGTTACCCATTCTCAAAATCAACATCATTAATTTGTTATGCCAATTTACCAATAATTGAAGATTTATATGTATCTAGTAGTATTGTCAGATACCCTTCATTAGTTCCTGGTATTTGTCCTAATAAAAATGTGCCTGCTTTTATATCTTATAAAAACACAAGTTTAACTCCTTATATATCATATTCAATATGTTTATATTCAGTTAAAATAGACAATAATGGATCACCTATAACTGATATAAATGATTTAGACATATATGCTTTACAAAATGATTCATTCTTGGGCGATGAATTTGATTTATGCAATATAGTAAATGATTCAACACTTAAACCAGTTGATTTTCTTGTAGATCTTGATATTGAAAATGAAATCATAGTCAAACCAGTAGATACTGCTGATGATTGTTATTTATATGATATAACAGTTAATGTTAGCTTATATAAAGCTCCTCCAATAGTAATTCCACCACAGTATTCAGGTACTCAAGAAGCTTTAAATATAGCTTTAGGAAGACCTATAGATTCTACAGAGCCTTTTTCTCCAGGAGAATTACAAAGTATTACTGTGCTAGATTTTGCTAACAATAGCACTGTTGATATGAATATTTTTAAATATACGCCAAATCTAATAGAATTATATATGCCTACATGTGGCATAACCAATGAAGATACTTATTTTTTACAAACACTTACAAGCTTAGAGATATTAGATTTATCAGGTAATAGTATATCCGATTTAACTTTCATAAAACCTTTAATAAATTTAACATCCCTAAATATATCAGGGAATAATATAAGCGATTTGTCACCTTTGAGCGTACTTATTAATCTAACTACATTAAACGCTTCTTCGTCACAATCATCTACATTTAGAAGTTTACTATCTACTTTAACTAATAAAATAGTAAATGTAGAACCAATCGCTAACCTTGTTAATCTTGTAGTATTAAATTTATCAGGTAACGATATCGTTGATATAACACCTTTATCAAGCCTTTTAAAATTAGAAAGTCTTGATATATCAAGTAATAAAATAAGCAATATTTCTTCGCTTAATGTTTTAACTCTTTTAACTTATTTCAATGCACAAAGCCAAATAGTAGACTTACCTCCATTATTACCTGTAGTTGATAATGATTTTATACTTGATTTAGCATTCCTACAAGATATAGATTCTTTAACTCCATGTATTGGTCATGTATCAAATAATGGCTATTGTTCTTCAGCTGATAGTTGTGAGTGTGTAAGCCTAGTTTGGGAAAATATACTAGTAGATACAAATGCTTACTTTGATTTTAGCCATGAAATTATTGGTAGTGATATTAGTAATTTTTCTGGTACAGTAAATGTACTTTTACAAATTACACCGTAAACAATTTAATAATTCTTAATACAAAAGCATTGATTGAAACCATATCAATGCTTTTGTATTTTTAGTATTATAGGAGGACTTTCATGTACAGAGATGGTTTTTCCATTATTACTGTAACAAATAGAAATTATTGTATGAAAAATCTAATAAACAATTATTACAATCAAAACTTTAAAAATAAAGAACTTATTATCATAATAAATAATAAAAGTATATATCCCCAAGATTTTTCTAACTATATTTATGCAAATTCAAATATTAGGATATACAAACTTGAAGAAAAAATTTCGTTAGGGGAATGTATGAATTTTGGAGTTAGTAAATCTAATTATAATTTGATAGCTAAATTTGATGACGATGATTATTATGGACAATACTATTTAAATGAAGCTTATAGAGCTTTTTTAACCTATCCGTGTTATGTTGTTGGTAAAAATAAGACTTATTATTACCTCCAAGATTCTAATAAGCTAATTCTTAAAAATGAAGGTATAGAAAATGGATATACATCTTCTATAATGGGGTCTACTCTTTGTTTTGATAAAGAAATTTTTAACAAATTAAAATTTAGAGATATATCCATTAAAGAAGATTTTTATTTTAACAATGATTGTATCAAAAATGGATATAATATTTATTCTACAACTGCTTTTAATCACATAGTTTTTAAGCATGCTGATAATAATAAGCATACTTTTTTGTATAATATAAAAATTTTAATAAATAAATGCACTAACGTAAAAATTAATACTACTCTTGAAGATTGTATAAATATTGTAAATTTTGATACAAGCAATCAATAATATTCAATTAATAAAATTTTTTATGATTTATATACAGTAAATATGTTATAAATATATCATATTTACCATTTCAAAAAAATAAAAACAACTATTTTATAAAATATAAATATAGTTGCTATTATTTTTTCTTTTTTATTTTCACACGTTTTTTCTTTACTTTAGTTTTTCTAGACAAATCAGATATTAAAGCTTCATCTGGAGTAGTCGTTGTAACTATAGCTGCTGTATCTGAATCAGCTATGTTATTTTTTGCTTGATCAGCTTGAAAAATTCCTCTTTTAGTTCTAGCTAATGCTAAATCTGAAGATAGCATACTAAAAAAAACTATTAGTAAATCTAAATCTGTATCATTTAAATCTTCAGATATAGCGTAAGCTGCTACTGAAGATAATAGTACATAATCTGCATATGATAGATTCTTTAACCCTAAATCTAATATCTTATTTGTACTACATTTTGATGCATTATTTTTGCTACATTTATTAGTAGTTTTCTTTGATTTAGAACATTTAGTCTTTATTTTTTTAGTATTTTTATTATCCATAAATAAATATTACTCCCTTTAAAATAAATACTTCAATACTAAATTATATTCAATTTTATTATGTTTACTACAAATTTATATTTAGAATATAGTCTTAATTAAATTTTTATTGATTAAGATTATCTGACCAGAAATTTTGTGGTTTTTGATTTTCATCTATAGGTAAAAGCTCATACCCCTCACTTATTAAGTACACTACTATCTTATCTAGTGCTTCTACTGTTTGTTGCTTTTCATGTATTAAAATAACTACTTTGTCTTTATTTTTAGTATAATCTTTAACATTTTGTATTATTTTATTAGAACTAAATTTCCAATCCTCAGTATCTATATTCCAATCCCAAAGCTTATATCCTGCTTCTACTAAATTTTCATATGATTTGCTTGGCGTATATGGCTTACTTCCATATGGTAGTCTTATTAGCTTAGATTCCATCCCTGTTATTTCATAAAAAGTTTTCATATTTGTATCAAATTCTTCTTTTGCAGAATTACAGTTTTTGTATAACTTATTTATATCATGAGAAACAGTATGAAATCCTGCAGTATTTCCATTTTCAATTATGCTTTTTACTTGTTCTGGGTAATTTTTCATATTCCTATCGATCATAAAAAATGTTGCTTTAGCATTATGTTTGTTTAGAATTTTTATTATACTTTCAGTGTATTTAGATGGTCCATCATCAATAGTTATATATGCAATTTTTCTTTGATTGTTAGGTTCTTCGCTATAAGCACATGCTATTTTTATGTTAGATACTGTCGTTCCTAGTGCTATTAATCCACTACTTAATATTATTTTTAATTTCTTCTTCATTGAATTGTTCATTATTGTCCCTCCTGTGCATGACTTTAAGTTATATTG
>CAMTIM010000061.1 GCA_947072565.1 uncultured Peptostreptococcaceae bacterium | reverse complement strand
TCGGATTTGTGTATAAGAGACAGATTAAAAATGGTGTGTTAAGATAATTTTTATTATTTTAACACACCATTTAATTATATAAATATTTTATTAATATTACATTTTAGTTGGAGCTTTATAGTCAACGCCCTTAGTATCAACTTTTATTGATTCAATAATTATGTTTTTAGCGGGTTTATCGTTAGTCCCTACCTCAACATTTTCTATTTTATGTACAATGTCCATTCCACTTATAACTTTACCAAAACCAGCATACTGTTTATCTAAATGAGGAGAGTCTTTAGTGACTATGAAGAACTGGCTACCCCCGCTATCTTTTTGTTGGCTTCTAGCCATAGATAAAACACCTTCAGTATGAGATAAGTCATTTTTGAATTTATTTTTGTCAAATTCACCCTTTATAGCATATCCTGGTCCACCCATTCCAGTTCCATCGGGATCTCCACCTTGAATCATAAAATCTTTTATAATTCTATGGAAAGTAAGTCCGTCATAAAAGCCACTATTAGCTAAGGCTATAAAATTGTCTACAGTGTTTGGAGCAATATGAGGATAAAGCTCAGCTTCAACAGTTCCAAAATCTTTAAATACTATAGTAGCTATTGGAAGATTTTTTGGCGGAGTTCTAACTTCATTATTCATAGCATCATTTGAAGAACATCCAACTAAAGCTAAAGCACCAGCTAGCAAACTTGCTAAAAAACCTTTTTTACTTTTATTAGTCATAATAAATACCATCCTTATGTTAATTTATGGATTTATTATACCATAAAAAAATAGACAGTCAAAGCTAGGATTATTTATCCCTAAAATACATATAATATAGATAAAATAATACAATATGGAGGTTTTAAAATGAAAAAGGCACATAAAACTAAGCTTATGTTTTTAATAATATGCGCAGTTGTTTGTGTGGGATTTAGCATAAATAAATCATATGCTAAAGAACCTATTATGGAGTATAAGTTTACATTAGAAGATCAAAAAGTAAAAAGAGCTAGTTTTATATGGAAATCTTGTATAAATGAACTTAAAAATGAAAATGTATTAACAAGCATAGATATTAATAATATAAATAGCTATTTAGCTAAACAAATGAAAAGTGAAAAATCTGAACCTCCTTTAAAAAAATATGCTAGACAAAAAAATGTTCTTAGACCAACTACTATAGAAAAAATGGTAGAGGAAAAAATTATAACAGCAGAACAAGGTGGACAACTTAGAGATAAAATGAGTAAATACAATTTGAAAAGTCTAGAAAAATAGAATAATTTGTTGAAAAAAGTATGATAAAAGATAGTGCACTAAAAGATAAAATATAATACAATAAATTTGAGTATACCATTCTCCTTGGCATACTAATTAAAACCTATTTTTATATTATAAGAGAATATATTTGAACGGAACATTAAAAGCTAACTATATTTATAGTTAGCTTTTAGTAATCTATGTAAATAAACATAGAGAAATAATATATGTAGATAAAATAATAACAAAATATTGTATATCTATGATTAAAATTACGCTTGATTGAAAACTACAAAAGTAAACAATATTGACAAATATTGTATTTAACATTATAATCAAAATATTAAATGAGCTATACTCAAGGGAGTTAGCAAGATAACACAAAATGGCTATGATTTGCTTACACTGAGTAGTGTAAGTTTTTTTTATATAAAAATAAAGCAATATATGGAGGTTAATATGAAAGAATTACTAGAGATAAATCCTATAATCGGTGCAATTAAGGACGATGAAAATCTTAGAGAAGTTGCAAAATCAGATTGTGACATTGTATTTTTATTAAACGGAGATATACTTACACTAAAAAAAAGAATAGACTTTTTGCATAAGCATGATAAAAAAGTCTTTGTTCATATTGATATGATACAAGGTATATCTTCAAGCCCTGTAATTGTAGATTATATAAAAAGAGAATTACATTTAGATGGAATAATAACGACTAAAAATAATATTGTAAAAAGAGCAATAGAATTAGACCTAAAAGTAATTCAAAGGTTTTTCTTTATAGATTCGATGTCTCTTGAAAATGCTATAGAAAGCTTAAGAAAAGTGAAGCCCCAGGCGATTGAAATAATGCCAGGTATATTACCTAAAGTAATAAAAAAGATGAATAAAACTTATCCTAATATACCAATAATTTGTGGGGGTCTTATAGATAAAAAAGAAGAAATAATAAATGTTTTATCAGTTGGAGCGATGGCTATATCAACTACAGACATTGATATGTGGTAAGAAATTTATAACAAAAAAATATGAATTAGCTTGAATATTATAAAGATTTTGTTTATTAAATATCAAACGAACTATTTTATTGACTGGAAAATGTTTTCATGATACCATTTAGTTAACTTAATATTAGGCTAGAGAAGAGAGAGCCTATAGTTTATAACTATAGGAGCTCTCTGTTTTTTTTTGAAATATTAAGATTAGCTAAAAATATAAGGAGGAAATTAGGTTGAAAAAAACATTAGTAGGCGAATGTATATCTGAGTTTATTGGATCGTGGATATTAATATTTATAGGGTGTGGGTCAGTAGCATCTATGGTATTAAGTGGCGCAAGTATTTCCCAATGGGAAATAGGTATTATATGGGGATTAGCCGTAACAATGGCAATATACATAACAGGAGCGGTATCAGGAACTCATATAAATCCAGCTGTAACAATAGCTTTAATGGTACACAGAGATTTTCCAAAGAAAAAAGTATTACCGTATATAGTATCTCAAGTATTAGGTTGCTTTTTAGGAGCAGCGACAGTTTATTTCTTATTTAAAAATTTATTTATATCTTTTGAAAGCACTAATAATATAGTAAGAGCAAGTTCTGATGGTCTTGCTACTGCTGGAATATTTTCAACATATCCAAATGCAGCATTAAATTCAATGGAGGCATTATTCGTAGAGATACTTATAACTATGTTTTTAATGATGGTAATTCTTGCTGTAGGAGATGGAAAAAACTCTAACAGACCTCATGCAAATTTAGCACCAGTTATGATAGGTTTAACAATAGCTATACTAGGAGGAAGTTTTGGAGTATTAACAGGATTTGCAATGAATCCAGCTAGAGATTTAGGACCTAAATTATTTGCAGTAATAGCAGGTTGGGGAAGCGATGCGCTAGGACCTAACATGTATTTTTGGGTACCAATAGTTGGACCAATAATAGGAGCAGTAATAGCGGGATTTGTATTTGACAAAGGTGTTAAAAAATATATGGACGAAGAAGAAGCATTAGAAGAAATAAAATAATATTTACAGAAGCAAAATGATATGGCATCATTAATTGTAAAATAATAATATAAATGTTAAAATATTAAAATAAATAATTACTGGGGGAACAAAAATGGAAGAAAAATATATAATGTCCTTAGATCAGGGAACTACTAGTTCAAGAGCTATATTATTTGATAAGCAAGGAAATATAGTAGCAACTTCTCAAAAAGAATTTACTCAATTTTATCCAAACCCAGGGTGGGTAGAGCATAACCCTATGGAAATATGGGGAAGTCAAAGTGGTGTAATGAGAGAAGTTTTAGAAACTAACGGTATAAAGCCTGAAGAAGTTTGCGCTATTGGAATAACTAACCAAAGAGAAACTACAATAGTTTGGGATAAAAATACAGGTAAACCGGTATATAATGCAATAGTATGGCAATGTAGAAGAACATCTCAAATATGTGATGAAATAGAAGCAAAAGGATACAAACAAAAAATTAAAGAAAAAACAGGGCTTATATTAGATGCGTATTTCTCAGGAACTAAAATAAAATGGATACTTGATAATGTTGAAGGTGCAAGAGAAAAAGCAGAGAATGGAGATTTATTATTTGGAACAGTAGACACTTGGTTAATATGGAATTTAACTCGTGGTAAAGTTCATGTAACTGATTATTCAAATGCAGCTAGAACAATGCTTTATAATATAAAAGATTTAAAATGGGATGATGAAATCCTTGAAGCTCTAGATATACCAAAGAGTATGTTACCAGAAGTAAAACCATCTAGTTGTGTGTATGGATATACTGATGAAGGAATGTTATCAGGTGCACAAATTCCAATAGCAGGATGTGCAGGAGATCAACAAGCAGCTTTATTTGGTCAGACATGCTTTGAAGAAGGATGCGCTAAAAATACTTACGGAACAGGTTGTTTTATGTTAATGAACACTGGAGAAAAAATGGTTGAATCTAAAAATGGATTACTAACAACTATAGCTTGGGGTGTTGATGGAAAAGTAGAGTATGCACTTGAAGGAAGTATATTCATAGGTGGAGCAGCTATACAATGGTTAAGGGATGAGCTTAGAGTGCTATACGATGCTAAACAAAGTGAATTCTACGCACAAAGCGTTAAAGATACTAATGGAGTTTATGTAGTTCCAGCATTTGCAGGTCTTGGTGCACCTTATTGGGATATGTATGCTAGAGGAGCTGTAATGGGTCTTACTCGTGGAGCAAATAGAGCTCATTTGGTTCGTGCAACACTTGAATCAATTGCATATCAAGTTAAGGATGTATTGAATGCTATGCAAGAAGATTCTGGACTTGAATTGAAAGACCTTAAAGTAGATGGAGGAGCAAGTGCTAATAATTTCTTGATGCAATTCCAATCAGATATATTAGATGTTAATATAAATAGACCTAAAGTAGTTGAAACTACTGCATTAGGAGCAGCGTACTTAGCAGGGCTTGCTGTAGGATTCTATGAAAATAAAGAAGATATAAAAAATTCTTGGATAATGGATAAAGAATTTGAATCAAATATGAGTGAAGCAAAAAGAACTGTTTTATATAAAGGATGGAAAAAAGCAGTAACAAGATCTCTAGAATGGGCAAAAGAAGATGAAGAATTTGAAAAAGAGCTACAATCTGTTGATTGCTAAAAAAATCTATAAATATATTGACAAAAAGTGACAAATGAGATAATATGAGTATATAAAAAGAAAAGGTTTTCACTAATATATATATTTTATATAAATATTAGTGGATTAAAATATTTATGGCTAAGAGATGAGAGAGCCTTCTATACAATGTATAGGGGTATCTCTCTATTTTTTTACCAAAAATTAAAATATGGAGGCAAAAATATGTATGATATAGCAATAATAGGAGCTGGAATTAGCGGAAGTGCTATAGCTCGTGAACTATCAAAATATAATTTAAAAACTATAGTTCTTGAAAAAGGCGTTGAGGTATGTCAAGGTACAACCAAAGCAAATAGTGCTATAGTGCATGGAGGATTTGATGCTAAAGAAGGTAGTTTAAAAGCAAAATTGAATGTAGCAGGAAATAAATTGTACCCTAAACTTTGTGAAGATTTAAATGTGGAATTTAAGCAAAATGGTTCTTTAGTATTAGCTTTTAATGAAGAGGACGAAAAACATATAAAAGATCTTTATGAAAGAGGAATAAGAAATAATGTAGAGGGACTTAAAATATTAAATAGAGAAGAAGTAATAGAAATAGAACCAAACGTTAATAAAAGTGTAATTAGTGCTCTTTTGTGTGATGTAGCAGGTATTGTTTGCCCATTTAATTTAAATGTAGCTCTTATGGAAAATGCAATAGAAAATGGTGTAAAACTTCAAGTTCAATCAAAAGTTGTAGGAATTGAAAAGGTAGATGATTATTTTGATATAAAGCTTTTAAATAAAGAAAACATTAAATCAAAATATGTTATAAATGCAGCTGGTGTTTATGCTGATAAAATAAACAATATGGTAGGTGGGGATGAATACTTTATAATACCTAGAAAAGGTGAGTATAAAGTATTAGATAAAAGCGAAGGTAAAATGGTAAACCATGTAATATTCCAATGTCCAACAGAAAAAGGAAAAGGTGTATTAGTTACAAAAACAGTTCATGGAAATTTATTAGTCGGACCGAATGCTACAGTAGTTAACAATGCTGAGGATATAACTACAACTAGAGACGGTATAAATGAAATCGTAGAAAATTCAAAGAAAAGTATAGAAAATATAGATTTCAGAAAAACAATAACATCATTTGGAGGAGTTAGAGCAACTCCTAATACTGGAGATTTCTGTATATTTGCATCAGATAAGTGCAAAAACTTTATAAATGTAGGTGGTATAGAGTCACCAGGACTTGCATCAGCACCAGGTGTTGCAAAGTACGTAGTAGAATTACTACAAAATGAAGGATTAATCCTAGTAGAAAAAACAAACTTTAACCCAATAAGAAACAAAAACAAATCATTTGTAAAAATGAATAATGAAGAAAAAAATGCAATGATAAAAAATAATAAAAATTACGGAAAAATAGTATGTAGATGTGAAAGCATTACAGAAGCTGAAATTATAGATGCAATAAATTCTACTTGTGGAGCTAGAACTGTAGATGGAGTAAAAAGAAGAGTTAGACCAGGAATGGGAAGATGTCAAGGTGGATTTTGCGGACCTAAAGTAATAGAAATAATAGCACGAGAGTTAAATATGAGTGTAGAAGATGTATTAAAAGATTATGAAAAATCAAATATGGTAGTAGGAAAAGTAAAAGAGTTAAGGGGTGAGTTAGTTGAAATATAATGTAGTAGTAGTAGGAGGAGGACCTGCAGGTCTTGGAGCAGCAGTAGAAGCTAAAAAAAATGGTGCAAAAGATATACTTATAATAGAAAGAGATAGAGAATTAGGTGGAATATTAAATCAATGTATTCACAATGGATTTGGATTACATGAATTTAAAGAGGAACTAACAGGTCCTGAATATGCTCATAGATTTATAGAAATGGTAAAAGAAGAAAAGATAGATTATATGCTAAATACTATGGTACTTAATATAAGTGAAGACAAAACTATAGAAGCTCTAGGAGAAGATGGATTAATAAACATAAAAGCCGATGCTATAGTTTTAGCAATGGGATGTAGAGAAAGAACAAGAGGTGCGATAGATATACCAGGATATAGACCTGGTGGAGTGTATAATGCAGGTGCAGCTCAAAGACTTAGTAACATGGAAGGTTATATGGTAGGGAAAGAAGTAGTCATATATGGTTCTGGTGATATTGGTCTTATAATGGCTAGACGTATGACTCTAGAAGGTGCTAAAGTTAAAGCTGTAGTTGAGGTTAACCCTCATTCAAGTGGATTAACTAGAAATATAGTACAATGTTTAAATGATTTTAACATACCATTAATGCTAAGTACTGGTATAAGTTATATACATGGCAAGCAAAGGGTTGAAGGTGTTACTCTTTCGAAACTTGATGAAAATAGAAGACCAATAGAGGGAACAGAAGAATTTATAAAATGTGATAGTGTACTTTTATCAGTAGGTCTTATACCTGAAAATGAACTAAGTGTTGAAGCAGGAGTTAAGCTAGATGTTAAGACTAGCGGACCAATAGTTAATAACTCAATGATAACTAATATAGATGGAGTGTTTGCTTGTGGAAATGTTGTTCATGTACATGATTTAGTAGACTTTGTTACAAAGGAAAGTAGAATAGCAGGGAAAAATGCTGCACTTTATTCTTTAAATAAATTAACACAAAATGATACAGTAAGTACAATCGCAAATGATGGAATTTCATATATAGTTCCTCAAAATATAGATACAAAGTGTGAAGAAGATATAAATCTATTTATGAGAGTTAGAGCTATTTATAAAAACAAAAAATTAGTGGTAAGAAGTAATGATAAAGTTATATTGGAAAAGAAAAGGCTTCATATGATACCATCTGAAATGGAAAATATAAAAATAGGTAAAGATTTATTTAAAGATATTACAGGAAATATAACTGTAAGTGTTGAGGAGGTTTAAATATGGAAAATATTACTTGTATAGTTTGTCCAATGGGATGCCCATTGGTGGTAACCAAAATAGATGATGGATATAAAGTAGAAGGTAATACTTGTAAAAGAGGAGAAAAATATGGAGTAGAAGAATTAACAAATCCTAAACGAGTTATAACTACTACTGTTAAACTTGCTGATTCATATTTAAATTTACTTCCAGTCAAAACTAGTGATTCAGTTCCTAAAGGCATGATATTTGAAATAATGGAAGAATTAGATAATATAAAGGTCAGTGCACCTATAAATGTTGGGGATATAATAATAGACAATGTATTAAATACTGGTGTAAATGTACTTAGTTCAAAGAGCGTAGAAAAAGTTTAATATATAGAATATAAATAAAAGACGATAATTATTTTTTTAAAAATAATTATCGTCTTTTATTTATATAATAAAATTTTTCTTTTGAATTATATTG
The DNA here is from genome assembly GCA_947072565.1 of uncultured Peptostreptococcaceae bacterium. GTDB lineage: Bacteria > Bacillota > Clostridia > Peptostreptococcales > Peptostreptococcaceae > Romboutsia_D. The sequence continues at coordinate 470 of CAMTIM010000061.1, read as the reverse complement.
ATTTTAAATACATAATAATAACAAATCAATAAAAATATATTGAAAAACAATAAAAATATATTGACTAAGAAAGTATTATCTATTATAATTTAACTTAAGAAATCACAAATTATGGAGGTAATGAAATGAAAAAATATGCTTTGAATTTAATACCGTTTGTTATAGTATTAGGATGTATTATAGGGTTTGAAATTATAGGAAGTGAAGTTTTACCTGATGGAACTCTTGATGAGCCGTTTTTCTTAATACCAATTGCATTTATGTTTTTTGCTATAGGTATAGTAGGAGTTATAGCTAGAGTAATATCGATTTATATTAAGTCTAAACAATCTAGTAAATAAAATTTTATATTAAAAAAATAAAAGGAGAATTAGAGTTGAATGATATATTAATATTTTTAACAGGAGTGATAATTTACTTAATAGGACTGATATATAAAGCTTGTAATCATAAATATAAAAATTTCATAA
>CAMTIM010000060.1 GCA_947072565.1 uncultured Peptostreptococcaceae bacterium | reverse complement strand
CTGTTACCGACATAATCTATACACACACCATCATCACTAGTCAATTTATGATTCTGCCCTGCATTTACTTTTGTCGTTAGATTAGTCACATCTTCATTAGTAGTATCAGTCTTTTTTTCTAAAGTTGAAATACTTGTTTTATTTTCTACTAATGCATCTTCTACATTTGTTGCAGTAAATACATTAGTAGCATCCTCTATTGGTATTTCTTTCGCAGTAGTTTTTATATTATTAAATTGTTCTTTGATTTTTCCAATTTCATAATCAATGATTTTATTATCTTCAACGAAATCAGTACGTTTTTTATACTCATTTCCCAGCCATTGATTAAGACCGATATTCGGAGTTTTGTTCTTACTTGGCATTAAAAACACCTTCTTTCTTCTAAATTTTAAACATTGTAAACCTCTAATTCGTCCCAAGTTAAATTCAACGTGTCCCATTCATCCCAAGTTTTATTATAATTATCTAACTTATCCCAAGTTATATAAGTGAAATCGTAATTATGTGCTAGATGGCATGGTTTTATTTCATTTATAGTTTTGTCCAATTCTTCGAAAGCTTTTGGGATACCTAATGTTCCTATAAATTTTATAGTAAATGAATAATTTGAATTATTTTCTATTATTTCAACTTCACCGTTTGAGTAAGATTCACAAATGTTTTTTATAAGTGATAATGTGCTTGTACCTCTACTTCTCATTTTAGCCTTTATATTTTCACGTCTAGTAATTAAGTCAAAATTATTTTTCTTAATGCCGAGCATTTTCTCCCAATAATCAAGACCCCAAGTGCAAGAATCTAAAAAAAATTGGTCTAGTGTGGCATTACGTTCTTCTTCTAAATTATCAGCTTCAATTTGAAAAGCTTCTTGCATTTTACTTACTACTGCATTGTGAAATATTTTCGGAAGTTTATCAATTAATTTCATTAAACCACCTCTGAAATATCAATATCGCCTATACTTGCTATTTTATCACTAGGAATTGTTATATTCTGTTTTAAGCCATTTAAAGTTAATTCTGATATATCATTAACACCTACATTATTGGCAAGCAACCCGTATATTTTAGAATACACAACCTCATTAATAGAGTTATTAATATAAATGCTTAAACTATCTCTTAAACTAGATCCGACATCTTGTGTAGTATATCCTTCTGTCAATTTTACATTTGCAACTATAACTATATCTAATATAGTAGGTGTAGTTATTGTTATTGATGCTCCAATTGGCTTATTTACTTGTATGTGAGAAGTAACTTTTTCTATTATAGTTTCATCGATGGGGGTATTATTTAAGCCTATGCACATAACTTTAACGGTCCCGTTACCGTTCCATAGCGGATAAATTACTGCCCTCGAAACACCGTCTACCTCGAGCGCCCATTCCTCATAATGCGCTTTATTACCGCTTGTACTCGGATTATTTACAACCTTTACAAATCTTTTTCTAAGTTCTTCGTCAGTTTCTACGTTTAATCCGCCTTTAAATTCTACATCTGATATTAAAGAAACTACATCCTCATTACTTTCTAATAACTCAAATTCACTATTTAAAGGTAGATTGTATTCAACTCCTACGCTTTCAGCTTCAACAAATAAAATAGAATCAGTAGGCAAAACTATATCATTTAGAACTATAAATTTAAGCCCGTTACAAGCTAAAACACTTCCGTTTGATATAACGGTATCATCTTTGCCAATAACCTTTACGCTTCCAGTAGCTTTTGTTCCAAGTTTTCTATAAACTCCAAATTCTCCAATTCTCTTATCTAAATAGGCATTATAAGTATCGGCAATAAATCCTAAATTCATAATATCGCCCATACTCATATAAACCTTAGCTATAAACTCGCATATAGGAGAGACTATAAAGTTCGAAAAACTTCCTTCCCTTTTATCTAATTGCATAGGGAAATTGTCAAGAACTCTTTGTTTTATCCTCTCGTAAGTTTGGTCTAAAAACATTAAATAATCACCTCACCTTCTCCGTATATTGTTGTTATTTTTATATTTGCAGCTAACAAAGTATCGTTAAATGATATATCGCTAACGTAAACTTCTTCGATATAAGGGTTAATCAACAATGCTTCCTTTATAAATCGGTCAATCTCTGAAATAGTCAAACCTTTTGAATATGATTGACCTATAAGAGAAATTACTTCATTCCCGTAATCAAAACTTAATACCGTATGTTCATATCTGTTAGTTTTTAACGCAAAGTAACACCAAACTCTTAAAGCTTCATTTCCCTCTATTATTTTAAATTCTCCATTTTCAATTATTGGACAATCATTTTTAAAATCCCAAGCGATTTCAGTATATAAAGGGAACTCATTTGAACCTACTAAATCAGAAGGGGGATTGATGAAAGGAAATAATGCACTCATATCTTTAACACCTTCTCACTAACTACAAAATTATCACCTTCCCTTAACACTACAACGCTATCTCCTGCTGCTAACGAATCAGATAGAGAACTATTAATATAAAAACTAGATAGTTCTATACCCTCAAATGCGATCGAAATCGGTGAAGTATTAACAACTTTTGCAATATAAAAAGATGGCTTAATTTCTCGAGCCACCTCTTGCCTTATCATATTTATAAATTCGTTGAATGGGTTCGTTTCCATTAAACCACCCTCCTTATATTTAAAAGCGCCTTAGCATAATAGCCGCTCATTACATTGTCTTGTCTAACGCCCTTCTTAGGATTTGCAGCATGTACCATATTACCATTACCAATATATATACCAACGTGGCTAACTCGACCCTTGTTCATAGTATCAAAGAATAATAAATCTCCAACTTGTAAATCTTTTTTATTTATAGCTTTTCCAAATCGTGACTGGTCGCCGCTTACCCTAGGAATTTGTACGCCAACTGATTTATAGGCGCATAAAGTCAAGCCGCTGCAATCAAATGTATTTTGTCCAGTAGCACCCCAAACATAGCGCTTACCAAGTTGAGCCTTTGCATATTCAGCCGCCTTATTTGCTTTACTGTTATTACTTGCACCGCTCGAGCCACCGTTTAAAGTTTCTGTAACTCCGATTATTGCCTTACCCCTTCTTCGACCAAATTTGTTGGCTTCTGTTTTATTTGCAACCAATAAATCTATATGATATAAACCATTTGAAATATTGATACGCCCGCCCCTATCATTAACCTTGTATACTAAATTATCTTTCGAAGTATTTGTCCCTTTTACTTGTATTTTAGTACCAAATGCCACGCTTTTAGGCGCTGCGCAAGTAAGTTTTGACGGGTCTAGTCGACCTCCTAATGCATCCATAAAACCGCCCTCCATAGAATTATTCGCAGGATAATATGCGGTAAACTCACAATCTACTTCTTTTCCACCAGTAACAGTTACGCCACCACCGCTTGAAGTACTTGTTTTTTCTTGTTCTTCTTCTCCTGCATTAACTTCGTTCATTATGTTTTTAAAGTTAAGGGCTAAACTTATTTTATATTCTCCGCCCTCCCAAGTGTGAGTATCAGAATCTATATAAAACAAACCAACTAGTCCAGTAAAACTATCTTTAACCGTAACGCCGTAACCAGTTAGGCAACTAGTATCGCCGTATCCTTCTAGTGAACAAGTTTTCTCAATGCCTTTTAGCATACCTTTAGCAATGGCGTTGTTGTCTTTTCCATCTTCTTGCCTTAAAATATCTTGAAAAAGGCCATACCTTTTTTTATCAGCAGCTTCTTCAATAACTCCTTTTCTGTTCCCGTATTCATCTACAATAACAACTTTATTTACCATATTTTCCATACTTTCGCTAAATGATGAAGTTATTAAATTCTTACCTTCTTCGAAAGATACTTTTAAGCGTATATCGCCTTTTTTAACAACGTTCAACTTGTCACCTATATAATTTATCATATACTTATTACCGTCAACTTTAGAGGCTTCCGTGTACATTGTCATAAGCATATCGTAAGCCGTAACGCCTAAAAATACTTTGCTTGTACGAGTTTTTGTTTTATATATATCCCCTTTATCAAGCACATAATCTTTTAAAAATAAATCTACAACCTCATTTGCAGTTTTATTTTTAATATTATAAGCTACTTTTATATCGTTTAGTTTTACACCGTAGTCAAATGCTAAATAGTTTATTGAATTAGATGAGGAACTTTTACTAAAATTATAAACAATTCCTATAAATATTATCTTGTCATTTTCATATAGGCATACAGTATTAGCACTTTCGATTTTAACCTTTGGTATTCTATTATCTGCACTACTAGCAGCTATTGAAAATTCTAATTTTCTGCAACATTGCTTATAATCTCCGCTCCATTTTATAGATTCAACTAGGTGGCTTATATTATACCAAACACCCCCATTAAAAACAGTAACCTCTATCATATGACTAGCACCCACCCACTATTAATATAATTATCTTTTTTCAAGCTAGGATATTTGTCCCAGTTTTTCTGTTTTAATTTAGGATAGTTGCTACCTTTACCGTAGTATTTATATGCTATATCCCAAAGATTATCACCGTTTACAACCTTGTGAGTTTTAACAGATGAAGAAGTGGGATTGCTAGGTCTATTACTATTATTTGTAGAATTATTGTTATTTGCGGTACTTGGAATATTAATTCTTATATGCTCCACTAAGCTTAATTCGAAATATACATCCCTTGTCCCGTCTTGCTCTGAATATGTGAAATCAGAAATCTTACACTCAAAATTCACATCTGTTCCAGTAGCCGTAATTCTTAGTAAATGCCCGTTATCTTTCCATTTTTTTATTTTTTTAACGAAAGTATAAGGATCTGCAAATCCTCTCCAATTACAAGCCGAATATTCTTGAGCTGGGAAAAGTGATTTTAAATCAATAGTTTGTAACTTCCTACCATTAAAAACTCCAATTTCTCCAAGTCTTATAATATTAGACGTGTCCATATTAGCGCCGCCATTTACAGAAATAACAGAGGGTGTAATAGGAAATCTTATTATATCTGTATCTTGTCTTAAATATACTTCCATTTACATCCCCCCCGCAGCTATAATTTTTTGATTATTAAGTTCTCTTACGAAACTTTTAGCGAATTTTGTAATGTCCGCTTCTTCCCTTACAGTCATTCCATTTATGATTATGTTTGGAACATTTTGCATATTGCCTTTATCATATTGATTTGCTTCTTTTTTAGTTAAAACTTTTTCACCTTGGTGTAGCTCTGCTATTTGCCCGTCACGAGTTATGCGCCCACTTCCAAATGCGTTACGGCTATCTTTTGCCTTACCTTGCGTACCTTTTTTAGGGTTTGGCTTACTTTCTGAAACTTTTTTGAATACTGATACTGTTGTAGATATTGGATGAGTTATAAATTTAATGAAATTATCCCACCAACCAGTTACAGTATCTATTACTTTTTTAGTTTTTTCTTGTATTCCGCCTAAATTTCTGTTCCAAGCTTCACGCATCAATAGAACCCCACCAGTAACCGCAACCATAACACCTATCAATAAACCAACTGGAGTGCATAAAAATGTAAATACCCCAGCAACTATACCAAGTACTGTACCAAGTCCACTAAATAAAGTTATAGCCGTTCCAACTAAAGATATAACAATACCAGCTATCAGTAAGAATCCGCCTATTGCAAGAATTATAAGACTAACTGTTATTATTGTTTGTTTTACATTTGGGTCTAGTCCTGCAAACGCACTTGCAAATCTTCCTACATATTCAGCCGCATCTCTTACAACTGGTAAAAATGCGTTTCCTATTTCTATTTGCAAATCAGATATTTTATTTCTCATTATAGCTAATTGAGATTCGGTAGTCCCGTATCTTTGTGCAACTTCATTTTGCAATGCTATATTTTCTTTCCAAGCATTGTTACCAGTAGTTATTGAATCTGCTACGGTTTGAGTACCTCCTGCTAACTTAGATAACATTAATATTTGTTCTGAACTATTTATACCTAAATCTTTAAGAACTCCTATTGTAGATTTACCATTTCTTTCAGTATTTCCCAAGCCTTTAGTAAATTCAAATAACGCACCGCTGGCATCTTTTTTAAATGCTTGTTTAAATTCGCTAGCACTCATACCAGCAACTTTAGCAAATTGAGTTAACTTGTTGCTATTAGTTTCTACAGCTATTTGCATTAACGAAAGTGTCTTATTGAAAGAAGTACCTCCAGCTTCTGCCGTTATACCTAAAGAAGCCATAGCACTAGACCAAGAAGCTATTTGAGGGACAGACATATTTACTTGCTTTCCACTTGCTGCAATTCTATTCATAAGACCAACTATATCGGCTTCTGTTGATGCTCCTTTGTTACCAAGTGCAACAACTGTTGACCCTAACTTGTCAAATTCGTCTTGTGGCATTCGTGTAACATTTGCTATTTGCGCAAAAGACGTTGCCACATCTTCTGCCGTCATATTAGTAGCATCACCCATCATCGCCATAGTTTTAGTAAAGCTTAAAATGTTTGGTGTTGCTATACCTAATTGACCAGCAGCTTCTGCAATTCCAGCTAATTCAACTGCAGAAGTTGGCATAGTTTTAGACATATCACGCAACCCTTTATTCATAGAATCTAGTGTTTTAGTAACTTGAGCATCAGTCATTCCGTCAGTATTTAAAGTTTTCTTGACACCAGCGAATGCGCTTTCGAACTCGATAGCTTTCTTCGTAGATGCAACTAATGCACCACCTACACTTGCAACTATTGCACCACCCATTAACGTGGCTTTTTTGCCAGTATCTTGCATAGTTTTGGCTAATTGTTCAGTAGTCTTTTTATTAGCGTTTGTTTGGGCTTCTGCGGCTTGCATAGAAGCCCTTATACTTGCTAAAGGCTTAGATATTTCATCTCTTAACTTTATAACAGCTTGGAGGACTTTCTCATTCATAGAGTTAAATACCTCCTTTAGCTATCTTCAGATCTTCTTTAGCTTCCTTATTTTCCTGCTCCATAAAAGATAGGACTATAAGCTTTTCGCCATACTTCATATTGTAAAACTCGGATGGCATTATGTTCTTATGCTTGTATAACATATACATAAGATTAACATCAGTATCCGAGTATATTAGTTTTTTATTTCTTCTATTTTGTCCTCTTTTTGAACTTCGTTTAATCCATTTATAGCAGATTGCAACGCATCCATTTCACCGCTTAAAAGTAATTTTTTAACTAATTCATCAGAATTTAAAACATTAAAGTGTGCTTGTAATTCTTTATTTCTAAAAAGGTCGCATCCTTCAACTATTGTTTTAACTTTTAATTTATACGTGTCTATTTCTCTAAATTCCCCGCCAGTCATATCAATACATTGCTCTGATATTTCCGAAACTACCTCCGCATCTATTGCCTTTATCTCAAAGTTTAATTTTTCACCTAACTTTTTACAAAACATTTCGTGTTCACCAGTAGGCATTTTAACCTCATTTGCATCTATTTTTAATAATAAATCTACTATATTATTCATTTATTTTACCCTCCACTAAATATTCTTTTATTGTTTTATCTATTGTTATAATTTCATTGAATTTTATATCTATATTGAAATTTATAGAATGTGTGTTAAGTGCTGCATCACGTGCCATTCTATCGGCATTATTTATAAAATAATCACCTATTTTCTTATAAAGGTCGGAAGTTCTTTCAACTTCATTGCATCCCTTACAATCAAAGTAACTTATAATGTTATTAGCATCTAATCTTGCCATAATATCTCCTCTTTTTATTAAAATAAGGCTAGAGAATGACCTCTAACCTTTCAAATATTATAACTTTATATCATATCTAAATATTCTATACTAGTAGCTGTAAACGGATGCTCACTAGTTCCAGGTGTACCAGCTTCCCAGTCAGCAACTGTTAAATCGTCAAAAGATACGTTTTTTATAGCAACTCTTTCAGTGCCGTCAGAATCAGGGTCTGCAAGCTTAGATATTATAGTCGCTCTAGCTTCTTTACCACTTTTAAGGCTATCAACAACAAATCTACACATCTTAGAACTTATTTTATGTACAGTTACTGATCCTTTTATAGAGTAGCCAACTACCTTCGTGTGTGTAGCCATATCTCCGCACATTTTTATATCTTCTTTTTCAAATTCAACTTTACATTGAAATGCTTTTACTTCGCCTATTTCTTTGTCATTTATCCAAAGTGTACCGTGCGTACCATTTATAACTCCGTGCGAATTAAACGCCATTTAAACACCGCCTTTCTTTTTTTTGCATAAAAAAAGAAACTAAAATTCAAAGTTAAGTGCAACATCTTCAACGGCATCTAAAACCTTAACTCTAGCCTTTAAAAATACATTACTTCTTGTATTAGCTTCTTTGATTTCTTGCTCTTTCATTTTATTTATGTCTACACCTATTTTCTTTAAATAAGCTTTTTGCGCTTCTATATCTATCGCAACAGTAAAATCCTTTTCGATTAATTGTTCAGCAACTAATTCTTGTAAATATTCTTGTATAGCAACTATTAACAAACACTTATTGTCGTAAGAATTGGCAACTTTTCCTATATATTCGTCAACAATAACTTTTTTACAGTCTGAATGTATTAAATCTATCGTGTCTATTATTTTTATCTTAGAGAATAACTCACCTTTGCTTGGAGTTTCAAATGTAGTAAAAGAGTTAACTCCTCTACCTACTCTAATTGCACCACTTTCTCGAACGAGTATAAGCTTCCCTGCATCAACAGAAGCATTAGCTTCATCTTTAGTCATAGAAGGGACAGAAGTTACGTCTTTAAGTTTTACATATGTTATAGATTGATTTAAAGGAGTACCTGCTATAAGTCCACCTATTCTAGTAACCATCTTATCAGCGGAATATTTAGTTCCGTCAATTTCGCAATCATCAGTAGCAAAGTTTATTATTCCTTCGTGATCTCCTGCAACTTTGCCTAAGATAGTTTTAACCTTTATTTTATCAACATCCCTCATTTTTATAACCCAGTTTTTAATCGCCGTCTTATCATCTTCAATCGCCGACGGCATTACTATATAGTTAAATTCTTGCGTTTCGAAAAATCCTAACACATCTTCTAACTTTTCAAGCGTTCCCATAACGTAAACTAGAAGTTTATGAGGGGTACTAACATTCCCAACTAACGCCATTTCTAATAGCTTTTTATTTTCTGCATTTAACCCGCTTGGTATATCTGTCTTTTCAAAAACTTCTGTAAATCCAGTATTAGTACTATCTTTTAATATTATAGATACAATACCCCTCTTTGACCTTTGCGCCACAGTCGAAGCTAATTGCTTAAACGATATATTTATAACTGGCATCCCCATAAAAAACACCTCCTAAGATGTTGAGAAACTTATATCAACATCCGTCATATTATCAAAATTTTCTTTTTCAATGTGGACATCATCCGCATAATAAACAGTTATCAAGAAATCTAAATAATAGTCCACATCATCTTTTAATATTTCAGATTCGGTGCTATCAATAGTAAGCGTTCTATCTTTAATTTCAATAGTTCTAGAAAATTCATTTTGAAGCTTGCTTTCTATATCTAATAAGTCAATCTTGCTTTTATTAGTTTCTTGATAAAACTTTATACTTAAAATAAAACCTTTTTGATTTAATTCTCTAGTAAGTATAATTTGCTTTAGCGGCAATAATTGAACGTAAAAACAACCCTTATCAAAGTCATTTTGCGTATCATCTGTAAATATATCTACATCAAAAAACGCCTTATCTAATTTAATAGTAAAGGCGTTTAATATTTCTTTATAAGTAAGCATTATTTAACCTACTTTCTACCATATACTTTTCAGTATGTTTTTTAATTCATCGTCTAAATCGCCTTGAACCTCTTCGATAGACCTTTTAAGTACATAAGTACCCTCTAATACTTTTCCGCCTTTTGTACGGTGGCCGTATTCTAAGTAGATTCCGTATTCAGTACTGTTGTAAATTAAGACTTCAAATTGTCCACGCTTTTTAGTGCGCCAAGACCTTCTGAATTGTCCAGTATCAACGGGACTTTTCAACTTAACATTTCTTAGAAGCTTGGCGCTTATTTTATTTACACTAACTTCCAGCATTTTACTCATATTACTTTCAGCATCAACGATACTCGCTAATACTTCGGATAAGCCGTATATTTGCATTACGAACGCACCTTTTTAGTGACTGGAATTTCTCTATGCGATTGATAATAAAATGGCTCGGAAGCTAAATAAATACATTTTTGCCCCATACCGTTAGTTACCACGAGGTTATCGCCAAGTTGAATATCTGCTAAAGGGTTAATAAACAGTTTATGGGTAGATACGATAGACCCCACCTCTCCGTCTAATAATGGCGCTGCCTGCTCTTTTTTAGACAATGCACATTTCATATTTTCAAAGATGATAACATCTTCAAACTTAGACACACCAGTGTTTTTATCCTTAACTTTAACTTTTCTTATGCAAGTAGCCGTATCAAAGAAAGTCATTTCTAATATTTCTGCATCAGTCATTAATGCATCCTCGCAACTCTAAAATTGTTAAGGAATTTTTTATCTGATTCGCTTAAATTAGCGCCCCTCGAGTTATCAGATGAAGCACTTGCAACATTGTATTCTATTTTAGTATCGCCCCTAGTAACCGCCTTTACCTCGCCAGTGTTTTGAGCGCCGCCCGTTAATCTAGGCTTCATTATTTCAAACACTTTATCTTCTGTAAAACTTTCAAGCCCAGGGGTTAACTCTTTTATATTGCAATACTCAACGATCGAGGTAACAACCTTAGATACAAATAGCATTATCATAGTATCGTGCTTATCATCTTCAAGCCCAAGCATAAGTTTTATATTTTCTAACATATTACACCCCTCTTTTTAATAAAAAAGAAGCTATCATTATGATAACTTCTCTATTAATTCAGCCTTTAACATAGTTGAATAACCTACAATCCCTGCATCTTTAGCCATTAACTTTAGCTTCTCAACTGTTAGAGTGTTCAAGTCAACCCCTAAATCTGAAATTAGGGGTTCGTTAGGGTTTAACGAATTTAACTACCGCATTAGGTCTTAATGTCTTAGTTCCGGCTACTGCAAGCCCTCTTACACCATCAGCGAACGATGTTTCTAATCTCATTGCTTCTGTTTCTTCTAATTGCGTACCAAATCCTATTGCTGTTTTATGTAGAGTAACTATTGCATATCCTCCAGCATTTAATTCTTCTGAAAATACCAATTGAGTACCATTTACATTAGCGCCTTCTATTACTCCGTTTTCTAATATAGTATATTCTTTTGTAAATCTAGCATCTAAGTTTAATTCTTCTAATACTTCTGAATTTATTACAGAAAATCTATTTGCTTTAGGAACTTTCTTTTTATTTAAAGCTGTATTTGATTTTACTATTAAGTCATATGCAACATCAGTTGAAGCTTTAGTTACAACATTTGTAGTCAATAAAGCTTCTGTTAAAACTGCACTATCCATAGTTTCTTGTAATGTTGCTGCTGCTTCTTCAACGTGAGGATCTATTAGTTCTCCTGCCGCTTGTACTTTATCAACATCATCAACTTTAAATGCGAAATACTTCTTTATATCCATACTTAATTCAACTTTAGAAGTGTCTAAATCATCCCACGCAACCGAACCCTTATAGTCCTTTACTGCTACATCTGATACGTTGTTAAATATTATCTTATTTCCTTCTATTTTTTCAGGTTTAGTTGTTATTGCTTCCGATATTGCTTTTTCATGGAATTTTGCTAAAAGCCTAGCTTCCCAAATTGCACCTATAAAATTAGTTACTGACATACTTTCACCTATATAGTCTACCGACTACCCTCTCAATCAATTTAGTTTTATATTCTTAATTTGTTCCCAGTTCTTATTAATTTCAGCTGGTGACATTTTTTTTATTTCTTCTACTGTGAAGCTTGCTTTAGTTTGTACTGTCGCAGTCTTTGGAGCTTTGCCCCTTAATCTATCTTGTACTTGTGAATTAACTTTTTCTTCAACCATTTTATTAAGTTTATTTTCGAATAGATCTAACTTTTCTTTTGTATCCTCTGCATTTTCTCCTAATACAAATTCTATAAAATCTGAATCTATTCCCCTTACTGACAACTCTTTTAAAGTAGTATTTGTTAAATCCTTTCTAGCTTCTGCCTTTTCTTTTTCTTCTAGCTTCTTCTCTAAATCAGCTAACTTCTTTTCATATCTTTCATTTGCAGACATATTTTCTAATTTATCAGCTTCCCTTGCATCTGCCGCTGCTTTCTCTGTAGCTTCATCTCTTTTTTTCTTCTCTTTTGCTAATCTTTTATTGATTATTTCATCCAATTCAGATTGCGTAAAAGTTTTTTCTTTATTTTCTTGAGTATTTGAATCTGAAACATTTTCTTTTGTATCATTATCTTTTACTTCTTCACTAACGTTAGTATTGTTTTCTTCCATAATTACAACTCCTTCGCCGTTTATAGTTCGTCAACATTTAATTTCTCCTTGCAGTTTAAAGCCATCAGCAAGTTTGTAGGCAAAATAATCAGCTACTTTTTAATTAAACATCAAGTGGTCCATATATATTTACATAAAAAAAGGACTCTCATTAAGCCCTCTACTTGTTTTCCTCATATTCTTTTATTAACTTATTTAATGTTGGTCTACTCACACCTAATACATCAGCAAGTTGACTTTTATTAAGTTCTCTATTTAGATACTTATTATAATGTTCCTCAAAGTTCTCTACTTTTACTTCTTTACGTCCTTTATACTTACCTTCTGATTTAGCTATTGCTATACCTTCTCTTTGTCTTTCAAGCATATTAGTTCTTTCAAATTCATTTATAGCACCTATCATAGTCAACATCAGTTTACCTGTTGCAGTTGATGAATCTATATTTTCTTTAGAGCTAACTAAAGTTACTTTCTTTTGTTCTAACTTCTCTACTATTGATAGCAAGTCTTTTGTACTTCTTGCTAATCTACTAAAGTCATGTATTACGATACTATCTCCTTCTCGTACAAAATCTAGCATTGCATTTAATTCAACTCTATTAGTATCCTTAGCCGATACCTTCTCCTGGAACACCTTCTCTACGTTGTACTTATCCATTGTTACTAACTGTCTACTTTCATTTTGTTCAACTGTACTAACTCTTACATATCCAACTATCATGTTAATATCCCTTCTTTATTTACTTTATACCTTAATTATATATAAATGTAAATTTGAAGTCAAGTACTTGTTTTACGTTTTGTAAATTAATCCGTAAATCAATTCTATTATTACAATAACATAGTATATCACATATGTAATTTTAGAGTGTACCGTATTTTAACAACATTAATTGCAGTTAATTAATGTCATTCATTTCTTTCCATTCGATATAACTTAAATTACTTCTAACCTCATAAGTTTTACCTTCTCCAAGCCTTGCGGTACGAGTAGAAATATACTTTTCGTCTATACTTGGAATAGTTGTGGACCTACATAGGGGATGTAGATTCACAGAGGTGGGTAATTAATACCCACCATTGCCTCCGTTACCTTAAATATTTGGCCATCTAAATTTTGACACATAGGGGATGTTCTTTTATCAAGCGTAGCTAAGTATTGATATTTCTCAACTTCCAACTCCTCATATCCTAACTTGTCACCTTGTGCAGACACATAAGCGTGTTCTGTATTAATTAATCTTCTAGCATTAAATAAGCTAACATTCATCTTTTCTGAAACTCTTTTACTAACAGTCCTTGAGCTTTCACCTCTAATAATCATTTGTGTTATTTCAGAATGAACTACTTTTTTAAGCTGACCTCTGTTGCTCCAGATCCTTTCAGAATAATCTAAACCAGACCATGGAAAACTTAATATTTCTTTTACCCTATCGTTATTAACAAAAGCAAAACTAGTGCCAACACCGATATATTTATGAGTATCGTATATGGTTTCATAGTAAGAATTTTTTAATGTATTAGTTAAAAGCTTTGTAGTATTTTTGTAAGACATTTCATATACTTCGTTGATATATTTATCGCATTGATATAACATTTCCTCTAAGCGACTTACACGGCTTTTCATTGCTAAAGTATTTAACTCTAGTAAAAGTTGTTCATCATGTTGAGAAGCTTTAACATAGTCTTTTAAATCCATTCTCCATTCTTTAAACTCATTGCTCCTAAGATTTCTATTAGCTTCAAAATAACTTAACTGGTTATCTTTTGCGTATTTATTGTATAGGTGAGATATTTCTTTTTCGATAGATTTAATTGCCTTTTTATATTCTCTAGAAATAAGCTTATCTAACTTATCAACGTCTTTTAAAGAGTTTTCAAGTCTTAATTTCTCACGATTAATCCAATATTCTTTACCGTAGTTACCTTTGTGATTCGCCATTATTTGCAATCAGTTCCTAGTACACTTCGATTAATTCTATCTTCAATTCTAGCGTTCATGCAATGCAAAGCTTCTTCTATGTGATTTAAAGCGTGTTCATTGTACTCACTTGCAAATGCTCCATTTTGAAAACATTGTAATCTATGTCTTACTATTTCTAATAAATCAGTATCTATTATTCCATGTATCGCATCTTTATTTTTTCTAGCACCATCTTGCATTTGTATTTCGACTTCAATAGGGACTTGTAATCCTCTATCTATTGATATTAAATAATTATGATTTGCTCCTCCGTTTCCTTTTTCGTCTGTTGCGTAAACATCATTTAATTTTTCTTTTGTTTGAATAGTAACTAATTTTTCCATTATTATACCTCTTTCACTTCTTCATTTTTAGTAGTATCTTTATTGTCTAAGCCTGAATATTCTTCGCTAAACATATCTTCTTGTTCTGCTTTCTTTCTTTCCAATTCCTTCTGTACATTGTCAACTTTACTGCAAATTGACAACCTAGTTTCATCTGATAATATGCCATCATATTTTTGCATCATGTCTGCTTCTTCTACATCATTATTAGGTTTATTTCTAATAAATACTGGCTCGATTTCAGTATAAGTCATTTCATCATTAGTTAATATTTTTAAGAAGTTACACATTAGCTCTATCCTTCTCATTAAACCTTTTTTGAACTTAGCTTCCTTAACTCCTGTAACATTTTCAAGCCCCATCAACTTATAAGCTAATGAAATTCCACTACTTGAATTGGCGAAGCTTTCGTCGCTTAAGTTAGGGGTAAAAGAAAACTTATGAATGTCATTATCTATTCTGTTTTTATAGTTTTCAAGTGCTGCATCTTGTATATTCTTAACTAGATACTTTGCATCACCTTCCTTATCCATAAAATTAATAGTATATTTATCATTTATTGCTTTTTCATCTTCGCTATCTACTAAGTATCCACTTATAACAAGCATTGCATGAGTAAACATTTCAAAATCATTAGCACTATCAGATTGAGATTTATCGTAAGCGTCAATTAATGTCTTAACCTTCTCAAAGTCGCCGTAAAGTTCATCATTGTTAGCATAAACAGATACTGGAACATCTAAAAAGAAGTGTTCTTTTTCTGTCATACTAGAAGTTGTGCCATTTTCACCTACAACAGTAACAGATTCAACTACTACATCGTCTCCGTCTTTTACATAGAAGCTAACTTTTTCTTTGTCATATACTTCAACATGAGTAACAGTCTTATCTTCTCCTACAACTTGCTCTTCATAATATCTAACTGCTAATATTATATTTTCTTGTAATGAATTATCGTAAACAATAGCACATTCAGAAGGATCTATACTTGTGAATCGTACATTTGCTTGTTCATCTGAATACATCATTTCTATTCCATATCCACATATAGAAGCATTTTTAGCTAAAGTTGTATTTACGTCAGCTTCATCATTGTATGTAAAAGCTAAGTCTATTCCTTCATACTTGTCTATATTCTTGTATGATATAGGCTTACCCATGAAATATCCTGTAGCCGTATTAGTTATATATGAAGCATATCCATTAGATAGTTTGTTTTGTGGTTTATTAGCTGATTTATACTCACGATTCATTATTTCGTTTTCATTATTGTAATATCTTTGTAGAAGTTTAATTCTAGTAGTTTCACTTTTATGTTGTTCTAGTATGTACTTAATAACATCTACGGTTATCTCTGTACTGGCATTAAGTTTAATCTTTCGCATTTATGACCTCCTATATGCCATATTCATTTCTATCAAACACTTTTAAGTCAGTTACATTATAATCATCAAGTGCATACCATATCGCAGAAAAAGTATGTGGATCTATATTAAATTCATCTTCTATAATTTCTCCACGCTTATTTACTTTGTATGTTAAGTTCTTTAATTCTTGTACTGCTGGCTTACATCTATCAGAACAATATATATTCTTAAATCTTTTTATCTTTTTAGTATTTGCAAGCCTTGAACCTTTAAATTTCTTACACGGTGTCATTCTATAACCTACTTGGTTATAATACTCAATAGCCTTTTGCTCTGCACAATCCGCCGTGATTAAATCTTCTTTGAACCTTGTTATTTCATCAGCTATTAAGTTATCTGTTAGGCCTTTACTGTAATAAACATCGTATATGTATAAGTCCTTCTTTTCGTTGTCAATGGCAACTCTAATTATTGCATTGTAAGAAGTTATAAAACCAAAGTCCATACCAGTTTTAAGCCATCTCATAGGTGATTTATTAACAAAGTTCATAACGAAATCGTGTGGCATTTCTTTAAATTGAGGTAGTACCTTAGTACCATTTACCCCAAACCTACCTTTTCTTGCAACTCTATATAAGTCAATGTCATATTCTTTCATTGCTTCTAATTCATCTATATAGCTTTTAGGTAAAAAGTGGTTATCATCACATACACTATGATGGTAGTAAGTATTATTAAGCTTCACTATTCTATTTTCATATAAAGTAATATCATCAAGTATAATCTTCTTATTTTCATCATCTTTGAAGAAATGTTTATATGTCCAATTAGCTTCGCTTACTGGGTTAGTTGAGCACAATATGTGATTAGTTCTTTTCATATGTCTCAAACGCCCTATTAATTCTTTATAAGCCTCATACTTACATTCTGAGCATTCTTCAATCCAAACAATCGATACTCCATTTATAGATTTTAATTTTTTAGGAGAATCAAGCCCTTTAAATATTATCTTACTTCCATTTGGGAAAAGTATCTGCATTGGCGAAGTTTTAAACTTCATCCTGTCACGTATTCCTAAAGCAATAGCTACCTCTTCAAGTAGTGAAAAACAACTATCTCTAATCGTATCGTAAACTTCCCTTACAACCAAAGCTATCCTTTTTTCTTCTAATAGTTTTAAGATAAGCTTAGAAGCTACATGGTAACTCTTACTGCTTCCATATCCTCCAACTAAGAAATAAAACTTATAATCCCAATCAAAGATGAAGTCATAAAAATGGTCATTAGCTACAAAGTTACTTTCCAAGCTGTTCACTCGCCTTCATAACTTTTATAGTTATATCCTTATCTTTATTTTCTTTGTTCAAGTTACTAACTTCACCTTTAATCTTTTCTATTCTTAGTTTTTGCTCTTCTGTTACTAAATCCCAATTAGCGTTAGCTATTTTATCATACTTTTCTATTAATTTAGCTAATGTATCCATTGCCCTAGACAAAGCTGTCATACTATTATTCTCTTTATCCCATGCAAACTGAATTTCAAATTCTTCAGAATTAACATTTCCTTCTGATTTCTTTTTAAGTTCTTTAGTCATATCTTTCTTGTTTTTTACATAAGATATTTTTTGCATTGAAATTATTCTTTCCTCTTGGATCAGTATACTTCTCCATAGCTTATCAATGTATTTTTCATTATGTCGATTCTCCATAGATTTTTTCATGGTTTTAGGCAATCCATCAAAGAATCTATCATCTGAAATATATCCACCATGTTTTACAGCATTAAAATTTTCCTTAGGTGCTCCATGTCCAGATGCATTATTATTTTTTTTAGGTGCTCCAATTTTTTTATTTTTACCTATAGCTTTATCCCATTCGTCACAACTTTTCCATGACCGAATATTTGTTGCCTTTTCATTCAATAAAGCAGCTATTTTAGAAGGTTTTATTTTCCCATCATTTTCTTTATATATTTCAAATGATCTATCTCTATTTGGATTCCGAGGCTTTGCCAATACATTCACCTACTTTCTCCATAAAAAAACCAACTCTTATGAGCTGGCTTGTTTCTTCTTATTTTCTCTTAATAAAGTTGATTTTGATATTCCTGTGAGTTTCTCAACTTGTTTATATGAATTTGTTGATAATAACTCTAATGCATGATCTATTTGTTGTTTACCAAATTTTTTTGGCCTTCCTTCTTTAAAGTCAGGCTTTTGTTTAGCTATTTCTTTACCAGCTTGGGTACGTTCTATTATTGTATTACGCTCCATTTCTGCAACAGCTAACAAAGTTGTTAGAAAAAATTTACCCATATTAGTATTTTCTAATAAACCAACATTTAAAACATGTACTGATACATTCTTTTCAAATAGATTCTCAACTATTGAAATGCCTTCTACAGTATTTCTTGCTAATCTATCTAGTTTTGTAACTACTAATGTATCACCGTCTTTTAGAGAAGTTAATAATTGTTGAAACTTAGGTCTATCGCTTTTAGTTCCAGTATATTGTTCTTCTATTATTTCAACACTATCATATTTATCTTTAATTTCTTTTTTCTGAACTTCTAATCCATTTCCTTCTAATTGAGTTTTAGAACTTACCCTTGCATATCCATAAATCATAATTGCATCCCCTTTTTTTATCCAACACTTTTGGATATTAGTTTTGACACTTATCTATACATTGATAATACTACATTTATTTTTCGGTGTCAATACTGTAAGGTTATGAATACGATTTATTTTTAATTAACATTTTTAATGAACGCAAATATAATCTAAAGCTTGATACATCTACATTTAAAGCATCTAATTATTTAAATCCAGTTGATTTCTTATAAAAATCTTAGTCTTTATAAAGCTTCTATAAAGTTTCTATAAAACTTAAAATTTATGCTTTTTTTTACTAACAAAGGATTAAGCTTCTTTACACAAGTAATTGCAATACAGACAAGTGTCTAAAAAAATATCGGATTTCTATATATTCCTCTGTTTTTTTTATACTAGTCTACACATTGAAACGTCTAAGCTTCATTTGAATTATTTTTATACTCTAATTAACAATACTTTTTAAGAGCGGAAAAAACTATATTAGCTAGTAAAAAAAACTATAAGTTTACTCCTTTTACTGCAATGTCTAATTCTTCTTGTTCTAGACCTATATACCTAAGTGTATCTCTTGAAGATTCATGGTTTAATTGTTTTTGTGCTACCTCTATACCATATTTTTCAGATATATGATAAGCATTCGTTTTTCTAAGTGTATGTGTGCCTGTATTACCTCTAATCCTGCACTTTTTAAAAACTTTTTTCAAAAGAACATAGGCACGATCTTCTCCTATATGGCCACCTTTTTGACTTGGGAATAAATAATCATTTCGCTTTTTGGATTCACAGTATTCATCTATTGCTTCTTTTAAAGAATCATTTATTATGATCTGATGATACTTTTTAGTTTTCTTTTCTTTTGGCTGTATATATTTTTGTTTATATACTTGCTTTACTTGCAAAGGCACTATATCTGAAATCCTAAGTCCTGTATTTATTCCTAAAACAAATAATAGATATAATCTTTTATCTGGATGTGCTCTTAAATATCTTTTTATCTTTTCAATATCTTTTTTAGCTTTGATTGGTTGGACTCTCATTTTACTTCAAAATCATTCCTCCTTTTTAAGGCTAATCTTCTCCTATATTCTTTTTTGTTAAACTTTGGCTTCTCTTTCATTAAATTTTCATATTTCCAAAGTTTTTTCGGCACTTCTGTCGGTTTTATAACGTCATCGAAATCTTTATAAACCTTCATTTAATTTTCCCCTTGCAAATAAAAAAGCTATGAGGTCGAGGCTCATAGCTTTTTCTGGTTATCATTTCTCTTATTTATATGTAGTTGTTATTTTCCTATAATATTATAATAACACCTTTTTTAAGACTTTTACTGTCAGTTTACTGTCAAAACGGTGTCAATTTACTGTCAAAGCTATATTTTCATTATATCTATCATGCTTTTAAGTATTCTATTATCATCCCGCCAAAAACTACTTTCGGATATATGCATTAAATTAGAAACTTCTACTGGCTTATAATCTTCTAAATACCTAAGAGTTATATGTTCTAAATCTTTGGCAGCAAGTGAATCCAAAGCTATATCTATGTCTCTTATTTCAAATTCTAATTTTTTTATATTATGTTCTAGTTCTTCTTTCTTAATTATGTAATTTTCATTTTTGTTATTAATATCACTTCCTGTAGGCATTCCTGAATAAGAAGGTGTTATTTTATATGTCAAACCCTCAAGTTTAAGTTGATTAGACTTGAGTTTAGCTTTATTGCTCTTATAAGCAAATAATCTTTTTTTTAGTTCTTTTTTAGTCATATTACCCCCACTTATATTTATTTCAAATTATCGTTTTATTTGTTTGCCTTTTATCAAATTATATTTAATTCATTCATTGCTTTCACCATCTTCGGCATTTGAATAGCAAAAAAATCCACCATTTCTTCATTTCGAGCCCAATCACTACAACATTTTAATCCACTCTGATCTAAGAATGCATGTATTAACTCATGTCTTATAACTTCAGCCTTATACACTTCTAAATCAGCCACTGTATCTAAATCCTCTTTTAATTCAGCTACAATTATCATATTAATTGATGAATCGCAGTAACCATCATAGTTTTTTAATTTTTCATCCTCATTTTCATTTTTAATTAATACTTTATATTCAGTTCCCAAAACATTTACTTTATTCATATATTAAAATCGCCTCCTCATCAAATGTACCTTTTGAGATATTCTACATAATCATTTTTAATATATTTTCCCCGCTTGATACTTTCCCCTTGCCTGTTTGAACCTTTAATGCTTTATTCATTTCTTTTATATTATATGTAAGCACTATGTCCATCGATATTTGAGATATTTCTTGAACTGTCATATCCTTTATTCTGTTATAAAACATAGTCTTGTCCATGAATTGTGATTTATTACATATATCAATTGCTTCATTTATTGCAATTTCTTTTATTTGTTTCATCATAGTATTAAACATGTTATCAACTCCTATTTAAAGTTACAGTATAAGTTATCTTTTCAATATACGGTTTGGCTATTAAAGTATTATCTTCATAGTATAAATCGTACTTAACTCCAGTTTCTTCATACAATGCTTTTAATTTTTCTTCAACCATTGATTTAAATCTACTCTTGTTTAAATCATCATTTACTTTTCTATTTGCAAATTCTCCAAATACTTTTTCTCTAATTTCTTCATTTATTTTCATTAGTGTTTCGTCTATATCCATATGATCCACCTCTTATTTACTCCTATCTGTTGAAAGGTAACTTTTAATCTATGCTTTCTATATTGCAATTACTAACATAGAAATAATTTCCGCATTTACATATAAAGCATCCATATTCAGTTTTTAAATCTGAGTTTCCACACGTTGGACACACAACTACATATTTCTTAGTTAAACAATTATCTACTTTATCTAATTCAACTTTCTTATTATATAAATCAAAATACTCAGATGAAACTAATTCTTTAACTCCATCTATTCCTAATATTTGAAGTTCATTCCCTCCATAATACATGGTATCTGTAACTACTACATCATAATATTTTTTATATGGGACTTGTTTCTCCATACTATGATGCATAGGTTGGTTAAGTTTAACTTTATCTCCTGCCTTAAATTTAACTTCATTGATTTCAATATCTTCATTTTTAGCATTCAAATCAAATTCTTTAAAAACAAGACATATATCAACCCAAAAATCTATGCCCTCTCTATGAGTAAATTCTTTTACAAAATATTTTGCATCTTTAATTGTTATAGTTTTTTTATTTAACCAACAATCCTTTAAATACTCAATATGCTTATCAATTTTGCTATTATATATCATTTCAAAATATTTTTTATCCATATTGTCCTCCAAACTAAACATACTTTTTATAAGTTTATCAATTACACCTTCTATCCAATCAAGCAATTTATATATGCCTAATTCTTTAGCAAGACAATCCAATAGATTCTCATATGCCTTGCTAAAGTCTTGAAATAACTCAAAGTTACTCTTTTTCATTTTTGCTCCTAAAATATGTTTTTTATTCTGTGAAAATCTTTGCATACTTTGCTACTTCTAATTTACCTTTCCAAAATGCTACTTCTTTTTGCAACTTGCTAATTTTTGCAGTACTTTTAGTTTTTGCTAAAATCGTATTAGTTATTGTTATTTCACTTTCGCAAGTACTTATTAACCCATCTAACATTGATTTTAGATTTTCTAATTTTTCTCTATCGCTCATAATCTTCACCGCCTATTTGTATAAATTTATCAAACAGTATATTATTAATAAATAATTTCCCAAATATGATATTGTTGTCTTAATAACTAGTCCTGATCTACCTCTTAATATCTCATTTTTGTTTGGATTTTTAGATTTTATTATTGATACAATATGTTTTGTTGATGGTACTATATCTACTAACGCTAATACTATTAGTATGTAAGCTATTAATTTCATGCTATCCACCACCTAATATCTATAAAATTATTTTTCTAATTCTATTAATTCATCTAATAAATTTGGACTATCATATACATTACCTAAAACTTCAAAAGTCTTATCAAATTCAAAACTACTTTTACCATCATTGTAATTTTCTTTATTTTTTAATCTTTGATAATTAGGTCTTTTTGAATACCACGGTTTTACTTCTATACAAAATTCACAATCTTTAAAAATAACTTTACCAACAGATTCAATCATTCCAGTTGTTTTAACAATATCGCCTTCATATATTTCAATTTCGTTCTTATCTTTTAATCCTGTATATTGGCTTATCAAATGATTTTTGTTGCTAATAGGAACGGCTCTACCTAACTTCATTTCAATTAGTGAACCATCTTGTCTTATAAGCCATTCTCCACGTTCCCATTCCTTATTATTAGAACACCATAATCTAAATTTAATATCTCTCATAGTTCTACCTCCTAAATATTTTTTTAACTGCTAACTTCTTCCCAAAGACTTTTCATGTACTTGTATCTATCTTCAAGCCATCCTTTTACTTCTGTATCTAATTGTTCTTGATTTATATTTTCTATATATAAATGTGTATAGATTCCTTTTCTTTGTAACATCATACATAGTTCTAATTCATAATTACCATCTTTTTGTTTATGAATATCATATCTAAATACAAAGTGATATCTATCGTCAAAACATAATACCTTATGCGAATCTCCTTCATAATAAAATCCTAAATGTGTGTTTTTAAACGCTTCCCACGAACTATAAGTTCCAGTACATTTGTTATCATAAAAATTTCCTACTAAGCACCCTTGGTAATCATGTTTCGTTTCCTTCATTTTCCCACCTCATTTATAAATTAAAATACAATTTTTAAAACCTAAAGTATATCTACTAATACATCTTCTATCTCTTCTACAAATTCCTCTAAAGATTCTTCATCATCTAAATAATCTTCTATATCAAATACACCATTAAGTCTTTTAAATATTAACTTTGCTATATTAGTATAATCATATCCTTCTGTTTTATCTCCACCATTGAAAGCATTAATCTTACCGCTTGCTTCACCCGTAAGTATTTTAAATCCACTTTTAGTTACTAATGCTCTATCTCCTTCTTTTACTTGCAACTTTGTCCCTGTTATTATTGTTTCTATTTTAAAATCTTTTTTAAATTCAATTTCTTGCCCTATTTTCATAATCCCCACCACCTATTTATCTATTTTGTACTTCGTGCCACACTCTTGACACTTACAGTTATTATTCAAAGGATTTATCGGAACATATCTTTTACTTGAATTACATTTTTGACAACAATTATTCATAATCTCCACTCCTAAAGTTCACTTTTTGTTTTAATATTTATAAAAATAGTTCATTGTAATCATCTTGATTCATTATTTCAGCTATAACTTCCATATCTCCACATATAACCATTTGTATTACTTGAACTTTTTCTCTGCAACATCTAGGCTCATCCGATAGTAAAGTTTCTGCAAGTGTACTTTTCAAATGAAATCTTTTAAAATAACTTTTCGGATAAGTTTTTGTTATATTACCTGATACTGCATTTACATGATTACTAACTATTGTTTTTGAAAAATCTTTATTAAACATATTTCATCTCCTAAAACTCCTCTTTTGTTTTATATCAAACGTTCTACGCTAACTTCTAGCGTATCTGCTAATTTCTTTACAGTATAAATGCCTGGATTCTTATTTTCTTCTTTTAAAATCCTATATATAGCACTATGGTGTACTTTTGACTGTTTTGCTAAATCATGCACTTTTATATTTTTTTCTTTAATTATTTTTAATAAATTGTCGCTTATGCTCACTTTTTGTACCTCCATTCTGCTACAATAACCCTGTGGAAATTTTATTCCTAATACATTTCGAAAGGTAGTGATTTTATGGCTAAAAACACTAAACAAACTAGTAAAGCTGTTGCATCTAAAGCCAGTAAAATACTTAGAGACAATAGATACAGTCCAACTTCTAAGTCCGTAGCTGCAAGTGCCTTATCTCAAACTAAAAAGCCTAAATAGTTTGTAATTTTGTAAGTTCTAATGATAATACAAAGTCTTTATTTATTAGAACTTCTTTTTTATTTAATTTAATTTTTATAAATGGAATTGGTAACATTGCCTCTTTTAGACTTAATTCTATAATTTCTATGTCTTCAAATTCTTCACCAGTAGCTAATATCAATTTTTTTATTTTCATTACATTTACATCCTCCTGGTTATAAAACCCATCTTTAGTTTTTATAACTCCTGGAACATAAGCCCAAGGTTATTTATCTTCAAATATCTGTTCATATGCCATTTGTAAACCTATTAGATATGCTTGTAGGTATGCACTAGTTTTTAATCCTATGTCAAATATCCATTCTCCACAATCAGGATCTATTTTATCTATTTCATCATAATTTAATTTAATAAAATCCGTCCAATCTTCTACGCTAATGCTTTCTTCAGCTCCATCAACCAACATTTCAAGAACTTCTTTATGTTCATAATATTCTTCATCAACGTCAGTGTCTAAATCTATCTCCCACCAGTCTTTGAAGTTTTCCTTCAATTCTTTTATAGCTGATTGACTATCAAAATCTGATTTACTTTGTTCCATCATTGTTAATTTTCTGCTAAAATAATATAAATCATATTGACCTAAACTTTCTAAGTTTGCTTGTTCCGTTAAACTAAACATAGCTGAATATAAATCTCCAGTTACATATAAGTTATGTTTATCCATAACATATCTAACATTCATATGCAATGTATCCGGCTTTTTCCATTCTAGTATTTTTAAATCATCATTTATTTTTATATAGTTTGCTTTATGATCCTTGAACCAACCTTCTTTTATTTCTTTTTTCATAAGCTCTACCCCTTAATCTATATTCTTAAATGCATTTTTAACTTCGTTGAAGCATTTATTGCACATTCTTAAATCCGCTACCCAACGATTCCATTCATCTAATGATTGTATTGTATATCCATTTTCTCGTTTATCTCCACATATATCACATATGCCATTATCCTTTTGCACTACTCTTGCTTTCACAACTAAATCTCCTCCTAAAACCAATATTTAGTTATCTAATTAATTTATCTATAGTTATTCCAAAGTAGTCAGCCAATCTCTTAACTGTGTCTATTCTTGGATTTAAATTTTCTTTTTTTATAATGCTATGGATAGTTCTCCTATCCACTCCTGATTTTTCAGCTATTCTAGTTGTATTTAACTCGTCTGCTGTTATTAGTTGTTTTAACTTGTCACTTAATCCCACTTTTTATAACTCCTTTCTGATATAATTTATACTAGGAATATATTTCTATTTTATTTTCGAAAGGCGGTTTATATATGAAAAACATATATGCTTGTTTAGTTGGCAATTGGGTTAATTTATGCGATGATCCAAATTGCAAAATGGGTTCAAATCTATCTTCTCCTCAAATATGGTGGGAAGAAAATGCAATTATATGGAGTCCTTTTACCAAAGGTGAGGAACATACAATGTACCAACAAGATTATATTAATATCTACTATTCAGGTGTAGAATACAGGATTCACCCAATGTTTATTCAAATAGTATCTAATTAATATTTTCTTTTTAAATATTTATCAATTTTATCTAAGTCGTCAATTTTTATATTGGCGGCTTTTTCACTAAAGTACATATCAATAGAGCCTTTTATATAGCTCCACTCTGAGCTATCTAATCCAACTATTAAGTCTTTGATTGATTCTACCTTTTCTACAGTTATTGTTTTGAAAATTTTATCATTCATAATATCCCTCCATTTTTTTATCTTAAGTTCAACGTTTACACTACTCAAACTTTTTTAAATATTTTTCAAGTTCTTTTTTGTTTAATGTGTAAGTTTTAACTTCGCTTCCACACTCATTTCTATAATCATGTTTCAATTCACAATTATATTGCCCCCAGTCCCAAAGTTTCGCAGTAAATCCACTTGTATAGCACTCCGTAAGCTTCATTGTTTTCACCACCTATTAATATCTCGTGTATTAACCTACACAGGACTTTATTTTTCTTCATAAAATTTTACATTTTTAATTGTTATATCAATACTTCCATCTAGATTTTGTTTAACACAATATTTCATAGGATCTTCAAAGTCTTCCAAATTAGCTTTTAAATCAAATCCATTGTCTGTTTTTATTCTTCTATGTTTTAATTTTTTTTCTACATAATTTTTATCTATGTTAAAGTGGTTTATTTCTTTATCTTCCATATGTTCTTTAAAACTTTCTTTGCAATAATCATCTTTTATTGCTACTTCTGTAAACTTATCTATATCCATAACAGAATTTTCTTTTAACATGTAGTTCATTATACTTCTAGCATCTTCTGCTTGTTTTATATCATCACATAAAGCATTGGTTATCCAATTATTAGCTGCATTTATAAATGTTTTTGTCTTATATTTATCATCTTCTAATTTTTCTACATCTAAGAACTCTTCTAAAAATGTAGATTTTGTATCATTTTTTTCAGCATCTTTATCTAAAACTTTTAAGTGATATTCATCATTTATACCGCTTATACTTATTAATGCTGCTTGTTTTACATTGTGATTTGATGCAATTCCTATTTCATTTGAAATCATTTGTATATTAAACTTGTTATCTTCAAATCCTATTAAATGATTATATAAATTCTTGTAATCTAGCTTTATTATTGCTATATACTTTTCATCTTTTACAGTATATAAACATGCTACTAGATCTCCTGAACTTGAATTTGAATCTTCTTTCATGATGTCAAATAAATATGCTGCTATTTCTTTTGAATTTTCTAAGAAAAGTGTTTCATCATAAATCACAGATTCGCAACACTTGTGAATTGTATTATTATAATAATCTTTAAATTTTGCTTGTCTTAAATCTTGTGATTTGATACATTTTTTAATTATTTTTTGTAAAAATTTATCTACTTCTGGACTTATTCTACCTTCAAAATCATTTAAGATAGGTGTGTCTGAATTCTTATCTAAAACATGAGTTGTAAATTTATGTATTATCATTTTTTTATTATCCCCTATGTATATTTATTTTTTAATCTATCTAAAAACCCAAATTTTACTAAATAGATTTACTATTGCTCATAATATAGTGAAATTTCGCTCTTATTTCGTCTCATATGCGATTTTTCGCATCTTGTAGTCTATTATCCTATTTTCACATTTCTTTCTTACACGAGGCTTTTTAGTCCTCTGCGCTATAACTTCAAGTCTTTTTATTTTTTTATCTGTTTCTAGCGCCAAGATAGTTCTTAGTACATAAACTTCAGTTTGTTTACATTCAAGCTTTTTTTCTATATCTATTTGCTCTAGTATAAGGTCCCCATAAGCCTTTCCATAACGTTCTTCAGTATCTATTATTTTTTTTATATTTTCATCCTTTAATTTGTTTATTTCTTTTTTCATTTGTACTTTTGTAGTTCTTTCAGCATCTTCTACTGATATTCTTTTTATATCAGCAACCTCTTTTGCTGTATACATACCTAAGATTGGCATTAATAATTCCCCCTTATTTTTTTAAAACACTTTAGTTTATTAGTTTTTTTATTTATAAATCTAATTTCTTCCACAGTATCTCTTTCAACTAGGTAATTTACACTATCCAAGTTCATAGAATTTAAAAACTCTTTATGTTTTCTATTTAATTTTTTTCCTTGTTTCATGCTAAACCTCCTAGCTTATTTTCTTTTGTTCTTTTACAACTAATTTATCTAAATACTGACTAAGAGCTACAACTACCTTATCATTCCCAAATTCGCAATACAGTTCAGCTAATACATCTTTCAAAATTTCCATTTCAATCCCCCCCATTAATTTCTTTTGCCGCTATTAAATATGCTTGATACATACTCATATTTTTATTTTTCTCTCTTAGATCTTCTGCTCTTAATCTTAATTTTTCTGCATCTTGTAAAATACTCATACTTTATACTCCAAAAATTCTATAATTTAATTCTTTTCCAATAAATTCAAACCTATATTTACTTTCAGTTTCAAAATTATTAGTCATTTCTATAATTCTGCTTGCTAGTGCTTCATCAAGTTCTAAGAGCTTAGATGTAGTTAGTTCTGTAGTTATAATCATTGCTTTTTTATTGTCATATCTATAATTTATAATGTCATACATTATCCTAAGTTCAGCTCTAGCCCTTGAATAATCTCCTTTTTCAAACCCTTTAAATAAATCATCTATGAATAATACTGTTGAGTTTCTATACTCACTAATTTTTTTATTATAAAAGTCTGTATCAATCATATTAAATTTAAGTTCATTTATGTCTTTTGTATAACTCATATACTTAACTGAATACTTTTCTAAGAGTTTAGTACAGGTAGCTATAGCTAAATGTGTTTTCCCGCATCCTACTTGCCCTTGTAACAGCAGACACTTTTTTTTATTAAAATCAGCTATATATTTTATACAAACTTTTCTAGCATTATCTCTAATAACATTATTTACTTTATAACTTTTAAATGTATTTGTTTTAACTCTATCAGCTATTCCAGATTTCTCTAATCTTTCTTTTGCTAGCGCTACTTCTCTACATTCACAAAACTTAACTGCATCTGTTCCATTTTCTTTTATGATTATATAACCTTTGTCGTTACACTTGTCACATTTATAAGTCGATTCCGAGTTCTGCAGCTGCCCTTGTTGCTTCTTCACTTGATATTGTTGTTTTATCGTCTCTATCCAAGTATTTTGCATACTCTTGATACTTTCCATCACTCTCTCCCTTATTTCTTTTTTGTAATTGAAATGCTTCTAATTGTTTATATGTTGTTATATTCTTATCTGTCCATTGCTTAATAATTCCTTTTATATATCCCCAGTTACACTTACCTTTATCATTTGCTATCGTTATAGCTCTTTTAAATAATTCAATATCTATACGCTCTGACATATCTATTATTTCTTCGGCTGCTATTCCATTTATTAATCCTATATTTTTTTCATACAAGTTACTAAATTCTTTTAAATTTTTTTCAGAATTATTTACATATCTATCTACATCTTCTTGTTCTATATCTATTTCTTTCTCTTTATCTTTCTCTATCTCTATATCTATCTCTTTCTCTATCGGACTTTGTCTAGACAACAATGGGACATTGTCCTTCTTCTGTCGTTGTAGTCTTTTTTTCTCAGCCCATTTGCTTTCAGAGCCTACCATATTCTGTAATTGTCCCATAAATATTTCGCCATTTTCTAAGATTTGAATTAATCCTATTTTTGTAAATATATCCATAGCTACTCTTACTGTATCTGTATCTGTATTAGTTATTTTTCCTAGCGTTTTAACATCATAAGGAACTAGCATGTTTCCAACATTTCTTATTAACAATCCATTAGCTTTCAAAGATTTTAAACATAGTTTTAAGTAAAATAAACAATATTCTTTTCCTTTTTCTTGTTCTTCAATCCAAGCTATTGAATCTTCTTCAAAAAAATCTTCCTTTAATTTTAGCCAATAGTACTTTTTATTTGTCATGTCTTATACCTCACCAAAAGCCATTTGTTTATTTTTCATATTAATTTCATCATTTAGCACAAATGGAGGATTATAATTTTCTATAATTTTCAATGCACTATCTAAATATTTCCTCTTTATGGCTTTATAACTATTAATATTAAATTCTCTTTTTAGTTGTTTATGTATATCACTATATATTTTCGCTCGCAATGAACTATTTTTATATGCCTTGCTCCCTATTCCTCCTAGAACCTTAACACCAACTCTTTTTACTGTTTTTGATATTTCGTCACATTCAACTGTTTGAAGAGGAAAATTTTCTAGTTCTGCTTCTATTCTTTCAATTTTATTTTCATGATTTTCTATAACCTGGTACTGTAACCTTAACTGTTCCATAGGCGATAATTGATTTTTAGTTTTATTCATTCTTAACTCTTTAAGTACTTTTTTAACTCGTTTTTTAAATTCTTTTGCTATTGGCTTCTTACTTTGAAATAAAACTTCATACAATCCTTCTTCTGTTAACATTGTAACTTCCCTATTTTGACCTGCATGTAATATTGTTACATTCAGCTTTTCATCTTCATCTATTGTTTTCAACATATTAGTTGTATGAGTATGTTCTATCCAATTAGCAACTTCCTTAGCAAGGAATAAAGGATTTTCAATATCTCCATATGTAGTAATTTGTTGTCCTAAAATATCTCTTTTATCTAATACTTGCATTTCCATAAATTATTTTCCTCCTAATGAATTTTAAATTCATTTTGATCTATCTCGTCTATATGTTCTCTAAGAGATACACCAATTAAAATTCCTTCAATTTTATCTTTAGTACTCTTTGGGGCTATATCTGTTATTTTAAATATTGCTTCTAAAACTTCTTTTTTTTCAGTTAATGTCATGTATATTCTCCTTATTATTTGTTTTGTTAATGTCATTGTAATTGTTTTTTTGTTTTTTTACAATACCTTTTTTATTAAAATGTTGTTTTTTTTGTTTTGTAAATGTACTTTTTTTATGTTATTATGTTTGTAGAGGTGGAAAAATGAAATCTAGAATTAAACAATTAAGAGAAAAAGAATTGGCTTTGACTCAAAAAGAGTTTGCTGACTCCATAGGAATGACAAGATCGAATGTATGCAACATAGAATCTGGAGCAGTTAATTTAATCGAGAAAAATGCAAAGTTAATCTGCGAAAAATACAATGTTAATATGGATTGGATATTATATGGAACGGGAGATATATTTAAAAAACGTTCTGAAGATGATGAGTTAGCTCTACTTATTGGTGAATTCATCGCAGAAGATGATCCTTATAAAAAGAAAATAATAAAAACTATGTTATCATTTGCAGATGAAGATTGGATTTTAATACAAAGACTTATTGAAAAGTTTAAAGACTAGGATAGAAATCCTAGTCTTTTTTCGTGCACCCCATTAATATAAACTTTATATATCTTAATATTTTTTCATCCTCAATATCATTTATAATTTTTATAATTTCTGTTTTCATAATTTATCTTTAGTAGCAAGTAGTATTGTAAGTACCAATTACTGCTAAATCCCCCTTTCATATTACTTATATGTTTATATTATCAAATGCAAGAACATAAATCAAACATATTTTTCGAACACTAGTTCCAATAAAAATACAGATTTTATATAAAACTTCTAAAAATATAATGATTTATTTATATATTAACCCTATAAAATAATCGAGCTCCTATATATCTTATATATTTATGTTACCATAAATTACCTTTGCCAAAGTGATTCGTACGATGAATCATTCGACAGTATTTGATATATAATGACATTATAGGGAGGCGTTGAAGATGCTTGAAACGGAAAGAGTTAAAAAAGGGTGGTCGCAAAGAAAACTAAGTTCGGTGTCTGGTGTAAGCCAAAGCTATATTTCTAAATTAGAAAATTCTAATATTATACATAGTCCTACTCTTAAACAAATTATCGCATTAGCTTTAGCTCTAGATATAGATCCAAAGAGTTTAGCAGGTAATTTAATTGAAAAAGAAATGAAATACCAAAATTTACTATAATATGCTACTATAATAATAAATACGGTATTTAGGGGGATAAAGATACATGAGTATTAATAAACTTACAAAAGATCAACTATGCACAATAAATGAATTAAAGAATCCAAACTTAACTTGTATTATACAATTAGCAAAAGATTTCGGTATAGACCCAAAATTAATTTCAGACTATCTTATAACACAAGAATTAAAAAAGCTGAATAAAGATTCAAATTAAACATCAATTTTTATTGGTGTTTTTTTATTTAATATTTATTCTAAAAAAGTAGTAACATCTTCTTTAATAGTATTTAATAGTATTTAATAGTATTTAATAGTATTTAGACATGCCTTAATCTATTGAAATTACCTAAGTACAAAAAAGTAATACGTACAAATTGATACCTTAATACGTACAAAAAAAAAAGTTGTACGTATTAATAAAATATGATATTCTTAATACAAAGGGGTGTTTAAAATGGAAAATAGAATATTAATGAAAAATAATAATATAGTAGGCTCAAAATATGATGCAAAATTAGTACATAATAGAATATTTACATATTTGCTATATGCTTTTCAAAAGAATACTGATGCAGAAAATTTAGTACATGAAGTAAAGAGAAGCGAATTATCAAGGTTTGTACTAAGGAAAAATGAAAATACACTTAAAGGACTTATGAGCATATTAGAAGAACTTAGATGTAAAAAATTAAACCTAGCGAATATAAAAGAAGATGGAAGTAGAGATTATATAATAGCTGGGTTTATAAATAAAGCAGTATACAATGATAGATCAGATAGTTTTACAATAACAGCAGATGCAGAAGTACATAGATTATTAAATAAGTATCTAGAAGATGGTTATACTCCTGTTAATTTAGAAATTTTTATGTCACTGAAAAATACTTATGCACAAAGGTTTTATGATTTATTAAGAATGTGGAGCGGAACAAAAAATGTTATAAATTATAAATTAGACTATATTAGAAAGATTTTATTGTTAGAAAATAAATATAGCGAATATAATAATTTTAAAAGACGTGTATTAGTTCCAGCAATAGAAGAATTGAACGATACTGGATATTTTGAAATTACATTTGAAGAAAAAAGAGCTGGAAGAAGTATAGATTCAATAAACTTTATGGTAAATGATAAAGATAAAAGAAAATATTTTGATAATTTAAATATGATAAAAAAGGACAATAAAATTATTAAAGAAGAAACAACAAAAAATATAATAAAAGAAGATCTAGCTGTAATTAAAGACAACACTAATGATTTTTATGTTCCAAACAAAAAATTATTTACAATAAAAACTCTTGCAAATTTTATAAGCGACTTTAGTAATTATGATTTTAAAGAAAAAGAAAATAAAAAAGCATTACAAGAATCTATTTTAACAACTTTAGAAAAAGATGACGAAGAAAAAATTAAAGTTAATTCTTATAATTATTTTAAAAAAACTTTAGAAAATAAGATTAATTCAAAAGATAATAAAAATGAGAAAACTATTCCAACTGTTAAAACTAGATTCCACAATATAAATCAAACTTTTAATAAGTATAATCCAGATGAACTTGAAAAAATTCTTTTAGAAAGTCAAAAAGATAAATTTAAGTAAATAAAATATAGATTTTGAAGGCACATAAATTAATTTATGTGTTTTTATTTTGTAAAAAATGTTAAAATTTTATAAAAATATTGTGATTTGATTTATACGGCAATGTTAAAGTTTTATAAAAAATTGCATAATTTTATAAAATATTATTATGTTTATTAAAAAATATGTTGACATATTTTACAAAATTTTATAAAATATAATCAAACGTTATAAAATTTTATAAAATTTGGAGGTTGTGTATTATGAATTTAGGTATAGATATAGGAAATCAATTGGGAAAAACAAGTGAAGGAATCATCTTTGATGCTAGAGTATCACAATTAGAACCATTCATGACAGAATGTGATGTATTAGAAATGAATGATAAAATATACTACATAGAACAAGGTCAATATGAACATAAAAATATTAAATTTGAAAAAACAAACTATATACCTCTTTTAGTTGCTGCAATATGTAAATCAAGTGATAAAGTTAATAATAATATAGTTATTGGATTGCCAATAAGCCAATTTAAAACACATGGTGACTCATTAAAAAAATTAATAGATGAAAATTCAACGTTGAAAGTTGTATGGAATGGCAAAACTAGAAACTTAATAATAGAAAAGTTTGATGTTTATCCAGAAGGTGTTGCTATATTCAATTCATTAGATGAAAAAATGAAACAACAAATAGACAAGAAAGATGTATTACTTGTAGATATTGGAAGTAGAACAACAGATTGTTGTATATTTAAATATAAAAATGAAGGATCAAGAGGATTAGAAAAACCAAATTCGTTATTTGTAGGAACTCATAATGTTTATAAAGAAGTTAGAAATGCTATAAATACAAAATATAATACTAGAAAGACATTAGAAGAAGTTATAGAAATGTTTGAAACAAGAGTCTTATTAATAAATGGAGAACAAAAAGATATGTCATTTATTAATGATGTAATAATAAGTGAATTAAATAAGATTATAAATGATTTAGAATTAGAATATGATTTAGCATCACATCAAATATTATTATGTGGTGGTGGAGCTACAATGATGTACGGTTCATTTGTAGAAAGATATTCAAGTACAATATTAGTTAGTGATATTTTTGCAAATGCTAAAGGATATAAAATAATAGCAGATGCTAGATTTTAAGGAGGATTTTAATGAGTAGAGTAGTATTAACATTTAAAAATAATGAACAGGAAAAATCAATAGAAAAGTTTTTAGAAAGTAAGTTAGCACCTACTGCTTATATAAAAGAGTTGCTATGGGAAGTTATGAATGAAACTAGAGGAACAAATATTAAAAGTGAAGAAAAGATAGAGATTATTAAAGATGAAAATGAAGAAAAAGAAATAAAAGAAGAACCTAAAAAGATATTTGAATTTGATCCAACTAAAAATCCTTTTTAGAAAATAAAAAGTAGATTTTGTTATTCTAATCAGGACTAGAAATTATCTCTAGTCTTTTTTAGTATATAAAATTTATTTTTTATGTTAATACATGCACATTTTAGAAGTTGTTCGCATACACTCATATTAACAAGTGAATATATAAGCGGAGCGTTACAAACTTGTTTGGTATATATATGAACGATTAAGTTAATAGGGTTGAGTTACTTGGGCTAAGTCTATACTTTTTAGATTTAGCCTTTTTGATGTGTTTTATGAGCAGATTTAGTTAAATCTACTCATAAAAAGCTACCATCCTATATCAAGAAGGTAGCTTTGCCACAAATGCACTGTAGTTGGTTTCTTCATTTTTAATCAAGCAAAGAGCATGATATCTTTCTAGTTCAGTTAAATCGCTTTCTTCATAACCGTCTTTTTGAAAGTATACTTGTAATTCTTGAAATGCTTTTATATCACATCCAGTTAATAAAAGATACGAGGATCCAGATGCGAGTATACTATTTTTAAGTTTGTTTGTTCCTTGGCCTAAGTAATGCATTGCTAGCGTTGGTGTCAAATTAAACTTTCTACATTCAACTAAAATATCTTCCATAAGTAATTGACAATTGTAACTTTGATGTATCTCATTTACAAATATTTCTGTATGAGATTCCGTTGCTCCTTGTTGTTTAGCTAGCCAAACTTTACTAAGATAGAATGTAGCTAATATATTTCTTAGCATTTTAGAGTTGAAATGTTTTTCTGGTATTTTAATTAATATAACCTTTTTCTCATTTATAGCCTTTATGAAATCTATATTATCAGTACTATCATTATTAAATGCTAATCTAGTAAATAAGCTAGCACTCTTAAGTCTGCTTATTCTATCTAAGATACCGTCAATTTTAGTATCTGCATTTTCTACAGGTTTATTTTTATCTCTTTTAGATAATTCTTCTAAATCCTCTAATTCATCAGATAACAGGCTTATTGTTTCAGTATCTAATGAATTTATCAACTTATCTCTTTTGCTAGGATTTTTTAAAATATCAATAACATCTTTAAAACTTGCATTTATTTTTTTATAAAACATAACTGTAGCTGCTGCATACAAATATCTAAGCATTCTTGGTGTCAATTGTGAATTAACATCATTTATACTATTTAGTAGTAGTTCTAATTGTTGAGCTTTCTGCATACAAATAGACACTTTTGAATATTTATCATCATTTATATTATAACTAAGCTCATTATATGCAAATGACTGTAATTGATTTATATCTGAACAATCTATTTCTATTAACTTATCTTTTGGAGTTATAGCCTTTATCCCATCTGATAGTTGGCATTTATCTATATAGTCTAAGACGATAAGCCCTCTATTTGAGTCTATTATGTCTTTAGCTAGATTAGTCATATAGTAGTCTTTCCCGGCGCCCATTGGACCAAGTAATATTCTTCCAAGTCTTTTTATTTGTCTATCGTTACTATAAAAAGTTTCTTGACTATTATCTTTGCATTTAACTGTTCCTATTCTAATTTCTCCATTTTCTAAACACTTAGGCGCTTTTGTTTCTAATATTTTATTATGTTCTATAGCTTTAAAATTATCTATAATATCTTTACCTGGGATACTTATAAAATTGGAGCACTCTTCTTCTGTTGTATAATTAACCTCAACATTATCTATTTGAACTAAGTTTGTATTTATATTTCTTTTTATTTCTTTATAAACCAATTCGTTATCATCACTTATGCTCTTAAAGCTGTTGCATGCACATATTGCAAGATGTTTCTCTTTATCTTTTTTATAAGATTTACTCAATATAACTATTTGTGTTTTGCATATATCATTTTTAGCTTTTCTTTGAGTGCTAGAAGAGATTTCCTTATTTGAAGAAAGAAATACACTATTGTTATTTTTAGAACTATTTATCATAGTATTTAGCAATTCATTTATGCAATCTATTAAAAATTTTATAGAAATTATACCAAGATCTATTATGTTTTTAGTCTTCTTTAAGTTTTCACCATTTTTATATTTTTCTATAGCTTGCTTATAAGTTATAGTTTTAAAATAATTAGTTTCTTTTTCTGCAGTAGGTATAAAATTATACAATACACCTACACTTTCTCCTGTTTCTAAAATTTCTAAGACGGACATATTAGCTTTTAATAAATCATTGTTTCTTTTATCTGATTTCAAACTAAGAGCATCATTCATTTTATATTTCAATTGATATTTTGTGCATGTACTTATATCTATAGGGATACTTTCAACTTCTTTCATCTCTATATTTCTCCAAGTTTCTGCAAACTTAGATTTAAATTTAATTATATGGACCTTTGGCAATATAAAAAAGAATTGAACTTCTTCTTTTGTTATATGAATATAATAACCCACCTTCATGCGGTGAGTTATTATTAACTTTTTATCTTCTATTCTCATTACATTATTAAACTTCATGTGTATTTTATTTATTAAACAAGCTATATTATCAGTTTGATTGTTTTTATTTGATTTAGTTGGAATTAATTGAACAGTTACATATTCAGTTCTTTTGACTTCGAAGTATTTATCAGCTGACATAGATTTGATTTTATTTTTATTAAACACCGAATACCAACTCCCCTACTATTTTAATAAGTATATATATTACAGGACTAATAATTGCAATCTTTTTACCTTTTTCCCAGCCAAATATATATAATATAAAAGCTATTAATCCAACTAACAAGCAGGCATTAAAGCTTACATCACTTATTGTTTGTAAAGTTGTATGCATTGTTTTTTCAAACCACCCATGAATCCAATCTTCAATCCATCCAAAAAACTTATGCGTTTCAAAATAATCAAAATTAAGAAATTTCATAATAGAGGCCTCCCTTTAAAGTTTAATCATATCAAATAGTTTAGGATACAATTGAAGAAATATATAAGCTAGCCAATATTGTATTCCGGCCATACTAGCTTGCTTAAAGTTACCTCCATTCAACATACTTTCTATAGAACTTTTAAGACCCATCCCT
Source organism: uncultured Peptostreptococcaceae bacterium (assembly GCA_947072565.1). Taxonomy (GTDB): domain Bacteria; phylum Bacillota; class Clostridia; order Peptostreptococcales; family Peptostreptococcaceae; genus Romboutsia_D. Next base: position 5,374 of record CAMTIM010000060.1, on the reverse strand, counting down.
AAGCATCCCCATTTAGCAAAACTTAAAAGTAAGTCTATCAATTGTTTAAATGTATTATCCATAGTTGTAGCTGTATCAATAGCAAATATATTTATGTTAATATGCATAATTAAAGCTGTTGATAGTACAACTTTAGAATACATAATCTTGTTAGATTTTATATTGTTTAATATTTTGCTAGCTAACTTAACTTCTTTTCTTTTTGTTTTTATATGCTCTGTAACTGTGTATCCATTTAATAATATTTTCATTGTATAATCTCCTTTTTATTTGGTTAAAATAATTTCATAATAATTTTTATCTGGAGGTGTTATATATGGATTTTCTTTGGTTTAGTGTTTTTGGAATTGTAGGTACTGCATTAGAAATGTTAATTAAATAAATTTACTTGCATAGTCCAATTGTCTTTTAATATAATCATCATCTATGCTTGCACCTGGAGTTACTAACCAATCTGTAACTCTTTTTAGCACGTCTATAGCTATTACTTGTGGTATTAAATGCAGATTACCAGTTAAATCTAATATAGTTTTAAATTCTTTCATTTTAAATCTCCTATTTTTTATAACTCTTTAATACTTTTCTACTATTTTGGTATCTTAAGCTTCTTAGAAGTATTCTTTATCTTTAGTATAAGTGTAGGTGTGAATTTTGAACTAAGATAAGTTAATTAGAAATAGTTTTGAAGTTTTAGAAGGTTTTCTTATAATATTTGTAGAAAATATTAGAGAATTATAATATTTTATTATAGTTTGTGTATTGAGCCTTGTGGAGTGCAATCCCTTGGCTCTTTTAATTTTTAATCATCGTATTCATTTTTCCATAAACCCTTTTTTCTCATATCTTCTTCAACTAGCATTTTCACATAGTTGCTTCTGCCAAGTGTATTTTTAATAGATAGTAAATAATTATAAATAGCTAAATCTCTTACATTTTCTTTGAAACTTATTGGTTGTTTTAAGGATTGTTTTCGTTTAGTCATAACTTCTCCTTTCTAATAATATTAATTACTTTCTAATATATTGTATGATTCTGTATGCAGAAACTTGCACGTCCTGATTAAAATAATTTACTGTGTTTATTTGAGATGTAAAACGATATAATATAATTATTAAGGGGAGGTATCTATAAATGACTAAAACTAAAAAATGCAATTATGAAAAAAAGCAAATAAAAGGGGTGCGAAATGAAAAAAGAATATAAATGTGATAAATGTGGGTTTGAAATGGATAAAGAAAGTTACAATGAAGGAGAAGGTTTATGTTTTGCTTGCTTAATGAATCAAGCTGCGAAATACCAATCTACTGGACAAAAAGAAAATGCACATACTAAAGAACAAATAAAGTGCCCTAACTGCGGTAGTATGGCTATAGGAGAAATCAAGCCGGGCGTTATCGGCATAGCAATGTTAATGGCAACTCCTTTATTGATATTTATACCGTTTCTATGGATACTTATCCCAATTATGGGCATTATAGCGTTTGGATTAATATTATACACTCCTTTCGCTAAAGAATATACTTGTGAGTGTAAGAGTTGTAAATATAAATGGAAATATAAAAAGAATGAAAAAGAAGATTATACGAAAGATTTCAAAATCGGAGATGCTGTAATGGTATTTATAAATGATAGGATTGTTACAGGAATGATAGTAAATATTTATGATAGAATAGACGATAAATACTTAGTTGTGTTCAATAATGAAGACAATTATAAGGATGGATTATATTTTTCTGATGATGAAATGTCATTGGTTAAAAGTAAATAAGATATATGTTAATTTAAAAATTAGATGAAATTGGAGGAGTAAATATGAATTCTAGTACAGAAAAACAAAGTTTAGAAATACTAAGAGGTGATATAATAATGGCAGATCTCGGTCATGGGTTAGGGTCTGAATACCAAGGTATAAGACCTTGTTTAGTAATGCAAAATGACATGGGGAACAAATACAGTACAACAGTAACAGTTGTACCTCTTACAAGCTTTATAAGTAAAAGGAAAATGCCAACACATGTACATATAGAAGAGGGGAATTTTGGATTAACTAAAACATCAAGCATATGTGCTGAAGCGTTAAGAACGATAGACAAGCAAAGATTTAGAGAAAAAACAGGTTGTGTAGATTCAAATACAATGTTGAAGGTTGAAAATGCAATGTTAATACATTTAGGATGTCCAAAAAATAACAATGAATAATAAAAAATAAAAGGTAGCTGATTGACTCTCAGCTACCTTTTATTTTTTATTTATATTAAATTAATTCTAAGTAGTCTGTATGAACATATCCAAGGCCTTTGTATCCATTGAAATTTTGAATACTAATCCATTTATCTTGACACCATTCTAGTTTTACTTGTTGTCCTTTTTTAACCTGCCCTATGACTTCATAGTCAGTACCTCTGTTATATCTAACATTTAAAACATTTGTTGTTACTATAGCTTTTCTACCTGCATAATCTCCATTTTTAAATATAAAAGTAGATGTTTCATTAGAGCTATCACTATTTGAAACAGATTTATTTAAAATCCCTTCAACTATGGCCTTTGCCATTTTTTTAGCATCGTATAGATTAACGTCGTCCTTATCGTCTACGAAGCAACATTCTATTATTAGGCAAGGGTTATTAGTCTTTAATACTGCAAATTGCTTACTATATTTAACTCCTCTATTAGTAAATCCTAACTCTGATATGCTTTTACATATTCTTTCAGCGTAAGGCTTAGCTTTTGTATTAGTATCATATACCCAACATTCCACACCAGTAGTTTTTCCATTTCCATTTGCATCATTAGCAGCACTATTAAAGTGAATAGATATATCTAAGTCTGTTTTATGCTTATTGCAAAGTTTAACTATTTTATTCAAACAATCATTTTGTGAACTAGGATAATCTACTGTTGTATCATAAGTTGTGTGTTTTTCTGCATTAAGTAAACGAATTACTTCATCCTTTACTATTCTATTCTCAATAGATTCTTTTATCAATAAACTTGATCCTGCGCTTTTACTATCTTGTTTTCCATGCCCTGCGTGTATATTAGATATCATAATTATTGTTCCTCCTTATAATTAACCTTATTTTCTACTTGACTTCTTATATTTTTAGTTATTGGTAATAAAAAACTAGGCATATCTTTGCCTAGTATATCTGATATATTTTCAAGTATTGATATTATTTCATTTGTACACAGCCATAACGCTACTATGCACGCTATTAAAAATGTAAATGGCAATGATATACCTAATACTCCCGAAGCGTAAATTAATAGTTGATCTAATAATACTCCAACTACAATTAGCAACCACATACAAATTTTCTTTATAATACCTTTTATACCTATTCTAGAAGATTTCTTCATTCCTCTATTACTAGCAGCAAATAATGCTGTTATATAGTCTATTACATTTGCAAATACTAAAATATACACAGGAATTGCTAAAACTCCCAAAAGACTTGTAAATGCTCCAAATGCTGATATTATAAAAATTTTTGCTTGATTAAAATTTTCTTGCATATTATCCTCCTTAAAAATAAAAAGACTAGGGCGTCCTAGTCTAGTTTTTAAATGTTAACACTATCTTTAAGTGTTTTAAGTTTATTTTTATTAGCTTGTAAATATATTTGAGTAGTTGACGTATTTTGGTGATTTAGTATATTAGACACTGTCAATAAATCAACTCCATTATGATACATTAATGTAGCAGCAGTTCTTCTCAAACTATGTGGCGTTAAATTATTAATACCAATTATATTACCTGCCTTGCGTACCCAATTTGCAACTGATGAAGTCCCTGCTTGTCTATGTTCACCATGATAGTATGATGTGAAAATATGAGGTAAATTAATATTTTTTTCTTTATAATGTTCTTTAAGTTTTAATAATTTAGTTTTAACTTCCTTAGAAAAATATAATGTTACAAGCTTAGGACCTTTTTCAAGAACTTCTATTTCTCTCTCTTCCCAATCGATATCACTCCATTTAATATTTCTAAGAGCATTACGCCTTGCAGCAGTGTTAATTGCCAAAAGTATAAATATCTCAGCTACTATATTATCTAGCTCATGTAACCTAGATTTTATCTCATTTACTTGTTCCATCTTCAAAAAGTGTTTTTCTCTTACAAATAATTTTTTCTTAGGTCTTTCAATATCATCAACTGGATTTGTAATTATTTTCTTCTTTTTTCTTAAAAATATATAGAAACTACTTATACAAGATACTCTACGTTGAATTCTTGAGACTTCATTACCTTTGGTTTTGCAATACATTAAATATTCCTCAATATCTTCTGCAACAACTTCTTTGTAAATTTTATCTTCCTGGAAGGAATTAAGAAACCTAAACCATTGAAAAAGATCATATTCATAACCATCTATCGTATTTTGTGATAGTCCTTTTAACTCATTATGGCCTCTATACATTTGATATGCTAACATATTTTGTTCATTGATATTCCCATTAATTTTTATAATTTTATTTGCCATAATTAATTAACCTTCCTTTGTACTAATATAATATAAAAATGTCTATTAATTGATAACAAAAATAGAGCACATATGTGCTCTATGATTTTAAATGTTTCTTTTGTTTTGTAACAAAAAGAGCCTTGTTATATCAAGGCTCTTTAAACTATATTATCTTTTAAACTCAAATGTATGTTTATTAGTATGGTTGCAATCTTTGTGATTGCATTTTGAGTAAACAATAAATTCTAAATACTCAACAGGTCCGTCTAATCTACCAGCTCTTGGTACTATAATTTCTGCATTTAATCTTTCTTCCCAATCATATGTATTTCCACATACATGACAAGTTGCTTTCCCATAATAGCTTCCTCTATCTTGATTTTTGTAACATAATGGTAATGCCATATAAAATCCACCCCTTTTACATTAGATAATACACCATATCTGTATAAAAAAAAAGAACTTCTTAGTTCTATCCTGGTGTTACTGTATTACTTTGTTTAGTGTTTAGTATATCATTTAACTCTTTATATTCAGGTTCTGTTAATCTAGCTGGAGTAACTGAATAGAATACATCTATTTTATTCCTCATATCTTGTACACTATCATAATTATCTTGTTCTAACATTCTTTTTATAAATTTATATATCATTTTACATTCCTCCTAAATTTGCTTCTATCATAGCCATTTTGTAACTATTATCAATTATCATTTTGTCTTGCTCTTTTTCAACTTCTTTTAGTCTATTATTTTCTGCTTGTAAAATATCTATTTTGTCTCGTGCTTTTTCTTCATTTGACGCTTGTTCATTTTCAATCCTATCTTTAGCCTCTTTATGAATCCTTATATATTCCTGCGCTACCTCATCAACACTTAAACCATTATCTAAACCATGATTGGC
>CAMTIM010000059.1 GCA_947072565.1 uncultured Peptostreptococcaceae bacterium | reverse complement strand
CCAGCGTTCATCCTGAGCCAGGATCAAACTCTTAAATAAAAGTTTATCTAGGGCTCAGATACTGTTATATATCTGGCTTTATGTTTCGTTTGTTTCAAATTCTATAAATTAACCTACTGTTTAATTTTCAAAGTTCATTTTCGATTTCGTCTTGCCCCGTTTCTTAAGGACAAGTATAACTATATCACGACAAAATAATTACGTCAACACTTTTTATAATTTTTTTTAAAACATTTAAAATTAGATTCATTTTAAAATTCTGTATAAGCACAATTTTCTCAATTTAAAAAACCTAATTATTCTACATAATATTTGTAATCTTCTATATAATAGACCCATTATTTATGCATAAAAATTAATATATTAATAAAAATAAAATAATGATAAACATACGTTTAAAAGTTTGGTATAATCGTTATATTAATTTGTATTGGGAGGTATTTTTGTGAATAGTGAATATAAAAAAGACGTTCTTAGGCTAGCACTATTTATCGGTGAACTTATGTTAACAAACGGTGCGGAAACTTACCGTGTTGAAGACAGTGTTCTTAGAATTTGTAGGTCTAGAGGTTTTAATCATGTAAGTGCTTTTACCGCACCTACTGTAATAATAATTTCAGACGAAAGATTTGATGGTTTATCTTTTATGAAAACTATAAAAAGTAGATCTATAAATCTAAATAAGATTTCACTACTAAATAATTTCTCTAGAGAATTTGTAAACAATCCAGATTTATCTATTGAAGATGCTATAGAGGAACTTAAACAATTAGGATCGGTACCTTCTTATCCTAATTATTTAGTAAACATATCTACAGGGTTTGCATCTGCATGTTTCGGTTGTTTACTAGGTGGAGACGATATAATAAACTTCTTCTTTACTTTTTTAACGTCTATACTTGCAATTATTTGTTATAAAAAGATAATGAAGGTCAGTTCGATTCCAACATTTTCAAGTTTAGTTGCATCTGTTTTGATAGCAACTGCAGGGGTTTTACTTGCTGAATTTGGAGTTTTAGATACACCTAGAATGCTTATAGTTGGTTCTATAATGCCACTACTTCCAGGTGTTTCATTTATAAAGGGAATTCGTGATTTGATATCGGGAGATTTAATTTCAGGGGTGTCTCGTGCATTTGATGCAGGGATGACTGCTATTTCTATTGCTTGTGGAGTAGGTCTTATACTTGATATGTGGATTAGGTTAGGAGGTAAATTCTAATGACAGATATGCCAATTTATATGCACTTTATATTTTCTGCATTTGCAACAGTTGGGTTTTCAGTGTTTTTAAACGCACCTGCGTCATCATTAATTCCAGCTGGGATTACTGGTGGTATCGGATGGTCTGTGTTCTTTTATTTAATGGGAGTTTCTTCTAACTCTATATTCGCTAACTTTTTTGCAGCTGTGATTGTATCTTTTATGAGTGAAGTGTTAGCTAGAAAGTTAAAACAACCAGCTATACTGTTTGTAATACCAGGTATTATACCTTTAGTTCCGGGTCTTGGAATGTATAACACGATGCTTTATTTAGTTCAAAAAAATTATGATATGGCTATTTCTACTGGTGCTGATGCACTATTTGTTGGAGGAGCTATTGCACTTGGAGTATTACTTATAACTTCATTAGCTAAAACTATAAGTATGTTTAAGTTAAAAAGAAAAGTTGCTAAATAGCAACTTTTTTTTATTATATAGTATAATCTTATTATAGTTACTTAAAAGGGGGATTAACATGGGAGTTAGAGAATTTAGTACTGATTATGGTGGTATTGATTTATTTACTATAGCATTTTTGGCAATATTTCTTATATTTATTATTACTTTTATCATATTTGTTGTTAAGGGTATTTCTGAGTGGTCTTATAATAACAAGCAACCAATTCTTGATGTTGATTGTAAGGTAGTATCTAAAAGAATTAACGTTTCTCAAAACGGAGGATATACTGATGCAAATGGCCATAATCATGTTGGGAGCAGTTCAACTAGTTATTATGTGACTTTTGAATTTGAGAATAAAGATAGGATGGAAATTCATGTTAGTGGAAAAATTTACGGTTCTATTGTTGAAAATGATGTTGGTAAACTTAAATTCCAAGGTACTAGATTCTTAGACTTCAATAGAAATTAATTATAAAAAAGAACTTCTAAGTGACTATCAATCACTTAGAAGTTCTTTTTTGTTTATTTAATATATTAATTAATCGTATTTATTTCACAACCTTGTTTTATTAATACTTCAGTAACAACAGGTATATATTCTCTACTCTCTCTGAATTTAGAGTCGTTTAACTTTAGTACTACAAACGATAATAGCATTAGACCTATCCCTACACTTCCACTTACAACTTCGACATCTACATTTATTTTAGATAAATTTAATATAAAGTATGTAGCAATAGTTCCAATTAATAGAGCTATCAGTGGGACTGTATATACTATTGCCGCTGCCTTTAATACATTTACAGTTTCCATATTAACCTTAACTTTATCTCCTACTTGTGCACCTATAGCATTATCAACTTCAACTACTATATCTTTTTTCTCTGAAGTAGTTGCACACTTTCCGCAAGATGCACATGCTGAGTGTCGTTGCATCTTAAGTTTAGCAGTCTTTTTATCAACTATTCCTACAATATATCCTTGTTGTTCCATATAAATCCCCCCTATTTAGTAAACTTATCTATTGTGCTAATAAGTTCATTTATCATAACTTCAGTGCTTTCATCATCCCCGTTTTTTAAGCTTTGAGAAACACATCCCTTTACATGATTTTCTAAAATTATAGTTCCTACTTTATTTATAGCAGATCTTATTGCAGATATTTGAACTAATACATCTACACAGTATCTTTCTTCATCTACCATTTTTTGAATTCCTTTAACTTGACCTTCTATTCTTTTAAGCCTTCTTATTAGCGCATCTTTATCATTAGCTTGTGATAATTTTTTCTCTTCCATTAATTCACCTCATATTACCTTGTATATAATATTATTATAACTTATTTTTAGAATTTCTTGCATAATAGTTAATTTTTTATTTGTATTTGTTATAAACATTTTAATTTATGTAAATTATACTATTATACTATTATTTTGAAAAGGTGGTTTATATGGATATGCAATCTAAAACTAATGCAAAGCAGGCTTTAAATAATTTAAAAATGGAAATAGCTTCTGAACTTGGATATAACTACAATCAAGAAACTAATAAAGTAGAAAGTAACGCTCCTCAAGGAACGCTAGAAGGATCTGCTCAGAATGTACTCGCTGGTGAAGAAGTTGGTGGATTAGCTACTCGAAAGTTAGTTAAGATGGGTGAGCAAATTTTAGTAGATAAATATAACTCTCAAAAATAAAAATCTATTATAGTTTACTTATATAAAAAGTCCTGTAATCTTAGCATTTATAAAATCTATGCTTATAGGACTTTTCTTGTTATACATATTTTTAGTCTAGCTTCTTCAAAACTACCTCAGTAAAACTTCTTTAACTAAACCAAACTTTTTTGCATCTTCTCCATTTATTACAATAACTTCACTCTTCCAGATTTTATTATATGGAATTAATTTTCTTTTTAATGCCTCTAATGTTGGAGGTATCCATTATTTCTCTTGAAAATAGCTGATTGATATAAATTCAATGAATGCATAAACTTATCACAGATATCATTTATATATTTATCAAAATTTTCTTTATTACCTGATATAGGACTAGGTGAATTCGACTACTTTAACTCCATTCCCTACATTTTTATGTAACTTAGATTTTTCAATTTCAAATATTTTGTCATCATCAAAATCACCAAATACCATATTCAATTCAGTTATAGCAAGCATTACTTCATAGTCCTTTCTATCTCATCTTCATATAGTTTAATAAAGGTGTCTCTGATTTCATTTCTTTCTAAATACTCTAATTTTAAAGAATCTTCATAATCTACACCATCTTCTGTTTTGTATAATGAAAAATACTTAATTTTATCATTATCAGAACGTTTAACATCAAAATACTTTGAAAATATATAATCATGTGTCGTAATAAAAATCTGAACACCATTTTTTTGTAATTCTATTAATATTTCTACCAAATCCGGAATATACTTAGGATTAATATTAGCTTCTGGTTCATCCCAAAATAGTATGCTATTACTATTTATTATCCCATTTTGTATAAGTGTCCATAATAATCCTATTTTTCTAATTCCTTCTGCTTCCATTGAAAACTCAACTTTCATTCCATTTCTTTTTACTATGAAAAATGTATCATCATCAAATATTACTTCTCCATCAATAATATTTGATATTTTGTCTAATATACCATTATGTAAACTATCTCTTTGCTTACTTCTTCCTAACTGTGACTTAGCAATAATATCAATCAATGTTCTTTCAAATGGTATTTGTCTCTCCCTTTCAAGTGCTAAAAACCCTTTTGAATGAGATAGCATTTCAGTTACTGGAATAAATACTGTACTTACATTATAAAATTCTTGCGAAAAATTTCCATCTTCATTTTTATAGAATTTATTATTACTAAATTCTATATCTATTAGAAATTTTTCATTTTTGCGGTTCCATCCCAATCTATATTTTCTTTTATAAAATCTTGATTATATCATTAAAATGCTCTAGTGTATTATTTGTTAGCATGAACTCGACAAACAACGTTAAGTTCTGCACCCCCTGATTGAAATTCTTAGCTATTATTTCTTTATAACAAAAAAACATATTGATTTTCACATCAATATGTTTTTAGTGGATTTCAATGGTGGAGATGATTTATAGAAATAATACCCACTATTTTAAATTATTAATTTATATTTATTCGATATTTAAAAGTTTATTAATATTAACTGTAGGAATTATAATAGGCACATATCCACTATTTGCGGTTATAGTAGTTATCATACTTCTTAGATATGGAAATAAAATAGCAGTTCCATTTACTAATATTAACTTTTCTATTTCACTTACACTATATTTAGAATTATAACTAAAGTATCCGGTTATATTTAAATCTAAATTAAATGGTGAATCTTTATATCCTTTAAATATATAACATCCTATTCTAATTCTAGCTTTTTTTAATTCCTCATTTATAGAAATATCATTATCAAATGATATTTTTATATCTATATTATCTTCTTCATTTATATAATCCTCATTGATTTTATAATTTATAGTATCAATAATATAGCTATCTAAATTTATATCAGCATTTATCTTATTCATACTTACTCCTTCAATCCTCTCTTTAATTCTCATTATTAAATCTATGCAATTAACTCTTCACTAAATGAAAAGCTCATTCCACGATTTAAATTTCCATAACTATTTTTAGGTATATTCCCATTAACCTTAAATATAGTATTGTAGTGTGTACTTTCCATAGTATTATATGATATAGAATTAAATTTACGAGTTTTAGTTGTCATTGTTATGCTTTTATTACAATCCTCTTTATAATGTTGCTTTCTTGATTTCAACCAACACTCAAATTCTTCTCCACTTGAAAAATTATCTACTTCCTCTTGAGGCATACATTTTATTTCTTCTACTATTTGACTAAATGATTTCATTTTCATAACACTACCTCCTTTTATTGATATCTATTTAAAACTTTATTATCATCAATACTTTCAACTATATATTCATGCTCACCTCTTATTGGCTTACTTTGATATATATTAGGTTTATTTGGATGTCTAAATGTAGTTTTTCTACAACATAAAATATCATCTATATCTATTTTATCCTTGAATATAATACCATTACTACCACTAAATTGTTTAGCTATATTTAGTTGCGTACTCCAGCTTTCCAGACTAATCGTTTTATAAATATCAAAATCGCCTTTTATACCTCTATATAAAGTAACTTTATTATCTTTAATAGCTATTTTATTCTTAGTATTCACATATTCTTGATAGTTAATAAGTGTTTTTTTAGTTATTATTTTTTGCTTAATATAACAACTTGCTATTAACATCTGCTCTTCTATACTTATATTTTTTTGTATTTGTTCTATTTTTTCAATAGGTATGTTATTTCTATGAATTTTATTATGTGTAAATCCTAAAGCTGCTGCTACTAACTTTAGCTTAATGCAACCTTCTCCATTAATTTTTTTGTACCATCCTTCTTTGCTTAATAATAACTCATATAACATATCCATTTCTTTTTTATCTAGAATTTCGTTAAATATTATATTCGCTTGATTTAAGTTCGTGCCTTCATAAGTTAATATTTGTTGTGATAAATACTCGTGACGTCTTATATATTCTTTCATATCATCTATAGTGTACTCTTTTATCTTTAGTTCTTCAGACATAAACTATTTCCTTTATCTTAACTCATTTTTATTAATTAAGATAATTATACACTAAATAGATAACTTTAACAAATATTACATCTTAGTATTACACTATTTACCTTTATTAATAAGTTTATTTGCCATTAGTCTATAATATTCATACTATGCAAAATAAGTTAATATTATATGTAATTTAAGTAAGCGATTTATTGCATACTAATATATATATCTTCAAGTTAAATTGTTAAATTCTATATATATTAATTTTCTCTAAATACTCAAACTAAAAACACATTGACTATTACATCAATGTGTTTTCATGGATTTCAATGGTGGAGACGATTCACGAGAATCATACCCACGATTATTACATCTCCCATTTTAAATCTGTACTAAATAACTTTTAATCTAGTTATAAGAAAATTAATTATATTTGAAAGCTAACTTGTAGTTGTTTAATTAGTCACTATTAATTTATCTTATTAAATTTAAAATTTATCAAACTCCTATATACTTTTCTAATTATTGTACTCAAGTAATACTATACACCTATAACATTTAAATTTAGCTGACCTCGTTTTTCAACTAACATAATATTATCTTCATAGAAAACTAGTTGTTGTAAATCACACTTATGTAATTTGCAAATTTCCTCAATATCATTTGATATGTCTATTTTATTAGTAATTAATATCTTTTTAAATAAATCATTAATATTGTAATACTCTAAGAGAGCCTTTACTCTAGCTTCATCTGCACTTGTCCATAATATACAGTTTTCTTTATTTTGACATCTTAATACTTCCACTACTAATTCATTCATATATGTAACATGTAAATTGTTGATAAAATACTCATTCTTCAATTGTATTAATTTACTTTTTTCATCAGTATTAATATTTTTATAGGTTTTAAATACAGTTTCTCTTGTGATACGCTTAATTTTATTAATTTCAGGTAATCCTATATTCTTTAATGCATAATTATAAGAATCATTATTTAATTTATCTGTATATATAAGTGTATTATCTAAGTCGAAAATATATTTATTATTCTTTTTCATATTAATTCTAGTTGCTCATTATCTAAATTATCATGTATTAAATTCTTATTTTTTAATAATTTAATATCTTTTATGGAACTAGCTTGTAATACTTTTACATTAATTTCATATTTTCCAAAAAGTAAATCTTTATTCAACGCAAATTGAATATTATTTTCATCTGTTTTATTGTTATACATAACATATCTATCTATTTCATATTTTCTAGCAGCTTCCATAGCATGTCTTGAGCCACTATCGCCTTCTCCTTTTCTATAACTAGCTATTAGTATAATTGCTTTAGAAAACATAGCTTGTAGTCTATCCCTTTTAATAAATCTATTGATTGCCTCACTTCTTGATTTTGGTTCTTTATAATACTCTGATAGCAATAATCCATTTTTTTGTAATATCTCTTCTGCTAGTTGCTTATTTTCAGCAGGATATATTTTACTTAATGGCGACGGTAGAATAGCTACTGTTTTTCCTCCATTATCTATACATGATTTATGAGCTACTGAATCGCATCCTTTCGCCAATCCACTTACTATAACTAAATCATTTTCTGTAAGCTTTTTAACAACATCATTTTCTCTATTTATTATTTTATTATCGGGATTTACTAATCCGATTACAGCTACATTTTTATTTAAATCGTTCAATAAGCTCAGATTTCCTTTATAAAATAATAAATATGGTTTATCTCCTTTATTTTTTACATTTTTATTTATAATTGGAAATAAATCATCGTATATAGATATTATAGATTCTTCATTACTTGATAATGAAAATTCATCTTCTAGTGTTTTTAATACCTTATTAAAGTTGCTATCTTCTAATATTGTCTTTTCAAATATTTCTCTCTTCTCAAACTCATTCCAAAATTGAGCATTACTTTTTATAATACCGCACTCTACTGCTGCTAGAACTTTTAAAGTTATTTCTGAGTATTTCATTATAACCTCCTTGTATATCCAATTGAATAAAATATAACATTTTTAGCTCCATTATCAAATAACGCTTGAATACAATCTTCATCTATATTTACACTTTTTGTATATATATCATCTATGAGTATGATGTTTTTGCCTTGTATTGTATTTGTATCTATATAACAAGTATCATTAGTTATACCTATATAAGGCATCTCACCATCATTTTCTAATGTAGTATTTTTTAAATGTGTAGTTTTTGTATTTTCTGTTCTTATTATACAACTTGTTCCATCAATAACATTAACTAATCTACGGGATACAATACTAACAGCATCCTTAAATAATAATTGTCTACCACTATATGTATTTAATGCTTTTGCTCTAGGAACGCAAATACACATACAATTAGATAATTTATTTTCTTGTATTATATTAGGTATATCTAATTGTAAAGCATTGATAACTTCTCCCTTTGCATTATTTAATTTTTCTACGCTTTCAGAATTAAACGTATTTTTTAGAATATTAACAAAGTCTGGATTACCTTCATTTCTAAACCCAGTATAATATTGATGATAGTACCCCTTTACATTTCTATATGTAAGAAACTCATTCTTTTCAATTGTAAATATTTGCATTATATCCCCCCACTTTTAATTATACTTATTAACATAGTTTAATAAATAATATTTATACTTATAAAATAATTAGTTAGTAACAGAAAATAATAGCTTAGCATTATAATCTTTACTTCTAATATATTCTTAACAGCAAATTTGCATATAAATGTAAAATACATCAAAACTACTATAGTAAAAAAGATATTGATTTTCATCAATACCTTTTTCGTGGATTTCAATGGTGGAGACGAGCTTCATCGAACCCCTCCCCACCTAATTATACTTTATTATTCTTTATCTTCTATATCAACCTTTATGCATAACTCATTTAATTGAGCATCTTCAGCAACTGCTGGAGCATTTGTCATTGGACAAACTGCACTTTGGTTTTTAGGGAACGCTATAACATCTTTGATGTTAGTAGTTCCAGCAAGTATCATTACTAGTCTATCAAGACCAAATGCTATACCTGCATGAGGAGGAGTTCCATATTTAAATGCATCTAATAAGAAACCAAATTTCTCGTTAGCTTCTTCTTCACTCATACCTAATGCTTTGAACATTTTTTGTTGAACGTCAGCGTTAAATATTCTAACACTTCCTCCACCTACTTCATATCCATTTATAACTATATCGTAAGCTTTAGCTCTTAGAGATGCTTTGTCGTCTCCTTCAAGCTTGTCTATATCTTCATCTAATGGTGATGTGAATGGGTGATGTTTAGCTACCATTCTTCCATTTTCTTCGTCTTCTTCAAATACTGGGAATTCAGTTACCCATAACATGTTGTAAACACTATTATCTAATATATCAAGTCTTCTTGCAACTTCAAGTCTAACTTGACCTAATGAATCAAATACTACAGTATTTTTATCAGCAACGAATAATAATAAGTCACCAGCTTGTGCATCCATTCTATCTAATATTGAAGTTAATTCTTCTTCACTAAAGAATTTAGCTATTGGAGAAGTTACTTCTCTGTTTTCACCAATTCTCATCCAAGCAAGACCTTTAGCTTTATAAGTCTTAGCATGACTTTCTATTTTACTTAATTGTTTTTTACTTATTGCTTCACTTTGTCCTTTAACGTTTATACCTCTAACACTCATTCCGTCTACTGTTGCATTTGCAAATACTCCAAATCCACAAGTTTTAACTAAGTCAGATATATCAGTTAATTCAAATCCAAATCTAGTATCTGGCTTATCAGAACCATATCTTTGCATAGCTTCTGCATAAGTCATAACTGGAAGTGGAAGTGGTACTTCTACATTTAAAGTTTCTTTAAATATTGTTTGAACCATTTTCTCCATTATATCCATAACATCTTGTTGTTCAACAAAACTCATTTCACAGTCTATTTGAGTAAACTCAGGTTGTCTGTCTGCTCTTAAGTCTTCATCTCTGAAACACTTAACTATTTGGAAGTATCTATCCATACCACTTACCATTAATAATTGTTTAAATAATTGTGGTGATTGAGGTAGTGCATAGAATTTACCTTCATTAACTCTACTTGGTACTAAGTAATCTCTAGCACCTTCTGGAGTTGGTTTTATTAAGAAAGGTGTTTCTACTTCATAGAAATTATTTGAAGATAAGTAATTTCTAACGATGTTAGCTACTCTACTTCTTAACATTAAAGTCTTTTGCATAGATGGCTTTCTTAAGTCTAAGTATCTATATTTTAATCTTAATTCTTCAGATACATTGTCATCATCTTTTATGTATATTGGTGGTGTTTCTGATTTATTTAATATTCTAAGTTCGCTAGCAACTATTTCTATATCACCAGTTGGCATATTAGGGTTTTTAGATGATCTCTCAGAAACCTTACCCTTTAGTGCTATAACAAATTCAGAACCTAATTTTTCTGCTTTTGAAAAAGCCTTCGCATCTACATCAGTATCAAATATTATTTGACATAATCCACTTCTATCTCTTAAGTCAACGAATACTAGTCCACCTAAGTTTCTTTTCTTTTGTACCCATCCCATAAGTACAACTTCTTCATCAATGTTACTTTCTCTTAAATCCCCACAGTAGTGAGTTCTTTTTAATCCATTTAGAGTCTCCATGTAAGATCTCCCTCCAATTTTTATAATCTATCTTTTAATTCTGTAACTATTTCACTTAATTTTATAGTAGTTTGTTCTGATGTAGCCATGTTTTTAAGTGTAGCAGTATCATTAGCTAATTCATCATCACCTATAACTATTGTAAATTTAGAATTTATTTTATCAGAGTATTTAAACTGAGCTTTAATACTTCTATCTAAGTGATCATTTTCTGAACTTATATGATTATATCTTAAATCCTTAAGGATTTTAAAGCTTTTTATTTTAGCTGCTTCTCCAATTGTTGCTATATATATATCTGTAGCTTGTGGATTTTTTATTTCTATGTTGTTGTTTTCAAGAGTTAATAATAATCTCTCAGCACCTAAACCAAACCCTATTCCACTTAATCCTTTAGGTCCACCTAGTTGTTCTACAAGCCCATCATATCTTCCACCACCACAAACTGTACTTTGAGACCCTATATCATTAGATATTATTTCAAAAGCAGTTTTTTTGTAGTAATCAAGTCCTCTAACTATAGTTTTATCAACTACAAAGTTTACTTCCATTTCAGTTAAGTACTCTTTTACTTTATCAAAGTGAGTAGAACAATCTTCACATAAGTAATCTATCATAAAAGGTATATCTTTTATATTTTCTTGACAGTTAGGATTTTTACAATCTATAACTCTCATAGGGTTTTTGTCTTTTCTCTCTAGACATGTTTCACATAATACATCAACTTTTGAGTCTAAGTATTCTTTTAATTTAGCATTGTATTTTTCTCTACAAGTTGGACATCCAACAGAGTTTATACTAACTGCTAAATCTTTAAGACCAACTTCATTAAAGAATTGTACAGCTAAAGCTATAACTTCTGCATCTATTGAAGGCTTATCACTTCCTATTGCTTCTATTCCAAATTGATGGAATTGTCTTTGTCTTCCTGCTTGTGGTCTTTCATATCTAAAGCAAGGAGTCATATAAAATAACTTTGTTGGTTGAGTATCTGCATATAATTTATTTTCGATAAATGCTCTAACAACACCAGCAGTTCCTTCTGGCTTTAGTGTTATGTCTCTTTCACCTTTATCAGTAAATGAGTACATTTCCTTTTGTACGATGTCTGTAGTATCTCCTACACTTCTTTTAAATAATTCTGTATGTTCAAATACTGGAGTTCTCATTTCTTCGTATCCAAATAATGAACAAACTTCTCTAAATTTATTTTCTACATAATTCCATTTGTATGCTTCTTTTGGAGTTATGTCCTTAGTTCCTCTTGGGGCTTTAGTTAACATTTTGGTATATCTCCTTTCTCTTTCTCTCTATCATCTCATCTACTCTATCTATATATTGCTCAACATTTTTAACATTGTCTACTCTTTCGATTCTATCTTCATCAACATATACAAACTTAGAAATAGAACCTGCTCCAACTGCGTAGTTGCTTTGTTTTTCTTCCATAATTTGAATGTTATATATACACTCATATCCTTCTTTAGCATAACCTATATTTTCTAAATTACCTAGCATATGCTTTTGACGATACATATAATATGGATTAAGATTCATATCTTTAGCGTATTTCATTGATAAATCTATCATTTTTATCATCTCTTCGTATTGTGTAAGTTCATAGTTATCAATATCTTCTTTTAGCTTCGATGCTCTTTTTATTGCTAATGTATGAACTGTTAAGCTCTCTGGAGAAAGTTCTTTTATAGCTTCTAAAGTCTTTCTAACCATTTCTAAGTCCTCATCAACAAGACCTAGTATAATATCCATATTTATATTATCAAACCCTAAGTCTCTTGCCATATTAAAACATTCTACTATTTCAGAAACGTTATGAGCTCTACCTATTTTTTCTAAAGTCTCATCGTTCATAGTTTGAGGATTTATACTAATTCTACTTACATTGTGTTTTTTAAGAACTTCTAATTTTCCTTTAGTTATAGAGTCTGGTCTTCCAGCTTCTACTGTGAATTCTTTTATATTGCTTAAATCCATTTCTCTAAATAAAGCAGTTATTAAAGTATCCATTTCTTCTTCGTCTAAAGTAGTTGGAGTTCCTCCACCTATGTATAGAGTTTCTATTTCTTTATTAGTGTCTTTTATTATTTTAGCTAGTCCCTTTATTTCTTCTATAAGCTTATTAACGTATTCTGCTTTTAAGTGTCCAAAAGTTTTTAGTGGATTTGCTGGGAATGAACAGTAATAACATCTTGTAGGACAAAATGGTATGCTTACATATAAAGAAACCTTATTTTTGTCTATTGGATACATAAATACTCTTTCTCTATTTGCAATGTTAAGAGCTAAATCTATTTTTTCATCCATTATATAATACTTTTCTTTTAAGATTTGTCTTATAGATTCTTCATCAATTCCCTTGTCTAATAAAGTATGAACTATCTTAACAGGTCTTATACCTGTTAGAATTCCCCAAGGTACATAAGTGTTTAATCTATTTTGTAATACCTTAAATATAGTTCTTTTTATAGTTTCTTTAGTGATTTTCTTTAATGATTGCTCATCTAAACCTTTTATGTTTACATGGTCTGCTGCTTCGTACTTTAGTTCATAGTTTTCATAGTATTTTGTTTTTGCTATTAATGTATCGTTATAAACATAAAGTACATTTTCTAAAATTCTTCCAAAACTTTTTTCTTCTATAAATTCAAATTGAGCAGTGAATAATTTTATCAATTCAGCTACTTCATATTTGTAATCATGTCCTTTTAAAATTACACCTATCATAATTTTGCTCCTTCTTTGACATATTAATTAATCTAAATTGTCACGTTATCGTGAAACTTTAATAAATGTATAAATATCACGTTATCGTGATATTTATACATTTATTATTATAGGAGCAAATTTTTAATTTTTTATTTGCCCATATATGGATTACTTGATTTTTCTACTCCTAAAGTAGAGTGAGGTCCATGTCCTGGATATATTGTTATGTTATCTTCGTATTTAGATAATTTTTTAAGTGATTTTTCTATTTGCTTGAAATCTCCACTATAAAAATCTGTTCTACCTATACTTCCAGCAAACAATGTATCTCCTGTAAACATATCATTTAAAACTCTTACGCACATGCATCCCTTTGTATGCCCTGGTGTGTGTAGGAACGTTAATTTTAAGTTTCCTAACTTTAATTTATCTTTATCTTTAACGTATATGTCTGCATCAAACTCTTGAGGTCCACATTGCATCATATAACTTAAATTTTTCTTATTATCTAAAAGTAATTCTTTTTCATCTATGTGAGCTACAACTTTTGCATTAGTTTTTTCTTTTAGAGATTTTACACAACCTATATGATCTCCATGAGAATGAGTAAGAATTATATACTCTACATCTAGCTTATTAGTTTTTAGGTAGTTTTGTATTTTTATCTCTGCACCACCTGGATCTATTATTGCACATTTGTTAGTTTCTTCATCAGTTAATATATATATATTTTCACCGAAACTAAGTTCAACAAATTTCTCTATTTTCATAATTTACCCCCTTAGAAACTCTTGTTTGATTCTAATAATATAGTAACTGGCCCATCATTAGTTAAGTCCACCATCATATGTGCACCAAACTCTCCAGTCCCCACTACTATTTCTTGTGATTTTGCCTTATCTATAAACTCTTCGTAAAGTTTAGTTGCTAAATCTGGTCTTGCTGCGTTTGAAAAACTTGGTCTTTTCCCTTTTCTGCAATCACCATATAATGTAAATTGAGAAACTACTAATAATTCTCCACCCACATCTTTTAAAGATAAATTCATCTTTTCATTTTCATCTTCGAATATTCTTAAATTTAATATCTTATCTATCATATAATCAACATCTTTAGATGTATCTTCATGAGTTACTCCTAGTAAAACAAGTAGTCCTTTACTTATTTGCCCAGTAATATTATTATCTACAGTAACTTTAGAAGAAGATACTCTTTGAACAACAGCTCTCATAATATTGCCTCCTAGTTTATAACTCTATAAATATCTTCTACACCTGGTGTAGATTTGACTTTTTTCATAAGTAAATTTAATTCTTCTATATCATTTACTTCAACTAATATGTTGACACTAACAATATTGTCTTTGCCTTTTCTTGCATTTATACCATTTAAACTCACCTTGTCTACTGCAACTATATGAGTTATATCATTTATTATACCTTTTCTATCAACTGCTCTTATTTGTACTTCTGCTTCAAACTTACCTTTATCTAAATTACTCCATGCTACATCTACTAATCTATTTACAAAGAAATCTCCACTTAAATTAGCGTTAGGGCAATCAGTTCTATGAACTGCTACTCCTCTTCCTTTTGTAACATATCCTACTATCTTGTCTCCTGGAAGTGGATTACAACATTTTGCA
The DNA here is from genome assembly GCA_947072565.1 of uncultured Peptostreptococcaceae bacterium. Lineage (GTDB taxonomy): Bacteria > Bacillota > Clostridia > Peptostreptococcales > Peptostreptococcaceae > Romboutsia_D. The sequence goes on along the minus strand of CAMTIM010000059.1, from coordinate 63,622 downwards.
AATCTAACTAATATATTATCTAGTCCTTTTACTACAATTCCTTGCGATTTACTAGATTTTCTTTTTTTCTTATATTCTTGGTCACTTAAGTTATGCTTTTCAAAATCTTCTACAACTTGTTCTTTTTGAATTTTCTTAACTTCTTTTTCATATAAATCTCTTATTTTAGGAACAACTTGTGATGCCATTATCCCACCATATCCTATCGTAGCTACTAAATCCTCTACACTTGGCTGGTTAAATTGTTTAGATATCTGTTGGAAATATTTATCTATAGAAGGATTTTTTAGAGGTAAATTATATTTTTTAAATTCTTTTTCTAATATTAAATTACCACGTTCTAAGTTTTCTTCTCTTCTTTCTTTTTTAAACCATTGTCTGATTCTACTCTTAGCATTTGGCGTTCTAACAATACTAAGCCAGTCTCTACTTGGCCCATTAGAATTTGTAGAAGTTAATATTTCTACTATGTTTCCATTTTGAAGTTTGTAATCAATAGTTACTATTCTTCCGTCAATTTTAGCTCCAACACATTTATTTCCTACGTTTGTGTGGACTCTATATGCAAAGTCTATAGGAGTTGCTCCTGATGGAAGTTCAATTACGTCTCCCTTTGGTGTGAATACATACACTTGATTGCTAAAAACATCGTCTTTAAGTGCATCTAAAAATTCTTGTGGGTCTTTTAGGTCTTTTTCCCACTCCATCATTTGTCTTAACCATTGAAGTTTTTCTTCAATATTAGGTTGTCTTTGGTCGTCATTGCCTTCTTTGTATTTCCAGTGTGCTGCAATCCCGTATTCTGCAATATTGTGCATTTCCTTGGTTCTTATCTGTATCTCTACAGGTTCTCCATCCGGTCCTATAACAGTAGTGTGTAAACTTTGGTACATATTAGGCTTAGGCATAGCTATATAGTCTTTAAATCGACCTGGCATTGGCTTCCATAGAGTATGTACCATACCAAGCACTGCATAACAATCCTTAACTGTACCTACAATTATTCTTACTGCTGTTAAATCATATATTTCTTCAAAGTCTTTGTGTTTGTCTTTCATTTTACTATATATACTATAAAAATGTTTAGGTCTTCCGTATACATTGCAATCTATTTGAGCCACCTTAAACTTTCTATTAAGTATACTAAGCACATTTTTGATATATGCTTCTCTTTGACTTCTTTTTTTGGCTACTTTTTCTACTAAATCATAATAGCCTTCCATATCTATATATCTAAGTGCTAAGTCTTCTAGTTCCCATTTTATAGTAGAAATACCTAGTCTATTAGCTATTCCTCCATAAATCTCAAGAGTTTCTTTTGCTTTAGATTTTGCTTTTTCAGGAGGCATAAATTTTAAAGTCCTCATATTATGAAGTCTATCTGCCAACTTTATAAGTATAACTCTTATATCTTTAGCCATAGCTAAAAACATTTTTCTTAAATTTTCAGATTGAGTTTCTTCTTTGGATTGATACTTAATTTGCCCAAGCTTTGTTACTCCATCTACTAAATCTGCTATCTCTTGTGAGAATTCTTTTTTTATGTCATCGTATGTATAGTCCGTATCTTCAACGACATCATGTAAAAGTCCCGCAGCTATAGTTTCTATATCTAATTCCATTTCGCTCAAAATATTTGCTACTGCTACTGGATGAATAAAGTAAGGCTCCCCAGATTTTCTAAACTGTCCTTCATGTGCAGATTTGCCAAAACAATAAGCCTTTTCTACTAAAGTAACATCTGCATTTGGTGCATAATTTCTTATTTTTTCTATTAATTCTAGTAATTCCTTATCATACATAATACCACCTATTTTAAATATAAGATTCGCCATACTAATTTAAATTAACAATGTTAAATATTAAATTAAATTAGCTGCGTTTTTTTTTAATATATATATATTAAAATAGTTGGCAGCTTACCAACTATTTTTATATTATTAGTATTTTAGTAGAGAATTAACATCGTATTTAGATAATTTTTCTCTTCCTTTTAAGAATTCTAATTCTATTAAAAATTGCATAGAAACTACTTCTCCACCTAATTTTTCTATAAGGTGTGCTGTAGCTTCCATAGTTCCACCTGTAGCTAATAGATCGTCTACTATTGCTACTCTTTGGCCTGGCTTTATTGCATCTTTGTGCATCTCTAAAGTATCAGTTCCATATTCTAAATCGTACTCATAGCTTTCTGTTTCATGAGGTAATTTTCCAGGCTTTCTAACAGGAACAAATCCGATTCCCATTCCGTAAGCTACTGGTGTTCCCATTAAGAATCCTCTTGCTTCTGGTCCTACTATTACATCTACATTTTTATCTTTTAAGTTTTTTATAAACTCATCGATTGTAAATTTAAAAGCTTCTCCATCTTGCATTAATGTAGTTATGTCTTTAAATACAATACCTTCTTTTGGGAAATTCTCTACGTCTCTTATTACTTTTGTTAAATCCATATTTGGACTCCTCCTAATAGCTTTGTTTATATTCTTTGCTTAATTCATTTAAATTATTAAGTATCTTACTTTCATTTAAATTTAGCTTTTTGTCTGGCTTTGGCAATAAATTTATACATATAGATTTTATTTTTAATACTTCATCGTATTTAAAATCAAAATCTAATAATGACAGTTCTTTAAAAACTTTTATTATTGTAAATAATTTTAAAGGCGTAGTGTTAAACACACCTTTGATGTCTACTAAATTTACTTCTAGATTTTTTTGAATCAAAGCTATTTTATAAACTACTTTAAATTCTTCTCTATCTGGAATCAAATTATCTATAACATTATTTAAGTATAATAAATCCGATTTATTATAATATTTAATAATTGAGCTTTCATTATTCGCATTTTTACATAAATAAGAATATTCGCCCATATTATATAAATAATCATAAAGAATAATATTATTATATCTTTTTACGTCTATTTTATCAATATTTGGAGAAAATATAAGTTGAAGTTTGTCATTTTTAGTGTTAATAACATTGTAATTTATATCAAATCCACTATATTTGTCTTCATCTATTAAAGATATGTCTGATAATGCTCTATAAAATCCATTTATAGTATTGGTAATAACTAGCGTATTTTTGTTAAGATAATCAAATATGTTTATGTTTTTAGTTTCATTTATACATTCATCTATATCTTCATTTTTAAGTTTTTGGCATATTGCTTTTTCATCTATATCCCCTAAAGTATATAAGTTATCAACATCTGGAATGATTTTAGATAATAATTCAACAGTCTTTTCATTAGTATACGGATTTTTAGGATGAGCTAATCTCATATCTTTAAGTAAAAATTGTACACTTCTCTTTCCCATAAAATTATTTTCATCTAATTGGAACAATACATCTACTTTATCACCTTGATTATATCCAGATTTTAGATAGGCCATATTAAATCCTATGCAACTATATGATTTTTCTTTTTCTATAGTAAACTTTAGATGTTGTTTATTTTTCCCAATTACAGATATATTTTTTAATATTGCATCTCGTACTATAAATTTAGGGTTTGGGTTACTAAGTCCAAATGGTTCTAATTTATGAAGTTCTTCTATCAAATCTAAATCTATAGATTCTTCGCTTAGCTCATATTCTACATTAACATTTTCTATTAAATCTTCTTCATTTAATTCATATTTAGCAAATTGATTTACTTCATATGATAATTCTTCTATTTTATTACTATCTAGCGCTAGGCCTGCTGCTTGGTCATGTCCTCCAAACTTATTTAATAAATCCTTAGACTTTACTAACGCATCAAATATGCTAAATCCTTTTATAGACCTGGCTGAACCCGTAGCTTCACCATCTTCTATTGTTAGTAATACAGTTGGTTTGTAGTATTTTTCTGTAAGTTTAGATGCTACTATTCCTATAATTCCATGTTGCCAACCTTCTTTAGCTATCACTAGTACTTTATCATCTTTGTACTTTTCATTACTATCTATAATAGCTTCTGCTTCTTGATACATTTTAGCTTCTATTAACTGTCTTTCGTTGTTTTTATCTTCTAACATGTTTGCTATTTCTTTTGCTTTTGATTTATCTTTAGTTGTAAATAATTCTACACCTAACTTTGAATATCCAAGTCTTCCACTTGCGTTTATCCTAGGTCCTATTGCAAATGCTATATGTGAAGATTTTATTTTGTCACTTTCTACACCGCAAACTTTAATTAGTTCTTTTAGTCCTATATTATGGCATTCACTCATTAACTTTAGTCCATTTTTTACTAATATTCTATTTTCGTCTTTTAAAGGCACGATATCACAAATAGTAGCTAATGTTACTATTTCTATGTAATTATATAAGCTAGTTTTAAATTCTTCTTTTGGTGTAAGTGCTTGTATAAGTTTAAATGCAACTCCACATCCACAAAGCATATCAAATGGATAGTTACAATCTTCTTGTTTTTGGTTTATAACTGCATAGGCCTTAGGTATTTCACTTTGACACTCGTGGTGGTCAGTTATTATAACGTCAAGTCCTAATTCATTTGCAAGGTCTATCTCTTTTACAGATGTAATACCACAGTCTACACTTATCATTAAGTTACAACCTTGTGAGTGTATGTGTTTTATAGATTCTTCATTTATCCCGTATCCTTCTTCTAACCTATTTGGAATATAGTAGTTTATAGGATAATTTATTGAATCAAAATATATACAAAGTATTGATGTTGATGATACTCCATCTACATCATAATCCCCATAAATCCATATATTTTCATTATTTTCTATTGCTTTTTCTATTCTATCTACTGCTTTTTTCATGTCTTTCATCAAAAATGGATCTCTAAGATATTCTAAAGATGGATTCATAAATATCTCAGCATCTTTTTCATTATCTATATTTCTATTTTTAAGTATCTGACTAATCTGTGGAGAAATTTTAAGTTTTTTGCTTAAATCATTATCCAAAACACTTCCCATGTGTTTTAATGTCCATTTTTTATTAAAAATCAAACATACTCACCTCTATTTTTTTCTATATTGAGATCTTAGAATTTTTATTACTAATAACAATCCAATTATAAAGGATATGAAAAAACCTGAAAAGGCTGTAAGTCTTATCCAAACATTATTATTTATATTAGGTGATGCAATTATTAAAGATGACCCTACTACTATCGATGCTAATACTAAACTTAAAGATATTTGAGTTGTTAGGTCCGTTATTTTTTGCTCTAGTGAAACAAATTTAACATCTTCTATTTGCATTTTTATATTATTTTTTTCTATATTTCTAAGTATTACCCTCATTTGCTTTGGTATAGTTTTTATATCAAGTAGCATTTCTTCTGCAATATGTTTTGAGCTCATAAACATTCTTTGAGGATTAAATTTATTTACATAATAGTACTTCATAAATTGAGGTCCCATAGACGATAGAGAAAAATCAGGATTTAATTCTCTTCCTGTTCCTTCTAGCGTTATTATTGTTTTTGCTAATGTTAATAGCTGTGTTGGAATAGATATTTTGTATTTTCTAAGGAACCTAAATACTTCATTTAATATATCTGTTATATTGATTTTATCTAGAGGAACATCATAATAATAGTGAATTAAATAAAGTAAATCTTGTCTAATTGCACTCATATCTACTTCTGTGTTTACTACATCCATCTCCATTAATATATAAATTATTCTATCAACATTTTTTTCTACAAGTGCTATAGCAATTTCATTAAGTAAGTTTAAACTTTTTTTATCTACTATCCCAATCATTCCAAAGTCAATATATGATATGGTCTTTTGACTTAAAATAAATATATTTCCTGGATGAGGGTCAGCATGGAAAAACCCATGTTCAAAAACTTGTTTTAAAAGTGACTTTACTCCAATTTCACTTATTGTTTTAGTATCCCATCCTAGTTTTTTTATTTTATCTACATCACTTAGCTTAACACCTATTATTTTTTCCATAACTAATATTCTCTTAGTTGTGTATTTTTCGTAAATTTGAGGTATATAAACATCGTCACTTTTATCAAATATTTGCTTAAATTTCATAGCATTTAGTGCTTCAAAGTTATAATCTAATTCTCGTATTAGTTGAGTTTGAAACTCTTCTACTATTTGAATTAAGTCTATATCAATATCTTTTTTAAAATCTTTAAGAGCTATTGCCATACTTTTAAGTATTTCTAAGTCAGACTTTATTATTGATTCGATATTTGGTCTTTGTATCTTTATAATTACTTCTTCGCCACTATCTAAACTTGCCTCATAAACTTGTCCAATAGATGCTGCACCTATTGGCTTGTCGTTGAAGTTTTTAAATACTTTGTCTATATCTAAACCTATTTCACTTTTAAAAATAGATTTAGCTAACTCTGTATCAAACTCTTCCACATTATCTCTAAGCTTACTAAGTTCGTCTATAATGTCTTGGTCTAATAGGTCTTTTCTTGTACTTAATATTTGACCTAACTTTATATAAGTTGGTCCTAGTTCTTCGATAGCTCTTCTAATTTTTTCCCCTGTTGACATGTTTTTTATTTCTTCAGGAGGATTTGTTATAGGTATTTTATAAGCTACACCTTCCATGTTTAGCTTCTCTACTACAAATGAAAACCCATATTTTACTAATACGTATACTATCTCTTTATATCTTTTTAAGTTTTTATAACCTATTCTCACTATTACCAACTCCACTTTGTGTGATATAAAAAAAGAGCAATTTTAAAGATTGCTCTTTTAGTTTTCTTACTTATGATTATTTGCAGTTTCTACATATTTTAACGCTGATTTTTTAAGATTTTCTTTTTCTTCTTCATTTAACTCTCTTATTACTCTTGCAGGAGAGCCCATAGCTAATACTCCGCTTGGTATAGTTTTACCTGGTGGTACTAGGCTTCCCGCTCCAAGTAATGTATATTCTCCAATTTCTGCATTGTCTAAAACTATAGAACCCATTCCTATTAGAGTATTATCTCCAATTTTGCATCCATGTATTAGTGCTTTGTGTCCTACTGTTACATTTTTTCCGATTATAGTAGGACAATCGTGACATATGTGAACTACACTTCCATCTTGAATATTAGTGTTTTCACCTATAGTTATACTATTTACATCACCTCTTATGACTACGTTGTACCATATATTAGCATTTTTAGCTATATTTACATTTCCTATTATATCTGCACTTTCTGCTACAAAAACAGTTTCATCTATTTTAGGTTCTACATCCTGGTACGATTTTATCATATCTATTCTCCTTCTAACATTAGTTTTGCTTGTATCATTATTGAACACTCTGTACGTTTCTTTTGCATTTCGCAACCAAGTTCATATGGCTTCATTATATCATTGTTAAAGTTAGTTGCATTTGCATGACATCCACCTGAACAGTAGAATTTATTCCAGCATTTTTTACAATCTTCTTTACTATATACGTGAGCATCTCTAAATGAATCTGTTATCTCTTTAGGTAATACTATTTCTTCATCTAATATATTTGCCATCTTGTAATCTTCATTTCCAACGAATTGGTGACATGGGTATATATCCCCGTTTGGAGTTATTGAAAGATATTCATTTCCAGCTCCACATCCTGTTATTCTTTTTATTACACATGGTCCTTGATTTAAATCTATCATAAAGTGGAAGAACTTAAAGTCATCTCCCTTTACTTTCATATCTGCGTATTGTACTGCTAATTTTTCGTATTCTTCAAATACTTTAGGCATATCTTCTTCTCTAAGTGCATATGGGTTAGACTCATCTCCTACTACTGGTTCAACAGATGTAAGTTTGAAACCTTCATTTGCAAAGTGCATAACGTCTTTTGCAAAGTCTAAGTTATCTCTTGTGAAAGTCCCTCTCATATAGTAGTACTTATCCTTAGGTCTAGTTTCTACAAGCTTTTTAAACTTAGGTAATATTAAATCATAACTTCCTTTATCGTTTAAAGTAGGTCTCATGTTGTCATTTATGCTTTTTCTACCATCTAAACTTAAAACAGCATTGTGCATATGCTCATTTATGTAAGCTATTTTTTCATCATCTAGTAATACTCCATTTGTAGTCATTGTAAATCTCATTACTTTGTTGTTTTCTTTTTCTATACTTCTTCCGTACTCTACTAATTGTTTAACTACTTCAAAGTTCATTAGTGGCTCTCCACCAAAGAAGTCTATTTCTAGATTTTTTCTGTTTCCTGAGTTAGCTACTAAGTAATCTATACCCGCTTTACCTATTTCAAAACTCATCATTTCTTTTTCTCCACCAAAGTCTCCTTGTGCAGCAAAGCAGTATTTACATTTTAGGTTACAATCATGCGCTACGTGTAAACATAAAGCTTTTACTACTTTCTTTCTATTTACAAAGTTTGGATGGAATTGATAAGTATCTTCAGTATATAAAAGACCTTCTTTTTCTAAAGTTTTTATCTCTTCATACGCTTCATTTATTTGTTCAACCGAATATTCTTTCCCTAATTTATCTATTATTTCCTCTTTAGTATTTTCTTTGTAATCATCAACTAATTTATAGGCTACATCATCAACTATATGTACAGATCCACCATTCACATCTAAAACTATATTATATCCATTCATTGAAAACTTATGTATCATACTCATATTTTTGTCCTCCTAAATATTCTTTTTCCATCTATATCGACTTTTTTTGATATTGTATTTAAAACTCTACCCTCCATTATATAGCTTATATAAAATATAGGCAATATCAATAAGATGTGTTTTAAGCTAATAAATTTACTACAAGCTATATGAATATCGATAAATTATAGATTGTATATAAAAAACGTATAAAACTCTTGCTTAATACTTATCAAGAGTTTTATACGTTTTAATTTTCATCATCTATTTTTTCGAAAAATTTAATAATTTCATCATCAGTGTCTTTATGATGATTTTTCACTATTTTTAATAACAGTTCATCATCAATTATTTTTTTAAGAATTTCATAACTATATTCACTATGATTATAGTAACATTGAACTTTTTTAGATTTTTTAAACTTCTTCAATTCCCCTTTAGTCATTTTATTTAAAATAACAATTATAGATTTATCAATTACATTTAGTCTTTTTCTTATTTTTCCTATATCGTGTAATAGTGCTACCTTTATTAGTAATTGTTTATTATTTACAATTTCTTGATTATCTACCACTAGATTATCAATAGCAGATTCAATTGTCTTTGCTATTCTAACACTATGTTTTTGCTCTGATTTTGATAGTTTAATAAATAATTCAAATTCTTTCTTATTTATATTATTTTGTACATATTTATAGTCTTCTTTACTCATAAGGTCAGTTACATTAATATAAAATTGCTTTACTCTTTTAGGTATCATTTTATTTCTCCTAGTTAAATTTTATATTTATAAAGTGTATATATCAAAATAGGTATAAAGATAGATTTTAAAATCCATCTTTATACCGTCTTAATAATCTATTTATCTTTTTATTTTACGTTTTATTGTATCTAAAATCAAGTTAACTTCACTTACTTTAAGAAGTATTATACTTATTGCATAAACTAATGCACCCATACCTACTGACGCTGCTAAAGTAATAATTTCTTGTATAGATCCACTTCCTAATATAGATCCTATAGTATTATAAACAAATAAAGCTACTACAGCCATTAATGCTGCTGATACCATAGATTTTATCATTACTAGTGCTATTGATTTACCACCAAACGGACCTATTTTTCTTCTTAAACTTATAAATAATAAAGCTATCGTTACAAGTGCTGATATACTTGTAGCAAATGCTAGACCTGCAAGTTGCATATTAGTAAATTTAACAAATGAAATGTTAAGTACAATATTTAAACCCATAGCTATAACTCCATTTATCATAGGTGTTTTGGTATCTTTTAATGAATAAAAGACTTTACCTAATATATCTCTAAGTCCAAATCCTATCATCCCTACTGAGTAAAACATTAGTGCTATAGCTGTCATTTGTGTCGCTCTAGCATCAAACTCTCCTCTTTGGAATAATAACTTTACTATAGGATTTGCAAGTATTATAGCTCCTACTGATATTGGTATAACTATCAATACAACTGCATTTACTGATGTAGATATTGATTTATTAAATTTCTCTTTGTTATTTTCTGATGATAACTTTGATAACATCGGATATATAACAGATGATATAGAAACTATAAACATACCCATAACAAACTGGTTAAGCTTATTTGCATAGTTTAGTGCAGATATACTACCTTCAACTAATGTAGATGCTATAGTTCTATCTACTATTGTATTTATTTGGTTAACTGCAACTCCTATAAGAACTGGACCTACAAGCCAAAGCATCTTTTTTAGATATTCATCTTTAAGATTTATATATGGTCTATATCTGAATCCTTTTTTCATTGCAAATGGAAGTTGGAATAAAAATTGGAACAATAGTCCAATAAGAGCTCCCCATGGCAATAAATATGGGCTAACTTTTACACTTATTAATATAGCTAATATTATAAACATATTATAAGGTACAGGCATAAGACCTGGTATCGTAAAGTTTTCTTTTACTTGTAAGTAAGCCATCATAATATAACTCATTCCTAAAAATGCCATACCTAATAACATTATTCTTGTAAAGTATATAGCTTGGGCAAGTGTTTCTCCTTTAAATCCTACAGCAAATAGTTTTACTATTTGTGGAGTAAACAGTGCTCCTATTACAGAAAATGCTAAACATATTAGTACTACTATATTAAAAACATTATTAGTAAATTTATTTGCTTCTCTTTCTCCTAATTTAGAATCTACATCACAGTAAAGTGGTATAAATGCAGTTCCAAGAGATGTACCTATAGCTGTAAATATTACTGCTGGTATATTCATAGCAACTAAAAATGCGTCACTCGTTCCTGATGCTCCATATGCTGTGGCTAGAGCTAATTCTCTACCAAACCCTAGGAACTTTGCAATTAATGTCACTGCCATAAGTCCTACAGCTGCTTTTGCTACTCTTGACATAAATTTTGTCTCCTTTTATTTAAATGTTATATTTTTTATAGATTTAAGTTTGATTAAACTCAATTATAATCTTTGTGTACTTTCCTATTTTACTTTGTATCTTTAAATCTCCATTGTATAGAGAGATTATTTTTTTAGCTATTGAAAGCCCTAATCCAAAAGAATTATTTTTTTGTCTAGATTCATCTACTTTGTAGAATCTATCTGTAACTTTGTGTATATTTTTTTCATCTATACCAATTCCATTGTCTTTTACTACTAAAGATACTTTATTTTGTATTAAGCTAAGTTCTATTTCTATTCTTATTATATCTTTGTCATTATATTTTATAGCATTATCTATCATTATTATAAGTAGTTGTTTTAAGTGTTCTTTACTTATTTTTAATTTTATATCTTCATGTATTTTTATATTAAAGTCTATTTTATTATTTAAGATTTTGTAATTTTCTATAGTTTCAAATATTACATCTCTTATGTAGATGTATTCTAAATTGCATAAGTCTATTATTTCTTTATCAGCCCTAGATAGTGAAAGTAAATCATTTACCATTTTTATCATTCGATTTACTTCTTCTAAGCAAACATCAATAGAGTTATCTAAAATAACTTTATCATTTTTACCCCATCTATTTAACATCTTAAGATGACCTTGAAGTACTGTAAGTGGAGTTCTAAGTTCATGCGATGCATCAGATACAAATTGACTTTGTTTATCAAAAGATTCTTCTATATCATCCATCATAGAATTAAATAATATATTTATTTTATCAAATTCATCATCAACATCTGACAGAGGAACTCTACAATTGATATTGTTTTGTTTTATGTCATCTATAGTATCTCCTAATAATTTAAGCCTATTTACAAACCTCCTAGATAAATATATAGACCCTACAATACTAATTATTATACTCATAATTACAGCGCCTACAAACATAAATAAATAATCCTCTACAAAATCACTAAGTATGTCTACTTCTTGTAATATTTGAATTTTATATCCTTTTGTAGTTATATCTTTATCTAACAATATATATGGTTTAAGCTTTATAAACCTTATATCAATATCACTTTGAATTTTATTAGTATTAAAATCTATTGTTTTCCACTTAGTTGAATTAGTTGAAAAGACAGCTTTATTATTTTTATAGATTCTAATATTTTCTCCTTGTAGCTTACTCATATAACGTATAATTTCATTTGAATTTTTTGATATATTTTCATCACTAAATATTAAATCCATCTGATTATAAGTCTTTTGTATCAAATCCTTTTGATGTGATATGCTAAATATGCTAAAACTTATTACTTGAATAACAGTATATATCAAAAGTATTGTTGTTATTATTGCTAAACAAAGTAAGCTAAGTTCTGCTGATATAGATAACTTTTTTGATTTCATAATTATGTCCTCATTACATATCCAACATACCTAACTGTTTGTATATATTTTTCCTTATCTTCGCTATTTAGCTTGTTTCTTAGGTATCTTATGTATACATCTACTATATTTGTTTCTGGTTCATAATCATATCCCCATACATTTTCTAGTAATGTATTTCTTGAAACCACCTTGTCTTTATGTTGAACAAGGTATAATAATAATTCATACTCTTTATTAGTAAGACTTAAATCTTGTCCATCTTTTTTTACCACATAAGAATCTGAATCGATAGTTAAATCCTTAAATTTCAAATTTTGAGAACTATTATTTTTATCCCTTCTAAAAACCACTTGTATCCTAGCTAAAAGTTCTTCTATTGCAAATGGTTTTGCTATATAATCATCAGCTCCAACTTGTAGACCTGTTACTTTATCCATCACACTATCTCTTGCACTTAACATTATTATAGGCGTATCTTTTTCTTTTTTTAATCGCCTACATATCTCTAGCCCATTTAAAGTAGGCAACATTAAATCTAATAATATTAAATCGAAATTTTCTTTTAGGGCAGTATTTAATCCATCTTTTCCATCTTCCTCAACAACGGTACTGTATCCCTCAAATTCTAATTCCATTTTTACAAATGACGATATGTTTTTTTCATCTTCGATTATAAGTATTTTTTTCATAAGTTGTCCCTTCTTATATTTATCTTTCCTTTTTATCTTTCCTCAAATTTATAAATTCAAATCCTATTATATCTTGTCTAAATTAGATTTATATTAATCTAAAATGATAATAAGATGAGAATTTCATATTTAACAAATAAAAAATAAGACGCCATATACTATGACGTCTTGTTTTATAAAGTTTATTATCTCTCACACTCTTGGTTTGCAACTGTGCAAGATGTTTTACAAGCTGATTGACAAGATGTTTGACATTCGCCACATCCACCTTTTTCAGCACTGTTTTTTAAAGTAGCTTTAGATAAAGTTTTTATATGCTTCTTTTCCATTTTGACTACCTCCTAAGTTAAATTTATCCTATTGATTATATCACAAAATTTAGATATATAAAACTCTATTTAAAGTTTACACCTAGAACTCCGCCTATTCCACCAGATAAAGATACTAATAATACTTTATACAACATATCAATTTCAACACTAAATTGATCTTTTGCTAAAAATACTATTAATATAAGACACACTATGTACATCAGTCCTACCAAAAGACCATACATAAGCCCTTTTTCTTTTATATGCTGAGATGCATAAAACCCTCCAAAGGCTGCTGATATAGTAGTTATAAATGATGATGCCATTGCAATAGAACTTCCCGATACGCTAGTAAATGTTAGTATCAAATTATATATAAGTAATGTAGCTAATGTTAATATGTATGCATATCCTAGTCCTTTAAAAACATGATTAGATTTTTCCATAATAAAACACCTCCCGTATTAATATTTATATTCAACGGAAGGTTTGTACATTACAAATTATTTACTATTTTTGAGTTAATCTATCAATTACACCAACAAGGTTAGCTATTTCAGGCTTAGTTATTTGTTCATCTGCTCCAATTGATTTACCTTTAATACGCATTTCTTCACTTATTAATGAAGAGAATAATATTATAGGAATCTCTTTAAGTATATTATCTTCTTTTATAAGTTTTGTTAATCTATGTCCGTCCATTAAAGGCATTTCGATATCTGTTACTATACAAGAAACATGATTTTTAATTGGGTCTCCAGAATTTTTAACTTCTTCTAAATATTCCCATGCTTCTTTACCATTATCCGCTTTAATTGTATTTTTATATCCAGCTTTACTTAAACATTCCACAATCATTTTAGAAAGTAGCATTGAGTCTTCTACTATTAATACAGTTTTATCATTATTTTTACGTTCACCTAATTTAGCTAAGTCTTCAAATTTAATACTTGACTCAGGACTTATTTCTGCAACAATTTTTTCAAAATCTAAAATAGTTATAAGTCTATCTTTATATTCTGCAATACCGGTTGCAACACCTTCGTCACCACCATAGATAACTCTATCAGGTTTTTTTATTGATTCCCAAGAAACTCTAGCAATTCCTGCTACTGATTCAACATGGAAAGCAAAGTTTAACTTATTAAAATGAGTAACAATAAAAATATCAGTACTTGGATTTTGTGATTTAGGAAGGTTTAAATATTTACCTAAGTCTATTACTGTAATAATTTCATTTCTTGATTTAAATACACCCTCTACAACATCATGTGAATTAGGCATTTTTTTAACCTCTTGTGCTATCATAATCTCTCTAACTTTAGCTACATTTATACCAAATAATTCCCCTGCAATAACAAATTCCATAATTTCAAGTTCATTAGTTCCTGATTCTAAAAGTATCTTTGTGTTACTTGTGCTTTCTGAAAATCCCATAAATAACCTCCTATATTATAAAGTCGTGGCATGAGTATAACTCGTAAACTATTGTCACACCTACTAAAACTTTAGTATTTAATATTATTGTTTTAAAGTTTTAATGCTAGATAGTCAAAACTTTATACATTTTAACTAACATAAATAAGAAAACTTATTTATATATACGGATTTTATTTGTAAGTCTATAGCCTAACTTTAGTTAATATAGATATTTATTTATATTAACTAAATAAAAAACACCTTGTTATTAATATAAATATTAATAACAAGGTGTCTAAATTCAAAATTATTCTACTGATTCTTTTTTACTTTCAACAGTACCTATAGCCCATTTTTCAAATGGTACTTTAGTTCTGTTTGGTCCTAATTCTAATACTACGAAGTCTTCTTCAATTTTTGCAACGTTAGCTATGATTCCGCCTATAGTAGTTACTTTATCTCCAACTGATAAAGATTCTCTCATATCTTTTAACTTTTTATCTTTCTTCTTTTGAGGTCTTATTAATAGGAAGTAGAATACTGCAAATAGTCCTGCCCATGTAACTACTGCCATTATCATTTGTGTTGTTTGTGGTTTCATTATTTTCACTCCTTAAATAGTTATAATAATTTTACTTATACAATCATTATATATTAAAACAATTGCAATTAATAGTAAAACTTATACATCTTATTTTATACCATTAATTATAGTTTGTATCCATATTTTTGAAAGAATTCATCTTTAAAATCTAATAATCTATCTTCCATTATAGCTTCTCTTACTTGCTTCATTAAGTTTAGTAAGAAATGTAGATTGTGTGTACTTATTAATCTTGAAGCTAATATTTCATTTGCTTTAACTAAATGTCTTATATATGCTCTAGTGTAGTTTTTACAGCAGTAACAATCACAATTAGGATCTAGCGGTGTAAAGTCTCTTGCATAACTTGCATTTCTAACTACTACTTTACCAACACTAGTCATTGCTGTACCGTTTCTAGCTATACGAGTAGGTAATACGCAGTCAAACATATCTATTCCTCTTATAACACCTTCTAAAAGGTCATCAGGACTTCCTACACCCATTAAGTATCTTGGCTTGTTCTCTGGCATTAAAGGTACTGTATAGTCTAATACTTCATACATTAATTCTTTAGGTTCTCCAACACTTAATCCACCTACTGCATATCCTGGTAAGTCTAATTCTAAGATTTCTTTAGCTGATTGCTCTCTTAAATCTTTGTACATTCCACCTTGGATTATACCAAATAAAGCTTGATTTTCTGTGTTTTTATGAGCTTCTTTACATCTTTTTAACCATCTTGTAGTTCTTTCTAAAGAATTTTTAACATACTCTCTATCTGCTGGGTATGGAGCACATTCATCAAATGCCATCATTATATCTGAACCTAGAGCATTTTGTATTTCCATAGCTTTTTCAGGGCTTATAAAATGCTTAGAACCATCTATATGAGATCTAAAGTTAACTCCTTCTTCAGTTATCTTTCTAAGTGGCCCAAGACTAAATACTTGGAATCCTCCACTATCTGTAAGTATCGGCTTATCCCAGTTCATAAATTTGTGAAGCCCACCAGCTTCTTTAACTAAATCATGTCCTGGTCTCATATATAAATGATAAGTATTACTTAATATTATTTGAGATCCTATTTCTTTTAACTCTTCTGGAGTCATTGATTTTACTGTTGCTTGAGTTCCAACAGGCATAAATATTGGTGTTTCTATAACTCCATGTGGAGTGTGTAATCTTCCTAGTCTTGCTCCACTTTGCTTACATGTTTTTATAAGTTCATATCTTACTGCACTCATTTTTTGTCTCCTTAATATCTAATGTTTTGATTTTGCTTCTTCTAATTTCTTTAATTTTGCTTCTCTGCATGCTTCACATTCATCACAATCCTGTCCTTCTTCACAATCTTCATAATGAATGCTGGTAACATTTAAGTTGCTATTGTCCTTTATTACTAAATACTTTCTAATTGCGAATATACCAGCAATTGCTAATACTCCAATTAAAACATCTGCCATTCCCTCACTCTTTGGAAGTAATAGCATCTTTCTTGCTATTGCATATAATAATACTTCTATAAGAGCTCCTGGTATATGAAGTGAAAGCATTACTACAAGTTCTACCCCTATAACTAAAAGTAGTATTTGCCCTAACATATCGTTAAGTTGGCTATATTGAACAGGTGTTTGAAATTCAATTATATAAGCTTTCCATATCATTCTTAAAACATCTATAGTTCCTAAAAATACCGCAAGTAAAACTACCATTGCTAACATTGATTCAAATATATAGGCTATTCTAAGTGATAAATTATTTTTATCTAAATTTTTCATACGCCCCTCCTACTTTATGATCATTGCATCTCCAAAACTGAAAAATCTGTATTTTTCTTCTACGGCTACGTCATAAGCATTAAGTACATTATCTTTGCTGCAAAGTGCGCTTACTAACATTATTAGTGTCGACTCTGGTAAATGGAAGTTAGTTATAAGTCTATCTACTATCTTAAACTTATACCCTGGATAAATAAATATATTAGTCCAACCACTGCATTCTTTTATAGTTCCATCTTCTAAACTTGCTGATTCTACAGTTCTGCAACTTGTAGTTCCAACGCATATTACATTTTTGCCATTAGCTTTAGCTTTATTTATCTTGCTAACTGCTTCTTTGTCAACTACGTAATACTCAGAATGCATTTCATGATTTAGGACATCATCAACTTTAACTGGTCTAAATGTTCCAAGACCAACGTGTAGTGTTACAAATGCAATATCTACACCTTTATCTTTTATTTGTTTTAATAATTCATCAGTAAAGTGAAGTCCTGCTGTTGGTGCTGCTGCTGAGCCACTATGCTTTGAATAAACAGTTTGATATCTTTCTTTTTCTTGTAGTCTCTCTGTTATATATGGAGGCAGTGGCATATTTCCTAATTCATCTAAAACTTCTTCAAAAATTCCTTCATAATGGAATTTTATTATTCTAGATCCCTCTTCTGCTAGGCCAACTACTTCTCCTATTAATTTTCCATTCCCAAATGAGAACTTAGTTCCAACTTTAGCTCTTTTTCCTGGCTTAACTAACGCTTGCCAAGTATCTTCTTGCGTTCTTTTTAATAAAAGAAATTCTATCTTACCTCCAGTATCTAGTTTTTCTCCTATTAATCTAGCAGGTATAACTCTAGTATTATTAAGAACTAAACAATCTCCTGGATTTAAATAATTTATTACGTCTTTAAAAATTTTATGCTCTATGTTACCAGTTTCTTTATCTAGAACCATTAATTTAGAACTAGATCTATCTTCTATCGGAATTTGAGCAATTAATTCTTCTGGTAGGTCAAAGTAAAAGTCACTTGTTTTCAATTTTCAACTTCCTTTCCAAAAATTTATGCAATTATCATAATAACAAAAAATAAGGTTTTTTTCTATATAAATAGCTTATTTTTTATTTAGCTGGATATGGTATTTTTAAATGTTCATATGCTAGAGGCATTGCTATTCTACCTCTTGGGCCTCTATTTAAAAAACCTAACTGTAATAGATAAGGCTCATAAACATCTTCAATGGTATTTCTATCTTCTCCTATAGATGCCGCTAGTGTATCTAATCCTACAGGTCCACCTGTAAACTTTTGAATTATTGTCATTAGTAATTTTTCATCTACATAGTCTAGTCCTAAGCTGTCAACTCCTAAAAGTTCTAAAGCTTGGTCTGCAACTTCATTTGTTATATCTCCATTTGCTCTTACTTGAGCATAATCTCTTACTCTTTTTAAAAGTCTGTTTGCTATTCTTGGAGTTCCTCTAGAACGCCTTGCAATTTCAATTGCTCCACCTTCTTCTATTTCAGCTCCTAAAATTTCAGCAGACCTTATTACTATTTTAGTTAATTCATCTACTGTATAATAATCTAGCTTACAAATAACTCCAAATCTGTCTCTTAGTGGATTTGTAAGCATGCCTGCTCTAGTAGTTGCGCCTATTAATGTAAACTTAGGTAAATCAAGTCTTATACTTCTAGCAGATGGTCCTTTTCCAATGATTATATCTAAACAATAATCTTCCATTGCAGGATATAATACTTCTTCAACAGTTCTATTTATACGATGTATTTCATCTATAAATAAAACATCATTTTCATTTAAATTTGTAAGTATAGCTGCTAAATCTCCAGCCCTTTCTATAGCAGGACCTGATGTTATTCTTAAATTAACACCCATTTCATTTGCTATTATACTTGATAAAGTTGTTTTACCAAGTCCCGGTGGACCGTATAATAAAACATGGTCTAGTGGTTCGTTTCTAGATTTTGCTGCTTCTATAAATATTTTTAATTGTTCTTTAGTTTTTTCTTGGCCTAAATAATCATCTAATGTTTTAGGTCTTAAACTATTTTCTATGTCAACATCATCATTTTGCATTGTAGATGTAATTATCCTGTTTTCATCATCAAAATCATGCATTAAAGTTCCCCCTTCATATTTGAATAAATTTTAATTTTATAAGTTCAATTTTTTCACGTTTACGTGAAATATATTATTTAATTATCTTAATGATTTGCTCATTATATAAGTTAATGATTTCTTTATTATAGCTTCTGTATTAAGTCCATCTTTTTTACATTTATCAACGGCTTCCTTAGCTTCAGATGGTGAGTATCCAAGTGCAAGCAGGGCATCTACTGCTTCGTCTTTTGATACTCCTATTGGTGATTGTGTAAGTAATGTTGGTTCAAATTCAATATTATTTTTATCTATTTTATCTTTTAATTCTAAAACCATTCTCTCTGCTGTCTTTTTACCTACTCCTGGTGCTTTTGAAAGCTGTACAATATCTTCGCTTAAAATATATGCACCTAGTTGTCCAGGTGATGAAAATGATAATATTCCAAGACCTACTTTAGGTCCAATCTTTGATACAGATGTAAGAAGTTCAAACATCTTCATTTCTTCTTTTGATGCAAATCCACAAAGACTCATATCATCTTCTCTTACAATTAGCTTTGTATATATTTTACACATTTTTCCCATTTGTAAGTCTTTTATAGTATTTGATGATGCATTTATTTTATATCCTATATTGTTGTTTTCTATAACAATACTATCTAAATTAATTTCTTCAATAGTTCCTTTTATATAGCTATACATAACTTACCCCCTAATATTTTTTAGTGTTTTTTCTAGTTTATTGGCGTGTGCATGAGATATAGCTACAGCAAGTGCATCTGCCACGTCATCTGGTTTTGGAACTTGCTTTAAATTTAAAAAAGATGTTACCATCTGCTGAACCTGTGCTTTTGATGCTCTTCCGTAACCCACAACTCCTTGTTTTACTTGAAGTGGAGTATATTCATATACAGGCTTACCATTGTGTGCACATGCAAGCATTGTTACACCTCTAGCTTGTGCTACTGTAATTGCAGTTTTAACATTTTTATTAAAGAATAGTTCTTCTATTCCAATTTCATCTACGTTATATTTTTTTATGATAAGGTCTATTCCCTTATAAACAAGTTCTAATCTTTTTAACATTTCCATGTGTGCTGGTGTTGTTACAGCTCCATAATCTATTACTCTAAATTTAGAGTTTTTATATTCTATTATTCCAAAGCCTACTATGGCTATTCCTGGGTCTATCCCTAGTATTATCAAGGTGTATTCCTCCTATTGATTTTGCCCCGTACGTACAAAACTTATGTTCTAATATATTATATCATAAGTTTTTATATACAACAAAAAACAACCCCCCTGCAAGAGATTGTTTTTATTCTTTAGCTATCGAAATTTTCAAGTTTGCTATAAGCTTCATCTTCTGTATCCACTACTACACTATTTTTAATATCTTCTTGTAGTGATTTTGGAAGAGAATCCATTTTTATTTGTGTCTTTTCTATTAAATCTTTTTTACCATCTTTATCATATCTATAAAGTCCTATAAATCCCTCATCTTCTTCTAGGGAATATTTGTTGCTCTTTGAAGGTTCATTAGTTGGTGCTACTTCAGATAGTAATATTTCATGTTTGCTTAAACTGTCTATTTTTCTATTTGGATATTTATCATTTAAATAGGCTACTATTTCTTCTTCACTTTTATCTAATAAAGCTTTATCGATTGTTCCAACCATCATAGGCGTTTTGTCTGAATCGCTTCCATCTTCATTTTTTTTATGTACCCAAATTTCACAATCTTTACTAATTCCAAATACTTCTTTTTCTTTTTCAACAGGCTTTTCAGCTTTTTGTTCTACCTTAGCCTGCTTACTTTCTTTGTCTTGTATATCTGTAGTTTTTACACCTAAATAAATCCCACCACTTAACACAACAATTCCTGTTAAAACTAAGATTGGGGCTTTCCACTTAAATGGTTCTTTTTTTTCAAACATAAAAATACCTCCTTCTACATAGCATTTTATCCATCGCATATTTTTTTATACATTTTAGGTAAATTTTAGAATTTATTATATTTGAATTTTTATCCCATTTTAAGTTTTTTATACATATTATATGATATCATTTAAAAAATTCTCTTTGGAGGTGATATTTTGAGTTCTTATGTTAGCTTAATTTATGATCGAATTGACTTTTTAGAGTTTAAACAAAATATACTTTTTTTAAAACAACCTCAACACAGTGCATCTATTTTTTATGACCTTACATTGGATGATTTCTTAAAAATAAGAGATTTTACATCTTCAATTGATCAAAAGATAGATAATGGTGAAAAATATACCATTAATGACTATGAAAAAGGATTGTTTGAAATATGGGCACCAATTAAAAGCTATCCTTCATCTTCTACTTTAGTTGCAAAAGTTCTTATGAGCGAGGATAAATTTAATTCTTTGTTTACGTATTATAATTAATTTTAATTTATTATATATTTTTTATATGAGGAGAACATATTTTTCCTCATTCTTTTATTGCTTATATATTTAACTACTTTAAACTGTACATAAATAAAAAAGTATTTCGCTATATAATTTAGCGAAATACTTTTTTATAGTTATTTTTTTCCAGGTTTATAGCTTCCAACTTTACAATCTGTACTTATACCCTCTTTAGTAGATGTAAATACTATATCTGAACATTCATCACTTCTGTGAACTTCTATATTTTTACTTTTTAATAGTTGCATAGTTTCTTTATGAGGATGACCATACTTATTGTCTTTTCCACTTAATATAACTGCATATTTTGGATTTACTCTTTCTATAAATTTTTTACTTGAACTACTATGAGATCCATGATGACCTACTTTTAATAAATCAATATTGCTCTCTTTTATTTTTGACTCAATTTTAGCTTCTGCATCTCCCATTAAAAGTACTCTGTCATCTCCATTTGTATACAAAAGTACTAAAGAATTATTATTCGGGTCATTGCTAGAAGCTGCTGACAATACTTTAAATGTTGATGTTGCTAATTTAAATTCACTATTCATCAAAGGCACACTTGGACTTAGCCCTTTATCTGATGCTGCTTGTATAAAATCTCTATAAGTTTTAGTTTTAGCATCGCCATTACTTACATATAAATTGTTTATTTTTATTTCTTCTGCCACTTTATCTAACCCACCTATATGGTCAGCATGAGGATGTGTTGCAAACACATATTCTAGTTCTTTTACACCTTGTTTTTTTATATAATTTACTACTAAACTTTCATCATCATTGTCTCCACCATCTATAAGTGCAGCTTTATCATCTTGTGTTATTAATATTGAATCTGAATTTCCTGTGTTTATAAAATGTATTTGTGCATTAGGACTACTTTTTACAGATACGCTACCTTCACTTTTTTTATTTAAAGACTGACACCCAATTTGTACATATCCCACCATAAATATGATTAATAGTGATAATATTTTTTTCATTTTAAAATTCATTTAGTTTCCCCTTTTTGATTGCTTTTTTAGTGTTTATTTGTTGCTGTTTTTAAAACCAAATTATCATGTTTTGCAACCTATTGATAATACTATATATAATATAAACTATCAATATTTCATAATTTATAAAATATATTTACACAATAAAAAAACACTTAGTAATTTTACCAAGTGTTTT
Organism: uncultured Peptostreptococcaceae bacterium; assembly: GCA_947072565.1. GTDB lineage: Bacteria > Bacillota > Clostridia > Peptostreptococcales > Peptostreptococcaceae > Romboutsia_D. Next base: position 40,736 of record CAMTIM010000059.1, on the reverse strand, counting down.
ATATCTTAATTATGATTGCTATTATATAGTGTACTAACCTATTTAAAAGTACATTTACTTAGGTATATTTTATGACTATTTTTCATTTAATTTATCTAGTTTATTTTCTATATTAGTAATTCTTTCCTCTATTGATTTTCTACTTAATACAATTTTTTTTATAACTGTGTAAATACAAACAGGTATCGCTATAATAAGTATTGTATTTAATATCTGAAAAAATAATTCAATCGTTATGGACATCATTAAAGCCCCTTTATCACATATATTTTTTAATCCTATTAAAAATATTTAATCCTATAATAATACAACTGATATTAAATAGTTTTAGGTTGAACTATAAACCCTTTTTGCACTAATATTGTTGTATCGTTATCTGTTGCTCCCTCAAATCCTTGCATTAATAAACTTTTTATGTACATACTGTTATAAACAAATGGAAATACTAACCAGCTTAATCCTAATGTTAAAAGTCCTAATCCAATCATTATTGCAGTATTTTTTAAATCACCTCTTAATAGCGGAACAAATAAACCAAAGAATAGTGTAGTCCAACTAAACCCCACCTTACATTCTTTTACCATACCTATACTATTTTTTAATCTTAACATCATATAAATTACTCCTTACTTTTTCTTATTTTTATAAATCCTTAATGATTATACATCACACGCTCTGTCTAAATTTGTCGAAATATGTTTAATATTTTAATTTTATTTAAAATAAACAATAAAAAGACTCTAGTTTAGTTAAACTGTAATCTCTTAAATATCTAGTTCTCTTGATGCTCTTTTATTAACTTATCTAACGTTGGTCTACTTACTCCAAGCTCCATTGCTAATTGACTCTTATTAATTTCTCTTGTTATATATCTATTGTAATGCTCTTCAAAGTTATCAATCTTTACCTCTTTTCTACCTTTATATTTTCCCTCTGCTTTAGCTATTGCTATACCTTCTCTTTGACGTTCTAATAAGTTAGCTCTTTCAAATTCATTTATAGCACCTATCATTGTCAACATTAGCTTTCCTGTTGCGGTACTACTATCTATATTCTCTTTATTGGATATAAGCTTTACACATTTAGATGTTAGAAACTCAACTAATTCTAACAAGTCCTTTGTACTTCTAGCTAATCTACTAAAGTCATGTATTACTATTGTGTCACCTTCTCTTACAAAATCTAGCATTACATTTAATTCAACTCTATTAGTATCCTTTGCACTTACCTTCTCTTGAAATATTTTTTCTACCCCATACTTTTTCATTGTCTCCAACTGTCTACCTTCATTTTGTTCAACTGTACTAACTCTAACATATCCTACTATCATTTTCCTTAACTCCTTTCAATTTATCTTATACTTTATATTATATATAAACATCAATTTAGAATAACGAGCTTTATTTACATTTTATAAATAAGTTGCAATTATAATTTTAAATATACTCTAAATAAACATCATCTATGAGCATTCAAAAACACCTCCATATTACTTTATAGATTAATCTATACATCGTAACATAAAGGTGTTTTCGTTTATCTTAACACTCTATACATATTTCATTACATTTTCATATAATATATAATATGTTTGTCATAACAATTGAAGTCTTTAAACATTTCTCAATCTACAAATCCACTACATCCATTGATACAACACAATCACATAAATTATTCAGCTATTTCCCAGTTATGGTATATGTTTTGAACATCATCGTCATCTTCAAGCATATCAACTAATTTGTGCATGAATTTTAACTGTTCTTCTTCAGTTAATTCAGCAGTTGTTTGAGGTATTAACTTAACATCTGCAGATATAAATTCATATCCTTTAGCTTGTAATTCATCTCTAACAGCAGCAAAATCTTCTGGCATTGTTATTACTTCATATCCATCTTCTTCAGTTATAAAGTCTTCTGCTCCAGCTTCTAATGCTATTTCCATTAATTCTTCTTCTGATACATCATCATTAGCTTCTATTAATATTTGTCCTTTATTATCAAACATGAATGATACACATCCACTAGTTCCTAAGTTACCACCATTTTTATCGAAGTAGTATCTTACGTTACCAGCTGTTCTATTTTTATTGTCAGTTAAAGTTTCAACTATAACAGCAACTCCACCAGGTCCGTATCCTTCGTAAACTATTGTTTCATAGTTTTCGTTAGCTCCAGCTCCTGCTCCTTTAGCTACTGCTCTGTCTATATTGTCACTTGGCATATTATCAGCTCTAGCTTTTTCTATAGCTGTTTTTAATGTTGCATTATAGTCTGGGTTTCCCCCACCCTCTTTAGCTGCAACTGTTATTGCTCTAGCATGCTTAGTGAATATTTTAGCTCTTTTAGCGTCCTGTTTACCTTTTTTGTTGATTATGTTTCCTATACGACCCATAATTCCACTCCTTACTACATTTTATTAGTTTATATATTACTTGAGGGTAAATATGTATGGTTTATACCCATTTATTTAGTATATACTTAGTGATTTTATTATCACTCGTAAATTTTAGCACAAATAGTTAAATTAGTAAATTAGAACTTAGGAGGTTTAGGTGCTATATGTCTTTTATGTTCACTAATTGTATGAAGTCTTTGGATTATTTGAGCATCCTTTTGAGGAACTTCATCTAATCTTCCTTCAACAACTGCATCTATCATATCATAAGTTGTTCCCATTTCTATCTCATCAGTTTGACCTTCCCAAAGTCCTGCAGAAGGCGATTTGTTTATAACGTCATCACAAACTCCAAGTACTTTTGCCCACTCATATACTTCTCTTTTAGTAAGATTTGCAAGAGGCACTAAGTCAACTCCTCCATCTCCATATTTAGTAAAGTATCCTGTATGTATTTCTGCCGCATTATCAGTTCCAACTACTAAATACCCCAAGTTATTTGCAACTGTATATACAGTACTCATTCTTACTCTTGCTCTAAGATTTGCATCTGTCATTTTTAAATAATCTTGTTTATATAAATTCTTTTCTTTAAGAGAATTAACTACAGTATCTAATATTAAGTTTTGAGGCTCTGTAAGGTCTAAATCAATGTATTCTATATTACATCCATTAATAACCTTTAGAGCGTCTTCTCTATCTTCAGGGTTGCTTTTTATACTCATTATTACCCCCATAGAATCATTAGGAAATGCTTTTTTTATTAGATATGCAACTACCGCTGAGTCGATACCTCCAGACACTCCTACTACTAACCCCTTACCATTAGCTTCATTAACTTTATCTTTTAACCATTGAACTGTTTTATCTATTTTCACGTTCATTTCAGTCATGATTTTATCCTCTCTTTTCTTTATAGTTTTATATGAATCCATTATAACATATTTTTTTTAATGTTATATAATGTAGGTTTATATACTATTAACTTGTTTTGTTTATTGTATTGACTAAAAATAATATAAACCTATCTTATATAAATATAATTTACTATTTATGTTCAAAATATATGTAGAAGGTGATAAATATGAAAATTAAACATTCTAGTTTTAATATTAGAAATTCAATAATAGGTATTTTTACAGGTTTTATCAATGGTATATTTGGTTCTGGAGGAGGTACTCTTTTAGTTCCAATATTAAATAATATTGTTAAAGTTGAGGAACATGAATCTCACGCTACAGCTTTAGCAATAATAATATTTTTAACAGGTGCAAGTTCTGCAATATATATATACAATGGAACCTATGATGTATCCCTAACACTTAAAGTTGCTGTTGGAAGCATTGTTGGTGGTATTATTGGCGCTAAAATTTTATGTAAAGTCACTGGAAGGTTTCTTAGAATTTCATTTGGATTAATAATGATAATAGCTGCATTAAGGATGGTGTTTTAATGTTATTTGTTACAATTGGATTTTTTGCGGGTATTATTGGCGGTATGGGTATGGGCGGAGGTACAATTTTAATACCTGCTCTTATACTGTTTGCAAGTATAGACCCCAAAATAGCTCAAAGTATAAATTTACTATCTTCAATACCAATGACTATAATCGCTTTATTTATACATATAAAAAATAAAAAAGTGGTACTTAGCTTAGTTTTACCTATAGCTTTATTTGGTGTTTTAGGTGCTATATGCGGTTCATTTTTAGCTACTTATTTGTCTTCACAAATTCTAAAAAAAGCATTTGGAGTATTTTTACTAATAGTTGGTTTAATAGAAGTAAAAAAAGGAATTTGTTGCCCTAAAAAGAATACTTGTCCTAAATAAATAAGTTAATTATATTAAGAATAAGTGGATAAACATTGAATTTATTTATCCACTTAAATAACTAAATTATAAATTTTTACTATATTCTTATTTTTTTATATTAGATTCTCCTAATAAAAATCCTATAGATATACACATAAGATCTCTTAAATGAGATATTGATGGGATATTTTGAGAATTATCAGTAATATATATTACTAATATACAAGTTATAGATACTACACAAACAAATAGTGCTATAGCTATTTGTATAAGATTACCCTCTTTGTAGTTATATACTTCTATTTCTACTTCACAATCTTCTTCACTTTCTTTTCTCATCATAGAATTAGTATTTGAATTATTATTTTTTGGTTTTTGAGTTTTAATGTTTGAACTTAACAAAAAACCAAATACAGATGATAAACTAGACCTAAAAACAACTTCAACAGACTGTCTCATTCCATTATCACCATTACTATAAAATGCAATAAATATCACAGATATAAATAATAACATTCCTGTTACAATCAAAGCTTTTGCTGAAATATTTAGTTTATCCCAATCATTGCATAATTCTTCTACTAACGCATGTCTTCTATCACAGGCTTTACTTCTCATACACCTCACACCTTATATATTTTACTTATGATATATTTTACACATATCATATTAGTATAATATTTTTTAATGTTCTTAATGGTGCATAAAATATAAGTTAAACTCTACAATATTATATTTCCATCTGATTCTGATAAATATAATTCTTCCCCTATTTGTATATCTGCTGTTGCACTAGTTATGTCTGTTATTTTAGTTATTATATTTTCAACTTCACTACTTCTTGAATACACAACTATCTCAACATTTTCTTCATATATAGTATCCTTGATAAAGTATCCCATATTCATTATTTCATTTTGAACTTTTCCAAGCTGGGTGTAATCTATCTTAATACTAACTTCTTTATAAAGTACCTTTTGTATCACCTTACCTGCTTCTATACCGATTTTAGCTCCTTTAGTATAAGCTCTAACCAATCCTCCAGCTCCTAGCTTTATACCTCCAAAGTATCTAGTAACAACAATTACCACATCTCTTAAGTCTTCTTTTTTTATAACTTCTAGTGTAGGAATACCTGCGGTTCCTTGTGGCTCTCCATCATCACTATATCTTTGTATATTCATATTTTTACCAACTGTATACGACCATACGTTATGTCTTGCATCTTTATGTTTTTTCTTTATTTCATTAATAAATTCTATTGCCTCTTCTTCGGTTTTTATCGGTTTTGCATATCCTATAAATGTAGATTTCTCTATTGTAATTTCATCCATTCCAAATTCATGTAATGTTTTATATGTACTCATAATCTCCTCCAGTTTTATAATTTAAATTTCAAAATATATATCAATAAAAATTAATTAGATTATACTTAACTAAATTTTTTTAATTTTAATAACTTATATTTATTTACATAATATCTATTATTTATTATATCCAATATAATTGTATAAATCAAAAAAGAAAGGGCTATGCCCTTTCTTTAGTTTATCTTCTAATTTATTAATCATTTACAGTACAGCATTGCCCTCTGCATCTTGTTTTTTAATTTCTTTATATTTCTTATATGATATTTCTACTAAAGATTTCTCTTTGCTGTGTGTTAACATCTCTATGGCATCTTTTACTTTGAAAAAGCCACCATCGACAAGTTCATCCTTTAGTATGTATTGGGTATTTTCAGTTTCCATAATATACCACATTATTGCATTACATACTCGTTGTTGTCTACTTCTTGAAAAAAACTCATACATAGTGTCTCCAGCTACATCAATTACACTAGCATCTATACCTGTTTCTTCCTTTACTCTAAGAACTGCACTATCATATTGAAGTTCTTTATCATAAATATTACCTTTTGGAAGTGTCCACTCAGCTCTATCATTTTTTATCATAAGCACTTTATTTGCATAAAACACTACTCCACCTGCGCAACGTCTTACTATCATTTTAACCCCTCCTATTAACTTTATTTTTATGTTAACTTCTGGAGATACACCATAGATAAATAGTTAATTTGTTCATTATATGTTAAGTATCAATTGTTTATGTTATTTATCTGATTTTTCTAATGTATCAATAGCTTCTTCATATGCTCTTAACACATAGTCTTTTTCAAATTGTTTTTTACTCTTAAGCTGTCTTAACATTCTTAAACTATTTTCATTTCCTATCTTAGAAAGTGCTTTTGCACAATACTGTTTAGTTTGTGGATTGGTGTCATATAGGCCTCTTTGTAAGTACTCTCTACTGCTTGGTGATTCTATTTTTCTAAGAGCTGAATATGTTATTCTCCTTACGTCTGAATGTCTATGGCTAGTTAGAGGATGTAATAGTTTTAAAAATCTATCGTCCTTTAATTCGCCAGTTGCCCAAATCAAAGTCATAAGGTCTTCAGCATTTTTTTCAACTAGTATTCTTTTGTAAAGTCTTCTTTTAAGGTCTATCATTCTTTCACTATTTAATTCACTCATAAATTGTAGCCTATCATGCTTATTTAATACTAGAAATTTATCTATAGTATCTTTAGATAGTTCTACTTTATCTCTAAGCATTGCTTTTATCTCTAACTTAGCCATTATTAATTGGTCATTAACTTGTGAAATTGATAGATTCCTTATTTTACTGATTTGAGATACTGTTTTTGATTCTTTGTATAGAAGATATGTTACGTAATAGTCTTCCAAGTTGTCTATATTATCCCAACTTATATTCATAACCTTACCTACTTATCTAATATATACTCTTTATATATATTATAGTCTGCTTCTTGTAAATTTACATCAAGAGTTATTCCATTTTCTACATATTCAAAACTTTCCACATTATATTTATCTTTTACTTTACTAAATATATCTCCTCTTTCATAAGGTAGTAAAAGTTTTACTGCATATGTTTTTTCCATTATTGCATCTTGAACAAGCTGTAATAACTCTGGCATATTAGTACCCTTTTTAGCTGATATATATATTGTCTCATCAGTGTTTTTAGGATATATATCTAAATCTAGTCTATCAATTTTATTATATACTATTATAGTTTGTTTATCATTTGCACCTAATTCTTTAAGAACTGTTTCTGTAGTTTTCTTTTGAAGTTCATAACTACTATTTGTAGCATCTATTACATGTAATATTAAATCTGCATAATGAACTTCTTCTAGAGTGGCTTTAAATGCGTCTACTAAATCATGTGGTAATTTACTAACAAATCCAACAGTATCTACAACTAAAAACTCTTTTTTGTTTGGTAATAAAGCTTTTCTAAGAGTTACATCTAAAGTAGCAAATAACATATCTTTTGCAAATACTTCTTTTTCTTTTTCATAATCTTTGTGAGTTTTTATTAATTCATTTAATAAAGTAGATTTACCTGCATTTGTATATCCTACTATTGCAACTATAGGTATATTAGATTTTAGACGTTGAACTCTTTGCGTTTCTCTAACTTTTCTAATTTCTTTAAGCTCACGTCTTATATCTGCTGCTTTATTAAGTATATGTCTTTTATCTATTTCTAATTTTTGTTCACCTGGTCCTCTAGCACCTATTCCTGCACCAGTTTTACCTAGAGCTCCTCCCATTCCTGAAAGTCTTGGTAATCTGTATTTTAATTGCGCAATTTCTACTTGAAGTTTACCTTCTTTTGTTAATGCCCTTTGAGCGAATATGTCTAATATTAAGGTAGTTCTGTCTATAACTTTTACTCCAACTACTTCTTCTATATTTCTTATATGCGCCCCTGATAATTCATCATTAAAAATCACTACCGTTGCATCTAAAGAATTAACATATGCTTTTATCTCTTCAACTTTTCCTTTTCCTACATAAAATGCTGCATCTCTAGTTTGTTTATTTTGAATTAAGCTTCCTACTACCTCAGCACCTGCAGCTTTTGCTAATTCTTTTAATTCTTCCATTGATTCATTTATATCAATATCATCAATTTTTCTTGCTGTAGAAGTTATATTAAGTCCTACAAGCAGCGCTCTTTCTTGTTTCTTTTCCATGATAACACCTCTTTATTTTTAATACTTATTTAATATTCATTTTAAATTCTTAATTTAATACTTTTTATTTTGGATATATAATTTATTTAATCTAATAAATTATATTCACTTTAAGTTATATATAAATACTTATATAGAAATCTTTTTTATTATACCACTAATGTAAATATTTAGTATAATTATATTGATAGATACAATTAGGAGGTAAATAGTATGAGTGATGATTATAAATTCCCTGAACAAAAAACTGATAATTACAAGTTTTTTAACCACAAAGCATGTGAATATTTTCCTTGCCACAAAACTAATAAACCAGATGAATTTAACTGTTTATTTTGTTATTGCCCTTTATATGCTTTAGGTGAAAATTGTGGTGGAAATTTTAAATATAGCAAAAATGGTTTTAAAGACTGTTCAAGTTGTATGCTTCCTCACAATAAAAATAACTATGAGTATATTATGGGTAAATTCCAAGATATTATTAAAATTTCAAGTAAAAAGTAACATAACATCCTAGATGATTAAATTTATATTTCATACAATTTTATATGTAGCATAAAAAGAGAGCAATATTATTGCTCTCTTTTTACATTTAACAATCTATATACTACATACATTAATATGCTTGATACTAGTATAAGTGATAAAATCATAACTCCAGCATGAAAGAAAAACTGTTGTGGTAACATATCTATCACAGGATCTAAGTTAGGATCAAATATCCAGTAATCATTACTAAACATAAGCTTATGAAAAATAACAAAACTACCTTCAAAGTTTATCACAATAGGAAGTGCTAGTATTATAGGTATACTTATTAATGATTTTGAAGTTATATTTAAAAATTTTGTATTTTTATATTTTAAATTTATAAATACGCCTATTATAGAAATAACTAAACATAAATCAAATAATTTATTTATGTTTTGAAAAATATCTCTAACTTCTTCAAAATGTATTTTCCCTTGTGGTGATGATTTTATAGTTGGCATTTGAAAATTATTATCATCTTTTCCTAAGTTGTAATCTATTAGATAATCATAATTTAATATTATTTCTTCTTCTGATAGGTTAGACAATATAGGTATATTTAATTTATCTATATCATAATAATAAAGTTCTTTAAATCCTACCGTAAATTTTATTATTCCTGTTATTATTAGTATGCTAAAGCATATAGAAAATATTATATTCAAAATTTTTTTCATTTACTCAGCGCCCCTAAAGCTTCCTATTTATTTTTTAATATCCCTAATAATATACCCAAATAAAATACTATCTATAATTAAACTATTTTAGTAGTGAAATCTTCTATATTCCATACATCGTCAACTATATCCATATAAAATTCTGGTTCATGGCAAACTAAAAGAACTGTTCCTCTGAATTCTTTTATTGCTTTTTTTAATTCATCTTTAGCTTCTACATCTAAATGGTTTGTAGGCTCATCAAGTACTAATAAGTTTATACTCTTTAGCATAACCTTACATAATCTTACCTTAGCAGCTTCTCCTCCACTTAAAACTCTCATTTGACTAGTTATATGTTCATTAGTTAGTCCACATTTAGCAAGATGTTGTCTTACTTCAAAGTTAGTAAGTCCTGGGAACTCTGACCATATTTCTTCAATAGGAGTATTGTAGTTTTCTCTTGAACTCTCTTGTTCAAAATATCCAACTTCTAGATAGTCTCCTAGTTTAACCTCTCCAGCAAAAGGTTTTACTATTCCAAGTAACGTTTTAAGTAATGTAGATTTACCTACACCATTCATACCTTTTAATGCAACTTTTTTATTTCTCTCTAGCGTAAAGTTAAGAGGACTAGTTAAAGCTTCATCATATCCTAATATTAATTCTTCAGTTTGGAATACAAATCTACTTGGTACTCTAGCTTCTTTAAATCCAAATGTAGGCTTTATCTTTTCTTTTGGTCTTTCTAAAACTTCCATCTTATCTAATTTCTTTTGTCTACTGTTTGCCATACCACGAGTAGCAACTCTAGCTTTATTTCTAGCTACAAAATCTTCTAATTTCTTTCTTTCTTCAATTTGTCTATCATAAGCTTGTTCTTCTTGACGTTTCTTTATATCATTAAGTCTAACAAACTCATCATAGTTTCCTTTATATCTACTTAATTCACCATTTTCCATATGATAAATTACGTTACATGTATTGTTTATAAAGTCGATATCATGAGATACTAATATAAAACTATTTTCATATTCTTGAAGATATCTTGTTAACCAAGTTATATGTTCTTCATCTAAGTAGTTTGTAGGCTCGTCTAGTATTAATATTGTAGGATTTTCAAGTAATAATTTAGTTAAAAGTACTTTTGTTCTTTGACCTCCACTTAAATCACATACATCTCTATCTAATCCTATTTCGCCTAATCCTAATCCATTTGCAACTTCTTGAATTTTTGCATCTATCATATAGAATCCACTATTTTCTAATATTGTTTGTATTTCTGCTGTTTCTTCTAATAATTTTGTCATTTCATCATCATTAGCTTCACCCATTTTGTCATACATAAGTATCATTTCTTGCTCTAAATCAAACATTGATTTGAATGCTTCTCTTAATATGTCTCTTATAGTATTTCCTTTACTAAGTACTGTATGTTGATCTAAATATCCTACAGTAGCTCTTGATGACCACTTTATATTACCAGCATCCGGCATAAGCTTTTTTGTTATTATATTTAAAAAACTTGATTTCCCTTCTCCATTTGCACCAACTAGTGCTATATGTTCACCTTTTCTAAGCCTAAATGAAACATTCTCTAGTATAGTTCTCGCTCCGAAACCATGACTTACATTTTCTACTACTAGCATTTTGCCACCTCTTTGTTAGTTTTATTGTCTATTTATTCTATATAATAATATATTCTTTTTTAACTTAAATCAAGTATAGTAAAATACACTTTTCAAGTTATTTATTTTAATTTTATAATACAAAAAATAAAATTAGAATATACATGTATTCTTAATTTATAAAATACATTTATATTCTAATTTTAATTTTATAAATCTAAAATTATAATTTTAAAGATACTCATTATTATCCATGCACATTAAATCTTCAAAAAACATTATCATACAACCAGCAGTAGTTTTTTGAGATAATGTAATACTCTTCACTGCTATTAAATAAAACTTAGTATTTAAATCTTCTATATTCCTATACATATGATCTACTCTAAGTGCATACAAGGAATTATAATCAGCATATTCTTCTATGCTATTTAATACTATTGAATCTTGATGCGATTTAAATCGCTTTATTTTATTGTAATTTTCTTTTACATAAGTTTCAAATTGTCTATGATTATCTAATAATCGTCCCTTTGCATGTTGAGGAATTGTTAAGTCCTGTATTATATGGCATGCTGCTCCAAAGAAAAATAAACTTTTTGAATAATTACCTATTACAAAATATTTTATTGCCTTATTATAATATGTTTTAGCAACTGTCATTGCATTTTCATCATATCCATATTTGCCTTTACCTTCCTTAGCATTGTAAAAATGATGATATGATTTGAAATCTTGATCTGCCCAAACTAAACCTTTGTTTATTTCTACTAAATATTGTTTGAAAAATTCATATTCATTGTAATATCCTTCATTTTTCAATATTTCTATCGCATTTTCTTGTATAAATAGATGTACCTCACAAGTTGTTTTAATTACACTTTTCTTAATTGGATTTACTGCTTTAAATGTATTTGATAATGCTTTTGCATAAGCACTTTCTAATTTTTTTTTCATTGCCATCACCCGATTTATTTAGTCATAAAAATTCAATTTGCTCATATATTTAACAATCTATAAATTAGAATTGTTGCCAAAATAAGCTTCTACTCCATCTGCTATACTTTGCATTAGTTTTCTTTGATACTCTGGACTAGACATCATATAGTCTTCATTATAATTGCTCAAAAATCCCATCTCTACTAAAACTACAGGTACTTTAGACCAATTAAATCCTGTTAAATCTCCTCTTTCAAATATTCCATTTAATTCTATGCCTGCTTTTTTCATATGTTCACTAACAGACTTAGCGCAATTGTTACTTTTCTCATATATGCTAGATGTATGTTTATTGTCTTTTGATGGTATTAAGATTGATGCACCTGTCTTTGATGAATTATCCAAACTATCTGCATGTACTCTTATAACCATATCTGCATTTTTTTCATTAGCCATTATTGCCCTTTGTGCATTACTTATATTGACATCATTAGTCTCCCTAGTCATAACAACACGATATCCCTTACCTTCTAATATATGTTTTAAAACTGTGGATGCTTCTAAGTTTAACATATATTCTGGTTTTTTAGTAGCTACACCACTAGCTCCTGATGATACCTTAGCCTTAGTTTGCGATGAGTCTGGTGCAGCAGGTTCTAAGCTACTATCTCCCTTTTCTTGATGACCTGGATCTATACATATTAATAAATCTTTTGGATTATTTTTTGAATTATTTGATTGTGCTTTAGGATTTACTCCTTTATTAATTAAATTAGTGCTTTTATAAAGATTTGTAATAGGATTTGTAGTTCCTATGATTATTATTCCCATAGCAATTATGATTGTAACTAATAATCTATATTTCTTCATATTTTATACTCCCTTCATACTTTAATGTTTTTATTAAATACTTCTAGTATTGTTTCCAATATTTATAAAATTTATATGTATGAGTTTTTATTTTTTTTTAATTACATATATATTTATATAGAACTTTTTACTAGGAGGTATTTTTAAATATGGGTTGTAATGGTATAAATGAAGGTCAAAATACGCCTAAATCCAAATTGTGCAAATTTGGATATGTAGATTACATAGTACTTGCATCTACCATAGCAATTGCTATTGCAGAAGACCTCAATTCTAATGATTTAAATATATTGGCTGCTTTTTTGGCTACTTTATCAGATGAGATAGCTTTAATTGCATCTGTTGAAAGTTGTCCATCTAATGATGATGTATTTGTTCCACCTGTTCCTGATGTAGCTATCACTTCTTCAAATTTATCTAATAAAACAAAAATCATAAAAAAAAGGACTGTAATAAAAAAAAGAAAAAAATAAAGAAAAAATAAAATGCTTAATTTATATTGTTATAATTGAGTATTTTATTTTTTGCTTAAATATTACATAAATTCCATTAGCTTATTTTATATTCTCTTTCATTTATAATTTTATTAATAACGTAAGTAATAAAGCGAAATATATGCTTTATTTTATTGTTTATATATGTATTCTAATATTAAATTTTCCTATTAAGTTTATTAATTATTTATTTATGTAAACTCCGGTTTTATTGCTTCACTTTTCCAAGCATCAAAATTAAATTAGTGCGCAAAATAGTTCTAAGGCACCGATAAATCACTTAAGTTTTGACAGAAAGAAGGTGTTTTATGAGTTTCCAAATTTCTACTTTGAAAAAACAAAGATTAATAAAGTTAAATTTTATCTTAATTGTATATTTTTTATTATATTTTTTCTCAAATAATTTAATTTATGCACAGTCTAATGAAAAATTTGATAATACTTACTTAATGCCTATTGGTAATGTACTTCAAATCGATGCTGAGTTAAAAAATATAATTGTAAGAAACTCTGTAGAAGGGTCACCATTTTCTTTAGGAGATGCTATATTAAAGGTTAACAATATTCCAGTTAATAATTATGGTGATTTTTCTAATATTTTATCTTCAACATCTTCAAGTGATAAGATATCTGTTTTGGTAAAAAGAGGAGAAAATAACTTTATAGTAAATACTAATAAAGAAGATTTAGAAAAAGTTAATTTTAATAACTTGTTATGTGGATTTGCTACATTAACTTATATAAATCCATCTACAGGAGAATTTGGTGCTGTAGGACATCCCATAAGTATTGGTTCTTCAAAGAAAATACCAATAAAAAGTGGTCATATTTCTACAACTAAAGATTTAAATATTCAAAAATCTTTTAAAGGTAGTGTTGGTTCAATAAGTGCCCAAAGAAAAGATTTAATTGGTAAATTTAACACAAACACAGAATTTGGTATAAAAGGAAATGTAATAGGATTTAATACATCTGGTTTAAAATCATATAAAGTTGCATCTTTAAATGAAGTTAAATTAGGTAAGGCTCAGATACTTTTACAAAATACTTCATATGGTTGTGAACAATTTGATATAGAAATTGTAGGCATTCAAAAACAAAGAACTCCACAATCAAAAACTTTTAAAATCAAAATAACTGATAAAGATTTATTAGCTCAGACTGGTGGTATAATTCAAGGTATGAGTGGTACCCCTATAGTTCAAGATAACAAGATAATAGGTGCCATATCTCATGCAGTTGAAAATGATCCTACTCTTGGATATGCTATTTTTATTCAGTGGATGCTAGAAGACTAATATTAACAAAGTCAGTTGTGCTAACTTACACAACTGACTTTACTTAATTATTTTACTCCATTGATTTTTACTTTTGGTAATATATTAGGTACGTTTTCTTCAGGTATATTGACGTAACTACCAGGTACATCTCCTACTATTATTGTTTCACAAATAGGTATTTTTGATTTTACTTCTTTAGTTGATGTTGTAAGCGGTATTACTACTTTTACTTGAGTTTTTGCCTCTAAATAAATGCTATGTCTTGATTGATTGATACCTGATGATTCAAAATTAGTCTTAAAATCAACAGATACAGTTCCTATTGGTTCTATAGATACTTTTAATTGTGGTCCATATTTAGCTAATATAGGACTTCCTAGAGCAGTTCCTATTGGTATGTATGAAGTTGTTGTTTTTACTTGTTTTAATTCTTCTTGAATCTTTAAAGCTACATCTGCAGCTATTTTATTCATCATTATGGTATTTGCTTGAATCATTGTTATCTTTCCATCAGAATCTAATTTTGTATGCATCAAATCAGAATAGTCTATTCTGTCTTTAACTATTTCTCCAACAGCCTTGTTTATAGATCTATTTGCAAGCTCAAGTGCCTTAGTTTCTGCTAATACTTTTATAGTCGGTCTTAAACTAGTGTCTACATATATAAAACTGCCTATTAACACAGATAAGAGAAACATAGCTGATACTACTATTAGATTCTTTTTAAAGTTATTACTTTTATAGTCAATTTTTCTATTTTTCATAACAGTCCCCCCTAATACTTTATGTATAAACTATTAAGTATTTGCTTTTTATATTATATAAATAAAAACATTTTATTTTGAATAATTAAATATATAATAAACCACCACATATTTTTTATACTATTAGATAAAAATAGTTATTACACATGTCTTAGTTTATTTTACTATTATCTTCATTTTGATTATCTAGTTAGAAAATTATTCACATATGTGGTATAATATTGCATTAAGTAAGGAGGTTAAACTTAATGAGTAATGATAACAATGAAAATAAAAATAAAATTAGAAGAAAAACAGTTAGTTCTTCTAATAATAAGGCTAGCACTTCAAATAAAAACAATAAAAAAAGGCCTACACCTAGCAAGAAAAATGATAAATTTAAATTCTTTAGAGTTGCTGGGATAATATTTCTTGTTTTATTGGTAGTAGGTGTTGCCGGAGGAACAGGTTTGGTATTCGCTTCACTAAAAAATGTAGAGCCAGTTACTAAAGCTCTTTTAGATGAAAAAACTTATCAAACAACTAAAATTAGGTATGCTACAGGTGATTTATTATCTAATGCTCCTAGTATAAACAAAAAAGAGCCAGTAAAATTAGATAACATGTCTCCATATTTGAAAAAAGCGGTTATTGCTATAGAGGATGAGCGTTTCTATGAACATAGTGGTGTCGATGTCAAAGGTTTATTTAGATCTGTAGTTAAAACATTGACTGGTACTAAGCAAGGTGGTAGTACAATACCTATGCAGGTATCTAAAATGTTGTTAACTTCTAAAGAGCAAAGTCTACCTCGTAAAATTAAGGATATATACTATGCTCATGAGATGAGTAAGTCTCTAAGCAAAAATGATATCCTGGAAGTTTATCTAAATAACTTCTTCGTAGGTAAAGGACTTGCTGGTGCTGAATCTGGTGCTCATGGATACTTTGATATGCATGCTAGTGACCTTTCACTTGCACAATCTGCTCTACTTGCAGGATCAACTAAAAACCCTTCAAGATACTCAGCTTACATGACTTCTAAATTAGATGGAAGTGAGTCTAAAGAAGATGTAGAAAACAAATTATTATTCTTTGTTAATACTTCTGATGACGTTCTTGATGATGCTACTGATACAGAATTAAAGATGGTAGAGAAATTACACGATTGGGGACTTATCCCTGATAAAGATACATACAAGCAACTACAAACAGGAGCTGTAGTTGTTAGAAAAGCTATAAACAACCCTGAGGCTAAGAAAAGACAAGAAATTGTTTTAAATAAAATGTTAGAAACTAAATCTATAACTAAAGCAGAATACGATGCTGCAATTGCAGAAGAAATAAAAATAAAACTTCCTAAGTCTGCGGATAAAGTATCTTCTTCAGTTGAAGACCTTATAGAATATGAGGTTGTAGATGCCTTGATGAAACAAGGTAGCACTAGAGATGAAGCTTTAAACATGTTTCGTAATGGTGGATTGATAATAAATACAACTATTGATCCTAAAATGCAAAATATATTAGAAACAGAATATAATAAAAGTAGTAACTTCCCCGGTCATAGGAGTAATTCAGATATAGATAATATTCCTCAACCACAATCATCAATGGTTATCTTAGACTATAGAAATGGCGGTATTAAAGCCTTAGTTGGTGGTAGACATATAACTGGAAGAAAAGGTACAAATAGAGCTACAGAACCTAAGCAGCCAGGTTCAACAATAAAACCTCTATCAGTTTATACTCCTGCTATTGATGCTTTAACTCCACAATCAAAAGCATTTAGTGATGCTAAAGGTGGCTATAAGTTTGATCACGGAAGATGGAATCCTAATACTACAACTCCTGGTGTAGGAACTATGAGTTTACGTAAGGCTCTTGCTTATTCTTCAAATACTATAGCTATAAAAACAGCAGAAACGCTTGGAAACTCTAAAGAAGAATGTATTAATATAATGATAGATTATTTAAAGAATTTTGGTATATCAACAGTAGTAGATACTAAAACTAGTGAAGAAGGTAATAATGATAGACAATTCCCAGCTTTAACGCTTGGTGGTATGGCAAAAGGTGTTTCTCCACTTGAAATGGCTTCTGCGTATGGTACTTTAGCTAATAACGGAGTTTATGTAGAACCTACAATATTTACTACTATAACAAGCTACGATGGCCAACTAATAGTTAAAAATACGCCTGACGAACATAAGGTTGTAGACCCAGAAGTAGCATATGTCGTAACTGATATGCTTGAATCAGTTGTAACTGAAGGTATAGCTAAAAAAGCAGCAATACCTGGTGGAATGCCAGTAGCTGGTAAAACAGGTACTACAAATAGTGCACTAGATGCTTGGTTTGTAGGGTATACTCCATATTATGTTGGTGCAACTTATATCGGTGATGATGGTGGTAGAAAAAATCCTAATACAGGACAAATTATTTCTCGTAGAAGTGTAGAAGGTGGTAGTGGTACCGCTGCAAGCCTATGGTCTAAAATAATGAGACAAGTGCATGAGAACTTAACAGTTACTAAATTTAAAGTACCTGATAATGTATACTTTACAAGAATTAATTTAATTGATGGTGGTAGAACATCTGGCGGCTCAAATGCTGCATTTATAGAAGGAACATCTCCTTCAAGATATACTAGCTATCCATCAACTCCACAAAAACCAAAAGAAGAGGAAACACCTGAAACTCCAGAAAATCCAGATGAAGGTCAGGAAACAACTCCTC
The DNA here is from genome assembly GCA_947072565.1 of uncultured Peptostreptococcaceae bacterium. GTDB lineage: Bacteria > Bacillota > Clostridia > Peptostreptococcales > Peptostreptococcaceae > Romboutsia_D. Next base: position 22,581 of record CAMTIM010000059.1, on the reverse strand, counting down.
CTCCTACAGATAATGGTGGCGGTGGTGAAACAGTAACTCCTCCTCCTACAGATAATGGTGGCGGTGGTGAAACAGTAACTCCTCCTCCTACGGATAATGGTGGCGGCGCAACAGTAACTCCTCCTCCTACTGATAATGGTGGTGGCGGAACAGTAACTCCTCCAGTTACTCCGGTTGCTCCGGAGACACCAGCTCAATAGTATAAAAATTTCAAATTTAAAAAGCTAACTATTTTAATAAATAGTTAGCTTTTTTTTATGGCTTTGCTTTAGGTGTAAATACAACAGCCATTACATATCCAAAGAATATAGCCGCTGCTATTCCACCTGCTGTCGCAGTTATCCCACCTGTAAATATCCCTAAAAAACCATCTTTTGCAATTGCTTTGATTACACCATTTGCAAGTGAATATCCAAATCCTATTATAGGAACTGTTGCACCAGAAGCACCAAATTCTACAATTGGCTTATAAACGCCTAAAAACGTTAAAATAACTCCACTAGTTACATAAGTAACCATCACATATGGAGTTTGCATTTTAAAGTAATCCATAAGGATTTGAGCAATTAAGCAAAGTGTTCCTCCAACTAAAAAAACTTTTATATAATCCATAAACATAGCATCACTCCTCATTAACTATAACCACCGCATGTGCAACGCATGGTATAGTTTGTTTCTGTAATGTACTTGTAGGAGACAATAATGCTCCTGTTGACACTAACATAACCTTATTAAACTCTTTTTTAATTAATTTATTATAAATATATCCAGCAAATACAGATGCCGAGCATCCACAACCGCTTCCTCCACAGTGAACATCTTGTTTTTCTAAATCAAATATTTCTATTCCACAGTCAGTATATACTTTAGATATGTCAATTCCTTTTTCTTTAAGTAAGTCCTCAGTTATTTGTTTTCCTAATTTACCTAAGTCACCTGTTGCTATTAAATCAAAGCTATTTGGGTCATCTTTTGTATCATTAAAGTAAGCGTATATAGTGTCTATAGCTGCTGGAGCCATAGCAGCACCCATATTGTTTCCATCATCGATTCCTTTATCTATTACCTTTCCTACTGTTACATACTCTACTTTAGGTCCTATTCCATTAGGTGCTATAAGCACACTACCAGCTCCAGTTGTTGTCCACTGAGCAGTCATTGGCTTTTGATTTCCTAGTTCTAGTGGAAATCTAAATTGCCTTTCTGCAGTACAATAATGGCTAGACGTTCCCGATAAAATCAAATCTGCAAAGCCACCGTCTACAAGCATCGAACTCAAACACATTCCTTCTGCCATAGTAGAACAAGCTCCATATATTCCAAAAAATGGAATAGATAATTCTCTAGCTGCAAAAGATGCTGGAAGCAACTGATTTATTAAATCCCCTCCTAAAAGATAGTTAACATCTTCTAATTTTTTGCCAGCTTTTTTAACAGCACCTTTCATAGCTGTTTCTACCATCTTACTTTCAGCAAGTTCCCATGATTTTTCTCCACATAAATCATCTTCTAAAATCATATCAAAATATTGTTTAAGAGGACCCTCACCTTCTTTAGGCCCTACAACAGATGATGCTGATATTATAGTCGGTTTATTTTGTAATTTTACTGTTCTGCTTCCTATTCGTTTGCTTTTCACAACTTCATCTCCTTATTTTACAAGAGTAATAACATAATATGCAAATCCACATACAATAGATGATCCTATACCATATACTAATACTGGACCTGCTATTTTAAATAGATTAGCTCCCACTCCAAGTACATAACCTTCTCGTTTATATTCCATGGCTGGAGACACTATTGAATTTGCAAATCCTGTTATTGGAATTATAGATCCAGCTCCTGCCCTTTTCCCTATAAGGTCATATACTCCTAGACCTGTAAGCAATGCTCCTATAAAAATTAATGTTATCGATGTAGCTCCTGCAGATGATAATTTATCTAAATGCATAAAGTTCATATACAAATCATTTATGATTTGACCTATTACACATATAAGCCCTCCTACAATAAATGCCAATGTATAGTTTTTTAAATATTTTGGCTTTGGACTAATTTCCTCAACATATTTTTTATAATCTTTATCCAACAACCTAACCTCCTTTTATAATTGTCCACCCTATAAATGAACCTATTACTTTTCCAATTAACATAGCTATAATTATATACTTTAGCCCCATTGTAGGTATCTTAAGCCGTCTTGATACTACGGGAATATAATCTAATACTTCTGTAAGCCCAGAACTTAAAAATCCAACAAACACTCCATAGCCTATTCCAAATAGAATTGCTCCAGGCTTACCTATATCAACGTGAATATTTTGAATAGAGATAAAGCCACCTAAAAGTGCACCTAGTACAAGCAATATTTCATAAATGTGTATATATTCTTTTGTATTACTTACCTGTGCCATTCTCGGTATAATTCCTACTAATATAAGTATTGCAACTACACCAGCTCCAACCATTATTCCTGATGATAATCCAAATAAAATTAAAAATCCTCTCACATAATACCCTCATCATTTCTTTCTTAATTGATTTTGAATTTCTGCATCTAAAGAAATCATTTTTAAATCTAGCGGGCTAGGTTCTCCCTTTGAGTATGTAGGTATAAACTTATTAAAAAATAAGGCTACTCCTATACCTATTCCTATTGAGTATGGCCATTGAAAATACGGCATATACGCTTTAGGGTTATCTGTTATTGCATCTACCATCATAAATTGAGAATGAGCCATATTGACGTCTGCATGAAAATTCATTATTCCCATTATAGATCCCATTAACACTACTATAGATACTATAAATACTCTTATATATTTTGTTCTATCCTTTTTACAATCATCGAAGAATATTATAATATCATCAGGTTTTAAAAAATTAAGATGCAAATTAGGAAATTTATCATTTACAGATTGTATAATTTCTCCTAAATGTATTACATCATAATTAGAAACATTTTCTTTATATTGCCTCAAACAAATATTTTTCAATTTATTTTCACAATCTTTAGGATATATTGCATAAATATCTTCTAAATAAATACTAGGTTTGTTTGTTTTAAAGGGTTTTATACTTTTAGGTATTAAGTAAATATATTCCATATATAATACCTCCTTCTTATTTATTATCTGTTGAATATCAAAAAATAAACCTCTAATTTTTACATAAGTTTTACTTATGTGTATTAGAGGTTTATTTTTAACTAATATATGATTTTAATTTTGATAGTACTTTCTTTTCAATTCTTGACACTTGTACTTGGGATATGTTGAGTAAATCTCCAATTTCACTTTGAGTTTTATCTTCAAAATATCTAAGCATTATAATTTGTCTTTCTCTTTTTTCTAATTTACCTAATACTTCTTTAAGTAATAGATTATCAATTACTTTTTCTTCTTCGCTCTCACCTTTCATGCTTATTTTATCTATTAAGCATATTGGGTTACCTTCTTCTTCGTGAATTACACTGTGTAAATATTCTACTGAAAAATTAGATTCCATTGCCATTACTAAATCTTCTTTTTCTATTTCTAATTCTTTTGCTATTTCTTCTATACTAGGTTCTCTTCCTAATTGTTTAGTTAATATTTCACTTTGCGTCTTAGCCTTTATCGCTATTTGCTTTAAAGACCTAGAAACCTTAACCATCCCATCATCTCTTAAGTACCTTTTTATTTCTCCTAAAATCATTGGTACTGCATAAGTTGAAAACTTAACATTGAAGCTAGGATCAAATTTATATATAGATTTCATAAGCCCTATTGAACCTAATTGAAATAAATCGTCTCTATCATAACCTATATTTAAAAATTTTGTAACAACACTTCTAACTAAACCTAAATTGCTAGATATTAAAATTTCTTTAGCTTCTTCATCCCCATGCTGAACTTTATCTATTAATTCTAATGTCTTTTCATGACTAAGCAATACCCTTTTCTCTTCTTTTCTTACAGTTATCCCCATAATAAAACCTCTATTCTTTTTGGACTTTATTTAGGTAAGTTTATTTTTTTTGTCATAACTATTTTAGTTCCGTCGCCTTTTATTGAACTTACCGCTACACCATCCATAAAACTTTCCATAACTGTGAATCCCATTCCTGATCTTTCAAGTTCCGGCTTTGATGTATAAAGTGGTTGCATAGCCATTTGAATATCGTCTATACCATTTCCTCTATCTTCTACTACAATTTTTATTATATTTTTTTCTATTTCACATCTTAAATAAACAAATTTAGATTCATCTTCATCATACCCATGTATGATAGCGTTAGTTACAGCTTCTGATACTGCTGTTTTTATATCTGCCATTTCATCTAATGTTGGATCTAACTTTGCTGCGAAAGATGCAACTATAACTCTCGCTAAGCTTTCATTTTCAGATTTGGCAGAAAATTTAACTTCCATAATATTACTCATAATATCTTCCCCCTTACAAAGAACTTACTACTTCTTCATATGTATCATAAATGCCTATTATCTTATTCATCCCTGATAAATCAAAGACTTTTTTTACTCTATCATTTATGTTTATTACTGATACTTTTCCACCATCACTAGAAATTTTTTTATATCGCCCTATAATTACACCTATACCTGATGAATCCATAAAGTTAATATTTCTAAAATCAAATATTATATTTTTGACTGATTTTGAAATTAATATATTGTCTATTTCATCCCTAACTTCATTAGTTATATGATGATCTAGTTCTGTAGACATAAACTCTATTAAAAGGTTTTTTTGGTCTAAAGAATATTTTATCATTAGTATGCCCCCTTACTATCTTTAAAGTAATTAACTTCTAATGAATTCTCTTTATTAACACTTTTATCCTTCAATGAAATTTAGCTAGTTTTGTTTTATTATGTCTACGAATGTTTCATTGTATGTAACTTGTCCACCCATATCAGATATTCCACTTTCTATTATAAAGTTTGGATTACCATTTTCTTTCCACCATCCAGCATACATCTTTACAATATAATCGCCTACATTATCATCAATATTTATTTCTACTCTTATGCTATTCTTTTTTGATTTCAAATGAACAATTTCCTTATTTTGTATACTTAGTTTAGTTACCATTTTTTCATTAATAAATGCTTGTGATATACATTTTTTATCCATAATATGTTGACTTGCTATTGAATCTCTAGCATGATTTGTTAAAAGTCTAAATTTATTTTCCCTTTTATAACTTATACATTTTGGAATTGCACTTAGACCATCATCTTTAGCTAGCTTTGAATATAGTTCAAATTTACCTGATAAAGTTTCAAACTTTTTATCTTTCCATGCTACTTTCTTGTGTATTGTTATATATTCCTTTTTAATTTTCTCTAGGTCTATATTTAGAATACACTGTTTTAGGGGCTCTACTACTTTACTTAAATACGCAACTTTAGAGACTTTAGGATAAGCTTTTAAACCCATTTCATTTGCTAATTTTCTAAAAAAATAATATTCATCCATTAATTTATTTTTGGGTTCTACTACTTTTTCATTGTAAATTATATATGGATTGGTCATAGAACTAAAAACTATATCTTCACTTTCTAAAGTATTTGTACATGGTATAAACAAGTCACAAGCCTTTGCTGTATCTGTCATAAACATATCAAAACATACTTTAAATTCTATATTAGACATGGATTTTTCTAATTCATTAAGACCTGCTAATTGATTTAATAAATTGCTCTTTGTTATAATTGCCATTTTAACAGGAATTTCATCTTTACTTTTATTTAAAGATTCACTGATAAATTCACTTATATGACTTACATAAAACTCTCTGTTATTTGCATATTTACCACTTTTATAGGGATCTAAGTTTAATACATTAGGATATACCATATTAGCATAGTTAACACCTCCACCACTAACCCCTATTTGACCTGTAATTGCACACAATGCATCTATTAACCTTATTGTATTTCCACCATTTTTATATTTTTGCATTCCATATCCAATATAAATTGTACTATATTTATCAGTGTATATCTTTACTAAATCTCTTATTTCACTATCAGCTACTCCACATTCATCAATTAAGTACTCTAAATTCAAGGTATCTGTATAAGTTTTAAATTCTTCATAACCTACTACATAGTCATTAATAAAATCTATATCTTGTAAATTTTGATCAAAGATTATCTTAATCATAGCTAAAGCTAGAGCTCCATCACTTCCGGGATTTATTCTTATATATTTGTCAGCTACTTTTGCTGTATCTGTAAATATAGGGTCTATAACTATTAGCTTACTTCCATTTTTTCTTGCTTTGTTTATCATTTGCATAGTGTGTATAGTTGTATAAGCTGGGTTTTTACCCCATACAAATATATTTTTACTGTTTAACATATCCTCTATACAATGTGATTTTACAGATCCAAAATCATATTTTTGAGCTTTAATACCTGCACTCCAACAAGGACCTCCTTTTGGTATACTTACACCTCCATAAAAGTTAAAAAATATTTCTCCTATACTTTTTAAAATTGAACCACTCCCATATTGCTCATAATAAATAATCGATTGGGTTCCAAATTGCTTTTTATAATATTTTAACTTATCACTAATTATCTCTATTGCTTTTTCAAAGCTAATTTCTTGCCATACGTCATTAATTTTTAAAAGTGGTTTATATATTCTATCTTTATGATTTAATCTATCTAAATGAGCTCTACCTTTTTTGCATATAAAGCCTTTAGTGTATGGATGATTCTTATCACCTTCTATTTTTAAAACTTTGCCGTCTTCTACATATACATTAAACTTACAAGCATCAAAACAATCTAGCGTACATCCATGACTTAGTATGTCCATATAAAATGTCCCTTTCATTTATAAATGTTATTTTTGTATTTCACTTATTTTATGTATTTTTTGCATTATTTATTGATTCTTATTTATGATAGTAAGTTTAACTTTATATTTTGTAAATACTATTTTTATTTTTAACGCAAAAAAGGCATGATTAAATTTAATCATGCCTTATAAATAACTATTTTTTTCTTACGTTAGCTTGCTCTATGTTTATTTTGTTACCTTTTATTTTTATGTCTTTCATTTTTTCTAATACTTTCTTTGCATTTTCCTTAGGAACTTCAACAAAAGTATATTTGTCATATATGTCTATTGATCCAACTAATTTACCTGGGATTCCAGCTTCTCCAGCTATAGAACCTACGATATCTTTAGCTTGAACTCTTTGATTTCTACCTACGTTTATAAATAGTCTAACCATTCCTTCTTGAGCTCCAGTAGATCCTCTACGTTCTCTACGTTCACCAGTACGTTCTCTACGCTCACCACGTTCTCTACGTTCTCTTGGTTTTTCTTCAACTATTTCTTGCTTATCTTCACCTAAAGCTAATTTTAAAAGTGCAGCAGCTACATCTACTGTACTATAATCTGCTTCAGAATCAGAACAGAAACTTTCTATCCATTGTAATTGCTTAGTTAAGTGACCAGCTTCTATAACTTCTTTAACTTGACTAAAGAATGCATTAACTTTCTTTTCTTCAACGTCCGCTATTGAAGGTATCTCATGCTTAACTAACTTAGTTTTGATGTATCTTTCTATATCTCTCATTTTTCTCATATCTTTACCAAATACGAAAGTGAATGATATACCGTTTCTACCAGCTCTACCAGTTCTACCGATTCTGTGTACATAGTACTCTTCATCTTGTGGTAAATCATAGTTAAATACTGCTTCTACGTCATCAACATCTATACCTCTAGCTGCAACATCTGTAGCTACTAATATATCTATTGTTCCGTTTCTGAATTTATCCATAACTATATCTCTTTGAGTTTGCTTTAAATCCCCGTGTAGCGCATCTGCAAAGTATCCTCTAGCTTGTAAGTCACTAACTAATTCATCTGCTCCTCTTTTTGTGTTACAGAAAACAACAGATAACTTAGGGTTGTAAACGTCTACTAATCTACATAATACTTCTAATTTATTAGATGATCTAGTTTCTATATAATGTTGCTTTATGTTAGGAACTGTAAGCTCTTGTCTAACAACTTTTATGTGTTGAGGATCATTTTGATATTTTTTAGTTAAGTCTAATATCCCCCTAGCCATTGTAGCTGAGAAGAAAGTAGTTTGTCTTTCTTCTGGAGTCTTGCTTAATATCATCTCTATATCTTCCCTGAATCCCATGTCTAACATTTCATCTGCTTCATCTAATATAACCATTTTTACGTTATCTAATTTTAATGTTTTACGATTTATATGGTCTATAACACGACCTGGAGTACCTATTACAACTTGAACTCCACTTCTTAATGATTTTATTTGTCTATCTATTGGCTGTCCACCGTAAACAGGTAAAGTTTTTACTCCGGGCATATATTTACCTATTTTCTTTATTTCAGAAGAAACTTGTATTGCAAGTTCTCTAGTTGGACAAAGTACTACTGCTTGTAAACTTCTATCATTTTGGTCTACCTTTTCTAAGATTGGTATACTGAATGCTGCTGTTTTTCCCGTTCCTGTTTGAGCTTGTCCTATAACGTCTTTACCTGATAATATTACAGGTATAGATTGTACTTGTATTGGAGATGGCTCTTCAAACCCCATCTCTGCTATTGCTTTTTTTATATCGTCGTTAATTTGTAAATCTTCAAATTTTATTGTGTTCATATATTATTTCCTTTCCGTTATCAATTTACCTTGATTTATCTATTATATATTGTTTTGGGTTAATATGCAATTAGTATTTTCCCCTCTAAGGCCATATAATATTCACGACGATATAAACTTAAGCCTGGTATTACAACGCTATATACATTAAATATAGTGTTATTAAATATGTAAAATATATACCCATCATTAGTATACCTTGCCATCTATATAGCTTAGATTTTTTAATAGTAGGTAATATTAATGTAAGTAATATTAAAATCATAAATGGAAAATCTATTTTCATAGTCTGAGCTAATATAGGGATATTATTAGGAATAGATGAAATTCCAATTACTGATACTATATTTAATATGTTGGCACCTAATATGTTTCCTACACATATAGCATGATGTTTCTTCCTTATAGCAGTTATAGCTGAAACTAGTTCTGGCAAAGATGTTCCAAGCGCTATTACCGTAAGACTTATTACACCTTGTGGTATTCCTATGAATTGAGCTATTTTTACTCCATTATCAACAAGTAATTTAGACCCTACTACCATCATTATTAATCCTAGTGTAAAAAATATGGCTATCTTAAGTACTTCTTTAAATGTAGTCTTTTGTTTTTTTGTACTTAATCTATTAATTTTTTTATTGTCATCACAAACACTTTTGTAATTAGTATACATATATATACCTAACATTACTAAAAGTATAATTCCATCTTTTTTATCTATCATTCCATCTAATCCGATTATTATTAGTACTATTACTGATAGTAATAATAATGATGACTTTGATAAAAACATATTTTTATCTACTTTAAATGGGCTTATTAGCGCTACTAGTCCTAAAACTAATCCTGTGTTACATATAATTGAGCCTAGCGCATTTCCTAAACTCATAGTTGTGTGGCCATCAAGTGATGCGAATAATGATACTGTAAGTTCTGGTAACGTTGTTGCAAAACTTACTATAGTTGCGCCTAATATAAGCTCAGATATATTAGTTTTCTTTCCTATTAATACTGTATAGTTTATAAATATATCTGCTCCTTTACTTATAAGTATAAAACCAATTAAAAATAGTAATACTATAATGAACATAAACATCCCTCCTCTATATATAAATAGGTATTCAAAATTCACACAGATATTCTATATATTTAAACTTTATTGTGTTTAATAGAGTGATGCGTGGGTATAAATATAAAAACAAAAAAAGTAAGAAAAGTTTTTTAAACCGATAATCGACAATTTATTAATAAAATATTGTATACAAAATACTGTTTTTATGTTATGATTATCTTGTTTAAAAAACATCTAGCTAGATTTTATATATATACAATTTTAGAATTTTAAAATAAAAAAATAACAAATCAAAATTGATTTAAAAAAAATTTAAACCGGACTTAACAAGGAGGCTATTCACATGAATGCATGGCAAGGATTTAAAGAAGGTAGATGGACTAAAGAAATAGATGTTAGAGGGTTCATCCAAGCAAACTACACTCCATACGAAGGAAATGATTCTTTCTTAGCTGGAGCTACAGAAAACACTAACAAATTATGGGCAGAAGCTATGTCTTTATTCAAACAAGAAAGAGACAATGGTGGAACTTTAGATGTTGATACAAAAACTGTATCTCTGATCAATGCATATGGACCAGGATATTTAGATAAAGAATTAGAAACAATAGTTGGTTTCCAAACTGACGCTCCATTAAAAAGAGCTGTTATGCCATTTGGTGGTATCAAAATGGTTGAAAACTCTTGTAAATCTTACGGATACGAATGTGATCCTGAGATAAGTGAAATATTCACTAAATACAGAAAAACTCATAACCAAGGAGTATTTGATGCTTATACTGCTGAAATGAGAGCTGTTAGAAAATCTGGTATAGTAACTGGATTACCTGATGCTTACGGTAGAGGTAGAATAATCGGAGATTACAGAAGAGTTGCTTTATACGGTGTTGATGCTTTAATCGCTGATAAAAAAGTACAAAAAGATACTTTAGACGTATCTACTATGGACGAAGCTATAATAAGATTAAGAGAAGAAATATCTGATCAAATAAAAGCTTTACAAGAATTAAAAGGTATGGCTGCTGTTTACGGATTTGATATATCTAAGCCAGCTACTAACGGTAAAGAAGCTGTACAATGGTTATACTTCGGATACTTAGGAGCTATAAAAGATCAAAACGGAGCTGCAATGTCATTAGGTAGAACTTCTACTTTCTTAGATATATTCTTCGAAAGAGATTTAGCTGCTGGAACTATAACTGAAGAAGAAGTTCAAGAAATAATGGACCACTTCATAATGAAATTAAGAATGGTTAAATTCTTAAGAACTCCTGAATACAACGATTTATTCTCTGGAGACCCAACTTGGGTAACTGAGTCAATCGGTGGTATGGGAATAGATGGTAGAACATTAGTAACTAAAAACTCATTCAGAGTTTTAAATACTCTTTATACTTTAGGTGCTTCACCAGAGCCAAACTTAACAGTATTATGGTCTACTCAATTACCAAAAGGATTCAAAGACTTCTGTTCAAAAGTTTCTATAGATACAAGTTCTGTTCAATATGAGAACGATGATTTAATGAGACCTTACTGGGGAGATGACTACGGTATAGCTTGTTGTGTTTCTGCAATGAAGATAGGTAAGCAAATGCAATTCTTCGGAGCTAGAGTAAACTTAGCTAAAACTTTATTATACGCTATAAACGGTGGAGTTGACGAAAAATCATTAGCTCAAGTTGGACCAAGATTCGAGCCAATAACTTCAGAATACTTAGACTACGACGAAGTAATGTCTAAATTCGAGCCTTTCACTGATTGGTTAGCAAACTTATACGTAAATACATTAAACGTAATCCACTACATGCATGATAAGTATTCTTATGAAGCATTAGAAATGGCTTTACATGATAGAGATGTATTCAGAACTATGGCTTGTGGTATAGCTGGTTTATCAGTATGTGCTGATTCATTATCTGCTATAAAGCATGCTAAAGTTAAAGCTATAAGAAACGAGCAAGGAGTAGCTGTTGATTTCGAAATCGAAGGTGAGTACCCAATGTACGGAAACAACGATGATAGAGTTGATACTATAGCTTGTGAATTAGTTGAAAGCTTCATGAACAAAATAAGAAAGAACAAAACTTACAGAGATTCTTACCACACTCAATCTATACTTACAATAACTTCAAACGTTGTTTACGGTAAGAAAACTGGTAATACTCCTGATGGTAGAAGAGCTGGTCAACCATTTGCTCCAGGTGCTAACCCAATGCACGGAAGAGATAACAGTGGTGCTTTAGCTTCATTAGCTTCTGTTGCTAAATTACCTTACGAGCATTCTCAAGATGGTATATCTAACACATTCTCTATAGTACCAGGTGCTTTAGGAAAAGATATGTCTGAAAGAGTTAACAACTTATCAGCAATGATGGATGGATACTTCGGAGACGGAGCTCATCACTTAAACGTTAACGTATTTGATAGATCTACTTTAGAAGATGCTATGGAGCATCCAGAGAAATACCCTCAATTAACTATAAGAGTTTCAGGATACGCTGTAAACTTCATCAAGTTAACTAGAGAACAACAAATGGACGTTATAAACAGAACATTCCACGGAAAAATGGCTTAATTTATAACTTCACAACTTCTTACCTCACCGTAAGAATTATTAAAATCAACAATCAAAGTATATAATTTTTTCAGAGTGTAAGTCTCATCAACTTACACTCTTTTTTTATATTAAAATAAACTTTTAAATTTAAGTTTCAAGTATAAAATTATTGGGTATAATTTTAAATGTTAGAACATAGTTAGTTCATAGTTTATATGGACTTTATACAGATAATATCATATAATATATTTGTAAATCATTTTTGTATACAGTATATTATATATTTAAATAAAATTAATTTTAAATTCAACTTACGAGGTGAGCATTATGGTTAAAGGAAGAGTACATTCAATAGAAACATTCGGAACAGTAGATGGTCCTGGAATAAGATTTATATTATTTATGCAAGGATGTCCATTAAGATGCAAGTATTGTCACAATAGAGATACTTGGGATACTAAAGGTGGAAAAGAATACAGCACTGATGAAATAATAAATCAAGTACTTAAATATTCTTCATATATGAAATTCTCTGGTGGAGGTATAACTGCATCAGGTGGGGAATCTACATTACAACCAGAATTCTTAACTGATTTATTTGCTAAAGCTAAAAAAAATCAAATACACACTTGTCTAGATACTTCTGGATTTGTAGACATAGATACAATTGATCCAATCCTTGATAATACAGATTTAGTTTTACTTGATTTAAAACACATGGTAGATGAAAAATCTAAAGATTTAACTGGTGTTGGTACTGAAAAAGTATTAAAATTAGCTAAGCATTTAGATGAAAGAAATATACCTGTTTGGATAAGACATGTTCTTGTTCCTGGCATCACAGATGATGTTGAAAACTTAGAAAAATTAGGACAATTCGTATCTACTTTAAATAACGTTGAAAGATTAGAATTATTACCTTACCATACTCTAGGCGTTCACAAATGGGAAAGCATGGGTATAGACTATGAATTAAAAGATGTTGAAAATGCTACTGATGAAGATATTCAAAGAGCAGCTAAGATAATTAATAAATTCGGCGTTAAAGTATTTAATAAATAAGCCCTTTAAAATCATTTTAATATGGTTATAAATATAAAAAAAGAAGTCCAATTGGACTTCTTTTTTAATTTAGTTAAATTCTAAATCTTCTACTTCTATACTATCTATTGCATCTTGTATTAGTTTTTCAACATCTAATTTATTTTCAGACATTTCTATTCTATCTAATTTAGGCTTAGTTACTGGTTTCTTTGGTGAGAATACACTACAGCAATCTTCTTCAGGTAGTATAGATGTTTCAAACGTTCCTATTCTTTGAGCTATCTCTATTATTTCAGTTTTATCCATAGCTATAAGAGGTCTAAACACAGGTAGACTTACAGATGCATCTGTACAAGTTAATCCTTGTATTGTTTGAGATGCAACTTGTCCTATACTCTCTCCTGTAACTAAAGCTTCACAGAATCTTTTCTCTGCAACTCTTTGTGCTATCTTCATCATAAATCTTCTTGATATTATAGTAGTTTCTTCTTCTTTACAAGTTACTCCTATTGCTTTTTGTATTTCTAATAGATTAACTTTATGAAGTCTAACTCTTCCACAATACTTAGCTAATATTAAAGCTAGATCTCTTACTTTTTCTTGAGACTTCTCACTTGTAAATGGGTAACTATGGAAATGGATACATTCTAATTCCATACCTCTTTTAGCTACCATCCATGATGCTACTGGGCTATCTATCCCTCCTGATAATAAAGACATTGCTCTACCATTAGTTCCAAGAGGTAATCCTCCGTATCCAGCAACAGTATCACTGTATGCCATAACGTGATTTTCTCTATATTCACATTTTATTTTTATTTCTGGATTTCTAACATCAACTGCTATTCTATCTTTAACTTGAGATACTAAATATCCACCAATATCTAAACTCATCTCTTGAGAAGTTAATGGTAAGCTTTTATCTCCTCTTCTAGATTCAACTTTAAAAGATTTAGCTCCTTGTTCTATTTTTTCCTCTAGCATGTTTAATGCTAATTCTTTTAATTTATCATAGTCCTTCTCTGCTCTTACTGCTGGGCAAACTCCAACTATTCCAAATACCTTTTTTACTTCTTCTATTACTTCTTCATAATCGTAGTCTTGTAAATCTACATATATTCTTCCATATTCTTTGTAAACATTAAAGTTCCCGATTGGCTTTAGCATGTTCTTTACATTTTTTATTAATTTATTTTCAAATATATATCTATTTTTACCCTTTACTCCGATTTCTCCGTACTTAACTATTAGTATATTATACAAATGTATCACCTCTTATTTTATTTTCTTCCTATTATCGATCTTAAATCATTTACAGACTCTTTTACTATTTTTACAGTTTCTAAAATTTCCTCTTCTGTATTTAAATCACTTAAACTAAATCTTATAGCACCTTCTATTTCATCTTTAGTTAATTTCATTTCATTTAATACATGACTACCTTTTTTCTTAGATGAGCAAGCTGATCCTGTTGATACATAAACTCCTCTTTGCTCTAGATAATGAAGTAAAACTTCTCCTTTTATTCCACTGAATGAAACATTTAATATATGGCATACTCCATCATCTGATGAATTTATTTTTATATTTTCTATATTTTTTATTATTTCATCTTTAAGTAGATTTTTTAATTTAGCTATCTTTTCTATAGTTTTATCTAAATTTTCATTAATTATCTTTACAGCCTCTCCTAAGCCATATACACCTGGAGTATTCTCAGTACCTGATCTTATTCCTATTTCTTGACCACCGCCTGTTAGCATAGGCTTTAATCTATTATTTTCCTTAATGTACATAAATCCAATTCCTTTTGGACCATGGAACTTATGCCCACTAACACTCATAAAGTCTATGTTATATCTTGACGGCTTGAAATTAATTTTAGAGTATGATTGTACCGCATCTACATGTAAATATATCTTTTCACTTAAAGATTTAAGATATTTTCCTATTTCTTGTATCGGTTGAACTACTCCTACTTCATTGTTTACATGCATTATAGTAATCAGACATGTAGTAGGCTTTATTGCTTCTTTTAGTTCATCTAAATTTATTCTTCCGTTTTTATCTACTTTTAAATATGTAACTTCACATCCATCATCTTCTAGGTCTTTAAGTGTATTTAGTACTGAAGGATGTTCTATAGTTGTAGATATTATATGATTTTTTCTTTTTTTATGTAAGCTTACTACACCTCTTATTATGGTATTGTTTGATTCAGTACCTCCAGATGTAAAGTATATTTCTTTATCTTTAGCTCCTATTGATCTAGCTATGTTTTGTCTTATTAATTTTATATTTTTTTCAACTTCAATACCTTTTCTATGTATTGAAGATGGATTTGCATAGTCTGTATTCAGTGCATAAACTACTTTATCTATTACCTCTTGATATGGCTTTGTTGTAGCACTATTATCTAAATATATCTCCATATACTGCACCAACTTTCTATTTTTTAACATCTATATATAAATAGTAATTTACTAGATTGTTTATATTTATTGTTTCCAAATCTTAATATTGTATTTAAAACTCACATCATTTTATTATATCACTTTTATATATTTTTTTTAACATTTAATAACCAATATTATAAAATATATACCAATTATTATTATATTTTGCATCTATTTATCACCCAATGCATTAATTTAGTTTTTTTTGTAGAATTTTATTTTTTCAATAACTGTTTTATTTATATTAACAGTAAAAAATAAAGATATTTTATTTTATAATTAAATGTACTTTTTTATATTAATTAATTTGTAATATATACTACAATGTATATTACAAATTAATTAATAATATTTTTTTTAAAAAGTATTGCTTTTTCTGTCGAAATTTGTTATTATTAATACAGGTTATCCCCCTGATAACCTTAATTAAAATCTCTATTCCCAATACCCCTTTTAAACGGATAGACTTTATATCCATTATATTAAGTTGACAACGGAAGTTAGCTTAATAGAAAAAAAAGAGCTTCCCCGAGCTCTTTTTTTTCTGCCCTTTTTTAAGTAATTCTAAAATATTCATTTCTTAATTTACTATTTTTCCATTTAAAATTTTCACAATAGACCTATATAGGTATTTTTTGATATAATCTAACTATAATATATATTTATATATTTTAAGGGAGGCTGTATATATGAATAAAAAGAAAAAAATTGCTATAGTTTTTACAGGTGGAACTATATCTATGACAGTAGATGAAAAAGTAGGAGCTGCTATACCTACTCTATCTGGTGAGCAAATAATGTCAATGGTAACTAATATTGATAAAGTTGCAGAGATTGAAGTTTTAAATTTTGACGAGATACCTGGACCTCATATTACACCGGAGAGAATGATGGAGTTAAAAAATTATGTAAATAATTTACTTGCAAAAGATGATATAGACGGAGTTGTTATTACTCATGGCACGGATAGTTTAGAAGAAACTGCTTATTTCTTAGATTTAACTATAACTAGTACAAAGCCAGTTATAGTTACAGGAGCTATGAGAAGTAGTTCTGAACTTGGATACGACGGGCCTAGTAATCTATCTTCAGCTGTTTGTACAGCTATATCTAAAGAGGCTGTTGGTAAAGGTGTTCTTGTTGTTTTAAATAATGAGGCTATGTTAGCTTCTGAGGCTACTAAAACAAATACTCTAGCTTTAAATACATTTAAAGCACTAGCTACAGGTCCTTTAGGTGTAATAGATTGTAACGAGCTTGTATTAGCTAAAAATGTAGGTCCTAGAACAATAATTGATACTGATAATGTTGAATCAAAAGTTGCTTTATTTAAAGCTGCGGTTGGTATGGATGCTGAATTTATAAAATTAGCTACTGACAATGGTTATAAAGGTATAATTATAGAAGCTATGGGTAGAGGAAATATACCTCCTCATATGTTTGAAGGAGTTAAGTATGCTAGAGAAAACAATGTACCTGTTGTTATAGTTTCTAGATGTCACTCTGGTAGAGTATTTGATAGCTATGGGTATTTCGGTTCTGGAAGAGATTTAAGAAATATTGGATGTATATTTGGTGGAGACCTTCCAGGTCAAAAAGCTAGAATAAAGCTTATGCTAGCTCTTGGAAAAACTAATGATTTAAATGAAATAAAAGATTTCTTTGAAAAAGGTATTTATTATTAAACCGTTTAATTTATATAAGCCAGAGCAATGTTATTAAATAACTTTACTCTGGCTTTTTTATATAATGAAAAATATTATATTAAGTTAATTTATATTTTCCATATCATTCCCTTAGTAAGACAAACTTTATAATCAAGTGTTCTGTCACCATCTTTAAATTTAACCTTAATAGAATTTCCTTCTTTTTGTATAATGACACCTTCTTTAAATCTTTTATGATATATTTTATCTCCTATCGTTGTATCTTTTATTTCTTTATTAGTAGGAGACTTAATATCATCTATAAATCTTGATTTAGAAACTTTTTTACCATATTTACTGCTAGGAGAACTTATATATAAACTTTCTTCTGCTCTTGTAATAGCTACGTACATAAGTCTTCTCTCTTCTTCTATTTGTTCTGTTTTCTTTTCATCATCACCTATATCATAAGATTTTTCATGTGGGATAGTACCTTCATTAGCTCCTATTATATAAACATTTTTAAATTCTAATCCCTTTGCACTATGCATAGTTGTAAAAATAACACCATCACTATTTTTATTGTTTTTATTTTCTATAAGCTCCGATTTAACTCTTTCTATATGTTCCATATAATCTTGTATAGTCTTAAAGTTCATTGCTGAACTTTCTAACTCATTTAAAATTTCAATCAAACCATTAGTTTTAATTTTTCTATTTGAACAATAATCTAGTATGTATCTATCGTAATCTAAGCTTGATCTTATATAAGATATTGCATTTTTAGGATTTAACGTTTTCAAATAACTTAAATCTATTTCTAAATCATTAATAGTCTTAATTTGCTTTGGATGAAGATCGCATTTATTTATTAGTGCATTTATAAAATCAGATTCTTCTTTCACCAAATTCACATTATCCTTAGAAATATATCTAAAAGGCTTGTTTATAATTCTAACCCAATCTTTATTAGATTTTGCATTTAAAGCTATTCTTAAATACGCTAAAATATCTTGAGATGCCCAATGATCATATATTGTTATTACGGAGTCTTTCACTACAAATGGAATTCTCATATCCATAAATATATCTACAAGCGCTCTTGATTGTATATTAGTTCTGTATATTACTGCAAAGTCAGTATACTCTGTATATTGTTTTTTCATTTCTTCTAAAATATCTTTAGCTATAAATGTAGCTTCTTCTTCTGAATCCTCTGGAGATACATAATTTACAGTAGCCCCTTTCCCTTGATCGCACATTATAACTTTTTCATATCTATTTTCATTTTTCTCTATAAGTCTATTAGCTACATCAACTATTTCATTTTTCGATCTATAATTAATATCCAACAATACTTTTTTAGTATTTTCAAAGTATGATTCGAATTGAAGTAAAAAATCTGGTCTTGATCCTCTAAAACCATATATACTTTGATCTTCATCTCCAACTACAAATATATTATTTATAGGGTTTGATATTAATTTAAGTACTTCAAATTGTACTTTATTTATATCTTGAAATTCATCTACTAAAATATATTTATATGTATTTCTAATTCTATCTAATGCTGGTTTGTTATTTTTTAATAAATAATATGTTTTTATTAACATATCATCAAAATCAATTTTATTTATTGTATTTTTATGTTCTTCGTAAAGATTATAAACTTTTGTAAATTCATCACTACTTAGTATTTCAGATTCAAAATCGATTCTGTCCATTAGTTCGTTTTTTACATACGATATTTCATTTATAACTTGACCTATAGTTTCATCATCATCTGCATTTTCTACGTTTAAACTTTTAAGAATCCCCCTAAGTACTAACCTTTTTGATTTTTCATCAAATATGCTATCTAAACTATAGTTTTCAAAATATCTTAAAATCCTAAAAAATACAGAATGAAATGTTCCATATGTAACCTTATTCATTCTATAATCATTGCTTAAACTTAAAGCTCTATTTTTCATCTCTACTGATGATGCCTTAGTGAAACTTATTGCAAGTATACTACTAGGTCTTATATTTTTGTTTACTACCATATTAGCAATTCTATAAGTTATTACTCTTGTCTTACCAGACCCTGGACCTGCAAGGACCATACACGGTCCATCTATATGATTTACTGCACTCTCTTGATTTTCATTCAGTTTGCTTATACTTATCATAAACTACCACCTTGAAGTTATATTTATTATTATACTATTATTTTTTATACCTTAAATTAAGGTCTTTTATTATTTATGTTAATGTTTTTTATATTTTTAGTTATATTTCATCTATAATCTTTTAAAATATATCCAAATACTATTATATTATATAATTTTAAAAACAAGAAATTTTATATAAATAATAGATAAATTATCAGATTTAATTTAATAAAAACTAACCTTATTTAATTGTAAACTAAAAACCTTATAAAAATACATATAAATAATTAAAGAAATTATAATATATAAATCAAAATTCACTATTTTACATATAATTATTTTTATATAAAATTAAAGAGCTAAGCTCCTCATAATTATGGATTTTAGCTCTTTAATAATTTTAATTTTTAGCTTTCTGCTAGCTCAGTTACTTTATATAATGTCTCTGAAGAACTGTTTTGATCTGTCATAACTGTTAAATAGTCACCTGCCAATATTTCAGTTTCACCTTTAGGTAATATTTCAGTATCACCTCTAGTAATTGTAACTACTAAACAATTATTAGGCCAGCATACTTCCTTTATACATTTTCCATCAAGTTTACTATTCATATGAACAACAGCTTCTAATGATGCCTTCTTACTAGAACTACCTTCGTATTTGTGCGTTCCCTTTTCTAATAATCGATCTAGTAAACTTTCATATATAGGGTGTGAATTTAATATATCTGATGTTAACTGAGAAATAATTACAACTATAGAAAGCGCTAGTAGATGATCTAGAGAACCAGTCATTTCTGATATTAGTATTATAGCTGTTATAGGAGCCTTTACAGTTGCTGCAAAGTGCCCTGCCATAGCTAGAACTACAAAGTTCATCATATAGCTACTTGGTACACCTAAGTACGATATGCATATAATCCCTACCACATTTCCTACTAATGCACCTAACGTAAGTAATGGGAAAAATATTCCTCCTGGAACTCCTGACCCAAAACTTATAAATGTAAATAAAAACTTAACTATAATAAGTACCATTAGCATAATCATTGTAAAATTGCTTTCTTTTAAGCTCATTATAAGTTCATGTCCGCCACCTAATAGTATAGGTGATACTAATCCTATTATTCCAGCCATTATAAAAGGTATTATTATCTTTACCTCTGTACTCATCTTGCTTTGTTTAAACATACTTTGTGTCTTTAATATCCCTCTATTAAATATAACACCACTTATGCCTATTGTTATTCCTAATATTATAAGTACTCCGTAATACTTTAATGGTATTGGTGGTAAGTTCCCAAAATGTAGTGATGGTATTATTCCAAAGAATTGTTTAGATATAAAATCAGCAGTTAATGAAGCTATCATAGCTGATAATAAAACTAATGGTGAAAAGTTTTTATGAACTTCTTCTAATGCAAACATAACTCCTGATAATGGCGCACTAAATGCTGCTGCTAAACCTGCACTTGCCCCACTTGTTATTAGATATTTTTCTTCATCTTCTGGTCTATTTAATTTCTTAGCTATACCTTCTCCAACAGAAGCACCCATTTGAACAGATGGACCTTCTCTACCTACTGATAGTCCAGCCCCTAGACATATAAGTCCTCCAACAAATTTATTTATTAAGATTTTAAACCAATTCATCTTAAGCCTTCTCATTAAAATACCTTCAATTTGAGGTATTCCACTTCCAGATATCATAGGTTCTTTTTTAACCTGTCTTGATACAAAATATCCAGCAGCTGTAAGTAATATAAATATGATTGGTATAAATGCTAAATTTTCTCTACCCTTTGAATAAATGCTCATAAATACTTGAGCTAATTTTGATGCAAGAATCCTATATGTTACAATAGTTAATCCTACTACTATTCCAACTAGAAGAGAATCTCTTACTAGCTTATACTTGAAATTTTGAGCTCCATTTAAAATTTTGCGAACTCTTTCTTTACTGTTTTTCACAAAAAAACATCTCCATTCGTCTGTCTATTTACGTCAAATCACATAAAAAAAACTATCGATTAATCGATAGTTTTTTACTGGCGGAGAAGGAGGGATTCGAACCCTCGCACCAGTTACCCAGCCTATACCCTTAGCAGGGGCACCTCTTTAGCCACTTGAGTACTTCTCCACGTTTTCTTTGTTTATAAATTAATTATATAATATTAATCAAATTACGTCAATATATTTTATAAGTTTTTGATTTTTAATTGTCTCTGTATACTCATAGAATTTACTGTTAATAACTAGTACCTTCATTTTAATATTTTAGGTAAAAAAATAGATTGAATGTAAAAAAGAGTGGTCAAATATGACCACTCTTTAAAATTATTCACTATCACTTACATGTTTGCTATCATGTGATGATTTCTTATCTTTTATTGGTTTGCTTTCATTTGAGTGTTCTAAATCTCTCATATTAATCTACACCCCTTATTACAAAATAATTAATCTAAATTTTTATTCTTCATCATGATTTTCTTCATATCCATCAGCTTCAATATATCCATCTACTCTATGGTTTTGTTTTTTACCACAACAAGCACAAGTTATATATATATTTATTGGTGTATTAACATTTATAGGTCCTATCTTGTTACATGATTTAGATTGATTATTATTGCTTGCATTAGATTCTGATGTTGAGTCTGCGTCTGCTGTTGCATCTATATCTGCATCTGCGTCTGATGTTGCATCTGTGTCTGCTGTTGCATCTGCATCTGATGTTGCATCTGCGTCTGATGTTGCATCTGCATCTGATGTTGCATCTGCGTCTGATGTTGCGTCTGCGTCTGATGTTGCATCTGCATCTGCGTTTGCATCTGAGTCTGCTGTTGCGTCTGCATCTGATGTTGCATCTGAGTCTGATGTTGCATCTGCATCTGCTGTTGCATCTGCATCTGATGTTGCGTCTGCATCTGATGTTGCGTCTGCGTCTGCTGTTGCATCTGCGTCTGATGTTGCGTCTGCATCTGCG